>CAZKWC010000061.1:10879-17517 GCA_964556425.1 uncultured Limnohabitans sp. | reverse complement strand
CAAGGGTGCCAGCGGTGCGGCAGTGCAAAATTTAGAATTAATGCTGGGTTAAAAACTTCTTACTTTCAACTTTATCGGCTTAGGTGAATTGTAAGGTTTACTTATTGAAGATAAATTTGAATTAAGAACAGAAAAGCCACTACAGAAGTGGCTTTTTTTGATGGCAACTCACTTGAAAACAAAAAGTGACTAATTGAGATGCAACGATTAGTAGCTAAAGTGAACTTATTCGTCATCAAAAGGCAGAAACTCATCTACATATGTGCCTAAAACTTCATAAAGCACGGAGGTACTAAACCCTCTGCTAATTAAAAAACGCAATTGCTTGGCTTTTTCTTTGGGAGTGGTGGCCGTTTGGCCAAATTTTTTCAACCAAACTGCTCGGGCTCGGTCAAGTTCGGTGGTTTGTAGTTCGGCAACTGCTTCTTTTACTGCTTCTTGGCTAATGCCTTTGTGTTGCAACTCTTGACCTACTCGTTTGGCTCCTAGTTTGCCACTTCGCCTATAGACCACAGAGGCAACCACACGTTGTTCGCTAATAAAACCTTTGGCTTCTAGATCATCTAGTACCAATGCTAACTGTCCTGCTTGTTCTTCGTGAATGGCTAATTTTCGTTCAAGCTCGGGCCTGGAGTGTTCGCGGAGAGTAAGTAAGCGAAGCGCCCTATTTTTTAGGCTCGGGCCTTTGCGCTGTGGGCTCTGTTGATGAGACCATTGACCCTTGGCATTGTTGTTATTGTTTCTGGACTCTAGTTCTTGCGAGCCCTTTTGCCTAGAAAACGGACTGGAACGAGTAACATTATCATTATCATTATCATTATCATTATCATTATCATTATTGGCTGAATTACTATCTGAATCAGAACTTAAATCAGCTGTATTTTCCGCGCTCGCCCCGCTCCATTGGGCAATGGTTTTTAAATCAGCGTCATCTTTATCTTGCTCGGGCGATGAAGCATTTCGCTTGGCATAAGCAGAAGTGTTTTCTTGGGGCAAGTAAGGACGACGCCAATTCATGTTTACTCCGCAGCGACTTCAGGTTCTTTGCTAGCGGGTGCGGCTTTTGACGCTTTGGCTGCTAATTTTTCGGCTTTTTCCGCTTCTTTGGCTGCCTCTTTAGCGGCTTTATCGGCTGCTTTTGCGGCAGCTTTGTCTGCAGCACTTGGTCCTTTAACTGGTAACAAAGGCACACCTAAAGCAGTGCGTACTTTGTTTTCAATTTCAACTGAAAGGTCTGGGTTTTCTTTTAGAAATTCACGGGCGTTATCACGACCTTGACCGATTTTTTCGCCGTTATAGGCATACCAAGCACCTGATTTTTCAACGATGCGGTGCTGTACACCTAAGTCAATGATTTCACCGTGACGTGAAATACCTTCACCAAACATAATGTCAAACTCGGCAGTTTTAAATGGCGGGGCCACTTTGTTTTTGACTACTTTGACTTTGGTCTCGTTACCAATCGAGTCTTCGCCTTTTTTAATCGTGCCGGTACGGCGAATGTCTAAACGAACAGAGGCGTAAAACTTTAACGCATTACCACCAGTGGTAGTTTCTGGCGAACCAAACATCACACCAATTTTCATACGAATTTGGTTAATAAAAATCACCATACAGTTGGCTTTTTTGATGGTAGCGGTGAGTTTACGCAAGGCTTGGCTCATGAGGCGAGCTTGCAGGCCAGGTAAAGAGTCACCCATTTCACCTTCTAATTCGGCTTTTGGAGTTAAAGCAGCCACCGAGTCCACGACGATTAAGTCAACCGCTCCAGAGCGCACTAATGAGTCGACAATTTCAAGGGCTTGTTCACCAGTATCGGGTTGGCTAATCAACATATCTTGTAAATTAACGCCTAAAGCCTGTGCATATTGGGTGTCTAGGGCATGTTCGGCATCTACGAAAGCACAAGTGCCGCCTAGTTTTTGCATTTCTGCAATGACTTGCAGTGTTAAGGTGGTTTTACCAGAAGACTCTGGGCCATAAATTTCAATTACACGGCCACGTGGCAGGCCGCCTACGCCTAAAGCCACGTCTAAACCCAATGAACCAGTAGAGACTACTTGAATGTCTTCTACTACTTCGCCTTCGCCCAAACGCATGATAGTACCTTTGCCAAATTGTTTTTCAATTTGTGCCAAGGCGGCTTGAAGGGCTTTTGCTTTTTCGCTGTTAACCGGGGCGCTTTTACCAAATACATCCATGATAAGACTCCAAATGTAGAACCAACAAGAGAGCAATAAATAGCCATTTTCCTACCCAAATGAGTGAAGACAATGAAAACTACTGCTTAGATGAACAGTAGTTTATTCGATGAATACATCTTTGAAACTACTTTTTTTAGTCAATTTGCTTTACTATATGCATTATGACCAATAACCCCCATAATAATACTTTTGATGAATTAAGACAAACACATTTTGGCCGCCTCATGGGTGATGCCTTAAGACGTTACGACGCCAGGGTCTTACAAGTCATGGCGAGACAATTAGATTTACCTTTGTCTTTAGCCAATTTAGCAGCTCGTGGTCAGTTGGTGGCGGCGCATATACACATCACTCGGCATTTGCCCAAAAAAGGTGCAAAGTTAATGGATTTAGCTATTAATGCAGGCGTGAGTAAACAAGCCATGAGTAGTTTGGTTAAGCAATGTGAAAATTGGGGCTTGGTAAAAAAGACACAAGACAGTTTTGACAAAAGAATTTTTTGGATTGAGTTTACCGATACAGGTTTTGCCTGGCTGAACGCTTTTGAACAAGCCGTACAAGTGGCAGAAAAAGAACTAGAAAACGATCTTGGCCCAGAAGTCGTGACTGTGCTAAAGTTAGGGCTTGAAGCTTATGGTGCAAGCCAAGCTTTTAATAAGGCCGCTACTAAACGCGCAGCGGCTTCTTGATCTAGATTGATCTAGATTAAGAAAACTGTCATCGACTTTAGTTAAAATTAACTGAAGTTAAATCGGACATTGAATTATTTGGTTGGGTATGTTGGTAAAAAGGTTTCAAAAGCGAATTATTAGTGGTTTGGCAGTATTGGCAATTTTGTTCAATGCGCTAAGCCCTACTTTGGCTTGGGCCTTTACTTTTAACGAAGTCAAAAATATACAAGGCGATGTGATATGGATGTCCGAGTCCAGCACCGAGGCTGATTTTGAAGTTATTTCGGCAATGTCCGAGTTCGATCAGTGGGTAGAGGTTTGTACCACACAAAATAATCAGTGGTGGGCAATGAGTCGCAACGGCGAAGTCATTGCCAAAAGTAATCAAAGGCCGGCTCATGTACCGCCTCATTTATTCCAGCATACCAACTGCGAATATTGCTCGCACCATGTCAATGTACTGAGCATACCCTCAGCTAGTGTAACTAGCACAGTGGTGTATTTGCCAGAGGCATCTGTCACATGGCGAGTTCATACCCTTATCTTTCATCAATTAGACTTTAGCTGGACTGAACAAGCCCCCAGAGCACCCCCTTTAGCCTAAAGAAGTGGGTCGCCTTTAAAAAGTGGGCCACTTCTATTTTCTCAAGCACACAAGTCAAGTTCACTTCCCTTAGTGATTTGTCTTGCCTCTTTTTGAAAATAAGGCCTTTAAAGGTCGGTAAAGAAAGTTGTTATGTCAGATATCGTGATGAAAGAATCCCATTCTCAATGGACCCTAGATAGCAACCAAGTGGTTGCAGAGCCCACCCTCAACGAATATTATTTATTAGTTTCGGGCTGTATTCGCATCAATTATGTGAATCAAAAAGGTGAATCTACTTTTGTTCGTTTGGTTTTACCAGGCGATTATTTAGGCGTAGAGCGCTTCACAGAATCACAGCTTAGTATGGAATACGTCACCATTACCCCCTGTACGATTCAACGTGAGTTTGCCGTCAACAGTGAGTTGCCTGCAGATGTTTTAAAAACAGTGTTAATTCAAAGTTATAAACGTTGTAAAGATGTGGTGGCCTATTTGCGTTGTGGCTCGGCACAAGAGCGATTAACTCATTTGTTAATGATGATGGTAAAGCCAGACGCTAAAACAGTGATGGCTAAAACCGAGCTCAATTGTTTAATGCCCTCTATCAAAGATATGGCCCACATTGTAGATGTGGCACCCGAGTCGATTTCTCGAACCATTGCCAGCCTTAAAAAGGACAATGTTTTGGCTAATCGTAAACGCTTTACCGCACAACTTAATATCAGTCATTTACAGCCAATGGCAGCTTAAGTTTTTTCTTATTTTGACTAGCTAAGCAGGCATTCTGAGAGTATTTGAATTAAAAAAGCCAAAGCTAAAAATAAGCTTTGGCTTTTTTTAATAGCTAAATTCTAAAATTTAGAAAGCTGCAATACCGGTTTGAGCACGACCTAAAATCAAGGCATGAATGTCGTGAGTGCCTTCATAGGTGTTCACTACTTCAAGATTGACCAAATGCCTTGCCACACCGAATTCATCGCTAATACCATTGCCACCCATCATATCGCGGGCTAAACGGGCAATATCAAGGGCTTTACCACAGCTATTACGTTTCATAATGGAGGTAATTTCAACAGCAGCAGTACCCTCATCTTTCATACGACCCAAACGTAAACAGCCTTGCAAGCCCAAGGTAATTTCAGTTTGCATATCGGCTAATTTCTTTTGAATGAGCTGATTGGCCGCTAGTGGTTTGTCGAATTGTTTACGGTCCATGGTGTATTGACGGGCTCTGTGCCAGCAGTCTTCGGCGGCACCTAAAGCACCCCATGCAATACCAAAGCGGGCACTGTTTAAACAGGTGAACGGGCCTTTTAAACCACGCACATCGGGGAAGGCATTTTCTTCAGGGCAGAACACTTCATCCATGACAATTTCGCCAGTAATGCTAGCACGCAAGCCTACTTTGCCTTTAATGGCAGGAGCAGATAAGCCTTTCCAGCCTTTTTCAAGAATAAAGCCTCTAATTGCACCCTCATCATCTTTGGCCCAGACCACAAATACATCGGCAATTGGGGAGTTGCTAATCCACATTTTGGCACCAGACAAGCTGTAACCACCCGGCACTTTTTTGGCTCTGGTAATCATGCTGGCAGGATCCGAGCCGTGATTAGGTTCGGTTAAACCAAAGCAACCAATTTGATCGCCACGAGCTAAACCGGGTAAATATTTTTGTTTTTGGGCCTCTGTACCAAATTCGTTAATAGGCACCATAACTAAAGAGCTTTGTACACTCATCATAGAGCGATAGCCAGAATCCACACGTTCTACTTCACGGGCCACCAAGCCATAACATACATAATTAAGGCCAGCACCGCCGTATTCTTCAGGAATAGTGGGTCCTAACAAACCTAAGTCGCCCATTTCTTTGAAAATTGCTACATCGGTGTATTCATTTCGAAAGGCTTGCACTACTCGTGGGGCTAAACGTTCTTGGCAATAACTGTTGGCAGCCTCCATGACTTGGCGTTCGTCACTGGTGAGTTGACTGGTTAACAATAAAGGGTCGGCCCAGTTGAATTTAGCTTTGGCGGAAGAAGTGCTCATAAAAAATGCCTTTTCAAAACAAGAATATCACCATTTTAAGGGGGATTGAAGACCTCGTATAGCACCAGCGTGACCGGTAAAGCCAATACATAAGGTAAATAAGCTATCATCTACTAAAACATCAGTAATAAGCGCTAATAGCGGGTTAATTTCGCTAATAATCCATTTCTTTTCATCCAACTGGAATTTCTAGTGTGGCAAGCACTCCGCCATCAACATGATTGTGAATGCTTAAATGTCCATCATGCAGTTGGGCAATCGTTTGGCTCAGTACCAAGCCTAAACCGCTACCCTTGCCTTTTCGGTGCGGACTAGGTAATGAGTAAAAACGCTCAAACAAACGATCTTTGGCATATTCGGGAATAGCTGTGCCAAAATTATGAATATTAAAAATCACTTTTTTATGGCTGCTGTCAGGCCTAACCTGAATCACAATCTTTTGGCCAGGAGGGGTAAAGTCAATTGCATTTTGCAATAAGTTGCGAAGTGCTTGCCCAAGTAAAAAAGGCTCGCATCGAATCAGCAAATTTTCTGCAACATCTACAACCAAATGTCTTCCTGTCATTTGCAAAGATAAAGCTTGCAATAAAGGTGAAATCAAATCAACCACGGCCATTTTTTCGAGTTGCAGATCTTGTCGGTTTTCTAATCGAGCAAGCTCTAACAATCGATCGACAATCAGTTGCAAACGCTCTACTTCTGCCAAAATTAAATTAGAAAAGTGCCTGACTTGGTCGGGCTCAAGTGGTTCAACTAGCACCTCTGCAGCGCCTCTAATGCCAGTTAAGGGCGATTTTAATTCATGGGTAAAGCTGTGTAGGGTTTGTTCAATATAGACCTGACCATCTAACTCACTGCGCATTTTGTCGAGTGCTTGAGCCAAAGAATTAAGCTCTCGATTGGCCCAAAATTTGGGTGCCGCTTGTTGTTTGCCCCTGCTGACTTGCTCGGCATAATGGGTTAATTTAGATATGGCATGCGATAGCGCCCAAGAAAATATAGCACCTAAAAACAAACAGGCCACAATTAAATAAACCCCCGCCCAAGCTAATTTATTTTTGGCATGTTGAATATAGGGCTCCATACCACCATTGGGTTTAATCACGGTTACCACGCCTACAATTTGCTTGG
>CAZKWC010000061.1:0-10779 GCA_964556425.1 uncultured Limnohabitans sp. | reverse complement strand
GGCTCCATACCACCATTGGGTTTAATCACGGTTACCACGCCTACAATTTGCTTGGTATGTTGATTATGATAAATAGGTGCTGCTACATACATTTCAGAGCTAAGTGCATTGCTAGGTTCACGGCGACTGGTTCGTACTCCGTATTTGCCCTCTAAAGTTAGTTTTATATCTCGCCATTGGCTAAAGTCTTGTCCTATGAATTGCCCAGTAGAATCTAAAACCACAATACCTTTGGCGTTAGTTACATACATACGAAGTTCTACTTTGTTTTTGGGCACACTCCAAACTTGCGCTTTAGGTTGGCGATTTTGATAAGCTTGAAAAAGGCTTAAAAATGTTGCTTGATGAGGTGTTTCATCAGCGCTCATTTGAGGCGATAAAAACTCGGCGAATAAATGAGAGCTATCAACCAATACATCTTCACTCGCTTGCCTCACTCCAGGCTTTAACTCTTCCCGAATTAACCAAACACCATAAGCTGCCGCAATAGAAACCAAGAAGAAAAAACCTAAAAAGATGCGTAATGAAAATCTCATGATGCAAGCACTAATTGAGGTTTTAAACTATAACCAAAGCCTCGGTGGGTTTCGATAGGATCATATTGGGCATGAATCGTTTTGAGTTTAAGACGGGTACTTTTGATGTGCGTATCAACCGTGCGCTCAAAACTATCAAGGGCCGAGTCGCCTAACTCTTCTAATAATTGCGCGCGACTCCAAACTTTTCCAGGCCTTTGAATTAGGCAACGCAAAATTTTAAATTCTGAGGGGGTTAGACTTAAAACTTGGTCTAAGAAATAAATTCTCAAGCCCACTTCATCTAATAAAAAACCATGTGAGGCACTATTAGCAGAATTGGCAAGATCGGCTGTGGTGTGACTAGAGTTGCTTGCAATTGTTAGACTTGAATTTGAATTTGAATTTAAGGCAGCGTTTGAATTTGAAACTAAGTTATTAGCATTCGCTGGTGCAGCAATATTAGTAGTGTTACTGGTACTGGTACTCGCCGTAGAAGCTTGACGTTTTAAAACCGTTTTCACCCTAGCCGCTACTTCTCGGGGGCTAAAGGGTTTTACTACATAATCATCGGCACCTAATTCTAGGCCCAACACTTTGTCCATTTCTTCACCACGAGCAGTCAGCATAATGACGGGTAATTCACTGGTTTTACGCAGCTGTTTTAACACATCAAGGCCATTGGCATCTGGCAGGCCCACATCTAAAATTAATAAATCTACATCACCTTGCTCGATTCGTTTTAAACCCTCTTGCGCTAGGCCATACCAAGACACCAAAAAACCTTCGCGTTGAAGAATAAAACTCAAGGTATCAGCAATGCTGGATTCGTCTTCGATTAATACAATATGCGGCATAACATCACCATTTTTTACGAGCAATTCAAACAACAAAAAAGCAAGGCTTTAAGCCTATTAGGGCAATTGCCTTGCTTATAAAAAAACCGTTAATCAAAACTCTGTACCGCAGGTTTAAGGCTTAAGAGGCCATTACAAAATAGTATCCATTATTTAATTGATATTTATTCATTTTCAATGGAGCCAAGCCTGTAAAGCGAGAGTTTTTTGGTGGTTTTTATCATTAATAAAGTTGGCAGTAGCATTGTGCCTTAATTACGCTTTTAAAAGCCCAATACTACTGCTTAATTATTTAAAGATAAATATTATTGGCTTGTGTATCGGCCTTTTTTTCAGATTGAGATAATGCATACCAGTTCACATTACGAGTTAACATCATAAAGCCTGCCAACATTGCAAAAACTGCCAAACTTCCCACCATTAAAGCTGCGTCTTCTGACTTCAAGATAAAGTATAAAAGACCATACAAAGATAATAATGAACCCGTAAAAATTCGACTCATATTTTTGTGTTGAAGTACCGCTTTGGCATAAAAACTTTGTAATGCCACCGATGCCAAAGCCGCTATGCCATAAGCCCAGAAAAACGGTACATGTTCAGATAAAGACAAGGTTAATAAAAAGAACACAGAAGTCGCAAAACCTACTAATGCATATTGCATTGGATGAATCGGTTTACTTCTTAAAATTTCCATTAAAAACAAAACAGCAAAAGTCAAAATTAAAAATAACTCACCATATTTAGCCGTTCTGTCAGATAAAACATAACGGTCTACTGGGTCGATAAAATCAAGACCAACTAAGTTGTTATAAGGTTTGGCTTGATTGCAATTAATATCGTCTGCTTTACAAGTTTGAAGCGCAATACCTCGTGCTAAGTCATTTGTTTTCCAAGTAGCAGCAAAATTCTTTTCGGTAACAGAGCGGCTAAAGGGAGTAGTCCCTTTAAAACTAGGGTGAGGCCAATTACCTTGAATATCAATTTTAGAATGAGTGCCAACTGGGTCTATCATAAAACTTTGTGTGCCCACTAACTCCAGATCAATTTTAAAGCTCACCTCTTGAGAAATTAGTTGTTGATAAAGCTCACTACTTTCAGCAATTTTAGAATGAATACCGGTAGCAGTATTGACCCAATTGTTCACACTATGACCAGGTTCAAATTCTAAATTAGAGTTACCCAAACTCGCCCTCACCTCTCGAATGCCTTTGGGGTCTTGTAGTCCTAAACTTACATAAGCTTTTTGCCAAACAATTTTTTGGTTAGCGTCTAGTTTTTGAAGTGCCAGTATATCTTTGTTGGGTTTAAAAAAACCTGTCATTACATTTTTAGCGGTGTAAGAGGGAGCTTCAAATAAACCACGTTTCACTATTTCAGTTTTAAGTTGTGATTGGCTATTGAGCTCTTCAGGGGTAAAAATAAGTAGATGTTGAGTTTTATCAGTAGTTGAATCGCCCTTTCCCCCATTATTTTTAGTTTCCTCTAGGACATAAGGCACAATTAAAAAAGGGCCACTAATAGTTTGAGCTCCCGCACTGTTTTCGGCTAGCGTGTACCTCACTTCTTGCGCTCTATTACTTCGCTCATTAATTAAACCGCGTACCATTATTAAGCTAATGCTTATTAACAATGTAATACCCAACATGGCCAAAATTTTAAAGCCTAATTTCATGTTCATTTTGAATGCTCCCTTGGTTAGCGTTACGAATTTGAAAGCAGCAGCATGAAGTTTCTAAGAACTTATGCGCTTGCTTTCACAAGTGAAGACAACTGTAAAACTCTTGTTTGAAGGGCGTATGAGCAAGTCATGAAGGTTGGGTGGGGATTATGTGAAGACGAAAAAAAGCGTGTCTGAAAATGAATTCAGACACGCTTTTTTAAAAATAATCGAGACGGTTTTTTAAGTTGGATTCAAAATTTGTTGGGCCAAAGCTTCTGCTACTTTTATACCATCTACCCCAGCCGATAAAATACCACCAGCAAAACCACCACCCTCGCCTGCAGGATACAAGCCTTTTGTATTGACGCTTTGAAAGTCAAGGCCACGTGGAATAGACAAAGGCGATGAAGTTCGGGTTTCTACACCCGTAAAAATCGCATCATCCATATCAAAGCCCTTGATTTGTTTGCCAAAAGCCGGAATTGCCTCACGAATCGCAGTAATCGCGTAATCGGGTAAAGCGCTAGCCAGATTGGTTAACTTTACCCCAGGCTTATAAGATGGAATCACACTGCCCAAGGTGTGTGAGGCTTCATTTTTTAGAAAATCGACGACTTTTTGACCAGGCGCTTCGTAAGTTTTCCCACCTAAAACATAAGCATGGGATTCCAACTGGCGCTGAAACGCCATACCTGCCAAGGGGCTGACTGAACCATCGGCTTGGCGTTCGGTAGTAAAGTCTTCTGGTTGAATACCCACCACAATACCTGCATTGGCATTGCGTTCGTTACGCGAATATTGGCTCATGCCGTTAGTTACTACACGTTCGGGCTCGGAGGTTGCCGCCACCACAGTGCCGCCTGGGCACATACAAAAGCTATAAACCGCACGACCATTGCTGGCATGATGCACCAAACGATATTCGGCTGCACCCAAGGCCTTGTGACCTGCATGACGGCCCCAACGGGCTTTATCAATTACCCCTTGCGGATGCTCTAGCCTAAAGCCAATTGAAAACGGCTTGGCTAGCAAATGCACTCCTCGCTCATGCAACATGGTAAAGGTGTCTCGGGAGCTATGGCCTAACGCCATTACCACATGCTCGGCAGCTAATTCATAGCTGCGTTGGTTGAGGGCATCCCACACGACTAAACCGCTTATTTTTTGAGCATGCCCTGTCGTGTTATTGAAGTTGTTACTTAAAACAATATCAGTGACACGTTGTTGAAAACGAATTTCACCGCCTAAATCAATAATTTGCTGGCGCAGGTTTTCAACTACCTTGACCAATTTAAAGGTACCAATATGCGGATGGGAGTCGAGCAAAATATCGGCAGGCGCACCCGCTTTAACAAACTCATTCATGACCTTACGGCCTAAAAAGCGAGGGTCTTTGATTTGGCTATAAAGTTTGCCATCAGAAAAAGTACCCGCACCGCCTTCACCAAATTGCACATTGGATTCGGCATGCAAATTGTTTTTGCGCCATAAATCCCAAGTGTCTTTGGTACGTTGCCTCACGGTTGTGCCTCGTTCAAGCACAATCGGTTTAAAGCCCATTTGAGCCAACACCAAGGCAGCAAAAATACCGCAAGGGCCAAAACCCACCACTACCGGTCGAATGGGTAAATCAAGGGGAGCTTGATAAGGCAAGGGGTAACGCATATCGGGCGCAGGCGCAATATGAGGTTTGCCTTTGAGTTGATGCAAGACTTGAATTTCAAGGGCGGGGCTAACAAGCTCCACATCCACAATAAAAACCGCCAAAATAGAGGCTTTTCTGGCATCAAAACTGCGTTTAAAGGGCAAAATCTTCGAAACCTGTTCAGCCTTTACACCTAAGGTGGTGTAAATCAATAGGGCTAAATCAAGTTCGGTATGGTCAAGGGGGAGTTTAAGTTCGGACAGACGTATCATGAGGTCAATGTTAAACCAAAATAGCTCCACCTTGTCGCTTCATCACACACACCTATTCGTATTTATTTTAAAATTTAGTCTTTAATTGCTTGGGCCATTTTATTTTTTTAAATTGCCCCTGCAATTTTCGAATTGCCAATTGCTTATTAGTAGAACTATTCGCTCCATATCGTTGATTTTCCATTGCCAACAAGAACTCAATAATGGCTAGTGTTTCACTAGAAGCTTTATTTTGGTATTGTTTTTGCCAAAGTAAAGCCAATGCCCTAGGGCTAGCATGTTCTTGTTCTAATGGTAGGCCTGCTAATTTCGTTAGCTGCCTAGATTGATCTAACATTTTTAACCAAGGGTCATGCTGTTTGCCTTGCCAATAATGAAAAATCGTAAATCCAAGCAAGGCTAATAAGATGAGCCCAGACACCACAAAACTTAAGTCTTGCCAATTAGGTTGGCTAAAACCTAATTTTTTTAATAAGTTAAATTGTTGATTTTGGCTGTAATTTAAAATATTTTGATTCCATAAATTATTAAGCGCGCTCCATTGTTGGGTAATTGTTTTGCCCCAATCCACCAAAGACCCACTTAAAGAGGGACCCAATAAATTATTCACTGCTCCAGCAATGGGATTGGCTTTGGTTTGTAGCCGGTTTTGACTGGCCACTCGCTCAGGTGCTATAGCAGAAGTAGGATCGACACGAATCCAACCGCCATTGCCTTGTTCATCTGGTTTTTGCCATATTTCAGCCCAGGCATGGGCATCGGATTGTCTTACCTCCCAATAACCATCATTAGGATTGATTGCTCCGCCTTGATAACCCGTCACCACTCGTGCCGGAACCCCTAAAGCCCTCATAAGAATCACAAAACTAGAGGCAATATGCTCACAAAAGCCCTGTTTTTTATCAAACCAAAACTCATCAGCAGAATGGTCTCCAAAGCTACCAGGCTGAAGGGTATAAACATAGCCTTGGGTATTTAAATGTTGCAGCAACATTTTGCTTAATTCTTGAGCATTGGCCTGAGCATATTGGGGATTTTTTCTGATTTCAAAAGCCCACTCTCGGGTGCGTGGGTTAAGCCCTTCGGGTAAATCAATTTGACTTTGTAAATACCCATTAGGGGCAGTTGGCCCATACTGAAATTGACTATAACTGACTGCCTTATAACGAATTAACTCGGTAATAGGCCTGTCGGTCAGCCATTGCAAATAAGGGGTTGGCAGGGTTTGGTAATTATTAACTGCAGGCGCTATTGGGGTAGCATCCAGCACCATTAGCCAAGGTTTGTTTTGAGGTTCAAGCGTTACCTCATAAGATAAGGCTGGCCCAGACACTTGTAGCGGGGCTTTAAAAGCCAAAGAATTAGCAGGGTGATGAGCTGCCCCATCTAAGGGGTAACTGCGCCAAGTTTGATCATTAAGCCAGTCTAAAACTGGGCCTCTAAAATAGGCCTGCGATTGCGCTACTGTTTGTCCTTTAAATAAAACACGCAAAGCAATACTATCGTCTTGTGCCAAACTTGCTAGATTGCCCACCCGCATTTCATTGCTTAAGCCAGTTTTGCCAGAGGCGCCACCATTAGGTAAACCCCAAAGAGGTGCAATTCTTGGAAACACCATAAATAACACCAGCATAATGGGACTACCCCACAACATCATACGTAGCGCCATACCAGTAGTTTGACGCCAAGTCACATTGCCTACTGGCATATGTGCTTGTACCAAGGCACTCAACAAGCCCACAAAAGCCACCGTCATGCTAAGGGCGGTTAACAAAGATTGCGAATATAAAAACTGGCTCAGCATGCAAAAAAAGCTCAGGAAAAAAATCACATAAGCATCTCTTTTGGCTTTGGCCTCTAGCGTTTTAAGCGCTAATAAAATCACAATTAAGGTAACGCCTGCATCTTTACCCACCAAAGTTTTAAAGCTCCACCAAGTGCCACCCACCGCAATAGCCAATAGCAACATGAGCCAAGCTCTATGCGGCATAGTGCGGCCTCGCCAAGCCAAAAGAGCTCGCCAACCTAATAACACAAGGGTGTAAATAGGAGCCCAACTAGGTAAGTGAGAAAAATGGGGTAGCAGCACACAGCTAATGACACCAATCAAAAACAAGGCATCTTGGCTTTCGCGCGGTAATTGCGAAAATTGCTTGCTTAGGAAAGAAACTCTGCTCATTGGGTCAAAGCCTCTAGGGTAGATAATTTTCTTTGATGGGTTTGTCCAAAACTAGCCAAAGCCTGCAGACAGTTTTGCTGATGCAATGGCCCATTAGAGGCGGCTAATTGGAGGCCTGCAAGTTCAAGTGAATAAGACAGGGATTGCGCTTCGGCTAACAAAACCCAAGCACACAGGCGCGACAAGCTCGCTTCTAGCGACTTTAATTGAGTCGAGGCTAAAGTCAACGCAATAGGCTTATTGAAATGTAGCGATTGTGGTGAATGAGTCTTGCTTAATAAACCCTTGTTGATGTCATCTACACTGTCATCTAGACTACTAAAAGTCTTGGCTGCCCGTTTCCATAAAATATGATTGAAAGGGTCGCCTTGGCGGTAGCTACGTACCTCATCTAACTCATCTTTTTTATCTTTTAAAGGGCTTGCCTGACCACTTTCAGAATGAATTTGTACAGGGAAAGCTGGCGGGTTGAGTTCTGGGGCTGGATAAATCCAAATAGAGCTGGCTGGACGCCAAACAGACCAGGTTCTAAACGCGCCAATAGGAAAACGGGTTTCAATTATGAGCGAGGCCAAAGTATGTTCGCCCCTTTGCAATTGGCCTAAACTAAGCTGAATTTCAGTGGTAAATTGAGGGCTTAAATCGGTCCAAATCCAATCGGGCCTTTGTAATTGGCTCATCGCAATAGCATATCTGGCCCGCTTGGACGGGTTGTAACACGCAATTTTAATATTGGCTATTTGGTTGGCAAACACAGCAGGAGCTGCCACCAACTGAATTTTTAAACCTTGTAAATTGGCCTGCGTCATATAGGTGGCCACCATCACACTAGAGCCCAATAAAAAAGTAAACAAATAACCCAAATTAAGTTGGTAGTTAATACTGGTGAGCAATAACAATAACAAAGTAACACCAAGCATGAGTCCTGCGGCAGTGGGCAATATATAAATATTGCGCTGCGAGAGCTCAATAGAGTCCTGAAGAGGTAAACGTTGATTAAACCAACGACTCACAAAATTCAGTTTTTTTAGCGGGATAGTGGCCGCCGCCTCGGTAGAGGGCGCTTGAGTGCTTGGGGGTTTTGTCATATATTGATTGGACAATCAAATGCTCAATTCCCGCTATTAAGAAATAGGAGTTGCTTTTAATAAAGCCAAGACTTGTTGATGAATACTTCTGCCCGCTTGCGGTAAGGCGCTTAAACGATGGCTGGCGCAAATGGCAAAAATAGCCTGAATATCATCGGGAGCCACATAATCACGCTGGTCTATAAAGGCGTGGGCTTTGGCGGCTTTTAAAATGGCAATTCCCGCTCTAGGGCTTAAGCCTTGGGCAAACCACTGGCCAGAGCGAGTTGCTTCAATTAGATTTTGTAAATAATCTAATAAAGCATCAGAGGCATGAACGGTTAAAACCGCTTGTTGAAGTTGTACTAATTGTGCAGGGCTAATCACACTGGGTAAGTGGGCCAGCACTGCTCGCCTGTCTTGGCCTTTTAACAAAGCCCGTTCGGCGGCTCTGTCGGGGTAACCCAAAGAAAGGCGCATTAAAAATCGATCAAGCTGTGATTCTGGCAATGCATAAGTGCCCAATTGTTCGAGTGGATTTTGAGTCGCAATCACAAAAAAAGGCTGTGGCAAAGGGCGACTTGCACCATCAATAGACACCTGTTTTTCTTCCATGGCCTCTAATAAAGCGCTTTGGGTTTTGGGGCTGGCACGATTGATTTCATCGGCCAATAACACTTGAGAAAACAAAGGCCCTTGATGAAAAACAAAACTTTGGCTTTGCCTGTCATACACCGAAACCCCCGATAAATCGGAAGGCATGAGGTCGGGGGTAAATTGCACTCTTGCAAAATCAAGGCCTAAACTTAAGGCTAAAGCTTGTGCCAAAGTGGTTTTACCCACTCCGGGCACGTCTTCAATAAGTAAGTGGCCACCCGCTAACAAGCAACACAAACTTTGCCGTACCTGCTGGGGTTTGCCCACCAATACGCCATTGAGCTGTTGTAATAAAGCTTGCACCCACACCCTATTGTTTTGCATTATTCACCTTTCCATTTAAATGGAAACTTTAATTGATTGATAAATCCGTCTGGCACGTAGTCGCCTAGTACACCATATTTTTCTGGCCAAATTTTGTCAGATTTGGCAGCCGTGCCAAAAATATAATCGATAAATGCAAAGTGTGCTGCGTAATTGGTATCTAGGGCTTCTTTGTCTTGGCTATGGTGCCAATGATGAAAGTTAGGCGTTACTATTAAATAACGTAAAGGACCTAAGCGTACATTGCAATTGGTGTGATTAAACACCGCCTGAAAACCCACCACAATAATATAAGTGTCGATTACTTCTTTGCTAAAACCACATAAAAAAATCAAACCTAAAACAGCAGTACGGGTAATAAAAATTTCTAATAGATGTTGCCTAGAACCTGCTAACCAATCAATATATTTGGTGCTGTGATGTACGGCATGAATACGCCATAAACGGGTTTCATGATAGGCCCTGTGAGTCCAGTACTGAACTAAATCAGCCAATAATAAAATTAAAAATAGCTCTAACCAAAATGGTAAAGATTGAATCCAAACTTGCAAATCAGACTTCACCGCCCAACCTAAACCTTTATGTACCAACAGATTGGTGGCCAATAAAATAAACCCAACAATTAAATGATTGACTAAAAAATGAATAAAGTCGGTTTGCCATTCGGGTCTAAAAATAGCTTGATTTTTTTTAAGTGGAAATAATTTCTCGATGAAAATAAAAATCAAAGACGAACCCAATAAATCTAGAATAAACCAATCGAGACCAATATAGGGTGTGTGGTCAGGAAAGTCGTTAACCGGCACTTTATGGCCACCTAAAAAGGCAGTAATAGCCACCAAGGCAAAACTGCCCAAGGCTAACCAACGGGCGCGACCTAAAACAATATTGGCCAAACTAATCCCACCCGAAATAAGCAAAGCCGCCAACATAATATACCTAATCACATTGACATCATAACTTTTACGTAGTTCTGGCGTAGTTAAATATTGTGGAAAATGAAAAGCCAATACACCCAAAAAACACAGGCCTGCCAAAATAATAGCCATAACGCCCGAGGCTAAACCCTCGCCGGGTTTTAATTCACCATGACTTTGAACTAACTTTTGAAATTTATCTAACATAATAGGGATAGGTGTCTTAAAGTAATAAAAGGGTAAGGGAAGTTGATGCAAAATTGGCCGATATTCCTTAACTCCCAAAACCCTTGTATTCTAAGCCTCTGGCGTATTAGTATCAGTTTCTCCTGCTAATAAACCTTTTCTAGCCATTTCAGCAAGGGTTTGGTATTTCAATTTAAACTCATCTAACTGTTCTTGCTCCAATTCTTCTAGGTCAAGTAGCATGTTATGCGCCCCTTTGGTAGCACGAATTAATTCGTCTAACTTGAGTTGAATCGCTACGGTGTCCCTATTTTGCGTATTTTGAATTAAAAACACCATTAAAAAAGTAATAATAGTAGTGCCTGTATTAATCACTAATTGCCATGTATCACTAAAATGAAACATTGGCCCAGTCGTAATCCACAGCGCAATAATACCTACTGCTAAGGTAAACACTCTAGGTTGACCACAAAAATGGGCGGCTGCTTTAGCAAACCTAG
>CAZKWC010000060.1:0-18630 GCA_964556425.1 uncultured Limnohabitans sp. | reverse complement strand
TCTAGGAGTGCGACCTAATAAATAAAATTCTGGATTAGGCATCATGCCTGACATATTGGCCATGCGATTAGACAATCCAAAAAATGCAGTAATAGCACCAATGTCCCACATGTCTTCATCGCTAAAGCCGTGTTGAGATAATTTTTCAAAATCGGCTTCGGTAATTTCACTCGATTGGTTACAAACCTTAAGCGCAAATTCAAGCATAGCCGTCTGGCGTGGGCTAATGTCGGCTTTTCTATAATTAACTGCTACTTGGTCAGCCACCAATGATTTTTTCTCATAAATTCTGAGCAATGCGCCATGAGCGACCACACAATATAAACATTGATTCGCCGCACTTGTGGCAGTAATAATCATTTCTCTGTCGCCTTTTGTGAGGCCAGAACTTTCGCGCAACATGAGTGCGTCATGGTAGGCAAAAAATGCACGCCATTCATCAGGTCTTCTGGCTAATGCTAAAAATACGTTCGGAATAAATCCAGATTTTTCTTGAACTTCTTTGATTTTTTCTTGAATATCTGCCGGCAGTGTATTGAGGTCTGGTAAAGGGTAGCGTGACATATGACATTCCTTTGATGGAGCTAAATTGAATTTAATTTTAACTATTGTAGCGTTTTGTTAATAATAAGTTTAAAAGGCCGGTCATCAAGATTACTTTTAAACTATTAAAGGTATGAGCTTAGTCAGCGTCTCTATTTCACTTTGTATTTTATTGAAGTAGGGTAGCCCTTCATACACTTCACAAATGGCAGGTGTGTAGAGCACAGGAGTTAGTGCTTTGGGAGTTTTTTATGTCATATTTTTTCTTATGGGAAAAACTATTAATAGCCTTATTGATACATTTGGATTGAATATTGATTGGACTTTAGCTACCAACATCACCATTTTCATCAAAATTCAATTTAAAAAAATGGTAGATAAGCAAATCTAAGCAAAATACCTGAGAAAATAGCGATATGAGAAAAAGAAACAATCGATCCAAACAAAGAGGCTTAACCGGTTCAGAAGAACCCGTTATTCAAGGTTTAGTCATAGAGTCCGTTGATCTTGATGGTCAAGGCGTTACCCATTTGCCAGATGGTAAAGTGGTGTTTATTGATGGTGCATTGCCATTTGAAAAGGTCAGTGTGCGCGTGACTAAACGCAAGGCGACTTACGAAAATGCCGATTTAGTAGCGGTTGAAAGGTCTTCGCCTTCAAGGGCAACACCGGCATGCCCTCATTTTGGCTTACATGAGGGTGCGTGTGGTGGTTGCAAAATACAACATTTGCACCCCCAAGCTCAGGTTTCAGTAAAACAACGCGCTCTTGAAGATGCCTTATGGCATGTAGGGCAAGTAAAGGCTGAACTTATTTTACGGCCTATTTCGGGCCCAGAATGGGGCTACCGTCATCGTGCACGTTTATCTGCCAGATATGTGACTAAAAAAGAGCAGGTTTTAGTGGGTTTCCATGAGCGTAAAAGTCGCTATGTGGCCGATATGCAAACCTGCCAGGTTTTACCTCCACATGTGAGCGATTTATTAATGCCATTGCGTGCATTATTTGCCAGCATGGATGCGCGCCAAACTTTGCCGCAAATTGAATTAGCTTGCTCGGCTGACGTGACTGCTTTGGTTCTGCGTCATATGGAGCCTTTGTCAGATGCTGATATTGCTAGGCTTAGAGCATTTGCCCTCGAACACACGGGTGTGCAATGGTGGTTGCAATCTAAAGGTCCAGAAACGGTTTGTTTATTAGACCCAGACTCTCCTTTATTGGCCTACAACTTATCTAATTTTGATATTCAAATGCCGTTTAAACCGACTGACTTTACTCAAGTCAATCCGTTTATTAATGATGCATTGGTGACTAGGGCAATTAATTTATTAGGTGTTCAAAAATCAGAACGAGTCATCGATTGGTTTTGTGGTTTAGGCAATTTTACGCTCCCTTTGGCAACAGTTGCTCGTGAAGTACTAGGCGTAGAGGGTAGTGATGCCTTAGTTGAAAGGGCAACCAACAATTGGGCTGCTAACAATGCAAGAAAACCAGATTCTCAAAAACTAGCTCCGACTCATTTTGTCGCACGAAACTTATTCGAAATGACTCCCGAAATTTTACGTGCTGATGGTTATGCCGATAAATGGATGGTCGATCCACCTCGTGAAGGTGCTTTTGCCTTGGTAAAAGCTTTGGCTGAGCAATTGCAATTAATGGCTCATCTTGACGAGCAAGCACTAGCTTCTAGCTGGCAAGCACCGAGCAAAATTGTCTATGTCAGTTGTAATCCAGCTACTTTGGCAAGAGATGCCCAAGTATTGGTGCAAGAGTGTGGTTATAAATGTTCTGCAGCGGGTGTGGTGAATATGTTTCCTCACACCGCACATGTGGAGTCAATTGCGGTGTTCGAAAAAATCACTGCCGATTAATCCCTAAAATGAAGCCAAGACTTGCGCTCTGGTCTTGGCTTGTGGTCTAATGATTTTTTAAACTTTATTTTCGAACACGAATGAAATCACAATTTACTCTTGAATCCTCCGATGTAAAAGCAATTTTGGCAGCTGCAGAAGCGCATGCTATTCAAAATAATTGGGCCGTCAGTATTGCCATTGTAGATAACGGTGGTCATTTGTTAGGCATGCTTCGCCTAGATGGTGCAGCTCCTTTGTCTTCACATATTTGCCAAGCAAAAGCGCATACTTCTGCAATGGGCAAGCGTGAAAGTAAAGTTTATGAAGACATCATTAATGGTGGTCGTCAATCATTTTTGTCAGCTCCGTTTGTAGCTGGTATGCTAGAGGGCGGCGTGCCTATTATGAAAGACGGACAGTGCTTAGGTGCAGTGGGCGTTAGTGGTGTTAAATCATTTGAAGATGCCGAAGTGGCTAAAGCAGGTATTGCTGCAATTGGTTTGTAATTAAAACGGTATCTTATTTTTAAAAGTTAAAAAGCCACCTTTAGGTGGCTTTTTTCTTGAAGTACGGTGCTAGTAGATATTTTTAATGTGTTTGGAGAAACTCAATAACACATTTGGTCGGGGCGTATGTCTTGCAAAATAGTAGTAGAGATTTCTTCAATTGATTTGGTGGTAGTACTTAACCACCTTATGCCTGATCTTCGCATCATGGCTTCTGCTTCTGATACTTCCATTTTACAATTTTGCAAACTAGCGTATTTAGAGCCAGGTCTGCGTTCGTTGCGTATTTCACTAAGACGCTCGGCTTGAATGGTTAAGCCAAAAATTTTGTGTTTATAGGGCACTAATGCAGGGGGCAATTGCCTGCGATCAAAATCTTCAGGAATAAGTGGGTAGTTGGCTGCTTTGAGCCCATACTGCATGGCTAAGTAAAGTGATGTAGGTGTTTTACCACTTCTACTCACTCCCACTAAAATAACATCAGCCCCTTCTAGATCTCTGTTAGATTGACCGTCATCGTGAGCTAAAGAAAAATTAATCGCCTCAATTCGGTCGTGATATTGTTGGCTTTTGCTGGCATCGCTAAATCGGCCAATTCGGTGGTTAGATTTAATGCCTAACTCGTTTTCAAGTGGGTTGACAAAAGTACCAAACATATCCATTAACATGCCTTGGCAACCATTTTGAATGACTTGAAGAGCTTCCATATTGACTAAAGTGGTAAAGACAATTGGTTTGCGCTTTTCTAGGTCAGCGACATGATTAATTTGCCTTACTGCTTGATGTGCTTTATCAACAGTATCGGTAAAGGGGACTCTAATGAGCCTGGTTTGAATTTCAAATTGGGCCAATATAGCTTTACCAAAGGTTTCGGCTGTAATACCGGTGCCGTCAGATACAAAAAATACAGTGCGAGTGGTCTTGTTCATGGTGTATTGGCCTTGCTAGACTTTTAAAGGAGACTAGCGTGTTTTAAGAATTGTTTTAAACGATTGTAATATGTTGTACAAAAAAAAGGAAATGATGAGAATCAATCATTTCAAGCTTTTTTTATTTTCATAATCATGCTCTTTTGGTGTTTCATTGCTACACTTGAAAGCTGTGGTTATATTTGTTGGAGATATGTCGTTTTTGAATCAAAAGAAGATTATTAAACCCAAAGGTATTTGAGTAAAATACAGCGTGGTTCTGTAATTTTCGGTCAAAATTTCGGCCAGGAGTAGATTTAAGTCCTTTGATAGTGATTGATTGCTTTAATTCATTTTTAAATTTATGGGTTGCGCAGTCTATATGCTAGTATCATTTTAAGTTGTCAGCAAGTTTCAGGAATTCCTGCATTTGATTTCACCATAAATACTAATTTAGTACGTGTGTACTAATTGGTAGTTGCGAGTTTTAACTTGGAATAGATAAAAAAACAGCAAAAGCAAAAATTAAAGCTGTTTTTAAGCTAATCCATTTTTTTGATTTGAGTCTTGAAACGCTCCAAAGTAGTGTTTGAGTCCATTTCAAAGGGTAAAGATTTTTAACTTCTGGAGCTTTTCATGTCTCAACTTTTTCCGGCAGATGCCTTGGTGGTGCCATTCGAATTATTACGAATGGATGATGTAGAACTCGTTGGCGGTAAAAACGCTAGCTTGGGCGAGATGATTTCTCAAATTCCTACTGGTGTGAAAGTACCGACTGGATTTGCCACCACTGCCCATGCTTTTCGTGAGTTTTTAAAACACGAAGGCTTAGATACCAAAATTGCCACACGCCTAGAAACGCTAAACACAGATGATGTTCGTGCACTGGCAAAAGCAGGTGAAGAAATCCGTCATTGGATTGAATCACAACCCTTTCCTGCTAACTTAGAACAATCTATTCGCGATGCGTTTGTGACACTTTCTGCAGGTCAAGCGACTGCCTCATTTGCGGTGCGATCTTCTGCAACTGCAGAAGACTTACCAGATGCTTCTTTTGCTGGACAACAAGAAACTTTCCTTAATGTAGTGGGCATTGAACAAGTCTTAGAAAAAGTAAAAGAAGTGTTTGCCTCACTCTACAACGACCGAGCAATTAGTTACAGGGTTCACAAGGGTTTTGCTCATGCTAACGTTGCTTTAAGTGCTGGTATTCAGCGTATGGTGCGTTCCGATACTGGCGCTGCCGGAGTGATGTTTACTCTCGATACTGAATCAGGTTTTACTGATGTGGTATTTATTACCTCTAGTTATGGCTTGGGTGAAACAGTAGTGCAAGGTGCGGTTAACCCTGATGAGTTCTACGTTCATAAGCCTATGCTTGAAGCAGGTAAAAAAGCAGTTATTCGTCGTAATTTAGGCTCTAAACTCATTCAAATGTGTTTTGCCTCTGAGCAAGAGCGTGCAAGCAGTGGCAAATTAGTAACCACCACTGATGTTCCTACCGAGTTGCGTAATCGTTATTCCTTAACCGATCAAGATGTTGAGCAATTAGCCCATTATGCGGTCATTATTGAAAAGCATTATGGTCGCCCAATGGATATTGAATGGGGCAAAGACGGCATTGATGGCCAACTTTATATTTTGCAAGCTCGTCCTGAAACAGTAAAAAGCCAATCGGCTGGTCAAACCGAGCATCGTTTTAAACTGATTGGTAAAAGCCAAGTGTTAGCCCAAGGTCGTGCGATTGGTCAAAAAATTGGTACTGGCCCAGTTCGTTTGGTGCATAGCATCAGTGAAATGGATCAAGTCCAAGAGGGTGATGTTTTAGTGACCGATATGACAGACCCTAACTGGGAACCCGTCATGAAAAAAGCTTCTGCTATTGTGACCAATCGTGGTGGCAGAACTTGTCATGCCGCTATTATTGCTCGCGAATTAGGAATTCCAGCGGTAGTGGGTTGTGGGAATGTTACCGAATTGCTTAAAACAGGTGCATTGGTGACGGTGAGCTGTGCCGAAGGCGATACTGGCAACATTTATGATGGTCTTTTAGAAACTGAAGTGACTGAGACTCGCCGTGGTGAAATGCCACCCATCAAAACCAAAATCATGATGAATGTGGGTAATCCACAATTGGCCTTTGATTTCTGTCAGTTGCCAAATGAAGGTGTGGGTTTGGCAAGGCTTGAGTTTATTATTAATAACAATATTGGTATTCACCCAAAAGCCATTCTAGATTACCCCAATGTTGACAGCGATTTAAAATCAGCAGTGGAATCGGTGGCGAGAGGGCATGCCTCACCTAAAGCATTTTATGTGGATAAAGTAGCCGAAGGTATTGCGACCATTGCTGCTGCATTCTGGCCAAAACCAGTGATTGTGCGTCTCAGTGATTTTAAATCCAATGAATATCGCAAATTAATTGGTGGTTCACGCTACGAGCCTGAGGAAGAAAATCCAATGTTGGGTTTCAGGGGTGCAGCTCGCTACATTAGTGAGGACTTTGGTCCTGCATTTGCCATGGAGTGCGAGGCATTACGTCGCGTGCGTACCGATATGGGTTTAAGCAATGTACAAGTGATGGTACCTTTTGTTCGTACTTTAGGTCAGGCCAAAAAAGTAACTGAGTTATTAGCTAAGCATGGTTTAAGTCGTGGTGAAAATGACCTTAAAGTCATTATGATGTGCGAAGTACCAAGTAACGCGATTTTGGCTGAACAATTCCTTGAGTATTTTGATGGCTTCTCAATTGGCTCCAACGATTTAACTCAGCTGACTTTAGGTCTGGACCGTGACTCTGGTTTAGAATTATTAGCTGCTGATTTTGACGAACGTGACCCAGCTGTAAAAGCATTGTTAAGCAAAGCGATTAGTGCATGTTTGGCAGCTGGTAAATATGTAGGTATTTGTGGCCAAGGCCCAAGTGACCATGCTGATTTTGCACAATGGTTGGTAGAACAAGGTATTGTTTCTATTTCGCTCAACCCAGATAGCGTCATTGATACATGGCAAAAAATTGCCCTCACTGAAATCAATAAATAATTGTGATCTGTTAAAAGACCCATGTGTGGTGCATTTGAATTTAATTCAATCCAATTCAATTGCACCAATCACAACAGCTTAAAAAAAACCGTTTGCTAATATTTGGCGAACGGTTTTTTTATTGAAGATTATTTTTTTAGTGGTATCAATATATTTGATTTTGTAGTAAATTGATGACTAGATAAGTCTTGCTCGATTTCGAATTACTTAATCGTTTCAGTTTAGCTTAAAGATTCTATTGTCAATCATTTTAATTAATATGGGTGTTGAATCAAAGGAGTGCCTCATCTCAAACAGGATTACTTCCAGTTTGAGTTTTAAATTTGTCCTGTAGAGGCTTTTAAATTGCACTAGCATGGTTGGTTTTGAACTTTGTTGCAACATACTCAACTAAAATAGAGTTGGATATTGTTATAGATAATTATGAGGTATAGGTTTTAAATTGTTTATCTAAATATTAGTATTTTCAATTTTTTCTTATTCATAAATGTAAATTGACGTTGTATTTTGCTTGCTTTCTTCTCTTTTAAAATAAATTATGTGGCTCCCAACCTCACTCAATAAAGCCCAGCTAGAGCGTCAGATATTAAGTCCAGTTTTATTAACGATTTGGGCTATTAGTACGTTTGCCAGTATATTTTGGGCCCGAGACTTACAACAAGTGTTTATGGGTTGGCCTTTTAATTTTTGGTTGGGTGCACAAGGTTTAGTCATTTTGTATATTTTTATTGTAGTTTTTTATGCTTGGCGCATGAATAGACTAGATCAGCTGGTAGTAAGTGTGGCACAGCTTCAAGTGAATAAAAATAGACATGCTAGGTTGCTAAGATGGATGTTTCTTTATGCAATTGCTATTTTGTGTTTTATTGCAATTATGATTGCAGCCGAATCGGCTGGTTTGTCTCGTAATTGGATCGGTGGTTTATTTTTAATTTGTACCGTTTTATTGTATTCCCTCATAGGCATTTATAACCGGACCTCTGATCCTAATGAGTATTACGTAGCAGGAAGGCGCATTCCGGCTGTTTACAATGGTATGGCAAGTGCTGCCGATTGGATGAGTGCAGCAACATTTATTAGCTTAGCAGGTGGCCTTTATTTACAGGGTTTTTCTGGCGCCAACGGCGAACCTGGTGGCCTAGCCTATATTTTGGGTTGGACAGGTGGTTTTTGTTTAGTGGGATTATTAATAGCCCCTAAATTACGTCAATACGATGTCTATACTATTCCTGATTTTTTTGGTGCTCGTTTTGGTGGTAAATGGCCACGAATAACAGCAGCAATTGCCGCAATCATATGTTCCTTTATTTATATCGTTGCACAAATATATGGGGTTGGTCTTATTACCTCTAGGCTGACCGGAGTGCAATTTGAAATTGGTATTTTGTTGGGTCTGGGTGGTGTTTTAGTTTGTTCTTTTTTGGGTGGTATGAAAGCGGTTACTTGGACTCAAGTCGCCCAATATATTGTTTTATTTTTTGCCTATTTAATTCCAGTTTCTTGGATGTCTTATCAGCAATTAGGTAACCCAGCAGCACCCATTGCCTATGGTCAGCAATTAGAAAAAATTAAAACATTAGAAGAGAATTTAATTAACTCACCCACCGAAAAAACTGTCATAGAAGAATACCGTAGGCGTGCAGAAGAATATCAAATTAAATTATTAGATGTAGGTAGTGCCCTTGCTTTAGAACGAAGGCTGGCGCAAGATAAATTACGTATTCTGAATCGCGAAAGGGCAGACCCATCGGTTATTTTTGCTGCTAGTCGTGAGTTAGCTTCTTTACCTCGCGACCCAGAAGCGGCCAAGCAAAGATGGACTTTGGCCATGAATGAAAACCTCAGAAAAGCGCAAGATTTAGCGGGAATACCAAAGCAGAGTCAAGCATTTGATGGCGACCCCAATGGCACAATCCAAGAGCAAGAAAAGTTTAATAGTTCAAGGTTAAATTTTTTAGCCTTGGTGTTTTGTCTTATGACGGGCACCATGGGTTTACCGCATTTATTAACTCGATTTTTTGCCACTTCTTCGGTAGCTGAAACCAGAAACTCAGTGGCATGGAGCTTGGTGTTTATTGCCTTAATTTATTTGGCTGCACCCGCTCTTGCTGTATTGGCAAAGTACCAAGTCATGACGGAATTGGTCGGGCAAAGTTTTGTTGATCTACCTAATTGGATAGCCCAGTGGAGTAAATTGGATGGCAATTTAATTTCAGTGTCTGACATTAACGGCGATGGCATTCTGCAGTTTGCAGAGTTACATTTAGGAGCTGATATTATTGTGTTAGCAGCCCCTGAATTAGGTGTAATGCCTTTTGTGGTTTCAGGTTTAGTAGCTGCAGGTGGGTTAGCGGCTGCTTTATCCACTGCAGATGGTTTATTACTGACAATTGGTAATGCATTTGCGCATGACTTATTTAGATATGGTAAAAATGACAAGCGCAACATGATGCGCCGAGTGATGTTTTCTAAATTTATTTTAATGATGGCTGCCTTGTTAGCTGCCTATGTGGCAACACAAAGGCCTGCCGGTATTTTATTTTTAGTGGCGGCGTCTTTTTCTTTGGCGGGTGCCGCATTTGTGCCTGCAATGGTTTTAGGTTTGTTATGGAAGCGCACTACTAGAACAGCGGCTGTGGCGGGAATGTGGGTGGGTTTAGCCGTTACGGTGGCCTATATGATTTTAAATACCACTGGTTTGGCACATGCATTGGGCTGGACGGGTACTACACAAATTTTAGGAATTAATCCAATTTCTTCGGCTGTATTTGGTTTGCCAGCCGGGTTTTTAACGGTGGTGCTTTTGACTTTATTTCAAACTAAGACGGCCACACCAGCAAGACCTTCAACATCTGCTTGATTTGTTAATTAAAACAAGTCAATACTAGGTATATCACTTTGCCCATATGCTTGTGGCTGGCCTCCTCATTTTTTAATCTAACTTTAGGTATAAAAATGCCTTAACACATTGAGGCAATGTACTTGTATGATAGAAGTGTACAGCATAGTTCAATCTGATGTTAGGCTAATAAGGTTCAGGGTTTAATCACTTGGCGCTATCTTCAAAAAATGGTGTTCAAGTACTCTAATAATACCCACTGTTTAGATGAAAGTACTTCGAAAACTAATAGTTGTAATCTGTATACATTTAGATACCTTTTGTTTTTAAATACACTTGTTGATGGTGGCATTTACACTAACACAAGCTACTATAATTAATTATTTGAAGAACCGGATTTATGCTTAAACAAATACGTTTATTTTGGGTACAACGAAAAAAACTAAGCATATTTCTCTTAGTTCTACTTTTTTCGTTATTGTCACTTGCAATTGCTATTGCGCAAAAAAGTAAAGTTTTTACTGGCAATATTAATCAATTAGAACTGAATTTAAAAAAGCCTGATGTTTTACTCATAAGCTCGGCCTTGTCGCACTTGCCCCGTGACGTGCAACAAATTCCTTTGTTAAAAAATGTACTCACTGAGGATTTTATTTTTTATTATGAGCAGCACGAAGAATTACTTAGCTTAAAAGGCACTCTTAAAAGATTGGCCTTTGAGCATCAATTGCAATTGCAAGATAAAGTTTTAAAAGCGAGTCTAGATGTTCCAGCACAAATTGCCTTATGGAATGATGCAAAAGGAGCCCCTCGTCATGCAATGCTGGTGCTGAAGCGCACGGTTTTAGCACGACTAATTGAGCAGTTAGCCAAGGTACCCGCTACCGATATGCAGCTTGCTAAATTAACAACTTTAACAATTAATCACCAAGATATCACGGTTTATGCTTTAAGAACTTCGGGACGACAAACTTTGGCAATTTTGTCCTATAAAGATTCTGTAGTGATTGCCACTGATGTTGGAATGTTAATTGACTCAGATAAAAAACCAGACTCTCAAGCCTTAGAGCTTTTGTCTGAACTGTTATCGCAAGAAGTTGAAGTTAATTCGGTTTGGAGTCGTCAGTTCAATCATGAAGCACAACTAGACAAAGGCATTTTGCACACTATAGATATTGGCAGTCGAGTTTTTGGCCAAAACTACAATCAATATTTCCCTGACTTGAAAGCAGTACAGTTACGCATAAAGTCAAACGGGCAGTTTCAATTGGCTGGTTTAGTCAATGATGATGCCTATCAAAAAGGCATTTATGATGCAAAATCCTTGTGGCAAAGTTTGCCTAATGGTCTTGGTCTATGCGTGGCCTTACCTCTCGATTGGCAAAAATTAAATCAGTTATTGCCACAAGAGGTGGTCAAGCAATCAAAAAGCTTTAGCGGGACAGGTCCTGCTGCTGTCTGTTGGTCCGATAAGGGACGATTATTGGCTCCTTTATTTTTAGCCAAATTAACTCCAGAGTCCGCTAATTCCTCCACTAGTGGCCAAGATTGGCAGGCCTTGTACGCATGGGCGATTAGATTAAACAAACAAAAATTGAATGATCGCAATGTGACTCAAAAAAATGACAATGACAATGCTAGCGATGCTTCAACTTCAGATGCCGTGGCTACTACTCCGGGAGTACCCTTTGGTATTCCAGTCAATCAAGTCATTTTTAAAGCAGTGAATGACAAAAGTTTTTTAATTCATCTCACTCCATTTGAGTTAAAGCGAGAAATCGCCGAAGATCAATTAAGCTTTAATCCTAGTTTATTAAAAGCAAATAATACGGTGGCTTTTTCTTTAGATGCACAATTAATTGAAAAGGTGGCTTTGGTAGAAGATAAAAAATTTCCGTCCTTATCCGACTCTCAAACACCGTTCAATGCCAATACCATGCTTTGGATTTCACCCAATTCACTTTCAAAGTTATTCGTTAAAGAAGCCAAGCCCTATATGGGGGAGGAAAAAAATACTGAGTTAGTGTCCAGAATCGAAGCATTTGGTACTTTTTCTAATGCCCTAGTGCAGCTCTCGGAAAAATCAAGTTTAAAAAGTATAAGCAGCAAGGAATCATCGGATTTTGACGCTGTTAACTCGAACCAAGAATTACCTGCTACCACTTCTAAAAATTGGCAGTGGCGTGACCTGACCATTCAAAATACGCCCTAGGAAAGTCTTATTCATGATTGCAAAGACGCAGGCTCGTACAGATTTACCAGAAATGGTGAATCGTCGAGAAAGCTTAGAATTAATGAAGGGCATATTGGCGAGTTCAATAATGCTGACGACTCCGTTATCGGTGCTCGCTTTACCAGTGGTTTTACCTGATGCAACAGGTAATGCTTCGGTAAAGTCTAGTTTTGCTTATGATGCACAGGCTCTGCTGGACGCTAAACAATCCGATTTATTTAGAGTTTGGTTTAGTCAAATTGTGCTTGACCAACTCAAAACTGGTCCCAATCCAAGGTGGGTGCACCGAGACTGCGCTGGTTTAGTTCGCTTTGCAGTAGATGAAACCCTGCGAGACCATGATCAAAAATGGAAAAAGAGCAATGGCTTTTTAAATGTACAGTTACCTGCAGAATTACAGCTTACTGAAATACAAAAAAAGTGGCGACAAAATTGGCGCTTAGCCGATGGCACCAATGCAGCCTATGTGAATGCCCTTGAGTTAATTCAAGAAAATACTCGTTTTATAGGGCAAAGTGTCGCCTTGGCAAGTCCTGCCGATTTATTATTTTTTGATATGGCCGATCAGCAGCATGTCATGATTTGGATGGGGCGTTATATTGCCTATCACACAGGACAAATTTCTGCCAAAGACAATGGCTTAAGGGCAATTAGTTTAAAAAGTTTAGCGCAATGGAAAGATACCCGTTGGCGTCCGCTTGCTTCTAACCCCAATTTCCGTGGTGTTTACCGACTAGGATTTTTAGTATGAATTTTTTAATAAGCACCCGTGAGTTTCGATTTTTTTACAAGCTTTTACCATTGCTTGTAATTGTTTTTTTAGTTGCTTTATTTACCCTTACATCGGTATCAGTGGGGGCACAAGTGAGCGCTACTAATAGTGCCGATTCAGAATCTACAGCGCCGCCTAGCAACCCCCTTGACTATGCTGATGGTGGCAAAGTGGGAAGTGCATTTTTTATGCTTACTGATACCACCTATGGAAGTTCAGAGCAGGCGTTTGTAAGGGTAGAAGTAGCCTATTTAAGTGCAGTCGCCGATTACGGCGGAGTAGATATTCGCTTGTATCAAATACCAAAACCTTTAGAGTTTTTAGCTGAGCAAAAAAACCTACATCAAGTGCAAATTAAAACCAAAGACAAGGGCGATGGTGTTGTTAATTTTTTAGTGGCATGGTGGGATAGTTTTTTTGCCGATACCCGTAGGTTATGGCGTCAAATATTTACCAAAGAAGCAAAACAAGCAGTTACGCAGCAAAATCCTGCATTAAAAACGCATCCTAAATCAAGCGTTCCCACACCGATTATTTTAGCCAATCGATTTGCTCCTATTGCTGGTTTAACGCTAGTGGAAGAAATGCGTTACCCTGTAATGTCTGCCAAAAATATCGATGTAGCTAAGGGTATTAGCCTAGAGGGTAGTAGCCATGATTTTCTGAATCAAGTTAATGGCAATGTGAATGTGCCTTTAGGTCAGTTAAGTCCAGGGCTTTATTTGGTCGAAGGAATTATTGGTGAGCACCGAGCCACTACCTTGTTATTTGTGACCGACGTGGTGGCCATTACCAAAAACGCAGGTCAACAAATGATGGTCTGGACCGCCGACAGAATAAACGGCAAGGCAGTAGCCGATGTACAGTTGAACTGGACAGATGGCAAGGGGGTTTTGCAATCTGGGAAAACCAATGCTTCGGGGTGGATTACTTTTAATAAGGCCAGTCCTGAACATAGCTATGTGTTAGGCTACGATAAGAATGCTGGTGTTTTTGTTTCTGAGAATTATTTTTACGACAGCGAAATCTACAATACCAAGCTTTATGCATTTACCGACAGGCCTTTGTACCGCCCTGGTGATGAAGTGTCTGTCAAAATGTTGGGCCGCGAGTTTTTATCGTCTAACCAATCAATTGCCATGCAAGGCGGTCAAGCCAGTCTTGAGGTTATTGACCCTAATGGCACAGTGCTGATTAAACAGCTGCTTAATCTTGATGCACAACATGGTGGCAATACCAGTTTTGTTTTGCCAGTGAATGCACAGGCAGGCGGCTATGATATGCGGATTCAAAAGAATCAAGATGTCTATAGTGCATCTTTTAGAGTGGCACAATATATAAAACCCCATTTTGACATTCATTTAATACCTGCTAAAAAAGCATTCAAAACCAAAGAAGGAATCGAGGCTCAATTGCAATTAAGCTATGCTAACGGTAAACCCGTAGCCGATGCCAACATAGAGGTTTCTGTTCGAGCTCAACAAATGAGTATGGTAGAGGGAAATTTAGAATATTCAGGTTTGTTTCCACTCAAAATTCAATCGCAAACTTTGCGTTCAGATAAAAATGGTTTGGCCACTTTAAAGTTGCCTGCAGCCGATAATCCTAGTCGTTATATTGTGACTGCCTTGGCCACTGATGGAGCGGCTTACAGGGTCAAAATGTCTCGTGAGTTATTAATTGAAAGAGCTTCTCAATCGTACTCACTTAAGACGGCACAACAATTCTCTAGTCCTCTGCAGCCTTTGGTGTTTGAGTTAATTGCCAATCAAAATCAAGTCAGTATTCCTGCTTCAGCTAATAAAACTTGGCAGTGGATTCGTCTTGAAGATCAAAGTCAAGATAGTGGCCCACTCAAAGGCGATAAGTTAAGCTTACAACTCAAAAAATCGGGTTCATATATGATTTCGGTACGTGATGAAAATAATAATATGCTGGCAGCGACTAGTCATTGGGTAAGCGGTGACGATTTAAAAGTAGTGCCAGGAACCATAGAAATTGTATTTGATAAAACGCAATATCCAATTGGTGGTGTAGCTCAAGCTTTAATCACTTTTCCGCAACCTGTAGAACAAGCTTTATTAACTCTAGAGCGAGACAAGGTAGAAAATATTGCGCTACTAGGTGCTGATAAAGTAGATTGGATTCGGTATGAAAAACTCAATGCCAAACAATGGAAGGTAGAGTTGCCAGTTCAGGCCAATTACGCACCTAATATGACCTTATCTGTGGCTTATGTGGCCAATGGAACTTATACCTTTCAAAATGCAGGCCTAAAGGTGAATCAAGCTCTAATTGATATTGAAGTCAAAGCCGATAAAGCGGTTTATTTACCTGGTGATGTGGTGAAGTTAAATATTAAAACGAGTTATTTAGGTAAAGCCATTTCAAGCCCACTAAGCTTATCGGTGGTAGATGAAATGATTTATGCTTTGCAACCTGAAATTGCGCCTAGTATTCAAGATTTTTTCTATCATCCAAGGCGAAATAATGTGCGAACCTCATCTAGCCTTAATTTTATTAGCTACGATATGGCAAGCAATATGGTGGCTAAATCGCCGCAACGAGCAGAGGTAAACGATCGATCGGTTAAATTATTGGAGCGACCTAGAAGAGACAATATAGATACTGCTGCATGGATGCCAAAACTGGTGACCAATGCCAATGGTCAACTCACTGTGCAATTTAAAATGCCCGATTCTTTAACTCGCTGGCGCATGACCGCAAGAGCAATGAATAATGCGGGACAAGTAGGGCAGTCAAGCGCATTTATTCAATCGGATAAAGCAGTTTATGCTAAATGGACGAGTGATGATTGGTTACGAGAAAATGACCAAGCTAATTTAAGTTTAGTGATTTTTAATCAAACCGCTAGCTCACAAAATATTTCTTGGTTGGCCTCTAAAGTGAGCTCGAAAGATGCTGAAAAAACTACCCTCACTGCAGAGTTGGCAAAAGCCAATATCAGCCTAAAACCGGGCGCTAATTTTATTGTATTACCTTTAAAGGGCAAGGCGCTTAATACAAGTGAAGCGATTCGAGTAGAACTAAAAAATGGCAGTCAAGTGGTAGATACTTTAATTACTAAAGTGACTCAACAAGCCGCTGTTAATACGACAGAGCAATCATTGGTATGGGCTTTGCAGTCTGGTGCTAATACAGTGCAATTACCAGCTGATGCCTCTTCAATTGAGTTGCAATGGGTGTCGCAAGAGCAAGCTGGTTTTTATCAGGCCTTAGATGAGTTAATTACTTACCCCTATGGTTGCACAGAACAAACTGCCAGCCGATTAATTCCATATAGCTTGGCATTAGAGTGGGGTCGCACCCAAATGACCCCAGAAGTGGTGCAACAGTTAGAGGCGGGTCTATTAAACTCAAGAATGCGTTTGATAAGTATGGCTGGTAATAATGGTTATTTTGGTTGGTGGTCAGAGCCAAATAAAACCGATCCTTTCGTGACTTTTTATGCTTATTACGCCGATTGGCGAGCATCACAAACGCTCAAAATTAAATTACCTGCAGACCATGGTTTGCCTTTGTTAGAGCTTTATGCAAAGTCGGCGAGAGGTTTAACCGTAGCGCAAAGTGCACTAGTACTGAGCTGGTTTCACGAAATGGGTTTACCCGTCAAAACTCAAATTCAGGGTTTGATTTTGCAGCTTGAGGCCAATGTGCAAGTGAATGCGGATACACCGCAAAAGGCGACGGCTCCCTCTTTATTGCCAATAGGTTCGAGTTTGGCATTTGATGCAAAGCATACCGCTTTAAATCAAGCTTTTGCCACTGTTTTAACTCATTATTTAGCCACTAAAACCGCTGTTTCTTGGCCTACTACACTTAACTCTGAGTCCTCTGTGGCCTATTTGCAAGCCAACCCACAAAATGTGATGGTGAAAGGTTTATTATTTTTAGTACAACGTTTACCAAGCAAGCTGTCAGTGTTGAGTTCTGCGATCCCCTCTAGTCTCGACTCGAATCCTACTACCGATGCAAATCAAAAATTAGCCGTGCTGCATTCGTTTATTGGGTCTTTGCAAGCAGAGCAAGCCACTTTAGATAGGGCTATGGCCTTGGTGTGGATGAGTCAAGCCTCGAGTGTAACTTATAAAAAAATTCAAGCCAATACAGAAATAATGCCATCTCCGTGGCGTAAAAAAATCAGTCCTACTGGCCAAGTGATTTGGCAATATGGATCTAAGCAAGCATTAACTAGTATTAGTAAACCCCAGAGTCTGCCGATGGATGCAGTTGCCATGGTGCGCTTTAAAACAAAGGCCAGCCCTAGTCAACAATTGCCTGTTCAGTTGTCGCGCCAAATTTATCGTGTGATTGCTAAAGGACCCTATTATTTACCTAATCAAATTGACTCTTATAGTGATTCTGCAGATAACACCAAAAAAGACGCTCCAATCAAAAACTCTTTTGGTCAAGTACAAGTTCAATTAGAGTTATTAAAACCAGGTGAGGCCTTGCGCTCTGATGAGTTGTATTTGGATGAGATCCAAGTTTCAAGTCAAAAAGCAATACCTTATGGCTTAATCGAAGTGCCGCTTCCGCCAGGAGCACATGTTGAAGCATCTACCTGGGGTATTTATTTCGCTCAAGGCGGAGCTCTTGAAGCAGCTCGTTTTGAAGAGAAAAAAGGTGCGTATCTTATTCCACTTGCTAAGTTAGAAAAAAATAAATCTGGTAACTATTCAGTTAGGCATTTATTGCGTTTAGGTCAAACAGGTCAATATCAATTACCACCGATTCGTTATTGGCAAATGTACCAACCGACTCAACAAGCTTGGGAGACAAAAATCAATTGGCCAAGCTTTAGCATTCAATAAATACCATTGCCTAAAATGAGGTCTATGTTTTATCAGTATGTTAGCTTAAAGACTTACATCAAAATAATATTAAGTTTTTGGTGTTGCCTTGTGCTAGGCCTGCCTGCTGCTAATGCAAGTTCCTTGCCATCATGGAATAAGGGGCAATATATCGCCACCTTGTTTTGGCAAAGCGCTAATGGTTTAAATATGGCTCAACCTGGCCAGCATTTTAGTGCGCAAGATACTGTTGTTTATGGCCAAGCACAAGTGCCCTTAGGCAGTGTTTGGAAATTGTTTGTCTATGCTTATTTAATCGAAAATCAAATCCCTGAAAACGAATATTTTTGTAATTCTCAAGGGGTCAATCAAGGTGAAGAATACTGTTGCTTACCTGGTGCAAGTATTAATCGAGATACCGCCTTAGCGCAATCGTGTGGTGTTTATTTTGCACCTAAAAGGTGGTCGATTACGCAAGAGAAGTGGACCCAATGGTTGGCTAATCACTCTCAAGCTACACCATCTTGGTTGCAAAATATTTCGAATATGCAAGCGGGTACTTTAGTACCAGTGGCTAGCTTGTTAAATGCGATTGAAAATTTTCCAGAGCTCACTCAACGCAAAGCCAGAAATGCCTTATTAAAAGTAAGTTTGCAAGATGATTTACAAACTACTTTGGGTATTTTAGGAACTGCCATTCGATTTAAAACTTGGTCTTGGTTTGATCAAGCCGCAGATGCATCAAAAGGGCCACACCCATCTGCAATAGCAGCTAATCAAATAAATAAGGCCCCCCGAATTGGTGGTGCACTAGGCTGGTTACCCAATGGTCGGGCGTTTTGGTGGGGGGCTACCGGTACTAGTAAAACCAGTTTGTTGCAGCACTCTCGTTGGATTGCACAAACCCTTGAGCTTAATCAAAACGCTTTGATGCCTAGTGCGTGGAAAAAAGAACAAGCTTGTGTAAGAGTAAGATTTTTTAATGCCTATCCAATCAAAAAAGTGTTAGTTTTGTTAGCCAATAAAGAACAAAAACAAATGGCACCTGCTGGTCTTTTATCTTCACAAAGTTATCAAATTTTATTTGAAAATGGTCAAGCCATGGTCATAAAAGGCAGCT
>CAZKWC010000059.1:16108-18682 GCA_964556425.1 uncultured Limnohabitans sp. | reverse complement strand
AGAAAAGACTTGATTTTTAAAGCGATTGTTTGAACAATAAGACTCTTAATTGACCATAGAAAGTATTTCAAAATGAGCCAACAGACAACAGCATCAAGCAGCATGGGGTGGGGGTTAATTGGAGCCAGTACCATTGCCAAGGAACATATGGTCAACGCTATTAATGCCCAAGCTGGGCATCATGTGCAAGCCGTTTTTAGCACCAGTCAAGAAAGAGCAGAACAGTTTGCCTCTGCAGCGGGTATTAACAAGGCCTACGATTCTCTAGAGGCTTTATTAGCAGACCCCAAAGTACACATTGTGTATATTAGTACGACCAATGAATTACATTATTCACAGGTTTTAGCAGCAGCGGCTGCAGGTAAACATGTATTGTGTGAAAAACCTTTGGCTTTAAATATTAAAGATGCACAAGCGATGGTAAAAGCCTGCGAAAAAGCAGGTGTGGTCATGGCGACTAATCATCATTTGCGCAATGCTGCTACCCATCAAGCCATGCGAGACCTTATTGCTTCGGGCGCAATTGGCCAACCGCTGTTTGCTAGGGTGTTTCATGCGGTATATTTGCCACCCCATTTACAAGGCTGGCGCCTCGATCAACCCCAAGCAGGTGGGGGTGTTATTTTAGATATTACCGTGCACGATATGGACACCCTGAGATTTACGCTTAACAGCGAGCCTATAGAGGTAGTAGGAATGTCGCAAAGTGCTAGTATGGCGCAGCAAGGTTTAGAAGATGGTGTAATGGCAGTGGTGCGATTTGCTAATGGCACTTTAGCTCAATTACACGATGCTTTTACCGTTAAAAATGCCGGTACCGGGATTGAATACCATGGCGATAAAGGCTCATTAATTGGTAAAAATGTAATGACCCAACAGCCAGTGGGTGAGGTGATTTTACGTAATGCCGATGGTGAAACCAACATCGAATTGAATCATCATAATTTATATGTAAAAGGTGTGGCTAGTTTTTGCGCCGCCATCGATAAAAAAGGCCCAGTAGCTGCGACAGGACTTGACGGAGTGAAATCACTAGCTGCAGCTATTGCAGTGGTAAACGCTTGCAAACTAGGCACACGTCAAACTATTAACTCATTCGATAGCGAGGGTGTATAGGCTTTTGCCCTTGGTTTTTTTAAAAGTACCAACTACTATTGACCCTACCCAGCTCAAGACTAAGCATGAATAACCCTAAAATTAAATAGATGGGTTGCCAAGCTATTTTGAATCAAGCACAATTTGATTTTTAGTATTGCAGCTGGGTTATAGAATGATTTTGTTAGCGTATTTTTTACTTTATTTTGCCCTAGCTTTTGTTTGGCGTAGCTACCGGGTATATGCCCAAACCGGTATTAACCCATTGGTTTTGCCAAGCCAAGACAATGCCTATGGTTATGTAGGCCGGGCTTTTAAAATCATCATGTTAATGGTGGCTGTTTTAGTTTTTGTAAATGCTTTTTTACCCAGCTACCTGCTGTATTTGGGGCCTATTGAGGTATTGCACAATGCCCCCATTCAGTCATTGGCTTGGCTTCTTTTAGCTTTGTCTTTAGTTTGGATGTTAATTGCCCAAGTTCAAATGGGGCATTCTTGGCGTATTGGTATTGATCAGCAAAACAGTACAAAATTAGTCAGTTCTGGATTATTTGCTGTTTCTAGAAACCCAATTTTTTTAGCGATGCGAGTTAATTTATTGGGTTTGTTTTTAGTCCTGCCCAATGCCATTAGCCTTTGTTTATTAGTGGCTGGCGAGATCTTAATGCAGGTACAAGTGCGATTAGAAGAAGAGCATTTAGCACAGTTGCATCAAGAAAATTATGTGGCTTACAGGGCCAAGGTGAGGCGGTGGGTTTGAGGGAGTTAACGCGTTGGTGGGCACAAAGTGCCTACGCTGCATTATCTTTGTATTGATGATGGGAGCTTAAGCCAAATACATCGTTCAATGTTCCATTGATTGATTGGTACTGCCGTGAGCGGGTTATCTAGATTCTTCTTCTGTGCCGTACCTGACACTTGTACCTGATAGTTACGATCTGGCTTGAGCATAAGTGACAGCAAAGAGGGGGTGATCGGTCCGCTGTAGATGATAGAGTGAAGAATGCGCAAATGTGCTGGGCGATGTTGCAGCAGGGGGATGCGTTTGCTGTCTGCGTAAAGTGCAATGCAACCTTGAATGACCGTTTGTAGTTTCGCCGTCCACATGCCTTGCGCTTTTGCGGTGTCCCGCTTGAGCTTAGGGTGATACACTTTATTTCCAACACAGTGAAAAATTTCCGTGTGGCTCACCAACTACTTTCCAATGGCACCAAGATGAGTGACTTTAAAACCCTCTGGATATTTCAGGCCGTAGCCCAGCATTCGATCGAAGCCAATGTGCACAAACCAAATAAGAGCCAAGGCCGAAAACAAGGAGTTTCCCATTACGATGGCCACAACCGCTAAAGCACTTGGCAAGAACTTCGAGTGAGTGATGTTGTATAGCTGAGCACCCACCTTAGCGTTAACGAGATAACCAAATAGAGCCAGGTCAGGAAGCAATGCAGTTGACCAAAAAAGCGACCAGCTAAACGATTG
>CAZKWC010000059.1:14524-16008 GCA_964556425.1 uncultured Limnohabitans sp. | reverse complement strand
TGCCAAAATAAGAACTGCGAAACCTTCGAGCTTTAACAAAACGATGGGCTTTTCAAATACTGCAATCATGGGCAGTTCCGTTCTGGAAATGTATAACTCTAAAAAGCACTAAGCGGAATTGCCGTCCGGTGCAACGCCTAGTTCGGCTTTCTTCATTATCCAGTAATGCGATCCGGAACCAGAGAATTGATCCGTCAAATCAGCTTCAAGGACAAATCCGGTTGTCATCAAAGTGTTGCGCACATACTCCAATGGCCAGTACCTGATCTTGAATTCATCCGAATATGTTGATTCATCGCCGCTGGGGCCCTTCACTTTCAATTCTTCTTGGTAGCGGTAGATGTCCTCATTCTCTTTAATCACAGAAACAGAACGCTCCATTAAATCATCCTTTACTGAGTAATTCTGAAATATCGTTCTGGATGGAATGTCAATTAGTAGCAGGCCGCCAGGTTTCAAGGAGTCATGCGCCGCCGAAAGGGATTTCTTGAGAGACTCTTCATCCAACAAATAGAGCAAGACGGTAAAAACACAAATAGCAAGATCAAAATCGTCCTCCCTGAAGTCTTGCATCCTTGAGCAGACAGTCCGCAACCTCATTCCTTCCCGCTTTTTTTGCTTCAATTGACAGAGCATCTCATAGCAAGGGTCAACGGAAGTAACCTCAAAATCATCTTCAGCAAGCGGAATTGAAAGGCGACCCGTTCCAGCACCAAAGTCCACAATGCGCCCGCCAGGGCGGATTATGTCCGTTATCACTTGAATTGTTGCAACGGTCAGACTGTTATAAAACTCACCGAAGGATCGATCGTAGGCAAGGTCGTAAACTTTTGCCCATGAAGAATGCGGACTACTGTTTACAAGCATAGCACATTTCTCCGTGGGAAATAACCGATGGCCCGATTCTCCATTATCTGGTTGCCAATAATTCCTGACGTACCCGCCATCATTAGCGTTGCACCTAGCAAGCCCGGAAGTGTGCCGCAGCGGAGTGTGAAGGCACAGTCGCCAAGTCCCACTTGAACTTGGTGTGTGTCGGTCTGGAACTGGCCAACTCCAGGGTAGAAATCGGTAACGCTGCCAGCAGATGGAAAGTCCGTGATGGTGTCCTGTTGGAAATAGGAAATCTGTGCACCTGTATCGAAGAACATCCGATAGTCGCTATTAGCAATTCGCGCTGTTAGAATCGGAATACCCATGAACTCAGATAAGGGCAATGCCTTGCCGTTATGCCCAGAATCGCATGTTGAAATGGTTACCTTGCCGCTGGGAACGTCAAGAAGGTGATCAAACTTTCCAAGAATATCCGCACCTATAAGTCCGCAACATTCGATTCCGGTGAACTGCGAAAGCGTTGAGGCTGACAGTCCCATGTACTCCTTACTTAACTGGGAGCACTGAGCATCAATAGTAATTTCCTTGGACTCGCCGAAACTTGTTGGCGCACCCGTGTCAAGCAACCATAAATTTCCTTCTAGTTCTAC
>CAZKWC010000059.1:3390-14424 GCA_964556425.1 uncultured Limnohabitans sp. | reverse complement strand
TCAAACTTGAGCAGTTAATTTTTAAACATCAATATTCGCCGCTCTTAAAGCATTGGTTTCAATAAAAATACGGCGTGGTTCTACTTCGTCACCCATTAACATGGTAAATACACGATCGGCCTCGATGGCGTCGTCAATTTGTACACGTAATAAGCGGCGTACAGTTGGATCCATGGTGGTTTCCCATAATTGGGCGGGGTTCATTTCTCCCAAACCTTTGTAGCGCTGGCGGCTGGTGGCGTTTTCGGCTTGGGCGATTAACCAATTCATGGCTTGTCTAAAGTCAGCTACTTTTTCTTCTTTTTGTTTGTCGCCTTCACCGCGCATCACTTTGGCGCCTTCGGCTAATAAACCTTGGAAGGTTTGTGCAGACTCTACCAAGCTGGCGTAATCGGCACCAAAACTAAAGTCTTGCGTAATAATGCTGCTTTTAATATTGCCATGATGGCGACGGCTAATACGAATTAATGGTTTTTCGGTGCGAACATCTACTTCACCCTCAACAATGGCGTCGGTAAGCCATTTTTGCATAGCGGCTGCACTGTCTTGCGCTTGGGCTAGGTTTTCAAGTTTGATTTCAACGCCGTCTGCAATAGCTCTTAAGGCTTCAGCATCCATATAGTTGCTTAAGCGGTTAATAACGGATTGGGCTGTCGCATGTTTACGAGCCAAATCGGCAAGGTCTTCGCCTGCTAAGGTTTTACCTTCAGTGCCGCCGGTATAAATACTGGCGTCTTTTAAAGCAATTCTAATTAAGAATTGATCTAAAGCAGGGCCGTCTTTTAAATACAATTCTTCTTTACCCGCTTTGACTTTATAAAGCGGTGGTTGGGCAATATAAATATGGCCACGCTCTACTAACTCTGGCATTTGGCGATAGAAGAAAGTCAGCAACAAGGTCCTAATGTGGGCACCGTCCACGTCGGCATCGGTCATGATAATAATGCGGTGATAACGTAGTTTGGCTACATTAAAGTCATCATTGCCATTGGCGCCACCTGCGTTACCAATACCAGTGCCTAAAGCCGTAATAAGGGTTAAGATTTCATTGCTAGAAAGCAGTTTTTCGTAACGGGCTTTTTCGACGTTTAAAATTTTACCGCGTAGGGGCAAAATAGCTTGGAATTTACGATCGCGACCTTGTTTGGCAGAGCCGCCCGCAGAGTCACCCTCGACAATATAGATTTCGCACATGGCCGGATCTTTTTCTTGGCAGTCTGCTAATTTGCCAGGTAAACCCATGCCATCTAAAACGCCTTTGCGACGCGTCATGTCGCGTGCTTTACGAGCTGCTTCACGGGCTTTGGCCGCTTCAATAATTTTGCCGCAAATGATTTTGGCGTCGTTAGGACGTTCTTGTAAAAAGTCCCATAATAATTTGCTCACCACGTCTTCGACTGGGCCACGCACTTCACTAGAGACTAATTTGTCTTTGGTTTGACTAGAGAATTTTGGCTCGGGTACTTTAACGCTTAAAACGCAGCAAAGACCTTCTCGCATATCATCGCCGGTAACTTCTACTTTGGCTTTTTTGGCCAAGTCGTTGTCATCAATGTATTTGTTAATCACACGGGTCATAGCAGCACGTAAACCGGTTAAATGGGTGCCACCATCTCGTTGTGGAATATTATTGGTAAAACACAGAACTTGTTCGTTATAACCAGAGTTCCATTGCATGGCCACTTCTACACCAACAGGGGTGTTTTGATCACTTTTACGCTCGCCGCTAGCATGGAAAATATTAGGATTTAAAGTGGTTTTACCTTTGTTAATAAACTCCACAAAACCTTTTACACCACCAGCGCCCGAGAAGTCATCTTCTTTGCCACTGCGCTCATCTTTTAAACGAATACGCACACCGTTATTTAAGAAGCTTAATTCACGTAGGCGTTTGCTTAAAATCTCGTAATGAAACTCATTGTTTTGTTGGAAGATTTCGGTGTCGGGTAAAAAATGTACTTCAGTGCCGCGACGCTCTGTGTCGCCAGTAATACGCATAGGAGAGACTTCAACGCCGTCTATTAGCTCTGTGAGGCGGCCTTGTACCAAACCTTTAGAAAACTCTAAGACGTGAACCTTGTTATCGCGGCGTACTGTCAGGCGTAGCATTTTAGACAAGCCGTTGACGCAACTTACCCCCACGCCATGTAAACCACCAGATACCTTGTAGCTGTTTTGGTTAAATTTACCACCTGCATGTAATTCGGTCAGGGCAATTTCAGCGGCCGAGCGCTTAGGCTCGTGTTTGTCATCCATTTTGATGCCGGTAGGAATACCCCTGCCGTTATCTACAACGCTAATCGAGTTGTCGGTGTGTATGGTGACTAAAATATCATCACAATGGCCGGCTAATGACTCGTCAATTGAGTTATCAACTACCTCAAAGACTAAATGGTGTAAACCAGTGCCATCAGAGGTGTCACCAATATACATACCAGGGCGTTTACGTACCGCCTCTAGGCCTTCTAAAATTTGAATTGCGCCTTCGCCATAGGCTTCGCTGGCACCTTCTTGATGGGCATCAATAACGGGTTGTGTATTGGTGCTATCAAGGCTGGCATCTGTATTGATATTTAAATCTTCAGATGCAGTTGTTTGGGGCTTTTTTTCTTCAGTCATGGCAGTCGTTCTCAACTAACGTGGGGTAAATCGGCTCTCAATAAAAATACCAAACCCGCACAGTTGGCGGGTTGGATTTTTACAAAAAAAGTGGTGGGGCATGTGACTGCTTATATTCGCATTGGCATCACAACATATTTAAAATCTTCACTATCGGGTAAGGTAATAAGGGCAGAACTATTACCGTCTAATAAAGTGACTTTGACCATTTCTTGGTCCATATTATTAAGCACATCAATTAGGTAAGTGACGTTAAAACCAATCTCGATGTCATTGCCAGAGTAATCAATTTCAATTTCATCAGCTGCTTCTTCTTGTTCAGAATTACTTGTTGCCACTTTTAATAAATTGGCTTCAAGATTTAAGCGTACACCTTTGAATTTTTCAGAGGTCATAATGGCGGCACGTTGTAGGCTAGCTAACAGTGCTGTGCGACCAATCGTAATATGATGCAAATGGTTTTTTGGAATGACTCGGTTGTAGTCAGGGAATTTACCCTCTACTAATTTAGAAACAAACTCAAGGCCACGGAAGTTAAAGCGAGCTTGATTGCTGGCAAATTGAATGCTTAAACTGCCGTCGCCGTCACCTAATAAACGTTGCAACTCTAAAACTGTTTTGCGGGGCAAAATAACTTCTTGCTTTGGCATTTCAATTTCAAGTTCGGCGCAGGCATATGCCAAACGGTGACCATCGGTGGCGACAATGGCTAATTTTTTGCCCTCTGCCACCAATAAAATACCGTTGAGGTAATAACGAATATCTTGTACCGCCATTGCAAAAGATACTTGATGTAATAGTTTTTTGAGGGTTTTTTCTGGAACTTGAAACTCAGGGCCAAAGTTGGCAGATTCTTGTACCAAAGGGAAATCATCGCTAGGCAAGGTAGCCAAAGAAAAACGGCTTTTACCTGCTTTTAAAATAATTTTATCGGGGCCAGACTCAAGAGTAACGGTTTGGTCAGAGGGTAGAGTTTTTAATACATCGATTAGTTTACGAGCACCCACTGTAGTACTGAAGTTGCCGTCATCGCCACCTAGCTCGGCGCTGGTGCGAATTTGCACTTCAAGATCACTGGTAGTGAGTTGTAATACAGGGCCAGTTTTGTTAATAAGCACATTGCCTAAAATAGGCATGGTATTGCGACGTTCGACAATACCTGCAACCGATTGCAGTGTGGACAAAAAAACATTTTGGTTTGCTTTAGAAATAATCATGTCAACCTCGCAAAATAATATGGTAATAATCTATAAATAGATCAATAAATGAGACCCATTGGTCAGTATAAACAGCCTATTTAAAGACTAAATGATGGTCATCAATGACTAGAAAATAAATGGTTCAAAAATTATTTTAAAGAAATTGAGTAGGGTAAAAAATAGCTAACCTTTCAATGTTTGCTCTAACACGTGAAGCGCCTGATTGAGCTCAGAGACGTTGACCCTTTCGGCTGATATTTTACGAACCGCATATAAAACGGTAGTATGGTCACGACCACCAAATAATTGGCCAATTTCAGGCAAACTTTTTTGAGTTAACTCTTTGGCCAAATACATGGCAATTTGCCTTGGTTTAGCAATAGAGGCGGGACGCTTTTTAGAGTACATGTCGGCAATTTTGATTTTATAAAAATCAGCGACCGTTTTTTGAATGTTCTCTACTGAAATTTGTCGATTTTGTATGGATAACAAATCCCGAAGTGCTTCTTTGGCTAAACCAATGGTAATTTCTTTTTGGTTAAACCTTGAGTAAGCCAATATTTTACGCAAAGCACCTTCTAATTCGCGCACATTAGAGCGCACGTTTTTAGCTACAAAAAATGCAACGTCTTCAGGCATTTCAGTATTTTCTGCTCTTGCCTTTTGAATCATAATGGCCACCCGCATTTCAAGCTCGGGGGGTTCAATACCAACAGTTAAGCCCGCTTCAAAGCGAGAAACCAAACGTTGGTGCATATCGACCAAACCTTTAGGATAGGTATCACTGGTCATTACCAAATGTGATTTTTTGGCTAATAAAGCTTCGAAGGCATTAAAAAATTCTTCTTGGGTACGATCTTTACCCGCTAAAAACTGTACATCGTCAATTAATAACAAGTCTAAAGAATGGTAGCGATCTTTAAACTGTTGGAAAGTTTTACGTTGGTAGGCACGAACTACATCAGATACAAACTGTTCTGCATGGATATACAAAATGTTGGCATTGGGGTTGTCGTCTAGCACACGATTACCAATCGCGTGCATTAAATGGGTTTTACCAACGCCGACTCCACCGTAAATAAACAAGGGGTTATAGAGCTGACCTAAAGTGCTGGAAACATGGAGTCCAGCAGCTCTTGCCATACGATTAGCAGTACCTTCAATGAGTTTGTCAAAGCTCAATTGTGGATTAAGTCGATTTTTATGTACAACGGCAACTGTGGGTTCTTCATCGCTGGGCAAGTCGCCATCAAAAGAGGCAGCCTCTATGGCATCGAATACTGAGGTCATGGTGCTTGCCCCTTGAACCTGTGCATTCTGATAGCCGGGGCTACTTTGGTGCGCGGGGATAATCGAAGAGTTCGCATGGGCGGCTGAATTTGCGGCAGTGCTCTTATTAGTGGTTTTACGAGTAGTTGCTGGCGCTGGTGCAGGTTGGCTATAACGTGCAGGCTCTACTCGAGCAGCAATAGCGAGTTCAAGCTTGATCTCATCGCCTGTAATGACTTGGCAAAGGCCGGTAATTTGATTGAAGTACTGGGTTCTTACCCAATCGAGTTTAAAACGGTTGGCCACATAGACCGTTAGTTTCATTTGGTCAGGGTCGAATTGACCTACCAAGGGTTTAATCCAGGTGTTAAATTGTTGAACGGGTAAAGTTCTAGCCAACTCTTGTTGGCATTGTGCCCACAAATCAGGCGGGGCAGCATTTGCCTCTGGGGGCAAAGTCGAATTTTTGGATGCTGCAGGAGGCATGGTGAGCTTGTGGATATCGTGAAAAAAATGAGTCGGATTGAAGAGTTTATCAAGAAATTATCCACAATGCGAGCCTTGTGATTTTAATTCAAAATTGTTACTGAATTAATTGGCTTTTTACAAAAATGGTGGACTAGTGTTGCTTAAAATTTAATCAATTGTATAACCTTATTTTAGTCTAAACCACACAAAACCCAATCGAAAAACGGATTATTTTGCTTGTTTTGAGCTCAATTTCAACTTAAATAGAAGATTTACAAGCCAATCCTTCAAAAGTGCTCGAAAATTTGCGATAATTATAGGTTGTTTGGAGTAAAGCCTTGGTTCACATGTTGTGAGCTACTATCGCTGCTCCTTGCCTATTACTGGAATACCCAACATGAAACGCACTTATCAACCGTCAAAAATTAAACGCGCCCGTACTCATGGTTTCATGGCGCGCATGTCAACCCGTGGTGGCCGCGCAATCATCAATGCACGTCGTGCACGTGGTCGTAAGCGTCTTGCTGCTTAATTAAATCAAACTGATTCAATAAGGCTCATCTCCTCGTATTAATTTAATTAGTCGTTCAGAAAAGTCTTTTTATGAAGAATTTAAGCAATGAATATGACTGCAGGTAGTACCTCTTCGCAGGTGCTAAGCGTCTCTCATTTAAATTCAGCAGGTCAGTTTCAAGCAGTCATGAATGCCGAAATGATGGCTCAAAGCCCTCATTTCGCTATGCATAGATTATCGCTTTTAGCCTCTAGTCCTCTAGAAGCAACTTCAGATAACCCAACTAGCCAGTCTTTGATTTTTCAAGGGGGAAGCTACTGGGTTGGTGTCGTTGTTTCTAAACGAAATGCAAAAAAAGCGGTGCGCAGAAATTTATTGCGCAGGCAAATTTACCAGGTAGCAAAAGAGTCAAGCAATGGTCTTGATAACGGTGCGCATGTGGTAAGGTTGCGTCGTCCTTTTGATGTAAAAGAATTTAAAAGTGCCAGCTCTGATTTGCTTAAAAAAGCAGTACGAGCAGAACTACTTGAATTATTTGCAAAAACAGGTCAAAGAGTGCAGAACCCATCAACAAAGCGTCCTTCTAAGCATTACCAACCAAAGGCAAAAACTCCCGTATGAAGTATTTGTTAATGTATTTGGTGAAAGCTTATCGCCTGTTGATAAGTCCTTCTTTAGGTTCAAATTGCCGTTTTGAACCCAGTTGCTCGGCTTACTCCTTGCAAGCGCTTGAAAAATACGGTGCTGTGGGTGGTAGTTATCTAACACTCAAGCGAATTGGTCGTTGCCATCCTTGGTGTGACGGTGGACACGATCCAATACCCGAACACGCACCCAAGTTGTTCGGCTTTCCCTTAACTAAAGACAAGTAAAGAAAACGTCATGAATGACATTCGACGCTCCATTTTATGGGTGATATTTGGTTTCTCTATGATTTTGCTATGGGATAGATGGCAAATTCATAATGGCAATCCTGCGACCTTTTTCCCTTCTTTTTCACAAGAGGCTCAGACCACTGCAAGTCAAGCGACTGGCAATAATGCCCAAGTAGCAGCTGCCGCTGCGAGTGGCGTAGTCGCTGCTGCCAATAATACTAGCGCTTCTGCTGCCGTAGCAAGTACACCAGTTGCCGCAGTTAAAAGTGAAGTGATCGAATTTAAAACCGACTTATTAAAACTTCGTTTTGATACAGCCGGCGGTTCTATTGTTTATGCCGAGTTCTTAAATCATAAAGAAACCGGTAGTACCAAAAACAATGTGCTGTTATTTGATAAAAGCAGTAACCGCAATTACGTGGCTCAAACAGGCTTAAAAGGTGCTGGTTACCCTAATCATGCACAAGTCATGACTTTGCTTGATGGCCCTCGTAGCTTAGAGGCGGGTCAAGATAATTTGGTTGTTAAGTTCGAGTCACCTGAATTGGGTGGCCTAAAACTGATTAAAACTTATACCTTTACTCGTGGTTCATATGCCATCGCAGTTAAACATGAAGTACAAAATTTAGGTAGCACTCCTGTTAATCCTGAGTTGTATGTTCAATTAGTTCGTGACGGTAATAAATTGCCAGGCGAATCTTCTTTCTACTCTACTTTTACTGGCCCTGCTGTTTACACTGAAGCCAAACACTTCCAAAAAGTAGAGTTTGCGGATGTAAAAAAAGACAAAGCTACTTATGAAAAAGAAGCGACCAATGGTTATGTCGCCATGGTGCAGCATTATTTTGCGAGTGCTTGGATTTTGCCTGAAGGTGTAAAGCGTACTATTAACCTTGATGGCGTCGCTTTAGAAGGCGTTACCTTAGCCGATTGCTGTTACCGTGCAACCATGATTGCTCCTATGGGATTAGTGGCTCCTGGTGCAAAAACAGAAATGGTCGCTACCTTGTTTGCCGGCCCACAAGAAGAGAAAAAGATTGAAGAAATCACTCCTGGTTTAGGTTTGGTAAAAGACTATGGTTGGTTTGCTATTTTGGCTAAGCCACTTTATGCTTTGTTATATTGGTTACACACCATTATTAACAACTGGGGCTGGTCTATTATTGCCTTGGTGGTTTTATTAAAAGCAGCTTTCTACTGGTTTAATGCCAAAGCCTACTCTAGTATGGCCAAAATGAAAGCAGTAGGCCCACGTATTCAAGCAATGCGTGAGCGTCTAAAAGATAAGCCACAAGAAATGCAACAAGAGATGATGAAAATCTACCGTGAGGAAAAAGTCAACCCATTGGGTGGATGTTTCCCAATGTTGATTCAAATTCCTGTGTTCATTGCCTTGTATTGGGTGTTGTTAAGCTCGGTTGAAATTCGTAATGCACCATGGATTTTATGGATTCAAGATTTATCAACGCCAGATCCTTATTTCATTTTGCCTTTCATCATGACTTTAACCAGTCTGTTGCAAACTGCTTTGAATCCGGTACCACCCGATCCATTGCAAGCCAAAATGATGTGGTTTATGCCTTTGGCGTTCTCTGTGATGTTCTTCTTCTTCCCAGCTGGTTTGGTCTTGTACTGGATTACTAACAATACCTTGTCAATTATTCAGCAGTGGATTATTAACGTACGTATGGGAGTGCCACCACAATTTAACTTACCAAAGTTTAAATAAACTTTAGCAGGTTTGATATGCAGCACAATGCCGATCCCATCGTTGCTATAGCAACCGCCCCAGGCAGGGGTGCCGTCGGTATTGTGCGAGTTTCAGGTCCCGATTTAATGGGCTTGGCCCAACAAATTTGTGGTCAAACCTTGTTGCCAAGACAAGCTCATTATTTGCCTTTCCAAGATGAAACTGGCCAAGCCATAGATCAGGGCTTGGCTCTTTTTTTTCCCGCTCCTCATTCCTTTACTGGTGAAGACGTTTTAGAGCTACAAGCTCATGGTGGCCCTGTTGTTTTACAACTGATATTGGCAAGGTGTATAAGTGCTGCAAAGCAGTCGCAGCAAAAACATTTGCAATATATTCGCTTAGCTCAACCAGGTGAATTTACCCAACGCGCTTTTTTAAACGGTAAGCTAGATTTAGCTCAGGCCGAAGCAGTCGCCGATCTTATTGATGCCAGCACAGAAGCAGCTGCCCGAAGTGCAACAAGGTCCTTATCGGGGGTATTTTCTAAAGAAGTGCACTTGCTCAAAGAAGGTCTTATTCATTTAAGAATTTGGGTAGAGGCTAGCATTGATTTTCCCGAAGAGGAAATTGATTTTTTAGCCCAAACTAAATTAAAAGACCAACTTCTGGCTTTGCAACAGCAATTGTTCACACTCACTGCCAAAACTAAACAAGGTGCCTTATTAAGAGAAGGTTTAACGGTAGTGATTGCAGGCCAGCCCAATGCTGGAAAGTCTTCTTTACTCAATGCTTTGGCAGGAGCCGAGTTAGCCATTGTGACGCCTATTGCAGGCACTACTCGCGATAAAATTTCTCAGTCGATTCAAATTGAAGGTGTGACGCTGCATATTGTGGATACCGCAGGATTGCGTGATAGTAGCGATGAAGTCGAACAAATTGGCGTACAAAGAGCTTGGGATGAAATTTATAAAGCCGATTTGGTTTTATTTTTGCATGATTTAAGTCGTTGGCAAAGTGCCAACTCCACAGAGCAAGAAAATTATCAACAAGCCGATTTAGCCATTGCCAAACAATTAGAAAATGCAATAACCACCAATGTTGCGGTGGTGCATGTTTGGAATAAACTAGACTCCATAGAGGCCTTGCAAGCAGTGCAAGGTCAGCACGATTTAATATTAGCCCAGTACTGGCAAACACTAGTTGGTCATGCACCTGAACAAAGCCAGCCAGATGCGGCGAGGCAACATCACTTAATGCTGTCTGCTAAAACCGGGCAAGGCCTAGAGTTATTAAGACAAAAGTTATTGCAACTAGCGGGTTGGCAAAATAACGGAGAAGGTTTATTTTTGGCTCGTGAACGTCATGTGCAAGCTTTAGCACAGGTCGATTTACATTTAGAGCTAGCCGGTATTCATCTGACTGAATTGGGACAATTAGATTTAGCCGCAGAAGAATTAAGATTGTGCCAAAACGCCTTAGGTCAAATTACTGGAGAACTCTCTGCAGATGACTTATTAGGTCATATATTTACCAGCTTTTGTATTGGTAAATAAAAATACAAAATTCGGCATGCCAATAGGGCAGGTGCTCGTTTCTTCTGCAATTGAGATGATAAAGCTTGTCGGCTGAATACTTCATACCGCTAGCTAATGGATTAAAACCTACTGAACCGCCCTTGTTACGCTAGATTCAGTACGCTTAAGCACTAGGCTTGATAAGCAAAATCACTGTAGCACGAATCAATTCTAAGTTTTGTACAGGTGCTAAAAGCAGGCCTTCACACATGACTCTTAGGATTAAGCCGCCCAATTAAAGCTAAAAAGTTAGCCGCAAGTACAAGCCATTCCATTTCATAGAGTCAATGCTAATTATTAAATACCAACTCTTTGAGTTAGATCAATTATTGTCACTTTCAAATGACTATCGTTAGGCATGAGAGGCTTTTTTTAAGAGGATCTTAAGAATCGCTTATTAAAATTTAAACGTATTAAAGAAGCTCCGTAAAACTCCTAACCGTATTCATAACACTGTCTTGGGTTGTTTATTGAGTTGACTTTTTCACCCATAAAAATGAATGTGGGGATTGAGATTGGAGTTGCTCATTACAACTCGTACCATGATTGCATGTTTTGAGTTTTAGATAAATTGCGTCAATAAGAACTTATTTTTCAATTCAATGAAAAAGTATTATTGAAGCGAAAGCTTAACCAAATTTAACTGCAAGCTGTTTATTACTACGAAGAAAGAGGGGGAATATGAAGCTTCCAAAATTTTTAAAAGTAGCCCTATTGGGGCTAATCATGACTGGTTTTACCAGTGCTGTTTTTGCAATTACGGTTAGTCCTTCTAGTTTATCGGTGACAGTTGGGTCATCAAAAACCGTTGTCATTTCAAAAGTCA
>CAZKWC010000059.1:0-3290 GCA_964556425.1 uncultured Limnohabitans sp. | reverse complement strand
TCGGCTTAGGCGCTACTCTTTATCCACTTACTGCAAGAGCTGCGGCTTATAACGTAGTGGTGGTCGGTGGTGGTATGGCTGGAGCCACCCTATCTAAATATTTGCGACTTTGGGGCAGAGGGCAAATTAGTGTGGCCATGATTGAAAAAGATGCGGTTTACACTTCTAACATCATGAGCAATGAGGTGTTAACTGGCAAGCGCGCTTCCATTTCTTCCTTAGCCTACTCCTATACTAATTTAGTGAATAAGTATGGTGTTGTGCGAGTACAAGGAACCGTAACTACCGTTGATGCCATTAATAAAACAGTCACCTATACCGGCCCTTCTGGCAGTAGTGTGCTGACCTATGATCGCTTGGTGATGGCACCTGGCCTTGATTTTGATTTAATGCCTGGCATGAGCGGTTTATCGGAGTACGACACCTTAGTTCCGCATGCATGGAAGGCAGGCGCTCAAACTACCTTGCTACGAACTCAATTATTAGCCATACCCAATGGGCAAGATGTAGTCATCACTATTCCTTTGGCGCCTTATCGTTGCCCTCCAGGCCCCTACGAAAGAGCTTGTGTAATTGCCGATTGGTTACGAGTTTACAAACCGGCTAGCAAAGTAATTCTATTAGATGCCAATAGCACGATTCAGGCTCAGGCCACTAACTTCCAAAATGCCTTTAATGGTTTGTATGGTTATAAAGTAGATTACCGTGCAGGCGTTACTATTACTAACTTGCAATTAATTGCGGGTGCTAACGTTGTGAGCTACACACAAGCAGGTCTAGGAAAAACGGTTACCGCAGCGGTGCTTAATCCTATACCACCTCAACGTGCCCCAGAGGTGTTAGTTAACGCCGGTTTGGTAAGTGGCAAGTTTGCACCCGTCAATTTATTGACTTATGAGTCAACTTTAGTACCAGGGGTTCATGTGATTGGCGATGCTTGTATATCTGGTATGCCAAAAGCGGGACATATTGGAAATCAAGAAGCTAAAGTATGCGCAAACGGTATTATTTATGCCTTATTAGGTACTAGCTATGCTGTCAACGAAGCTTCACCGGTTTTGAATTCAGCCTGTTTCACTCCTGTCAATAGTACTATGGCCTCATGGTTGTCGGCTGTTTATCAATATTCAGGTGGAGTAATGATGCCCTCAACAGCCAATGGAGTGACTCAGCCAAGAGCATCTAATGGAGCGAGCCGAGGCAATTACAAAGATATGGAAAAATGGTTTGCCACTTTAATGGGCGATAGTTTTAGTTAATTTTTTAGATGCAGATGGTAGCCATTGTTTTTACAATGGTATTGCAATGGCAAAGTTGCTTTGAGGCCATCTGCTCTATAGAATGAATGCAGATTTCTTAATAAGGATTTGCATGGAAATGACCCCTAATCACGTGGCGAATAAAGGCTTGGCATTTGATATGCTTGATTTAGCAGCTTATCAAACACAGCATTCTATGAAGTCTATAGACTTTAATGCCAAGCAACTGAACATGCTCTGGGACGATGGCCGTGAAAGTATTTTTCATGCCATATGGTTAAGAGATAACTGTGCCTGTGCAAAGTGTAAACATCCCAAAGCGCTAGAGCGCACCTATATGTTTTTTGATCATGCCCCGCCAGCCATAAAAGCCATACAAGTGGTAGAGGGGCAGGGTGTAAGTGTTGACTTTACCCAAGGAGCCGAGCAGCACACATCCCATTTTTCTTGGGCTTGGTTAAGACATCACTGTTATTCCCAACCTGCATTAGCAGAGCGAAAACCAGTTCAAAGGCTTTGGGATGCACAGCATCATCAAAATTTGGTTGTGGTCGATTTTAATGATTATTTCACCACCGACAACGGCGTTAAAGCATGGATAGATGCGTTGCAAAAAGATGGCATAGTGTTATTACGTGGTGTACCTACTGTATCTGGTAAATTGATTGAAGTCGCTAATAGGGTTGGCCCAGTTAGAACCTCCAACTTTGGTGAGTTTTATGATGTGATTTCAATGCCTAATCCTAATGCCGTGGCCTACACATCATTAGGCTTAGAACTGCACACCGATTTAGTCAATTGGGCTTCCCCGCCCGATATACAAATGTTGTCGTGTTTGGCTAATAGCGTAGTGGGTGGTGGTTCTATTTTTGCAGATGGATTTCGTGTGGCGCAAGACTTGCGTCAAGAGGACCCCGAGTCATTTCAATTGCTTTCAAGCCATCCATTAACTTACCGATTTCATGATCAAAGCTGTGATATTGCAACCGATGCCTTAGCTCTCGAGCTAGACCCCTATGGCAAGCTCGCTAGAATTCGCTTTAATAACTGGCTTCGATCCTCTATGCAGTTGCCAGCTGAATTAATAGAGCCTATGTATGGCGCAATAGCTGCTTTATGGAAGCGCTTACGAGATAAAAAATATCATTTAACCACCCGTTTAGCCGCAGGCGAACTGATAACTTACGATAACAGTCGTGTCTTGCATGGTCGTGAAAGTTTTGATGCTAACACTGGCAATCGACATTTACAGGGCTGTTATATGAACCGAGAAGATTTAGCAAGCAAGAGAGCGGTGTTGGCTCGTTCATAAAAAGAAAAGTCTTGGTTCTTCAATAATAGTTAGAACCAAGACTTTTGAAAAACTCAAGCAATAGCTAAGCTTGCTTAATTAATGCCCTGCAAAATCAAGCAAAGTAAATAATTTTAAGCCTGCATCTGTGAGTTTTTTAGAGCCGCCTAATTCGGGTAAATCGACAATCGCAGCCCCTTCTAAAACCGTTGCGCCTAATTTTTCGAGTAAGGCTTTGCCAGCTAACATAGTGCCGCCGGTAGCAATCAAATCATCAATTAGCAAGACCTTTTGGCCTGGTTTTACTGCGTCGGTATGCAGTTCTACAGTGGCACTGCCATATTCGAGTTCGTAAGTTTCTTGCACGGTGGTAAAGGGTAATTTACCTTTTTTGCGAATGGGTACAAAACCTAAATTTAATTCGTATGCAATCACCGAGCCAATAATAAAACCTCGAGCATCTAGGCCAGCGACCACATCAGGGCGGTTAGCAGCGTCCATGTAGCGATGTACAAAAGAATCAATTAACACCCTAAATACTTTTGGATCTTGCAATAAAGGGGTAATGTCACGAAATTGCACGCCAGGCAAAGGCCAATTAGCAACAGTGCGAATGTGTGATTTAAGATAAGGGCCAAAATCGGGGTCTAACATAATGTGCTACTTTTAAAAATTAAAAAACCAACTTAGACCAATGGTAAACGTTGTACCAACAAAGCATCTTGCAACAGCTCAATTTG
>CAZKWC010000058.1:8436-19426 GCA_964556425.1 uncultured Limnohabitans sp. | reverse complement strand
GCACAAGTCGGCGATGAAGATGTTATTTTAGGTTTATCGGGCGGGGTCGACTCATCGGTTGCTGCGGCACTCATTCACCGTGCTATTGGTGATCAACTCACTTGTGTATTTGTTGACCACGGATTATTACGCCTGAACGAAGGTGATATGGTCATGGATATGTTTGTTGGTAAACTCAATGCTAAAGTAGTCAGAGCCGACGCATCCGATCAATTCTTAGGCCATTTAAAAGGGGTTTCAGACCCAGAAGCCAAACGTAAAATCATCGGTCGCGAGTTTGTAGAGGTTTTTAAAGCCGAAGCTGAAAAACTCAAAAACGACCAATCTAGACATGTGAAATGGTTGGCTCAAGGTACGATTTACCCTGACGTCATTGAGTCGGGTGGTGCCAAAACTAAAAAAGCCGTTACTATTAAAAGTCATCACAACGTGGGTGGACTGCCAGAACAATTGGGCTTAAAGTTGCTCGAACCTTTACGTGAATTGTTTAAAGACGAAGTGCGTGAATTGGGTGTGGCTTTAGGTTTACCAGCTGACATGGTATATCGCCACCCTTTCCCTGGTCCTGGTTTAGGTGTGCGTATTTTAGGCGAAGTCAAACGTGAATATGCTGACCTGTTACGCCGTGCCGACGCTATCTTTATTGAAGAATTACGCAATTTTAAAGATCCTGCCACAGGAAAAACTTGGTATGAATTAACCAGCCAAGCATTCACTGTATTTTTGCCAGTAAAAAGTGTGGGTGTAATGGGTGATGGTCGTACTTACGATTATGTAGTGGCCTTGCGCGCGGTTCAAACTAGCGACTTTATGACTGCTGATTGGGCTGAGTTACCTTATGCCTTACTTAAAAAGGTATCAGGCCGTATTATTAACGAAGTACGTGGTATTAACCGTGTTACTTATGATGTGAGTTCTAAGCCGCCAGCTACGATCGAGTGGGAGTGATGTATTGAGCTGTAAAAGGCTCGATAATTTCCTTTTTCTGCTTTAGTAAAGATATGATGTTCCAATTTTCGCAACTCGCTGCACCCATTATTCAAGCCCCTATGGCAGGTGGTGTTTGCACTCCTGAGTTGGTGGCAGCAGTAACGAATGCTGGAGGATTAGGAAGTTTTGGTTTTGCTTACAGCCAAGCCAATACTATTGCTCAAGAGTTATTAGCCGCTAAATCCCAAGCCAAGGGGCCTATTAATGCTAATTTCTTTGTTTTTCAAAAGCCTAATTTACCCAGTCAAGATCATCAATCACAAGCTCTTCAAGCATTACAAGAATTGCCTTTAGCAGCTAATTTTGCTTTTGAAACACCTCAAGCTCCTTATTATTTAGATTTAGATCAGCAGTTAGCTCCTGTTTGGCAAAATCCACCAGAGGTTTTAAGTTTCCACTTTGGTATTCCCAACTCATTCATTATTGAAAAAGCCCATTCTTTGGGCATAAGTGTGGGAATTACCGCCACCAATTGGCAAGAGGCCATGGCAATTGAAAAGGCCGGTGCCGATTTTATAGTGGCGCAGGGTATAGAGGCTGGGGGTCATAGAGGTAGTTTTGATGCCAATGCTTTACCCCAAGGCAGTACCACACTTGAGTTGGTTCAACAATTGCGTAAACATATTCATTTACCTATTGTGGCAGCGGGTGGGTTAATGAGTGGCCAAGCGATTCAACAGGTTTTAAGAGCGGGTGCAATAGCCGCTCAATTAGGGACTGCGTTTTTATGTTGCCACGAGGCGGGAACCCATCCGTCTTATAAGGCATTTTTGTTGGCTAATAAGCACCGATCATGTGTGTTTACCCAAGCTTTTTCGGGCCGCTTTGCAAAAGGGGTACAAAATGAATTCATTACTTTGATGCATCAAAAGCCAGTTTTGCCATTTCCAATACAAAATTCAGTTACCAGCGCTTTAAGACAATGGGCAAGTAAAACTCAAAATCCAGAATATCAAAGTATTTGGGCAGGTGACGGTTTTGCTCAATTAAAGCAGACTTCGGTGGCTAGTCTTATGGATGAGTTAGTGGCTGAAATGACAATAGCTTAATAAAATCTTAAGTACTGGTATTTTTTTGCATGTTCAATGTTCTTAACTTAATTGAACTTAAGAGCATATAGACACTAACCAAGAATTGAACTATAAAAGCTATGCCAATTGGGTAATGATGAGGAGTTAACCATTCATAAGCGCTTAATAAAGTGAGCAAGCATGCTAAGCCCAATGCAATAACTGAAATAATCCCAATTAATTTAGTTTTGGGTATTAGGACAGCGATCAATGAAAGTATAAATATAAATAAGGCAGAAATAAAATTACCAAAAATTGCAATAAAAACGGTATCTGATTCAGATGGGTAAACTCCATTTGTGACATTTAAAAATAATATTTCATACAATATATAATGGCTAATGATTAATATTGCTACTAAGATAAGTAGTTGATATAGTTGCTTAATAGGCTTAAATTTTTCTAACATTTGAGATGATGTCTTTAAAAATGGTTATCTTTTAACACTGCTTTTTTATTGTACTTAATAATAACTAATAGAAATGTTAATTAATAATTGATATTTGTTTCGAAAAATCAGAACTAGTCAAGCAATCATTCAATAATTGAGTTTTAATTAATCTATTGCAAAGCATCAAAAAGGAGCCATTATGGCAACATTGGCTCAACTTCAAAATGGCGAGCTTCAAGGCATACAAAGACTACAAATTTCTGAGGGATTAAGTCATTTTCCGACTGAAATTTTTGAACTTGCCGATACGCTAGAAATTTTAGATTTATCTGGAAATTGTTTAAGCCAGTTACCAGATGATTTAAATCGCCTATATAAGCTTAAAATTATTTTTTGCTCGAATAACCAATTCACCGAGTTGCCAGCAGTTTTGGGTAGTTGCCTTCATTTAACAATGGTTGGGTTTAAATCTAATCAGATTCACACCGTTAGTGCATCTGCTTTACCGAGTGCTTTGCGCTGGCTTATATTAACCGATAACAAAATCCTGCAATTGCCAGAAGAATTAGGCAATTGCAATAAACTTCAAAAACTCATGCTGTCGGGTAACTGCTTGAGCAATTTGCCACTAAGTTTAAGCAATTGTAGCAATTTAGAGCTTATTCGATTTGCTTCTAATCAGTTAGTAGAGTTTCCTAAACAATTATTAAAGTTACCTCGCTTAGCATGGTTGGCATTTGCAGATAATCCATTTTGCTTGCCAATTATGCAAAATAATTTAGCTCCATCGCCAATACAACGGTTAAGTTGGCAGAATGTAAGGCTAGGTGTTTTGTTAGGGCAGGGGGCATCTGGATCTATTTATGAAGCCTTGATTGAGACTGAGTTAGAAGGCGGTGGTGCAAGCATGGCCCTTAAAGTGTTTAAAGGGACTATGACGAGCGACGGGCAGCCTCAATCTGAAATTGATGCCACTTTGTTGGCGGGTTCCCACGATCATTTAATCAAAGTAAGCGGACAAATTGATGATCATCCTGAAGGTCTGCCTGTTTTAGTGATGGAAAAATTAAGTGCCGATTTTAGTGCTCTGGCCCATCCACCAAGTTTAGAAACGTGTACTCGGGATGTTTATGCAGACAATTTGAAATTTAATTTTGCTCAGGCATTAAAAATTTTGAGGGCAGTGGCTACAACAGTAGCCCATTTACATCAAAAAAGTATATTGCATGGCGATTTATATGCTCACAATATTTTAATCAACTCTAAATTTGACTGTATTTTAAGTGATTTGGGAGCTGCAACTTATTGCTTAAGCCTTGAGCCTGCTGTAGCTTTTCTTTTGCAAAAATGCGAGGTCAAAGCATTTGGCAATTTAATAGATGAACTGATTGATCGTGTTCGACTGGAAGGCAACCCTTTCAATACTCTTAGTAATGGTGAGCTTAAGCGGCAGTTAGAATTGATCAGCCAACAATGTCATCAGCTTGAACTTGCCCAAAGACCGAGTTTTGTTGATATTACTCAACGCTTATTAGCAATACCTTATCAATAATAGATATCAATAAGACGGGCTAGGCTAGGCAAATTAATCCTAGCCTTGTTGCCGGGCAATTTGTAAATTGGAAGACGTATCGTTTTATTTTCTGCTCATTCGATAAGCAGTTTTTAACTACTGAGTTAAATATTTTTAACGGTAGGGCTTGTGCTTGTGCTTGTGCTTGTCATTTGCTCCATGTAACTATACTGGCCACTTAATTCAATTAAGTCATTTTGAATCAGATGGTCAATGTCCGTTTGATCTAAATTCATTGCACTTAAAGTGCTTAAAATTTGATGGACTGGGGTGCTCCCATCAAACAAAATAAATGCAACCCTTTGTTTGGGGCTGAGAAAAACAGATCGATCTTTAAGAACTTGATGACCTTTAGCAGTTTTTTTATAAATCATAAATCCCCTGTGCGTTTTAAATAATTTATTGAAATGAAAATGAGAACATCATTAAAACAAACGAAACAGGAGTAATTTACCCAAAAAGTATAGAAAAAGATAGGAACTAAGTCACACTTTTTAACTTTTACTATAAAAAAGCATAGCGATAAATAAATGTATATCACAATGAATTAATTATGAAAATAATAATTGTATTCAAGATATGAGACAATTGGATAAATAACTACTGTTTATTCTTATACCTTATTATGAATACCCAATTTTTAAATTCAGAATGGATTCAAAACCCTAAGTTAGCTCATAAAAACTGGCGTAATCAATTGTTAATTGCCGATAGGGCTTATTCAGTTCAATCACAACGGTTATATTGCAGTCTTTTTGGTCGATTTATCGACTTTGTAATAGCTGAAAAATCCAATCTTAGCAAAATAACAGGAATACAAATTGCTGCTTTTTTAGATACTTTAAGTCAAAGAAAAGTAGGTTTAAATAAAATCGAACAGGGGAGTGCAAGTAATCGAACTAAAAGAACTTATTTGGCTGAAATTGATAGGGTTCTTTCACATTTAGTCAGTATCGGCATAAGAAATGACAATCCTGCTCAAGCTTTAATCAATACCCTAAGAATTACCAATCCTTTGACGTCTAGAAATATTGAGGTATTACCTTTAACAACACAAAATCTATATCTAGAAAAAGTAGATGCACTTGAAAAAAAATATTTTAACTCGTATGCAATTGAATCCATTATAGAAATTCAATCTATTACGATGAATTTGTTGATGCTTGAGCTTGGCCTAACACTCAAAGAAATCCAAAAACTACGCTTAAAAAATCTCGAATCCATTACAAATGGAAGTATGTATACGCCTGGTCACCGAGTTTTAGAGGATAGGACTTTGCAATTAACCCCAAGAGCACAAAAGTGGCTCATGTTTTGGCAAAAAATTCGCTCAAAATTAAAGGTTTACCATACCGAGTCCTATCGGTTGTTGAAAAAAGCTAATCCACAGTTTAGTGCTATTGAAGAGGTGGATCTAATAAAAAATGCACGTAATAGCGTATTTGTAGCTTTTAGTAGTAAAGGTGAAAAAAGAGTATTAGGTGTAATAACTGATAAAATTCCTGAATCAAGTATATTTTTAAGTGCTCAACAAGTTCTGTTGCTAAGCTTTCCTGAAATCTCATCTCAAAATATAGAGCTAAAGCGTAAGGGACCACAAATTTTACGCAACACATTTTGTGCTAATTTGGTCTCAAAAAACTGTTCTTTAGAAGAAATGATGCGAATTTGTGGGTTGCGTATTCCTAATCAAATTTGGGCAATGCAAAGGCATATCAAAGAAATTTGCTATATTTCATATAATAATATTGAATAAATGGGTATTTAGTTAATTTTTATATTAACAATTTGTTGATGTGCTTAAATGCATAAAAAAGTATACTTTTGCAAATCAATAAATTTTAAATATGAAGTACTCACTCAAAAATTGTCTTTTTTTATTTTTACTCAGTTTAACAATAGCATTTCCCTTCATTTTTAAGGATAATTTCCAAATAAAATCTATACTAGTTAGTATAGGTTTTGTTTTTATTTTCTCTTTATTGTTTAAAAAAGTGGGTTTAATTTTTTTAAATATTATTTCATTATTTTTTTTGTTTCAACAATTAGTATTTTATTTTACTGCTAATTCTTTTATTAACTCATTTTATTTTATAACTATCTTCTCCACTAATTTAGATGAGATTGATAGTTTTTTCCATACTTTAAGTTTTTTAAAAATATTTATTATATTAAGTATATTTATTATTAATTTACTAATTAGTTTTTTTGCTATCACTAAAATAACATTTAAACAATATAATAAAAAGTATTTAATATTAATTATTGCATTTAATTTGCTATTATTAAATGTGATGTATAAAAATTTAAAAAAACATGTCTTTGTGATGCACTGTATTCACTCTATTGATAGTGCTTTAAAAATTACTTTTTTAGATCCTTTGGGTTTTAAAAAAGTCAAAATTGATGAGAAAGACTCGCCAAAAGTTGAAATTTTAGTACTTGTAATTGGAGAATCTTCATCTCAATCACATTATTCTTTGTTTGGTTACCAAACTAATATTACTAATCCATTACTCGGAAAAAGAACTGATTTATTAACATTTAATAATGTACTTTCAGTTGGCCCCAATACTCAACCCAATGTCAAAACTTTATTAAGCGGGAAAATTGCTGAAAATGAAGACTCATTATCTAATGATTTAATTTCTGTAAGTAAAGAATTAGGGTATACAACATATTATATTGATAATAATAAATTTGCTAGATATGACCCATTGGTAGCACTTGCTAAGAGAGCTGATTATTATTGGAATTTAAATGGAATTGCCAAAACAGAAGATCATATTTTTTTAGACTCACATCTTTCATTTGATGAAGAGATTACCCCTTATTTTGAAAGAGCACTAAAAGAAAAAAACGATAAAAAGCTTATTATTCTGCATATGTCAGGTAGTCACCCTGCACAATACAAACGATACCCTGAGAAATGGAAGCAATTCAATCATTTTTATGATAACTCTATCTTATATACTGACTACGTATTAAATACTTGGATTGATTTATTTACAATTTATTCAAATCGTAAAAATACTGCCTTTATCATGCTTTCAGATCATGGGGTAGAGTTTCCAGCTGATTGTGATCCTACTGAAAAAGTCGTCGAAGGGCTGAAGTCATTTGGAGCAAATGATCATTATTTGTCTAGTATTTCTGTTCCGATGTTGGTTTGGTTGTCTCCTCAATTTAAGTCAAGTTACGCTACAGAATACCAGCACTTACAACATCACAAAAATACCCCATTAGATTCAAGAGTCTTATATCCAACTGTTATGCATTTGATTGGTGCGAAAGTCATTGAAAATAAATCCGTCCAAGAACTCTCCATTTTGAACTCGAAAGTCAATTTCTTACCGCGAATGAATTACGATAAAACCAATATAGATGAAGCTATTAAGGCCGGTAAAGTTTGCTTAACTCCCGGCTTTCAAATCAATTAATAAATTATGGTGTTTTTAATGCTTCAAGGGTTTTTAATCCAGGTCTGCCATCTGGTTTCATGCCCACTTGTTTTTGAAAATCAATAATTGCTGCTCGAGTTTTAAGACCTATCATGCCATCTGCTTTGCCGATTTCATAACCCTTTAATAACAATAAAGACTGCAATTCTCGTCTTTGAGCTCTCGAAAGACCGGGATCGTCGGTAGGCCATGGGGTTTTTAAAGCAGGCCTGCCAGCAAGTTGATCACTTAATAAAGCAATAGCTAGAGCATAACTTTCAGAAGCATTGTAGGCATAGATGGCATCAAAATTTCTCCCGACTAAAAATGCGGGACCGTCAGAACCACTAGGCACTAGTATCGCCACTTTGTCGTCGGCTTTTAAATGCAAAGCAGAATAGTCGTTAGCCGCTTGTGCCCACTCTATATCTTTTATCTGAATAGGACTGTTGAGGGCCTCACCATTTATTTTAACCACGCCCTTATTCATCCAATAAGAAACACTTTGTTTGCGAATTCTGCCCGCAGTGCGATATTCAAAATCTGCAGGCAATTTGACTTCAAAGCCCCAAGGTTGTCCACTTATCCAAGCTGCTTTTTTAAGATAATTTGCTGTTGAGGCCAAGGCATCTGCAGCATTGTTAATAAGATCTTTTTTGCCATCTTTATCGAAGTCAACTGCAATACTTAGAAAAGTGGAGGGCATAAACTGGGTTTGACCAAATGCACCGGCCCAACTACCCAAAAACTGCTCAGGAGCAACATCGCCGTTGTTGACAATTTTAATGGCAGAGGCTAATTCTGTTCTAAAAAATAATTGCCTGCGGCCTTCACATGACAAAGTTGCCAATGAACTCAGTAGCGATCTACCACCTTGTAATCGGCCAAAATTGCTTTCCACGCCCCAGACAGCTGCTACCGTACTAGCCTCTATCTGATAATATTTTGCAATATCTAATAAGGCACTTTGATGAGTTTGCATGGCTTGTTGACCATCTACCACTCTTTCTTCATCCACTAAGGCGGCTAAATAATCCCAAATTGGAGTACTGAATTCTGGTTGTTTATCAAGCAAAGGCAAAACGGTTTCGTCTTGAACCATAAAACGGCGAAGCGCCTCAAAACTGGTTGAACTAATTCCCCTAGCACTATATTGCTGCTGAAGTTGATCTAAACATTTTTGAAATGCCGCTTCTGGTAAAGCAAAACTGGCAGTGCTAGTTAAGCAAAATAGGCCACTTACTGCCAATAACTTGATAATTTGATTCATTAATACCCCAAAATTAATATAATAAAAGGGCTCAATGTGTCATGCCTTGGTGTCTTAATAAGGCTTCTAAAGAAGGCTCGCGACCCCTAAAAGCTTTAAAAGATTCCATAGCAGGGCGACTTCCGCCCGCCTCTAAAATTTCTTTTTTATAACGTGCGCCAGTAATACTGCCGTCTGGGTCACCATTGAGCTTTGCCTCTTCAAATGCGGCATAGGCATCACTCGATAACACTTCAGCCCATTTATAGCTGTAATAACCTGCAGCATAACCACCAGCAAAAATATGGCTAAAAGTATTGGCCATGCGGTTATAGCTAGGGGCTTGTAAAACCGCTACTTCAGCCCTGACTTGGTTCAAGATAGCCATCGGGTCTGTTACGGCAGAGTCTTGACCATGCAGCAACATATCAAATAATGCAAACTCAATTTGACGCAAGGTTTGCAAGCCACTTTGGTAATTTTTAGCGGCCAACATTTTGTCAAATAATGCTTTTGGCAAGGCTTGGCCTGTTTCTACATGGGAAGTCATTGACTCTATTACTTCCCACTCCCAACAGAAATTTTCCATAAATTGGCTAGGTAACTCAACTGCATCCCATTCAACACCATTAATACCAGCCACATCACGCTCATTTACTTGAGTTAACATATGATGCAATCCATGACCAAACTCGTGGAATAGAGTAGTGACATCATCATGGGTTAACAGGGCAGGTTTGCCATTCACACCTTCTGCAAAATTACAAACCAAATGAGCTACTGGTGTTTGTAATTGTTGATTATCTACTCGTAACCAACGACCTCTTACATCATCCATCCACGCACCACCACGTTTGCCAGTACGAGCACTTGGGTCTAAATAAAAATGACCCACTGTTTGTTGATGCTGATCTTGGATTTTGAAAAACTGGACTAAAGGATGCCAAACAGGGGCAGTATCTGGAACAATCGATACTTTAAACAAGGTCTCGATAATTTTGAATAAACCGGCTAAAACCTTGGGTGCAGTAAAATACTCTTTGACTTCTTGTTCGTTAAATTGATAACGAGCTTCTTTAAGCTTTTCACCAATATAGGTCCAGTCCCAAGGCTGTGGATCAGTAATGCTTAGTTCTTCTTTTGCAAAAGCACGTAAATCGTCTATGTCTTTTTGTGCAAAAGGCTTGGCTTTGCTGGCCAAATCACGTAAAAACTGAATCACTTGAGTGGAGGATTCGGCCATTTTGCTAGCCACTGAAACTTCAGCAAAATGCGGGTAACCTAATAATTGTGCTTCTTCATGGCGCAACGCTAAAAGTTCTTGCATGATGGCAGTATTATCAAACTTTAAGGCATCTGGGTTAGCTTGATCAGATGCCCTTGTCACATACGCTTTATATAAAATTTCACGCAGGGCAGAGCTTTTTGCATATTGCATGACAGGGAAATAACAGGGCAGTTTAAGAGTTAATTTGTAACCCTCTTTGGTTTCTTTTTCTGCTGCCGCTTTGGCTGCTGCTACTACGTCGGCTGGTACACCTTCTAATTCTTCTAAAGTGGCATAATAAGCAAAATGTTCGGTGGAATCGAGGGCATTTTCACTGAACTTTTGACTCAATTCGGCTTGTTTTTCTTGGATTTGAGCAAAGCGTTCTTTGGCAGCACCGGTTAAATCTGCTCCGCCTAGTTGAAAACCTTTTTTGGCTAAATAAAGAGCTCTTTTTTGGGCCGAATTAAGCTGGGTTTCATTAATCGCTTTGTATTTGGCATAGAGACGCTCATCGGCGCTGATTTTGGCGCCAAAAGCACTTATTTTTGGTAATGCTTCATTGTAGGCCGCTCTTAATTCTGGATTATCTGCCACGCTATTGAGATGGCTTACCGCCCCCCAAGCTCGATTTAATCGCTCGCCGCTTACATCCAACTCAAGACTAATTGCATTCCACTCACTAGGGAAGTCATTTGCCGTTACTTTTTCTAGTGCAGTTTCGGCTTGTTGTAAGAGTTCATCTATTGCAGGCACTACATGAGAAGGTTGTATGCTATCAAAAGCAGGAAAATCTTGGGCTTTAGTTGCAATAAGTGGATTGGTAATTGTCATGTTAATAAGCCAAAATAAGAAAAAAGGTTTTGCTGGTCGGGCGATTGGTTATAAATGGTCCAACCGCTTGTATTAAACACAAATGGGTATTTGCTTTTATTTTTCAAGCAAATACCCATTAAATATAAAACTTATTTTGATAGATTTTTTAAATCCATCTTAAAAATCAACTTATT
>CAZKWC010000058.1:0-8336 GCA_964556425.1 uncultured Limnohabitans sp. | reverse complement strand
AATCAACTTATTTTTTGTCAGCTGCGACTCTTTCAGCTGACTCAAGGGTGTTGACCAATAACATAGCAATTGTCATAGGGCCTACACCGCCTGGTACAGGGGTAATATAGCCAGCCACTTCTTTGACACCGTTAAAGTCAACATCACCGCATAATTTGCCATCATCGTCTTTGTTCATTCCCACATCTAAAACAATGGCACCGGGTTTAACCATATCAGCAGTTAAAACATTGCGTTTACCAACGGCTGCCACAATAATATCGGCTTGAAGGGTATGGGCTTTTAAATCTTTGGTACCACTATGGCAAATCGTAACGGTAGCATTTTTTTGAAGCAACATAATGGCCATTGGTTTGCCCACAATATTGGAGCGACCAATTACCACTGCATGTTTACCTTTTAAATCAATAGGCTGACCATTATTGATAGTTTCTAACATTTTAATGCAGCCATAAGGAGTACAGGGCCAAAAGCCAGCCATTCCAGTCATGAGTGCGCCAGCGCTTTGAATGTGAAAGCCATCTACATCTTTTTCGGGTGCAATGGCTTCAATGACTTTTTGTGAGTCCATGTGAGAGGGCAGCGGCAACTGTACCAAAATACCATGAATGGAAGGATCATTGTTTAAAGCATCAATGCGGGCTAATAAGTCCGCTTCTGACATGTTGGCTTCATATTTTTCTAAAACAGAAAACAAACCAGCATCTTCGCAGGCTTTTACTTTATTACGAACGTAAACCTGAGAGGCTGGATTTTCACCCACTAACACCACCGCCAAACCAGGCGTAATGCCTTTGGCTTTTAAAGCTAAAGCACGTTGTTTTACTTGTTCCCTAGTGTGGCTAGCAAGGGCTTTTCCGTCAATTAGTTGAGCTGTCATGTTGATGGTTCTCTTGAGTTTGAAAAATAGCGGATAGATGGTACCTGAAACAAAATCTAAGTTCCTTTTCATCATGCAAGTTGAGAATTGGCTTTAAGACAACTTGATCAATCACTCTTGTGAGTTCTCAAGCTAAAGCGATAGGCCACCTTAGTACAAGTGATGAATACGGTTAAAAGTTTTGCTACAGACTCCTTAGGCAATAGAAATGAAAAAACAAGCTGTTATCCAACAGCTTGTTGTGAGTAATACGGTTTAAAACAACCTAGCAAAACCAGTTTTTAATGCTAGATTAGTAGTTTATTTTATTATGGCTAGGGGAGGGTGTTCCAGTTGCGCCCTGACTTAACGCAATTTTCAACAAATCGGCTACTGTGTTGGCATTGAGTTTTTCCATAATATTGGCGCGATGGGCTTCAACGGTTTTAATACTAATGCCTAAATCATCGGCGACTTGTTTATTGAGTCTGCCTGCCACAATTCGCTCTAAGACCTGAGCTTCACGACCGGTTAATTTACTTAATAGGGCTTCCCGGCTCACAGAAGTGAGGTGTTCTGCAAAAGTAGTTTTGGCCTGTTCGAGCATTTTTTCAGTCAGCCTTACCAATTCCTCTTCTTTAAAAGGTTTTTGGATAAAATCCATTGCCCCTTTTTTCATGGTTTCGACTGCCATTGGTACATCGCCATGACCCGTAATAAAAACAATCGGTAATGGAGAGCGACGCTCAATTAATCGATCTTGTAACTCTAGACCCGTCATTCCACCCATACGAATGTCAACAAATAAACAGGCTACTTCACGAGGGTCGTATCTTGCTAAAAATGACTCAGCAGAGTCAAATACTCTAGCACGGTAGTCTTTTCCTTCAAGCAACCATTGCATAGAATCTCTGACGCCCTCATCGTCATCTACTACGTAAACTGTCCCTTTTTTTGGAATTAAACTCATCTCTTACTCCACTCACAATACTAGTAATTTTTAAGCAGTCAATTTAGAATTAACTGCAACTTTAGAATTAGAAGATACTAAGGGTAGCCAAAATACAAAACGGCAACCTCGCACATCCTCGCCATTGTATAGGTTCTCGGCCTCAATTCTGCCTTGATGTGACTCTACAATCGAACGACACAAGTTTAACCCCATTCCCATACCTTCTGCCTTCGTTGAAAAGAAAGCTTCGTATAAACGGGTCGTCGCCTCAGGGGGAAGTCCTTTACCATTGTCTAGTACTTCAAATTCAATCATTTCTTGGTGCCCCACCAAGCGCTGTGTCACTTTTAGATCAACACTTCTTAGAGCAGCAGGCCGGTTAGCCGCATCAATTGATTCGGCCGCATTTTTTAATAAGTTCACTAAAACTTGTTCAATTAATATCGGATCTGCTTCTACCGATTGTACGTTAGCCGCCACAAAATGCGTCATTCTGACACGGCGCCTTCTAAATTCAATTTGTGCAAGTTCTACTGCTTCATTAACCATAGTCCTGACATCGGCAATGCTGCGGTTGGGCTCACTACGTCTTACAAAAGCCCTTATGCGCTGAATAATTTGTCCTGCACGTTGTGCTTGATGGGCGGTTTTTTCTAAAGCATTGAGCAAAGACTCCTCATCAATGCGGCCGTCTTTGATACGTGAGACCATGCCAGTACAATAATTATTAATCGCAGTTAAGGGCTGATTGAGCTCATGCGCCACACTAGAGGCCATCTCACCCATGGTAATTAATCGACTGGAGGCCTGCGCTTTTTCGGCTTGTTTAACGGCTTGCTCTTCAGCTAAGCGTCTTGCCGTAATATCGGAGGCAATTACCAATTGGGTGAGGCGACCATCGACCCAACTTAAATACCTCGATCTTATTTCTAACCATTTATCTAGCTCGGGAACAAACAACTCGATTTGCTCTACTTCAGAATTGGTCACCTCATCAGAGGGTAAACCCATTAAACTGTCAACGGTATCGGCTCCGTCAGAGGGCACAATGGTGCTTACTCCTGCTTGAGCTACTAAATCAGAATGGCCAATTTTTAGACCATTAAACCAATTGCGATATTGCGCATTCACAAATAATAATTCATCGCCGCCCACGGTCGCCACCGATACAGCAGCATCCAAACCTTCTAGCACAGTAGTAAAACGCTCTTGGGCTGCAGTCAATTGCTCCCTGGCTCGATTGGGCTCGGTAATATCCGTCATTGAAGCCATCCAGCCACTTTGATTACCCAAATGATCTACCAGCGGCGAGACATACATTCGAGCATCAAAAATAGAGCCATCTTTACGCTGCACTCGCATGGCAACACCGCCCGCAGTCGATCGGCCTTCCAATTCATCACGCAATAAGACTTCTAATTCTTCTTTATCTTGCTCTGGCCAATAAGGAAAAGGAGCTTGTTGATTGAGTAATTCTTTTTCACTCCATCCCGTCATTTTACAAAATGCAGGGTTGACATAAGTAATAGTGCCTTGTTTATCAAGAGCCCTCATGCCAGTGAGCATGGAGTTTTCCATGGCCCGCCTAAAATTCGTTTCTTTTAACAAATCATTTTGTGCCTTGACCCTTCGACGGGTATGGCGCCAACTACCAATTAACATCCAAATGGTAAATACACTTAAAACACCAACCACCCAAATTAAGCCACTACCCACAAAACCTAGCGAGGTTCTATAGGCTTGCGCTTTTAAAACAAAGCCATCTGCAATAGGAGTAGCAGGACTAGCATCGCTTTCGACTTTACCTAACCAAGCGGGCAGAATTTGCGGTCCCTTTCGCTCTGGCAAAATAGTGCCAGCTAAAGGGTCGCCATTGGGGGCTAATAAAGCAACCGCATATTTTGCATGAAGGTCAGTGGGAATACTATGAATTAACAAGCTGTCAAGACTATATTCAGCCACTATCATGCCGTTAATTTGTGTTTTTAAAAAGAAGGGTGCAAACACATTAAAGTTAGCATAGGGCCCTTTAGTAGGGGGTGACACAAAAGGCCTCTGCCTTTGCAAGGTTTCATTAAATCCTGTTATTTTATCTTCTTCTAATAAAATAGAATTAATAGCAGTGGTTTGCCCTCCAAACATACTCGCCGAGTTATAAATAGCCTTTACTCTACGTTGGGTATCTAAAACATAAACTGATAATAATTCCGGATGCCTATCAATTAAACGTTCACTGCGTTTTTGAAACTCTAATAAACTCACCTCACCAGCGCCTACATCTCGGGCTAGACTTAAAATTTCATCCTGACTTTCATTCATTCTTAACCGAATTTTTTGCTGCATAAATTCAGCATCTCGTTGTACGGTTTCATTTTCTCGGTCAGTTTCATCTATTCGCAAGTAAGCAAGCGTGGCCAATATTGCCAAACTAAATAGTACAACGGCTAATAAGGGCCCTAAAACTGCGACCCTATCTTGCTCACCAGGGGTTTGTTTTCTCCACCAGCGGCTCCATAACCACCATGGTCTTTTTACCAAATGGGGCAGGCCCTCTTCATTCATTGATTCAATTTCCTTATGCTTGATCTGATTTTTTAAAGTGATTGATTCTTCTTCCATGACTATAAGTGTAGATGAATCTACGCTCTCCTTACTTGATCAAGACAATAAATTCAGCTAACTTTTCAGAAGTTACCAAAGAGTTTTAGCCTCAAAAAATTATAAAAGTGATCGTTGCTAAAAATATGAGTGAAGTTTCCAATATTTTGAGCCGCATTTCACTCGCTAAGCACTCAGCATCTCGCTGTAATCACGAAATACCAGCACTTTTCTTGAAATTTGAAAATTACTATTTGAATTATTTTGGGGCATTTAATTACCACAAAAAAACAATTAATTTCATAATATAAAATCACAGTGCATATCTTGAAAAATTTTAAATGCTGTGAGACAATTCAAGCTAGTTACAGTAAGGTAGCAATGTTTATCTAATGAAAAGTAGAGTAGTAGCTAAAGAGTTTGTCATTTTTAATTACAAACACAATTGAAAATTTTGAGGAGACTTCAATGAGTACAGCAAACGGTGGCAACCCAACGATTGCGCCAGCAGGCGATGATCAAGAAACACGCGAATGGAAAGATGCCTTAAGCGCATTAATTGACGCTGAGGGTGCAGAAAAAGCGCATCAACTGTTAGAAGAGTTGCTTGAGCATGCTCGCCAAAACAGTATCGATATGCCGTTCTCCGCCACTACAGGTTATGTCAATACCCTAGAAGCGGCTCAAGAAGAAATTTGCCCTGGCAACATCGAAATTGAAGAGCGTTTACGTGCGTATATGCGCTGGAATGCAATGGCCATGGTGGTGAAAGCCAATCGTCATAATCCAGAAGACGGCGGCGATTTAGGTGGCCATATTGGTTCATTTGCCTCATTAGCCCATATGTTTGGTGCTGGTTTTAACCATTTTTGGCATGCTGAAAGCGAAAATCACGGTGGTGATTGTTTATATATTCAAGGCCATGTATCTCCAGGTGTATATGCCCGTGCTTACCTTGAAGGTCGCCTTACAGAAGAACAATTATTAAGCTTCCGTCAAGAAGTCGATGGCAAGGGCTTGTCTAGCTATCCCCATCCAAAACTCATGCCAGAATTTTGGCAATTCCCAACCGTGTCAATGGGTTTAGGCCCACTCATGGCAATTTACCAGGCCCGTTTCTTAAAATATTTGCATGCCCGTGGTATTGCCAACACCGAAAACCGTAAAGTTTGGGTATTCTGTGGTGACGGCGAGATGGACGAAGTAGAGTCTTTAGGCGCAATTGGCTTAGCCGCTCGTGAAAACCTCGACAACTTGATTTTTGTGGTCAACTGTAATTTACAGCGCCTTGATGGCCCAGTGCGTGGCAATAGCAAAATCATTCAAGAATTAGAAGGTGAATTCCGTGGTAGTGGTTGGAATGTAATCAAATTATTATGGGGTAGCAATTGGGACCCATTATTAGCGCGCGATAAAGATGGTGCTTTACGTAAACTCATGATGGACACTGTTGATGGTGACTATCAAGCCTTTAAAGCCAATGATGGCGCTTATGTTCGCAAAAACTTCTTTGGTCGTGATCCACGCACCTTAGAAATGGTCTCTAAAATGAGTGATGACGACATTTGGAATTTACGCCGTGGCGGTCATGACCCACAAAAAGTATATGCCGCCTATCATGCTGCGGTTAATCACAAAGGTCAGCCAACTGTGTTACTCATCAAAACCGTAAAAGGTTTTGGTATGGGTAAAGCAGGAGAGGGTAAAAACACAGTTCATCAAACTAAAAAATTAACCGATGACGATATCCGTACTTTCCGTGATCGTTTTAATATTCCTGTGCCAGATAGCGAATTATCAAAAATTCCATTCTACAAACCAGCAGACGACACCCCAGAAATGCGTTATTTGCATGAGCGCCGTAAGGCCTTAGGTGGATATTTGCCAAAACGTCGTGTAAAAGCCGAAGAAAGCTTTACCGTACCATCACTAGAAACTTTTAAAGCCGTTTTAGAGCCAACCGCCGAAGGTCGTGAAATTTCTACGACCCAAGCCTATGTGCGATTCTTAACTCAATTATTACGTGACCAAGCCTTAGGCCCACGTGTAGTGCCAATTTTGGTAGATGAAGCCCGTACTTTTGGTATGGAAGGTTTGTTCCGTCAAGTAGGTATTTATAACCCTGCAGGCCAACAATACACCCCAGTTGATAAAGACCAGGTGATGTATTACCGTGAAGACAAAGCTGGCCAAATTTTGCAAGAGGGTATTAACGAAGCTGGCGGTATGTCAAGTTGGATTGCTGCAGCCACTAGCTACAGTACCAGCAACCGTATTATGGTGCCGTTCTATGTCTATTATTCTATGTTTGGTTTCCAACGTATTGGTGACCTTGCATGGGCAGCTGGCGATATGCAAGCACGTGGTTTCTTATTAGGCGGCACTTCTGGCCGTACCACTTTAAATGGTGAAGGCTTGCAACATGAAGACGGACACAGCCATATTTTGGCAGGCACTATTCCTAACTGTATTAGTTACGACCCAACTTTTGCTCACGAAGTAGGCGTGATTTTGCACCACGGCTTAAAACGCATGGTAGAAAAACAAGAAAATGTTTTCTATTATTTAACTTTGCTCAATGAAAACTATTCTATGCCTGGTTTAACCGCTGGCACAGAAGAACAAATCATTAAAGGTATGTACCTCAGCAAAGCAGGCAATGGTCAAGGTTTACAAGTGAACTTATTGGGTTCTGGCACTATTTTGCGTGAATCTTTTGCGGCCCAAACATTGTTGGCACAAGACTTTGGTATTAGCGCCAATGTATGGAGTTGCCCAAGCTTTAACGAGTTAGCCCGTGATGGCCAAGCCACCGAGCGCCATAACTTATTACACCCTCTCGAAACTCCACAAAAGAGTTTTGTAGAGCAACAACTCAGCAGTCATGCAGGCCCAGTAGTGGCAAGCACCGATTACATGAAAGCTTATGCTGAACAAATTCGCGCCTATATTCCAAAAGGCAGAAGTTATAAAGTATTAGGTACCGACGGATTTGGTCGCAGTGATTTCCGTTCTAAGTTGCGTGAGCATTTTGAAATTAACCGTCACTACATTGTAGTGGCCGCCTTAAAAGCATTAGCTGAAGACGGCAGTATCGAAATGACAAAAGTGCAAGAAGCCATTACTAAATATGGCATCAACACAGACAAAATTAATCCTTTGTACGCTTAATTGAGCGTCACACAAGAACGGAGAAAAAAATGGCAATTATTGATATCGTAGTGCCCGACATCGGCGACTTTGATGAAGTAGGTGTAATCGAATTATTGGTCAAACCTGGCGACAGCGTGAAATTTGATCAAGGCTTAATTGTGGTGGAGTCTGACAAAGCCTCTATGGAAATCCCCTCTAGCCATGCTGGAGTGGTGCAATCTATTAGTGTGAAGCTAGGCGATAAAGTCAAGCAAGGCTCGGTAGTCGTGCAATTAGAAGTTGCCAATGCGGGTGCATCGGCAGCGGCGCCAAGCCCAGTAGCTCCTGCTCCTGCGCCAGTTGCAACAGCAGTTGCTGCACCAGCCCCAGCTCCAGTAGTTGCCTCAAGCACTAGCTTAGTCAACATTAAAGTTCCTGACATTGGTGACTTTACAGATGTTGCGGTAATCGAAGTGATGGTTAAAGTCGGTGATACGGTAAAGGTGGAACAATCGCTTATTACCGTTGAATCCGATAAAGCCTCTATGGAAATTCCATCTGACCAAGCTGGCGTTGTGAAGGAAATCAAAACCCAACTCGGCGATAAAATCAATATTGGTGATGTGGTCTTAGTACTAGAGGTAACAAGCTCTGCAACTGCTCCAGCAACCGTAGCGCTTGCTTCATCAGCGCCAGCACCAGTTGCTGCCGTAGCAGTTGCAGCGGCCTCATCTGTTGCGGTAACAACAGCTGCGGCTCCTGCTACAGCGCTTGCCACTCCAGCCCACAATCCTA
>CAZKWC010000057.1:7227-19434 GCA_964556425.1 uncultured Limnohabitans sp. | reverse complement strand
ATTAGGACCACAAAACTATCAGTTACCCCATGACAAACAATACTTAGACGTGAAATAATGCTTGTGATGCAATAAGTTAAAAATACTCACTAAATTAGAACACTTTGTAGTTGCACTTCTGCGAATAAGCAATTGTGTTTAGTACGAAGTAATCAAGCTGAACTAATAGTTGCTTGTTGCCATTTAAAAGCCCATTTTTAGCCCTCTATTTAAAGTTGATATGTACAACCCTAGCCATTTTCAAGAAACCCGTTCTGAAGTTTTATTAGAACTCATCAAAAACCATGCGCTAGCCAGCATTACACGCTTAACAACCGAGGGCTTGGTGGCTGACCATATCCCTTTAATGCATATAGCTGACGGCAGCCCTTTTGGTAAACTCATTGGTCATGTGGCTAAAAAAAATCCAATTTGGCAAAGTCCTAGCGCCACCGAACATCTCATTATTTTTCAGGCCAGCGACCACTATATATCACCCAACTGGTATGCAACTAAAGCACAAACCGCCAAAGTAGTGCCCACCTGGAATTATGCGGTAGTGCATATAACAGCCCATTTAAAAGCCATAGAAAACAGCGATGGCATTTTAGCTATTTTAGAAAACCTAACCGTAAAAAACGAAGCACCACAAGCCCACCCATGGCAAGTACAAGATGCACCAGCCGATTATTTAGCCACTATGATGGCCAATATTGTGGGTATTGAATTTGAAATTAAAAGCATGGTGGGCAAATTCAAAGTGAGCCAAAACCAAGTACCTGATAATCAAAAAAGTGTTGTGACTCAACTCGAGTACTTGGCAGAAAATAATAGCCCCAGCAATGCGCAAGCAATGGCTTTAATGGTTAAAAAATTTGGCAACCACAATGGCTGAAGCGCTTAAAAACCAATTTACCCTAGAGGCTGCCCACACCATTGCAAAGCAAATAAAAAACGTTTGGCCTGCATTTGATTCAAGCGCATTTATAAACGAATTACAAGACTCTTTTGATGCGCTTGATTTAATGGCAAGAGCTAAAGCCATTAGTCATGCCTTAGGCAAAACTTTACCTAGCCATTTTGCAGATGCCAGCCAAATTTTAATTAACAGCCTACCCGCAATAACAACTAATGCGGATAATGCGGAAATAGACAATGAGGTAGAAGGAAAAGCAGAAGCAGAAGCAGAAGCAGAAACAATACCAAGCGGTAAAATTCCATTTTTATATTTACCGCATACTTTTTATGCTGCCTTTTATGGCCTTGATGATTTTGACAACGCTATGCGTTTGCAATATGAGCTCACGCAACGTTTTACTGCTGAATTTAGTATTCGATATTTTTTAGAAAAACACCAACAAGCAACTTTAGCCTTATTCAAAACTTGGGCAACCGACCCCAGCGAACATGTACGGCGTTTAGTAAGCGAGGGAAGCCGCCCACGACTGCCCTGGGCGCAACGCTTAAAAGCCTTTCAACAAGACCCAAGCCTTACTTTAGAGCTATTAGAATTATTGAAAGATGACCCCTCTTTGTATGTGAGAAGGTCGGTGGCCAACCATTTAAATGATATTGGCAAGGACCACCCTGAAGCCTTATTTGCCACCACCGCACGTTGGATAAAAAATGCGAGCCCGGAACGCTTATGGTTAATTGAACACAGCCTTAGATTTGCGATTAAAAAAGGCGATGCAAAGGCATTGGCCATTTTAGGTTATGGCGAAAAAGCCAAAGTTAAAATCAAGCAAATCAAAATTTGGCCCAGCACTTGCTTTATTGGCCAAGAAGTATTTTTTGAGTTTGAACTACATAACCACAGCACTCATGCACAAAACATAATGCTTGATTTTGCGGTGCATTATGTAAAAGCCAATGGCCAAACCAAAGCCAAAGTTTTTAAACTCAAAACGCTGCAATTAGCCAGCCAACAAACGGTAAAAATTAGCAAAAAAATAAGCCTCAAAGAAATGACGACCCGCCAACATTATGCGGGCACTCACTTCATTGAAGCGGTACTCAATGGAGAAAATACAAGGCTAGGGCAATTTGAGTTGCTTGCTTGATCATAAAAAATACACCACAACCCAGTCAAGGGTTGATGGTAATTTTAATAATGACGTGAAGCAATTAGCTCTAAAGAAATTGGTTTAATTTTTGAAGCTTGACCTGCACAACCAAAGGCTTCAAACCTAGCTTCACAAATTCCTTGTGCTGCTTTACGGGCGGCGATTAAAGCTTTTCTAGGGTCAAATTCACTGGTTTGTTTTGCAAATAGCTGACGCATTGCACCAGTCATTGCCAAACGAATATCGGTGTCAATATTAACCTTGCGTACACCATTTTGAATTCCTCTTACGATTTCTTCAACTGGCACACCATAAGTTTGTTTAATATCGCCACCATATTGACGAATAATTTCTAACCATTCTTGTGGCACACTGGAGCTACCATGCATAACCAAATGAGTGTTTGGGACTGCTGCGTGTATAGCGGCAATACGGTCAATGGCTAAAATGTCACCGGTAGGTGGGCGTGTAAACTTATAAGCACCGTGGCTAGTACCAATTGCAATTGCCAAAGCATCTACACCAGTTTGGCTTACAAAGTCTTTGGCTTGATCTGGGTCGGTCAACATTTGATCGTGACTCAACACACCTTCTGCACCTACGCCATCTTCTTCACCAGCCTCACCAGTTTCTAAAGAACCCAAACAACCTAACTCACCCTCGACAGAAATGCCAACTGCATGAGCCATTTCACACACCTTACGTGTCACGGCCACATTGTATTCATAACTAGCTGGTGTTTTGGCGTCTTCCATTAAAGAGCCATCCATCATCACGCTAGAAAAGCCTGAGCGAATAGATTGTTGACACTGTGCAGGGGAGGCACCATGATCTTGATGCAATACCACTGGTAAGTCGGGATGTGTTTCAATGGCGGCTAAAACCAAATGACGCAAATAAGCTTCACCTGCGTATTTACGAGCACCTGCAGAAGCCTGCAAAATAACAGGGCTGTTGGTGGCCTGAGCAGCTTCCATAATGGCTTGAACTTGCTCTAAGTTATTGACATTAAACGCTGGGACACCATAGTTGTATTCAGCTGCATGATCTAAAACCTGACGTAATGATACCAATGCCATAATTTTCTCCTATTGAATTTTTCTAAAAATAAATGCGTCTTAAAACTATTTTTTAGACTGCATCTTGAGCAGCACGTTGCATTAAGATTTCTACAGCAGGTAAAGTTTTACCCTCTAGAATTTCTAAAAATGCACCGCCACCTGTCGAGATATAACCCACTTGATTTTCTATGTCGTATTTGGCAATAGCAGCTAAGGTGTCTCCACCGCCAGCAATACTAAATGCACTTGATTGAGCAATAGCCTGTGCAATAGTGCGAGTGCCATTTTCAAATGCATCAAATTCAAACACGCCTACCGGGCCATTCCACACAATCGTGCCTGCCATCTTGAGTTGTTCGGCTAATGCATTGGCAGTCACTGGACCTATATCAAGAATTAAATCATCTTCATTGATTTCTGTTAATTGTTTAACCGTCGCAGTTGCATCTTTAGAGAACTGTGTGGCAGTTACTACATCGGTAGGAATGGGAACTGCAGCCCCTCTAGCACGCATTATTTCAATAACCGATTTTGCTTCTTCCAATAAATCGGGTTCGGCTAAACTCTTACCAATTTTGTGACCACTTGCCAATAAAAATGTATTAGCAATACCGCCACCCACAATAAGTTGATCGACCTTGCTTGCCAAACTTTTTAAGATGGTTAATTTAGTAGAGACTTTACTACCTGCCACAATCGCAACCAAGGGACGTTGTGGACTAGCAAGCGCTTTTGTAATCGCATCAATTTCGGCCGACAACAAAGGACCTGCACAGGCAATCGGTGCATATTGTGCAATGCCGTAAGTAGTACCTTCAGCTCGATGTGCAGTACCAAAAGCGTCATTTACATACACGTCACATAATGACGCTAATTGCTTGGCTAACTCGGGAGCATTTTTTTTCTCACCTGGGTTTAAACGGCAGTTTTCTAGTAGCACGACTTGTCCAGAATCCACCTGTACGCCTGATAACCAGTCGGACTTGAGTTGAACCTCTTGGCCTAATAACTCGCTTAGTCTTTTTGCCACGGGAGCTAAAGAGTCTGCAGCTTGAAAAACACCTTCAGTAGGACGTCCCAGATGGGATGTCACCATTACTGCAGCACCCGCTTGCAAAGCCATTTGAATGGCTGGCAAAGATGCTTTAATGCGAGTGTCCTCTGTGATGTTACCGTTGTTATCTTGGGGGACGTTTAAATCGGCACGAATAAAAACCCGTTTGTTTTTAGCAAAGCCACTTTTAATCACGTCTTCAAAACGTAAAACTTTCATGCTTTTGCTCCTAGCACCTTCACCATTTCTAAACACTTATTAGAGTAGCCCCACTCATTGTCATACCAGCTCACTAATTTCATAAAGTTGCCATCTAAAGCAAGTCCTGCCTGCGCATCAAAAACAGATGTACAAGACTCACCTCTAAAATCGGTGGAAACTACATTATCTTGTGTATAGCCCAATACGCCTTTTAACGCACCTTCACTTTGTGCTTTCATTTCGGCACATACTTCTTGGTAACTGGCATCTTTTAAAAGTTCTACAGTTAAATCAACTACAGAGACGTCAGAGGTAGGTACTCTAAAGGCCATACCCGTTAACTTGCCCTTGATTTCTGGAATGACCACGCCAACTGCTTTTGCCGCACCTGTGCTTGAAGGAATAATATTTTCTAAAATACCACGACCCCCACGCCAGTCTTTGTTTGATGGGCCATCTACTGTTTTCTGGGTGGCTGTAGCAGCATGCACAGTGGTCATTAATCCACGCTTAATGCCCCATTTGTCGTTGAGCACTTTCACAATAGGTGCTAAACAGTTGGTGGTACATGAGGCGTTAGAAATAATAGTTTCACCTGCATAAGTAGTGTGGTTCACTCCATATACAAACATTGGTGTGTCATCTTTAGATGGGGCAGATAACAATACTTTTTTAGCACCCGCTAAAATATGTTTTTCTGCTGATGCTTTGTCTAAAAACAAACCTGTGGACTCTACGACAATGTCAGCACCCACTTCATTCCATTTTAATGCCGCAGGGTCACGCTCTTGGGTTAAGCGAATTGTGTTGCCATTCACAATTAAGGCACCATTATCTACCGACACTTCACCTTTAAAACGACCGTGAACGCTATCGTAACGAAGCATATAGGCTAAATAGTCTGGCTCTAACAAATCGTTAATAGCCACGACTTCAATGTCTTTAAAATTTTGAATGGCAGCTCTAAATACCATGCGGCCAATACGACCAAAACCATTAATACCAATTTTTAATTTCATAATGAGATCTTTAATAAAGTTAATATTTCTGAAAAATTTTGAATGACTAAATCGGGGTCGGCAGATTCAATTGCTTGCCCCATGTTGTAGCCATACGGTAGCAACCAAACTGGCACTCCTGCATTTCTAGCCGTTTGTGCATCGATAGAAGAGTCACCTACAAAAAGCGCTTGGTTGGGTTGAAGTTGAAACTTGTTTAAGCAATACTGAATACCAGCAGGATGAGGTTTTTTAGTATCAAGACTATCGCCACTAATTACCACATCAAAAACTTCATCTAATTGATGCTGTTTTAAAATGGTGTGGGTATAAATAGACTCTTTGTTAGTGACCACTGCAATACGAATATTATTTAACACCAAGTGTTTTAATACCGTTTTGACATGAGGGTAGAGTTGACTACTAGTACCACATCTTTTTTGATAATGAATATTAAAAACTTGGCTAATATTTTTTAACTCATTCCAGCTTTCAATTTCTGAAATTTCACAGTTTTTTATATTCGCCAAGGCCTTGATTAACAAACGATGGGTACCATGACCTATCCAATCATTCACTTGCTCTTGCGTCACATGCTGAAGTTGAAAGTGCGATAGCGTATCGTTGACAGCATCTTTGATTTCAGATGCCGTCTCAATTAAAGTACCATCAAGATCAAACATGATTAGTTTGGTTGAGAAACTCATCATGCTCCTTAATTGACTGAACGAATAATTTGATCTGGAATGGAGTTTACTAAAGCAGTTTCAGCCTTTTTAACTAATGCCTTTACTGCTTCTTCCACACGCTCAACCGTAATACCAAAGTGTTGATATAAATGCGGCGCAGGTGCTGACTCACCAAAACTGGCAATACCAATAACATGACCTGTTCTGCCTACATACTTACGCCAAAAATCTGGATGTGCGGCTTCAATTGCAACGGCTGGAATATGCAAAGGCAAGATACTATCTTGGTAATCTTGAGATTGTCTGTCAAAAATATTGCTACACGGCATAGATACGACACGGGTCGCAATACCTTGAGCCAATAATTTAGCTTGTGCTTGCATGGCCAAAGATGTTTCAGAGCCTGTTGCAATTAAGATCACTTTTGCGCCTGGCATATCACTTAAAATATAAGCACCTTTTCTCACTTTTTCAGAGTCAGATGCATTACTTAATAAGCGAGGCAAATTTTGTCTTGATAAAGCCAATAATGAAGGCCCATCTTTTCTCTCAATAGCACAAGCCCAAGCCACTGCAGTTTCTAAACCATCTGCTGGACGCCAAACATCTAAACCAGGAATAATTCTTAAGCTAGGGATATGCTCAACACTTTGATGAGTCGGGCCATCTTCTCCTAAACCAATCGAATCATGGGTCATTACATGAATCACTCTTTGTTTCATTAATGCAGACATTCGAATCGCATTACGAGAATAATCACTAAAGGTTAAGAAGGTACCGCCATAGGGCAAATAACCACCATGCAGCGCCATACCATTCATAATGGCAGCCATACCAAACTCTCTTACACCATAAGACATATGGTTACCCCATAAATCTCGTTTTGCAATGGTGCAGTTTTTAAAGTTAGTTAAGTTAGATCCTGTTAGGTCGGCGCTACCACCAAAAAATTCGGTTACTAAAGGTGCCAACAAATCTAGACTCAATTGACTTGCTTTACGTGTGGCAATTGCATCTGCTTTATTGGCCATCGCTTCAAATACACTATTGAGTTGAGACTGATAAGAAGCACTTAATTGGCCAGACATACGGCGCTCTAATTCGGCTGCTAAGTCTGGATAGAGCTGCTTGTACTGCACCATTGTTTGATTCCAGGCTGCCTCTAATTGAGCGCCCTTTTCTTTTGCATCCCAAGCCTGTGCAATAGCAGTAGGTACTTCAAAAGCAGCCGCTGTCCAAGCTAAGGCTTCGCGTGTGGCGGCAATTTCAGTGGCACCTAAAGCAGCGCCATGAACATCATGTGTGCCAGCTTTATTGGGTGAACCCATACCAATAATCGTTTTGCAACAAATTAAGGTAGGTTTGCCTTCTGCCATATTGGCTTGAGCTTTGGCCGATTGAATAGCTGCATCAATTGACTGTGCACAATGACCATCTACATTGGCAATCACATTCCAACCATAGGCTTCAAATCGTTGTGGCGTATTGTCGGTAAACCAACCCTCTACATGACCGTCAATTGATATTCCATTGTCGTCATAAAATGCAATTAATTTAGACAATCTTAATGTTCCAGCTAAGGAGCATACTTCATGACTAATACCTTCCATTAAACAACCGTCACCCATAAAGACATAGGTGAAATGATCAATCACGTTAAGGTTTTGTTCATTTTCAGTTTGATTAAATTCTTGCGACAATAATTTTTCGGTTAAAGCCATGCCTACTGCATTGGCTAGGCCTTGGCCCAATGGACCAGTCGTAGTTTCTACACCAGGAGTTATATCTACCTCTGGATGACCAGGCGTTTTACTATGCAATTGTCTAAACTTTTCAAGTTCTGACATTGGTAAATCGTAACCAGTTAAATGCAACAATGCATAAATTAACATAGAGCCATGGCCATTGGATAAAACAAATCGGTCACGATTCATCCATTTAGGATTGCTCGGATTGTGCTGCAGATGCCTATTCCATAAAACCTCTGCAATATCGGCCATTCCCATAGGCGCACCTGGGTGACCTGATTTTGCTTTTTCAACTGCATCAATTGCCAACACACGAATCGCATTGGCCATTTGCTTGGCTAATTGTGGGTTAGGGTTGTGTTTCATATTTTGTGTCTCGGTAAAATTTTAAGATTGACCCAAGGCGCGTTTGCGGCGTTCCATCATGCGCCATACAAACGGAGTAAAAATAAGCTGCATCGCAAGCTCCATTTTTCCGCCCGGTACCACAATGGTGTTAGCGCGAGACATAAAACTATCGTGAATCATGTTTAACAAATATTGGAAATCTATGCCTTTAGGATTGGCAAATCGAATCACTACCAAACTTTCGTCTGCAGTTGGAATATCTCTTGAAATAAATGGATTGGAGGTATCTACCATAGGCACACGCTGAAAATTAACATGGGTATGGGCAAATTGTGGAACGATGTAATTAACATAGTCTGGCATGCGGCGCAAAATAGTGTCCGTTACCGCCTCTGTGCTGTAACCACGCTGATTCTTATCACGCCATAATTTTTGAATCCACTCTAAATTAATGACAGGCACTACGCCTACTCTTAAATCTGGATATTGCGCAATATTGTGCTCTGGCGTTACTACTGCACCATGCAAGCCTTCATAAAACAACATGTCGGTATCGGTGGGTAAATCTTCCCAAGGTGTAAACGTACCTGGCTCTTGTTGATAAGGTGCGGCTTCTTCTGCATTGTGTAAATATTTTCTTGAGCGACCCTGTCCTGTTTCGCCATAAGTTTTGAAAAGGTTTTCAATCTCGCCAAATAAATTATTATCTGAACCAAAATGGCTAAAGTTTTTATTGCCTAACTTTTCAGCTTCTGCTAATTTTTTTTTCATTTCTTGACGGTCATAGCGATGAAAACTATCACCTTCAATAATGCCTGCTTTTACACCTTCACGGCGAAAGATATTGGTAAAAGTACGAGTCACGGTTGAGGTACCTGCACCAGAGGAACCGGTAATCGCAATAATAGGATGGCGTTCTGACATATAGTCTCCTTAGTTTTTAATTTTAAAATTTAGTCGCGAAACAAGCTGCGTTTTGCAAAGAGTGGGTTGTCATCTTCAATTGGAGCAGCTGGCTCGGTATGATATTTTTCGATGCGTTCTACTTCTTCTTTAGAGCCAAACACCAATCCAATTCTTTGGTGCAAACTAGTGGGCTGAACATTTAACATAGGTACACGTCCGGTACTGGCCCTACCACCTGCTTGTTCCATAATAAAACCAATTGGATTGGCTTCATATAACAAACGTAAGCGACCTGGTTTGCTGGGGTCTTTAGTATCTCGCGGATACATAAACACACCACCACGCATTAAAATGCGATGCGCTTCTGCCACCATTGAGGCAATCCAACGCATATTAAAATCTTTTCCCCTAGGACCTGTTTTGCCGGCTAAACATTCATCTACATAACGTTTGACGGGAGCTTCCCAAAAACGGCTGTTAGATGCGTTAATTGCAAACTCTTGTGTCTGAGCTGGCACTTTAAGTTGTGGATGAGTGAGCATAAACTCACCTAATGTGGGGTCTAAAGTAAAACCGTTTACACCATTGCCTACACTTAAAATTAACATAGTGGTAGGGCCGTATAAAGCATATCCCGCTGCTACTTGTTGTGAGCCGGCTTGTAAAAAATCTTTTTCAGTGACTTCGTCTTTATCGGAGGTGCTTCTAAGTACACTAAAAATACTTCCCACTGAAACATTCACATCGATATTGGAAGAGCCATCTAATGGATCAAACACCAATAAGTATTTTCCCCGTGGAAATTGCTTTGGAATTTGATAGGGGTCATCCATTTCTTCAGATGCCATACCAGCCAAATTTCCTGCCCATTCATTCATACGAATAAACAATTGATTGCTCAATACATCTAATTTTTTTTGTGTTTCACCTTGCACATTAATACTATCGCCTTCGTCTGCGGCATGGTTTCCATACATACCACCCAACTCACCAAAAGCGACTGCTTTTGCAATGGCTTTACATGCTAATGCGACATCTAAAATAAGGGCATTAAAATCGCCGCTTGCGCTTGGAAAACGGCGTCTTTCCTCAATTAAAAATTGAGTCAATGTGGTGCGTTGTTGAATTGTCATAGGTACTCTCTTTTAAGTTTTCAATTATTTATTTTTTTGCCGCATCACGTAGGCTTTGAATCACTGTGCGGTAGCCTCCGTCTGGGTCTGGTGAGCTAAACACGGCGCTTCCTGCAACACAGGTATCTGCACCGGCAGCAACAATGCTGGCAATATTGTCTGCTTTTACACCACCATCTACTTCCAACCAAATTTCTTGACCGGTAGCAGCATAATGAGCATCAATTAAGGCACGTGTTTGACGTAATTTTTGAAGGGTGCTGTTAATGAATTTTTGACCACCAAAACCGGGGTTGACACTCATTAATAAAATCATGTCTAACTTGTCCATCACATGTGTTAAATGTTCGATAGAGCTTGCTGGATTTAACACCAAGCCGGCCTTACATCCGTGCTCACGAATCATGCTTAATGTTCTATCGACATGACGACTTGCTTCAGGATGAAAAGTAATAATATTGGCACCCGCCTTAGCAAACATCGGAATTAGTGCATCGACGGGTTCCACCATTAAATGCACATCAATTGGAATTTGTACATGTGGTCGAATAGCTTCGCAAACCAAGGGGCCAATGGTTAAGTTGGGCACATAGTGGTTGTCCATTACGTCAAAATGAACAAGGTCTGCACCGGCTGCTTCAATGGCTCTTACTTCCTGACCTAATTTTGCAAAGTCAGCAGACAAAATAGAAGGGGCAATTCTTAAAGTGGATGTCATGATTATTTTCTTGCCTTAACAGCTGATTGATGAATGGCTTGTAACTGTTGAACGTCCACGCCTCTTAAACTTGGTATTACTTTGGTGGCCAATTGAAAGTTATGATCTTGGGTAAATGAGTTGGGTGTCACAATAGTGGCTAGCTTGGCACCCACTGCTGCACGTAAACCATTTTCAGAATCCTCAAAAGCCAAGCAAGCGTCGGCACTAAGACCTAGACGTTCTAAAGTTTGCAAATAGACTTGTGGGTTGGGTTTTTTAAGCGGTGCAGTAGAAGCGTCTTCAACAATTCTGAAATATTGCATCCAGTCAGGACCTATCGCTTTTCTTAATAATGCTGAAATATTGACTGGCGAAGTAGTGGTGGCAATCGCCAATTGCAAGCCGCTGTTATAAGCCTCTTGAATAAGTGCTAAAACGCCTTCTCGCATTTGCACAGCACCATCTTGAACCGATTGTTCATAAGCTGCTGTTTTAAGTAAATGCAAACGTTCTATGGTGTCTTGAATGGCATTGCCACTTAAAGCCTTTACATCTGGCGAAACTTGTTTCCAATAATGCAACAGACGTTCTTTACCACCTGAAATGGCCAATAACTCGGTGTACTGCGCAATTGTCCAATGCCAATCGAGACCCATTTCTTTAAAGGCATAGTTAAAGGCAGCCAAATGGGCCATTTCAGTATCTGCCAGGGTTCCATCTACATCAAAAATGAATGCTTTTAGCATTTGTTATCTCCATAAAACGAGAGTCGATAACAGAATGTAAAAAAATTTATGAATAAGGTAAATTCATTTTTCATTAGGTTCATATTAAGATAAAGCTTAACCAATAGAAACCCTTACTTATTTATGCCTATATAACCATATAATTGTGTGCTTATTTAATGATTTTTAAAAATGAAACGTTTTTTTCAATACCCAGCACTTGCCAATATCACCATTATTTTATTAATGGGAATAAGCAATTTGGCCCATGCCGATTCTAAAAAAATTGCAATTGATGAAATGTCGGCCTATTTGGATTTTGTTGAATATAGTGGAGCCACTATTTTTGCTCAACAAATCCCTAAGACTGAATATTCTAAAATGTTCATTATTGATGCACGTGATGCAGCACAATATGCCAAAGATAAAATTCCGGGTGCCATCAATATAGAGTGGCGACAAGTCTTAGCCAAAAGCAGTCAGATTCCTAAAAACAAACCGGTCTTAATTTATTGCAATACAGGTTCTTTATCTGCCCAAGCCGGTTTTGCATTAAGGGTAGCAGGTTGGGATAATTTACGAATTTTACAAGGTGGCTT
>CAZKWC010000057.1:0-7127 GCA_964556425.1 uncultured Limnohabitans sp. | reverse complement strand
GTGGCTTATTGGTTTGAAGCACTTATTAATGGGCTTTACCAGTAAGCGCAATAAACAATTTTGCCAAACTATCGGGCAGTTTTTCAAGATGATCGACTATGGTGTACCTAGCACCATAAATATCTTTAACGGTTTGATCAGAAAAAGCATCTAAGTTAATACACCAAGTGTAAATTCCTTGAGCTTGCAACTCTTGCACCGCTTTACGAGCATCTTGCACCAACCATTGAGGATCTGGGCAATCTACATCAGAGGGTTGACCATCGGTAATGACCAACATGAGTTTGCGAGCACTTTTACGGCTGCCTAAATAATGAGCCGCATGACGCAAAGCCGCCCCCATACGGGTTGAATAACTCGCTTGCATTGACGACAACCTAGACTTAGCTTCATCTGCCCAGGGTTGAGAAAAACCTTTTATATGTAAATACCGCACTTCATGACGAGTATTGGAATGAAAGCCTGCAATTGCAAAATTGTCTTTCATTTCATGCATGACCCATGCCAATAAGGCCACCGCCTCTTGGCTTAATTCAAGCACTGTTTTATCTTGGCCTTTTATTTTTTGTGATAAAGAAGTCGAAAGGTCTAATAACACCTGCACACTAATATCTCTATCATTGGTTTGATGATGCTGATGAATCAGTGGGCTGGGGGTTTGCCCATTTTTAAAATCAATCCACGCACCTAAAGCCACATCTAAATCTAACTCATTGCCTTGCTCTTGATAACGCAATCGTTGTCTATTTTGTGGCTTTAAACCATCCATTATTTTTTTGAGTTTTTTAGCAACCGTATTGTGACGAGCTAATAACTCATCTGTTTTTGCAGCATTGCCTAAAGGCTGTGCATGTTCATAAACACTGACCCAATCTGGCCGGTAACACTGGCTAATATAATCCCATTCTGGATAGTGCCTTGGTGGCAAACTTGCCTCATCAGCTTGGGATTGTTTGGATTGTGTTTTATCAAAACTTTCCTCTTCATCGCCCTCTTCAATAAAGCGCCACAAATGGCGATTATCATCGCGCCAATCTAATTCGGTATTGGCAAAATAAACATCAGAAAACTGATCGCTTGGCAACCGTGTGTGAGCCACAAATAATAATGCCATCTGCGCCATTTTTTCTGTGCTACTGGTGCCCAGATTTAGCTCTTGTAAAAATAAGTCTCGGTAGCGCTCTAAAACAGGATGCTCAAGCACATAACTAGCATCTAATACACTACGCGACCATCTTGCCAGTCGATGACGCAAACAAGCTTGCTTTAACTCATCACATTCGGTTGCTAAAGGTGTAGGGTGTAATTTTAATAAGCTAGGCCTTAAGCCTGGAAATCGGGCCAGCAATAGGCTATCAATTCTTGCGTCTTCAAACCATTCTACGGCTAAGCGTTGTGCAGGGCTCCAGTTATCGGCAATACAAGATTGTGACCACTCAATATGACCTGCAATATGGGCTTGCATTAATTGATAACGCTGCAATGCAGAAACACCTAAGCGTGCTTCTAACAGGTCTGGTAAACCTATGGTTTGATCTTGCAAACAAGGTCTAAGTGCAATAGAAGTATCGGTACTAATTAAGGGCACTCGGTAATAGGCCAATTGCCACATTGCGCGCATTGTGCAATCAAGGGTACGCTCTGCATGATTTAATAATAAACCTTTGCGTTCGCTTTGAAGAACTGCTTTGCTATCGGGTGTCAACAAATTAAAATAAGCGATTTGCTGATCGGGATGATGGGCATATGCACGTGCCCCATAACTCATCCATTTTTCAAAACCTAATAAAGATAAATTTTTGAGTACATAGGCGGCTTGTTTTAACAAGGTTAATAATGCAGGGCTAGCTAAGGTTTTTTGCCGGCCATGAATAGAGCCTGTGGTTTGGTCCATAAACTGACCAATTAAAGACAAATAATGTCTTACGTTTTGTGCAGTCAGCAATCGTTTACTGACTGGCAATAAGGACTCGATTAATGGGGCAATGGCATTGCTATTGGGTGAAAGCTGCATGCGCTTAATTAACAACATGAGCTCTTGGGTAATATCGGCTTCTAGTTGTTGATTAATTTCTGGCCAAGTTTCTAGCCAAGCCAATACAGGTGCAGCGCCACGACCTAATTTGCCTAAAACACGTGCTGACTCAATATAACTCAATAATTGTTCTTGATTGAGCAATACAAAAGCTTGCTCGGTGCAATCTTGAAAAACCGCTTCAACACCAGGTAAACGGCAATCTAATAATTGCCATAACTCCTGAGTTTGAGGCTTAAGGAAAGACGGAGTCGATTGCATGATGCAGGCTTTCTCTAACATCCTGGTCATCGGTGATTGGCCTGACCATTGCCATTTTACAAGCCTCTTTAGCACTTACTCCATTTTGAATAAGCGTAGCTGCATACACCAACAATCGGGTCGAGACACCCTCGGTTAAACCATGTCCTTTTAAATTTCTTGCCATGGCTGCAATTTGCACCAATTGGCTGGCATAACTGTCTTCTATTCCAGTTTCATGCTTTAAGATTTGTGCTTCTAAAGAGGCATTCGGATAATCAAAATCAAAAGCTACAAATCGTTGTTTAGTGGATTGTTTTAAATCCTTCATTAAACTTTGATAACCAGGGTTATACGATATTACCAACTGAAAATCGGCATGGGCTTGTACGATTTCGTTTTTCTTATCGATTGGTAAAGTACGCCTATGGTCAGTGAGAGCGTGTATCACAACGGTGGTGTCTTGCCTTGCTTCTACCACCTCATCTAAATAACAAATAGCACCGATTCTAGCCGCTTGGGTTAATGGCCCATCTACCCATCGAGTGCCATTGCTGTCTAATAAATAACGGCCCACCAAATCGGAAGCTGTCATGTCTTCGTTACAGGCAACCGTTATAAGCGGTTTACCAAGACTCCAAGCCATATGTTCAATAAATCTAGACTTACCACAGCCAGTTGGCCCCTTTACCATGACCGGCAAACGCGCAGCATAGGCAGCTTTATAAAGCGCTACCTCTTGTCCTTGCGGATGATAGAGAGGTTCTTTTTGAATAACAAATGAAGGGGCCATGCGATCTCCAAAACTAGGCTGTGGTGGTCTTATTTTTTATTGGTGCTTGGTTAACTTATCGCGCCAGCCTGGGAACAACTTATCAGCGTCTGCAGGGAATGACTCGAAGGCACGAGCAAACTCTTTGTGTTCTTTAGCAAACTCGATTGGGTCTGCACCTGATTTCCAGCACTCATACGATTGACGCAATGAAATAGCACCAGCAGCAGGAGAGTCGATATGACCGTAGGAACCACCACCTGCGGTGTTAATCACATTACCATGGCCTAAGTTTTGGAAGAAACCAGGTAAACGTAAGGCATTCATACCACCAGAAATAATTGGAGTGGTTGGTTTCATACCGTGCCATTTTTGGAAATAAACTGGACCTTGGCACTCATCACGCTCAATCATGTAGGCAATCATACGATCGTCGCCTTCGCCTTCCATTTTGCCAAAACCCATGGTTCCTACGTGAATACCTGAAGCTCCTTGTAGGCGACTCATTTTGGCCAATACAAATGCGGTGTAACCACGCTTAGCGCTTGGGCTAGTAACAGCACCATGACCGGCACGATGGTAGTGCAAGTATTGGTTTGGATATTGACGGCGAGCGGTGGTGACCATACCAGGGCCACCCACATAACCATCAACTAAGAAGGCTAATTTATCGGCATCGGGACCAAAAACTTCAAGTCCAAAATCGGCACGAGCACACATTTCGTAATGGTCATCGGCGGTAATATTCATAGAGAATATTTTGGCTTGACCTGTTTCGTCTTGAGCACGTTTCATTGCGTCATAGACCAAAGGCAAGGTTTTTTTAATAGGTGCAAAAACTTGGTTACCTTGTGGTTCATCGTTTTTAATAAAATCACCACCCAACCAAAATTGGTAAGCCGCTTGAGCAAATGGCTCGGGGCGTAAACCTAATTTAGGTTTAATAATGGTGCCGGCAATATAACCACCGTCTTTAATAGGACGGCCCAAAATGCGCCATAAGTCAGAAATATCTTTGCTAGGACCATCAAACATTTGAAGCACACGGTCTGGCATAAAGAAGTCAATCATTTTGGCATGTTCTATATCGCCCATACCTTGGTTATTACCAATGGCTAGGGTTAAAAAAGAAACCAACATAAATCGACCATCAATCACATTGCGGTCAAACAAATCGACTGGATAGGCAATACGCATATCTTCGGTGGCTTCATCAATGTGATACACCAAGGCATCTAAGCCTTTGGTGAAGTCATCAGTGGTGCTCACCTCTACATTGGTACCAGTGGAAGACTCTGCCGCAAAATGCGCTGCTGCCTCCAAATAACCATGGCCCGATTTGGGTTTCATTTTGTAGGCAACCAAAATATGTTTTCCACCGCTAATAAGCTCGGCTTCTTTTAAGCTTAGGTCGGCATAACGTGCTGATTGATCCATATGTTCTCCTTGTTTGAATGAAATTTAGCGATAGGTGAACTGTAAAAATCCTTTAGAATAAAGTAAATTCATATTTATTCCATGTTAAGTTAAGGAAATGCTTAATGAAGAACGCAACCTTCCGCCAATTAAGGGTTTTTAATGAGGTGGCCAAGCACTTAAGTTTTATACGGGCCGCTGAAAACCTGCATTTAACCCCGCCGGCAATTACCATGCAAATTAAAGAACTTGAAGGGCATATTGGCTTACCCTTGTTTGATAGAAGCGGTAAAAAAATTAGCCTCACTACCGGGGGCGAATATATGTTGGTGTTTGCCAGAAAAATTTTGGCCACCATTAAAGACGCAGAAGATGCAGCAGCCCGCTTAAAAAGAGCCGAGACAGGGGTACTGACAATTGGCATGGTAGGCACAGCCAAATACTTTATGATGAATTTATTGGCGCAATTTAGAGAAAGCCATGCAGGAGTAGAAATTCAGTTGGCCACTGGTAACCGAGAGCAGCTAGTGAGAATGCTGCAAGACAATGAAGTGGACATTGCCATTATGGGCAGGCCACCCAAAGAGCTACAAACCCGTGCCGAGCCGTTTGCAGCCCACCCACATGTGTTTGTGGCTTCTACCGGCCACACCTTGGCTAGAAGAGGGCATTTAAGCGTTGAAGAACTACGCAACTATGATTTTATAGTGCGAGAAAAAGGGTCTGGTACTAGAGCTGCCATGGAAAATTTTTTTAGCGAAGCCAGAATCGAGCCACGCTTAAAAATACAAGTGCCCAGCAATGAAACTTTAAAACAAGCTGTAATGGCCGGCCTGGGTTTGGGCTTTGTATCTTTACACACTATTGGCAATGAGTTGGCACAAAAAACCATTGCCCTACTTGACGTAGAAGGCGCACCCGTAGTACGAGCTTGGAACGTAGTGCATACACAAGCCAAAATGTTGTCACCTGCAGCAGAAGCATTTAGATATTTTATGCTAGAGCAAGGCGAAGCTTATTTAGCCAAAAATTTTGGTGCTTATTAAGGCCTGCCATTTGGCAAGTAGCCTTTATTGCTACCGCTGGTGGAATAGGAGTAGATGATTGATTTTGCCACCCCAAGCAGTGGCCACTTTGATTTAAAGTGGGCCAATTATTGTTTTGTTAAAAGGAGCCCTCATGGGAAAATCTTTACGCCTTTCAGAAACCTGGTTTAGACGTGGCCTTTGGTTGGTAGCGGCTATTTTTGCCTTCTTTTTAATTAACTTGGGCGGCACTGTAGTGAATGATTTGCCCAAGGTAGAAAAGCCTCTAGAGCTGGCTGATTTTTTAGATAAAAAAACTAGCCAAGCTTTAAATGGTAATTTAAAAACTCATGAACAAACCATTAGTGCTGCCAATGCAGCCCTAGAGCAAGCAGAGCTACAACTAGAGACTGCGCAAAAAAACACTCAGGCTGCACAGGCCACTTTTAATAATTGGTTGGCCACCAGGCAGGCCACCCAACAAGCTAGTCAAGACCAAGAGCTTGTTGCTAGAACCAAAGCCCTAGATGCTTTAAAAGATAAAGAGCGACTCGCCAGTAGCGCTATAGAAAAACAAAACCAAATTATTTTAGATGCCAACCAAAGCTACGACAAAACACGTCGTGCCTTAGATGAATTAGAAAGCGTTGCACAAACCCAATTAAATAAAGAATATAGAAGCCTAGAACTAAGAGTATTTTTATACCGTTTGGCCTTAACCCTACCGTTGCTGGTATTGGCTGGCTGGTTGTTTGCCAAAAAACGCAAGAGCACTTATTGGCCTTTTGTATGGGGTTATATTGGATTTGCCCTATTTGCATTTTTTGTAGAGCTTGTGCCTTATATGCCAAGTTACGGCGGTTATGTGCGCTACACAGTAGGGGTTGTTATTACGGTATTAATAGGCCGACAAGCCATTATTGCATTGAATAACTACCTTGAAAAACAAAAATTAGTAGAGCAACTACCCGACCAACAACGCCGCGAAGAATTAAGTTATGACACCGCCTTAACCCGATTAGCCAAAGGCGTGTGCCCTGGTTGCGAACGAGCCGTGGACCTTAAAAACCCCGACATAGACTTTTGCCCACACTGTGGTATTAGCCTATTTAACCACTGCCATGCGTGCACCACTCGTAAAAGTGCTTTTGCCAAATATTGCCATGCTTGTGGCGAGGGGGCAGGCGAAGTTAGCACGGCGGGTTAATTACAAGCTACTAGCACCACCCGTACCCTTAGAACAAAGACCTTACCCATTGGCCCATAAAACGGCCTGGCGATAAGGTAAAAGCACCCGCCACCAAACAAGCGCCAACATAAAGCCACTGCATACACAAACGGTGGCCTTTTATTTTGCCTTGGGCCAAAAATTTAAAACTAAAAAACAAAGTAACAAAGGTAGTAATGACCAATAAATGAATAGGCGAAAAGCCCGCTATGTTGATGAATGAATAGCTATGAATAAACAAGCTGCTACAAGCTGCCCCCACCATACAAGTAACCCAGGCATAACCCATAGCCCTATGCAGCCTAGGATGCACCATACGCCCTAACCTAGCCCATAAGGCGATAGGGCCTAATAAGACAGCAGATACTGCAAAACAAATGTGAATGGCGATGATGGGGGAGGGTTGCATAA
>CAZKWC010000056.1:17809-19772 GCA_964556425.1 uncultured Limnohabitans sp. | reverse complement strand
TCCACAATTCTGATATGCGGCAACCAGTACCTAATAATGGGCAAGATTTGGTTGGGGTGGGCAATTTTGCAATTCACCACAAGGCTGCCGTCTGGGTTTTGTTTTTCTATTTCTTGGCCTGCCACTAAAGGGCGTCTTTTAAAGTAGCCGGCTACCTCTGCTGCAATTAACATTTGCACTTGGGTTTTATTTTGATTTAGCCATATGCTGTCTTCGTTTTGTAGTTGTTCTAATAATTGAGCATTAATAGGGTAGTGTTGCTCTAAAATTTTGAGGTCACTAATTTGGTTAAAACTAAATGACTTCATTACACTGCCGTCTAGGGCGGCTACATACCAAACCCCATGTTGACTTACCAATTTGTAGGGGTGTAGGTTTTGGTAGGTTTTGATTTGGCTGTTGCCAGTGCCATTACTAATTATTTTTTGGTAAGCAAAACTCACAAGCCGCCTGTTTTGGATGGCGTTTTCAATTTGAGTAAATAGTGCAGTTTTATGGCTGACGTTTTCGGTGCTTTGTGGTTTTACTAATAAAGCACTTTCTAATTGCGAGTTAAGCAATGATTTTAAAAAGTCATGGCTAAGGTCGGGATAAACACCACTAATGCCTGCTAAAGTGGCAAAGCGTTTAAGGTCGGAAAATGTTAATTTGCCCAATAAATAGGCGCTTAAACTGTAACTACCTTTGGTTTTTTCAAGTTCTAAAAAAGCAAAACGGTCTTTAAGATCGCGGTTAATGGTTCTTAAACTAACGTCATATTCTGTCGCTAATTGTGATGGGCTTAATTTTTCGCCATTGTTGAGGCGACGCAATATATCAACTAAGCGTTTAGCAATACTGGATTCAAGGCTTGCTTCACCTTCATCGTGAGATTGTTTTAACAATTGACGTTTATTGGTTTTCATGTCTCAAGATACTTATTATGGGTTTTAAGATTAGACTTTAATTTTTAGAACTACGTCAAATTACAATCATAAATTATATTTTTGACAAACCATGTCCAATTTATATTTTTATAGCAAAAATATTTTTAAATTTTTACATCTTCCTCAATTTCACAAATGAGTACTTTGTTCTCATAAATCACTATTTTTATTCATGATTCAAGTAGTTACAACAAAAGTGTGTTAAAAGTGATTGTGCTATCATTCGTTTTTCAATTTTGTTTTATTATGTTGCGCAAGTTATTAAAAATACTAGTACTCTTTAGCGTTTTAAATTTTGCCTCTTCTTTTGCTCAAGTGAGTCATAACGAGGGGCTTAATTTGGTTTCTGACTATGTCAAAGAAACTTGTCCTACTATGGTGGCTACTTTTAATACCGACGAAGCCTATCAACCTTTTTTTAAAACTCAGTTATTAAGTCCAGACTTAGTTTGCTCTTGCGCCAATAAAAAAGTAATCCAAGACAGCAAACTTAATACAATGGCCAACGACATCTTAAAACCACCCAAAAACAAACAAAATGAAGAGTTTGTTCGTCGGTATATGGTAACTAGAGTACAACAAGCTATGTTTGCTTGTATTGGTGGAGCTATTGAAGACAGAATGAAAAATAATTAATTGATCTTCTTGGTTTGACTCCAACTTACCTATTTATTGTTTATGTTTTATTTATTTAAAAAATTATTGGCCATTGCATTTTTGTTGCCCTGCACCTTGTTATGGGCACAAGATGCTAAATTTGATGAGTTTATTCAATCAACCTACAAAGATTGTAAAAAAGAGGTGTCTTCTTTTTTAGATAGTAATCAAACCCCTGTTGCCTGGAGAAAAGCACCGCTTCAGTATGGCAAAATTTGCGATTGCTCTAAAGAAAAAGTGCAAGCAGATGCCTATATAAAACGCATTATTACCTCTACCAACAGTGGCCATGTATTAATTTCAAGAAGTGCCTCTTTTAATAGCAGGGTAGAACTTAAATTATTAAGTTCTATTTTTGTTTGTTTATCTGATGAAATGGA
>CAZKWC010000056.1:16317-17709 GCA_964556425.1 uncultured Limnohabitans sp. | reverse complement strand
TGGGTAGTGGGAGCTGTTGCAACCAATGATGATGATGACACTGCTGTGGTTAAAGATTCAAATGGCCAAGTCTTACAAGACGGTGATGCAGTGGTTTTAATTAAAGACTTGAAGGTTAAAGGCTCTTCTACAGTGTTAAAAATGGGCACCAAAGTAAAAAGTATTCGCTTAGTGGGCGGTGACCACGAAGTCGATTGCAAAATGGATGGTGGAAGTTTTATGCTGAAGGCTTGTTTTTTAAAGAAGGCATAAGGCTAGCAGATGGCATTTCTTTACGGCTCACGCTAGGGCTTTTATCAAAATGTTTGCGAAAAGTTCTTGAAAAATGCGATACCGAACTAAAGCCACAAGCAATACTTATTTCTAAAACACTCAGACTAGTTTGAGCCAACAATTGTTGGGCTCTTTCTAGTCTTTTTTGCATATAAAACTGGGCTGGACTTTGCTGCAAATATTGCTCGAACAAACGTTCTAGTTGTCTTGCCGAAATATTCAGTTGCTTAGCCAGTTGGGGTAGTGCTAAAGGGTTTTCAATGTATTGCTCCATCAAAGCAACTGCTTTTATCACTTTAATATTGTGCACATGATAGCGTTCGGAAGTGGCTAATCTTTGGTGCTCCGAAGGTTTTCTCATGCGCTCTAAAACAAACTGTTCGGAAACTTTAGTGGCAAGTTCTCGGCCATGGTCTCGTTCAATTAGAGCTAACATCATATCTAACGATGCAGTTCCACCAGCGCAAAACAAACGTTCATTACTAATTTCATAAAGTTCGTCTGTGACGTTGGCCTTTGGAAACATTTCAGTAAAAGCGGTTCTAGCCTCCCAGTGCAGGGTAATTTTGTTTTTACCAATTACACCAGCCTGTGCCAATATAAAAGCACCTGTGTCAATTGCACCCAGTATTACACCATGCTGCTGTGCCAGTCGTAAAAGGCTTTCTAGGCTTTTTTTACTGTGCTGTAGGGGGTTAAAGCCTGCCACTACAATAATGCCCCAAGAAGCGCTTTGTGCATCAAGTTGGTTAAAGGCTCCGTCCACTTGAATCGTCATGCCGTTACTTGCTACCACCGCATTGCCATCTAAACTTAATATGCGCCAATGGTAGCTAGCTGCGTTAAATCGGTTGGCCACCCTAAGAGGCTCTATGGCAGAAACAAAACCCATTAAAGAGAACTGTGGTAACAAGACAAAATTAAAAGCCTGTACTGCAGCAGGCTGATGAGTTGGCGTGATTTTGCTTTTTAGCGATGTTTCCATTGGGGCGGGCGTTTTTCAGAAAATGCGAGTGGGCCTTCGTTAGCATCCTCAGAGGCCAGCATGGTGTTATAAGCTTTTAATTGACCGCTGCGCATGACTTCATAACCTTTTTCAACTGCCAAGCCATCGGTGTG
>CAZKWC010000056.1:13344-16217 GCA_964556425.1 uncultured Limnohabitans sp. | reverse complement strand
GTTGGCAGCTTTAGCTGGCAAGCTTAGTAGATCGTATTAAAGCATCAACTGCAACCACACATTGGCCAGATTGGCCGGTATCGGCTAAAGCCATTAATGGGTTCACATCTAACTCTTGCAAATGATGAGCGTTGTGTTGGGCAAAATCAGCAATACTTAAGATGGCTTTTACCACTTGAGCAATAGAGGTGGCAGGTTTTCCTCGATAACCTTTTAACAATGGCGCCATGCGTAAACTCAATAAAGCATTTTCAACTTCTTGGGCATTGGTAGGCAATAAAAGTGTTTTACTGTCTTTTAAAATTTCCACCAAAATACCACCAGCTCCAATGGTTAAACTAGGGCCAAATTGTGGGTCTTGAGTGACACCTACAATAATTTCGGCCACCATATTTTGAGCCATTTCTTCAATTAAAAATTGATCTGATAAATGCGCCATTTGATCAAGGGCATTTAATAATTCTGATGAATTTTTAATATTCAGTTTTACCGCTCCAGCCTCAGTTTTGTGGGCTAGTTGACTTGACACCGCTTTAAGCACAACAGGGTAGTGCATAGCTAAATTAGCAATATGGCTATTGGCTGAATGAAAGCCAATGGTATTGGCTTCTAGTTCTGCGGCAAATAATCGTGCTTGCGCTAAGCTAAGTTGCCTCGATGAGGGTATTGGTAAACCAAAGGCAGCGAGGGCTTTTTTACTTTGTACTTCATCCCATGTGTAAACAGTTGGCTGCACTCCATTAGACAACAAGGCAACTGCATTTAAAGTCGGTATTTGATCAACTTTAAGTCGAGCTTTGCTGATTTTTACGGCACAAGCAATGGCTTCTATACATTCTTCAAGACCCATCATGGGGGCTAAGCCTTCTTGCATCAACCTGGCCGTTAAGTTTTCTGGTAAGCCCTCTGGCATAGAACTCACTATACAGGCCATTTGCCCAGTATTTTTTGCCGCTTGTATATAAGCGCTTAATGTGGTTTCCCAAGAGTCGGCTTTGCAGCGGTCTAGTCTAGGGTAATCAAGAACCAATAAATGCACTGCAAAATTAGTTTTTAATAAACCTGTAAAAGCAGCAGTGCTGGCGCCCAAGTCGCCCCATATATAGGTGTGGTAATCAAGGGGGTTAGCCACGTTGACTTTTTCACCTAAAATATCTACTAACTCTTGCTCTATAACACTGGGCAGATCGGGCATTTCTAGGCCATGTCGCTGAGCTAAATCCGCCACTAAAGAAGCCTCACCGCCAGAGCAACTTGCCGAGGTAATGCTATTACTGCTTAATGGCCCTCGTTTGGCGCTAACATGCAAAAATTTTAGAGTTTCAATTAGGCTACTAGGGTTGTAAACACGGCCAATACCAAAGCGTTCAAAAAGTGCATCATAGAGTTGATCAGCACCCGATAAACTGCTGGTATGCGACATGGTAATTTGTGCACCCTTGCTAGAGCTACCCGATTTTAAAGCCACTAATGGAATGCCTTTTTGCAAAGCCTTTAGTGCAGCTTTAGAAAAAGCTTCTACATTGCTTAAGCCTTCAATATGCATGCCTATGGCTGTAATTTTTGGATCTTCTAGCAGCGCTTCTATCATTTCTGGAAAATCAACGCCCGCCTTATTGCCCACGGTAATCATGTAGGCCAAAGGTAGGCCACGAGTTTGCATGGTTAAATTCAGACCAATATTACCGCTCTGAGTAATAATAGCCACACCTTCAGAGACTCTTTGGCCGCCATGTTGATCGGGCCAAAGTGCAAAGCCATCAAGGTAATTGATCATGCCATAACAATTAGGGCCTAATAATGGCATGCCATTGGCCGCTTGAATTAATTGCTCTTGACGCTCTTGCCCAATAGCGCCAATTTCAGAAAAACCAGAAGCATAACAAATCACCCCGCCAGCGCCTTTTTTAGCCAGTTCTGCTACTACCTCTATGGTGGCCATCGCAGGAACGGCTACAAAACAAGCATCTGGTGCGTCAGGTAATGACGCTACATCGGCGTAACACTGAAGACCCGCCATGATTTTATGGCTAGGATGAATAGGCCATATTTCACCTTTAAATCCTAGTTTTTGACATTGCTCTATGGCTTCAAGTGCACTTTTGCCACCTACCACCGCAATAGATTTTGGATGAAATAGGCGCTCAAGCGATGGGGTAGTAGGGGTGGTCTGCATAGCTAACTTCATGGCAATTTTAGGCTCCGTACTCTCTTAACATTGCTCTTGAAATAATATGACGTTGGATTTCACTGGTACCATCCCAAATTCTTTCGACCCTGGCATCACGCCAAAAACGCTCGATTGGAATAGAGTTCATTAGCCCCATGCCACCAAAAATTTGCAAGCTTTGGTCAGTGATGCGAGCCAAAGCTTCAGAGGCAAATACTTTGGCCATGGCGGCATCGCTATCAGTCATTCGGCCTTGATCACATTTCCAAGCCGCTTGCAGGGTTAATAATTCGGCGGCTTCTAGTTCGGTAGCCATATCGGCTAATTTAAACCCTGTGCCTTGAAAGCGTCCAATGGATTGACCAAATTGTTTACGGTTAGCTGCCCATTCGGTGGCCATTTGTAAAACTCGGCGGCCTCTGCCTACGCTGGTAGCAGCTACAGTTAAGCGGGTAGAGCCCAACCACTCACCCATTAGTTCAAAACCTTTGTGCTCTTCACCTAGGCGGTTGCGGGCAGGAATGCGAACGTCTTGGAAAAACAATTCGCACTGATGGTATCCACGATGGGAAACACATGAGGGGCCGCGTCTTACGGTAACGCCAGGGGTATCAAAATCGACTAAAAAACCAGTGATTTTTTTCTTAGGGCCGTGATTGGTTTGTTCTACATCGGTAGCTGCAAATAACACCACATAATCGGC
>CAZKWC010000056.1:0-13244 GCA_964556425.1 uncultured Limnohabitans sp. | reverse complement strand
CCTAATTCTCGCTCTAATAAAGTGAGGTCAAATACATTTAAACCGCCACCTCCATATTGCTCCGGCATATTGGCTGCATAAATACCTATATCGAGGGCTTTTTGTTGAATCTCAGCTGCGAGGTCTGGGTCAACTTCATCATCTTTTTCAACTTGATCTTCATGTGGGTACAATTCTTTTTCAACAAATTGCCTAACGGTATCTACCAACATGGTTTGTTCGTGACTGAGTTCGAAATGCATGTTTTTGTCTCCTGTTAATAACTGCAATAAGTCAGTTATAAATATTGAATACTTGAATTGAAATGAGCTGAAAGAAGTTAGCGTCGAATGCCAATTTTTTGACCGGCTTGCGACGGCAAAGGCAAATGAGAATGGGCTTTTAAAATGGCTTGTAATTTATCTTGCAACTCTTGTGGCATGGCGCAGGATTTTCCTTTTTCCATGTCCACATGCATTAACATTTGTTCACCAGTGGCTAATAACTCGCCGGTAATGCCATGATACATACTATGGAAAATATGCACTCGTTTGGCATCTGCATCTAATAATTGCAAGCTGAGTTTTAGAGGTTCACCTTCGGCTGCTTCTTTGATATTAAAAATCATGGTTTGAAAAGTATAAAGCGACATTTTTAAGTCGTTTCTATAAGCTTCATCAATACCTATGAATCTAAAAAAAGCATCGGAGTTATCGCCAAACACCAATAAAAAACAAGACTCGCTCATATGTCCGTTGTAATCCACCCAATCGGCACTGACCAATGGGTTACATAATTGCAATGGAGCTGCTATTGGTGCTTGCGGGTCCCAAATCGAAGCTGGCACGCCTTCGAGTGGAGTGGTTAAACGGTGTTGTGACATAACTTCATCTTGCTTCATTGGAGGTATTATTTTTTTTGACCAAAAGTAATGGCTCGCCCCGCATTTTCAGGCCAAGCCAAATCGTTTTGCGGTGTGGCTAAATCAGCTAATTTTTGCGCCACATCGGGGTTAAAAACAGCCGCTTTAGGACCGGTTAGATCAATATGCAAAAGTGCCTGTTCATTGGTCGCATGGTTCACACCGGTTTCAAGGTTAATAAGGTTGTGAAACAATCGAACCCTTTTGCTGTCAGTGGCTAAAATTTGTGACATTACGGCATACTGGCCACCTTGTTTCACTTCTAATAAATAATTAAGATGTGTTTCAAGGGTGTAAATGGTGCGCTGACTTTGATTGCGTCCTGCCTCATCTAGGCCGATTAAATCCATAAAACCATCAGAGGCATAGGAAAAAATCAGCATATAAAAGGCATCTCGGAGGTGGCCGTTATAGTCCACCCATTCGGAACTAATAGGGCCACTCCAAGTGCAAAACAAGCCGTCTTTGAACTGGCCAATTTTATTCATCTTCAGAAATTCCGTGTTTACGTTTAGTGGCTGCAATAGCTTCTTGAACTGCAATTAAGCAGTCATCACGGTAACGCTCTAGGTCGGCAATGCTATGTTTGCCTAATTGCTCGGCACTGCCATCGACAATAGCGTCAATTAAACCATCGGTTAATTCTGGGGCTTCTAATTTGGTCCATGGGAGTTTTAAGGCGGGGCCAAACTGCGCCATAAAATGTCGCATACCGGCATCGCCACCAGCCAAGGTGTAAATTAAGAAGCTACCCATAAATGACCAGCGCATACCCGCACCATATCTGATGGCATCATCAATTTCGCCAGTGGTTGCCACACCGTCATTGACTAAATGAAGCGACTCACGCCACATGGCTTCTAATAATCGGTCGGCAATAAAACCTGGCACTTCTTTGCGTACATGCAGCGGTTTCATGCTGAGTTTTTTGTAAATGCCAATGGCCGCTTGAATAGTGGCTGGGTCAGTGTTTTGGCCACCTACCACTTCCACTAAAGGTAATAAATAAACTGGGTTAAAGGGATGACCCACTACGCAGCGTTCTGGGTGAGCGCATTTGGCGTAAAAATCAGAGGGCAATAAACCAGAAGTAGAAGAACCAATAATGGCATTTGGTTTGGCCGCCTTGCCAATTTTTTCATGCAAATCAATTTTAAGTTCAAGACGTTCTGGGGCACTTTCTTGAATGAAGTCAGCATCTTTAACACATTCTTCTACGGTGCTGGCAAAACGCAGACGATCTAAACTAGCGCCTGCTGCCACGCCTTTGCTGACCAAGACCGGCCAGGCTTTAGCTACTCTAGAACGCAATTGTTCTTCTGCACCAGGTGCAGGATCCCATGCCACTACGTCAAGGCCATGCGCTAATGCACGAGCCACCCAACCACTGCCAATTACACCGCTACCAATGGCGGCAAATACTTTAATATCTTGAATAAGGTTCATGATGATGAGAAAAAATAGGTTGATAAATAACGGAATTAACGGACTCGTTTAGTAAGGCCCATTTTGGCGCGGCCTTCTTCTGGAGTTAAGGCTCTAGCGCCCATGCGTTCGATAAGGCCAACTGCACGTTCTACCAATGAACCATTCGTGGCAAATACACCTTTGTCTAACCAAATATTATCTTCAAGACCCACCCTAATATTGCCGCCTAATAAAACCGCTTGTGCCACCATTGGCATTTGCGAACGGCCAATGCCAAAACCAGCCCATACAGAACCACTAGGAATGTTATCGACCATGGCTTTCATGGTGGTGGTGTCAGCGGGTGCGCCCCAAGGAATACCTAAACATAATTGGAAAATTGGATCTTGTAATAAACCTTCTTTAATCATTTGTTTGGAGAACCACAAATGACCGGTGTCAAAAATTTCCAGTTCTGCTTTGACACCGAGTTCAGTGATACGTTTAGCACCTGCACGAAGCGCATTAGGTGTAGAGACATAAATCATGTCACTATCGCCAAAATTAAGTGTGCCGCAGTCGAGGGTACAGATATCGGGTAAAAGTGCTTCTACATGCTTTAGGCGCTCCATTGGGCCTACTAAATCACAGTTAGGGCCAAATTCGAATGGGGTTTCGCCAGGGCCAATATCAAGGTCGCCACCCATGCCAGCGGTTAAGTTGATAATCATATCAACACCGGTATCACGAATTCTGTCAACTACTTCTTTGTACAAGTTCACATCACGGCTAAATTTGCCAGTTTCTGGGTCGCGAACATGGCAATGCACTACAGTTGCACCAGCTTGGGCTGCTTCTACTGCAGCCGCCGCAATTTGTGCTGGAGTGACTGGAATATGGGGACTTTTACCGACGGTATCGCCAGCACCTGTTAATGCACATGTAACAATGACTTCGTTATTCATACCAACTCCTTTGATGTTGCTTAATTGAATGATGAAAGACTTTATGGCTTCGCAATTTGGACAAGAGTGCAAAAATTGCCTTAACAAAGTCTGACAAGATGGATTCACTGTAACCAAGCATTTAACAGTTATTATGATAAATAGCGTCATAATTTTGATATAAAGCGACTATTTTTGAAATTCTACCAATTTTTTGTCGTTATTTGATGCGTCAATTTAGAGGCCTGACTGGTGGTTAGGCAAAAATGGCTGGGCGGGTGGTTTATGATGGATGTTTAAAATAATGGATGAGTTTGGGATGCAAACAAAAAAAATTGTAATAGTAGGCGGGGGACCAGCGGGCTTAATGACTGCATACCAGCTTTTGCAACTGGAAAAAAATGCGAGGACCCAAAACAAAAAATTATGCCCGTTTGAAATCCATCTTTATGATTCTATGCCCAGCGTTGGTCGAAAGTTTTTATTAGCGGGTATTGGTGGTTTAAATCTTACGCATGCAGAACCCAAGCAAGACTTTATTTCAAGGTATAGCAACTCTCAAAATCCCGCAACTTTAGCAGGCAATTGTCCTGCCCATCTAGAGGATTGGTTAAATGATTTTGCTGCCGATGAATGCAGGCAGTGGGCAAGTAGTTTAGGTATTACTACATTTGTTGGTAGTTCTGGGCGAGTTTTCCCTGATGAAATGAAGGCCGCGCCCTTGTTAAGAGCATGGTTACATGAAATGCGATATCCAAGTTCTGGTTCTGCAGTTGTTTTCCATTTACGACATCAGTGTGTGGGTTTTAATGAGGCCACTATGCAATTAGAGTTTGAGCACCGAGACACTGGCAAAGTGACGGTTCAAGCAGATGTCATAGTGATGGCGATGGGTGGCGCAAGTTGGCCAAAGTTGGGCTCAAATGGGCAATGGCAAACCTGGTTAAAATCTGAAAACTACCAAGTACAGCCTTTACAAGCTAGTAATTGTGGTTTTGATTTAAAAACGCCTTGGTCTAGATTTATCAATCCAAAATATGCTGGTGCAGCTTTAAAGTCGGTGGCCCTAGAATTGCAATTAAATGCCTCTGAAAAATTTTATAAAAAAGGCGAATTTATTCTTACTCCCAATGGCATAGAGGGTAGTTTAATTTATGCTGCTTCGGCCTTCATTCAGCAAATTATTCATCAGCAAGGACAAGCCACAATAGGCATTAATTTATTACCCGATTTTACCTACGAAAAAATTCTTGCTGCCCTTATGCAAAACAAGGGTAGTAAGAGTTTTTCTAATCACCTTAAATCACGTTTAGGTATTGAAGGGGTGAAAGCGGCTTTGTTATTTGAAGTACTTAGTAAAGAACAGTTAACTGATTTGCCTTTGGTGGCAAAAACGATTCAGTTTTTACCATTGGTTTTATTAAAACCTCGCCCAATTGAAGAGGCAATTAGTAGTTCGGGTGGACTGTGCCTTGAGCAACTTAGCTCTGACTTATCAGCACAAAAAAATCCGTCCTTATTTTTTGCCGGAGAAATGCTCGATTGGGATGCCCCTACTGGTGGTTATTTATTAACCGCTTGTTTAGCCAGTGGGGTAAGAGTGGCAAATGGTGTTTTTAATTCTTTGCAATCAGTTCGCTAATGGCTTTTAAGTGGCGTATCACTATAATCAAAACTTCTAAAAGGAGTGTCTTATGAGTTCAATGGCATCGCTTACCAACCATCGTTTGACAGGCAATATTTTAACCCCTCAAGGTTTTATAACTGGAACTTTAGAATGGGATGATTCTGGAAGAATTACTCAGTTGCATGGCAATTTTATAAGTTCTGAAAAAGCCAGAGAAAATGGCCAAGCAATTATTGTCCCAGGCTTTATTGATTTGCATGTACACGGTGGTGCAGGGCACGACATTATGGAGGCGGGTGATGCCGTTTACCAAGTGGCCAGAATTCATGCTGAACATGGCACGACTAGTATTTTGGCTACCACTATGACTGCACCTCATTCGGATTTAATTGAGGCATTTGCAGCAATTGGTCAAGCCGTAAGGCAAGCTACCAGTCCAGTTGGGAAAGGTGCTCACCTATTAGGTGTTCATTTAGAAGGGCCGTACATTAGCGAGAGCAAATTGGGTGCTCAACCAGCTTTTGCTAGGCCTGTTAGTCTTGAAGAAATTCATCAACTCAACCGTTTAGCCCCTATAAAACTGATTACTTTAGCTCCAGAGACCGATAATAATATGGAGCTAATTGCAAAGCTTACTGAGTTGGGCATAAGAGTGCAGCTTGGTCACACCTCGGGCAGCTATGAACAAGGAGTTCAAGCCTTGCAAGCGGGGGCGACTGGCTTTACACATTTGTTTAATGCGATGTCTGGCTTGCATCACCGAGAACCCGGTATGGTGGGAGCCGCATTAGCACATGCCCAATATGCAGAAATTATTCCTGATTTATTACATGTTCACCCGGGCGCTTTAAAGGTGGCTCTCCGATCTATTCCCAATTGTTATTGTGTAACTGACTCTACTGCAGCTGCAGGTATGCCAGATGGCGAATATTCATTGGGACGGCATAAGGTATATAAATGTATGGGAGGCGTACGTTTACAAGATGGTACATTGGCCGGTTCTACGCTTTGTATGGATCAAGCCTTTAAAAATTTAGTCAATATTTTGGGCTTAACGATAGAACAAGCCTCTTTAAGGGTATCAAGTTTTGCTGCTCAACACTTAGGCATTTTAGACCGAGGTATCTTACAAAAAAATGCATTTGCCGATTGTGTTATTTTGAACCAAGACCTTGAATTGCAAGAAACTTTAGTCCAGGGTTACAAGATTTAACACCCTTATTCATATATTTGATGATTAAAATTTACTAAAAATTATTTTATGGGAATATTTTTATTTCAAAATGTAATTTTAGGTAAAAATGAAACTGTTTTCTTTTGTTGAAGTTATCAGTATTTATAAGGATTTTTATTTAATCACGTAATAAATTGTAATATTAAATTTTTATGAATTTCAAATAAGTTCAATAAAATCAATAATATATACGTCAAAAGTTAAATAAAATGATGATTTCCCTAATCATTGATTTTCACGTAAGCTAGACAACTATAAGATCAATTTTGGTGATTAAAATCGAGTCTGGGTTAGGAAATTTTTGAGTTTTAATTGAGTAATTGCTTCAATAATTTTAATTAACTTAAATGCTTAAAGTGTTTTTTTAGGTTTTTTGAGCCTCATAAAAAAAGGCTTTTAAGTTTCTACAAATATATTTTTGACATTCGAGTTCTTACTAATTAGGCCAGTAATTCGCTCCAATAACGACTCAATATTTCCGAAGTGTTTTTCAAAATTTAGTAAGGAACTTTCGAATCATGACTCATACATATCGAATGGCAGCTGTAGCTGTTGCTTTGTTAGGTGCTAATGCCGCAAATGCTGGTAATCTCATTATTGAAAGCTGGCGTGTTGATGACAAGGCGCAGTGGGAAGAAATTATTTTGCCCGCTTTTCAAAAAGCGCATCCTAATATCAAGGTTAAATTTTCTCCGACATCACCACCCGAGTACAACTCAGCCATTAATGCCAAATTAAGTGCTGGTACAGCTGGCGATTTAATCACTTGCCGTCCATTCGATGTATCTCTTGATTTATTTAAAAAAGGCCACCTCGATGCAGTTGACTCTGCAGCAGGAATGAAAAATTTCCCTGCTTCAGCAAAAGTGGCTTGGCAAACCGACGATGGCAAATCAACTTACTGCATGCCAATGGCTTCTGTTATTCACGGTTTTTTCTATAACAAAAAAATATTTGCCGATTTAGGACTTAAAGTTCCCAACACCGAAGCAGAGTTTTTTGCCGCCTTAGACAAAATCAAGGCTACCAATAAAATTACACCGTTGGCTTTAGGCACTGCTGACCAATGGGAAACCAACCAAATTGTTTTTACCAGCATTGGTGCTAACCGTTGGAAAGGCGAAGAGGGTCGTCAAGCTTTATTAATGGGCAAGAAAAAATTCTCAGACCCTGAGTTTGTTGGTACTTTTGAAACCATGGCTAAATGGGCGCCTTATATGTCTAAAGGGTACCAGGCTCAAACCTATGGAGATTCGCAAAACTTATTTGCCTCTGGTAGGGCAGCGATTTACCCAACGGGTTCATGGGATATTTCTTTCTTCGAAAAAGATCCAAGTTTAAGTTTTGGTGCTTTTAAACCACCAGTACAAAAGGCGGGTGATACTTGTTACATCTCTGACCATACCGATATGGGTATGGGCATTAATGCAAAGAGTAAAAATAAAGAAGATGCCAAGGTATTTTTAGAGTGGTTAGGTAGCAAAGAGTTTGCTGATATCTACACCAATAAAAATACTGGTTTCTTTTCATTATCCAATCATGCGGTAGATGTGAAAAACCCAGTCGCTAAAGAGATGATTAGCTGGCGCAAACAATGTAAAAGTACCATTCGTTTGAATGCACAAATCATGAGCCGTGGTACACCAAGCATGGAAAACGAATTGTGGAATGTGGGCTCTCAGGTCATGAATTTAAAAATGGCCCCTAAAGATGCCGCCAATCAAATTCATACTGGATTTGCAAAATGGTACAAACCTGCGAGTAAATAACGGGGTGTGGCGAAGGCTAATAGTTTAAAGCAGAGGATTCGATTGTAAAAACGAAGACTTAAACTATTAGCCTAATGCTCCTGAAGTGACAAGTGACAATAAAACTTATTTTTAGCTTGCTTGCCAAAAATGTGTAAATGGCCTTTAATTGTTAGTGATAAAAAAGAAATAATATGGACAAAGGGAAAACTTGGCAGTTGTGGGTTTTTTTGGCCCCAGCTTTCCTGATATATGCCATTTTTAGTGCATGGCCATTATTAGATACATTGCGCCTAGGTTTGTATTCACCCGCAGAAGATGGGAGTTTGTATTTTTCTGGGTTTCAAAATTATTTAGTTATTTTAAATGACCCGCAATGGTCAGCTTCTTTTTGGAATGCAATGCTTAATAATTTTAAGTTTTTTGCAATTCATATGTTGGTACAAAATCCAATTGGTTTAATGTTAGCTGCACTGCTGTCATTAAAAGGGGTTTGGTTTTCAGCAGGCTATCGCACCTTGTTTTTTTTACCGACTTTGCTTTCGGTCGTGATTGTTGGATTTATTTGGCAAGTGATTTTGTCTCCTTTATGGGGCGTTTCAGAGTCATTGTTAAGCATAATCGGCTTGCAAGATTGGTTTGAGCCTTGGTTAGGTCTTGAAACGACTGCTCTTAATACACTTTCCCTTATGTCGGTTTGGCAATATGTGGGAATTCCCATGATGCTCATTTACGCCGCCATGATTGCAGTACCAGAAGATATTATCGAAGCCGCCGTAGTAGAGGGTGCTGGACCTTGGAGAATTTTTTGGGAAATTCGCTTGCCCTTAATTTGGCCTACCTTGGGCTTGGTCACGATTCTTACTTTTGTGGCTAATTTTAACGCTTTTGACTTAATTTATACCGTCAAAGGTGGTTTGGCAGGACCTAACTACAGTACCGATATTTTAGGTACTTTATTTTACAGAACATTTTTTGGTTATCAGTCTCAGGTGGCTAGCCCGACTATGGGTGCAGCAGTAGCTACCTTAATGTTTTTAGTCATTTTATTAGGCATTGGTGCTTATTTTATTTTGGTGCAAAGTCGTTTAAAACGATATGCCGTTTAGGATGAATACAATGACTACGCAATTTAATCAGTATCCAAAAGCAAGAATCAATAATAGCTCGGTTTTTTCAAGCCAGGTATTTGTACATATTGTTTTACTGAGCTATACGGTATTAGCCTTATTTCCAATTTTATTGGTCTTAATGAACTCTATGAAGTCAAGGGCCGCTATTTTTGATGACCCTTTGTCTTTTCCAACTGCCGATACTTTTTCTTTAATTGGCTATACCAAAGTAATGGCAAAAGCCGATATTTGGACTCAATTTTTAAATAGTTTTACCGTTACTTTAGTGTCTTTAACCTTAATTGTTTTATTTGGTGCGATGGCAGCTTGGGCACTAAGCGAATATAAATTTAAAGGCAGTCGAGTTTTAAAATTCTTCTTTGCGTTTGGCATTATGGTTCCCATTCGTTTGGGAAGTGTTTCCATCTTAAGTTTAATGGTATCACTTAATTTGGTTAACACATTAACTGCATTAATTTTGGTTTATATTGCTCAAGGTTTGCCTCTAGCCATTATGATTTTGTCTGAATTTATTGAGCAAATTCCCTCTGAGTTAAAAGACGCAGCAAGGTGCGATGGAGTAGGAGAATTTAAAATATTTTTCCAAGTGATTTTACCTCTCATAAAACCAGCTATTGCTACGGTGGCTGTGTTTACTATGGTCCCTATTTGGAATGATTTATGGTTTCCGCTTATTTTAGCGCCCTCCGATGAAACACAAACCATTACTCTAGGGATTCAACAGTTTGTTGGTCAATACGCTACTGATTGGAATGCAGTATTAGCCTCTGTCTCATTGGCTATTATTCCTGTGGTGGTTTTATATGCGCTATTTTCAAGACAATTAATACGTGGAATTACTGCTGGAGCAGTTAAATAAAAGTATTAAAAAGCTTCACAATACTAACTAATTCACTTGAAATTAATTTACAAATTATGGCTAGCGTCACTCTAAAAAATATCAATAAGTCTTATGGCAATACACATGTATTACATGATGTCAGCCTAGAAATCAAACACGGAGAGCTAGTGGTTTTGGTGGGGCCTAGTGGTTGCGGAAAATCTACTATGCTAAGGGTGTTGTGCGGCCTTGAATCTATTACTAGCGGTGAGTTAAGAATTGATGATGTATTAGTCAATAATTTACCTCCTGCTGAACGTGGCATTGCCATGGTTTTTCAAAGTTATGCACTTTATCCCCATATGACGGTTTATAAAAATATGGCGTTTGGCTTAAGAGTAAAAGGGGAAAATAAGGATCAAATAGACCAACATGTACGGCAAGCTGCAAAATCTTTGGGTATTGATAAATACCTTGATAGGTATCCCAAAGAGTTGTCGGGTGGGCAACGTCAACGAGTAGCCATTGGTAGGGCAATTGTGAGAAATCCTAAATTGTTTTTATTTGATGAGCCACTTTCCAATTTAGATGCAGCTTTAAGAGCTAAAACTAGAATTGAATTGGCCCGCCTGCAAAGGCAGCTTGATGCGACAGTGGTTTACGTGACTCACGATCAAGTAGAGGCCATGACACTTGGCGATAAAATTGTGGTTTTAAACGAGGGTAGAGTACAACAAGTAGGAACCCCTCTTTCACTCTATCATCAACCTATTAATCGATTTGTGGCCACTTTTATTGGTTCTCCCACCATCAATTTATTACCTGCAAAGGTACTAGAAACAAGCCTTGAAGGTGCTAAAGTAGAGCTTAAAAATGGTACGCAGTTTTGGGTTTCAGTTGATTGCTCAAACGTTGCAGTTGGGGAGTCAGTGGAGGTTGGTTTGCGTGCCGAACACTGTAGCGTGATACATCCATCCGAAGTGGTGACTGCAAAACAGGCTTCATTTCATGCAGAAATTGTGTTAGTTGAACATCTTGGGGAGGCTAATTTGTTGTATTTAAAAACCGATGACGGACAATATTTAGTTGTCAAGGGAGATGGCAATGCCAGTGTGGATATTGGCGATAGCGTCATGATCCAAGCTTCTCCAGACTCATTTTATTTATTTAAGAAAAATGGAGTCGCCTCTTTACGTTTGCGCCCGGGCAATATGCGCTCGGCAAATGCCAAATGAGCCGCCTACCAATTGCCGGAGAGTTACCGGCCAATATCGAATATGTAGTAGGGGTCGATGGTGGTGGCAGTAAAACTCGTGCCCGCGTGATTCATGTTGACGGAAGTTTGGTAGGCGAGGGCCGAGCAGGAGCCTCTGGCTTAATTGCGGGTGTTGACAATGGTTGGTTAAGTGTGCAACAAGCTATTATGCGGGCCATTCAATCATCCTCAGACCAAAATGGTTTAAGAGTTCCTCTAGACCGATTTGCTGTAGGTATTGGTGTGGCGGGTGCTAACAATGATAATTGGCGCAACAATTTAATTGCCTCTAACCCAGGTTTTGGTGCCTTAATCGTCGAATCCGATGTCTTGACCGCTTTGTTGGGTGCACATCAATCCTGCCCTGGTAGTTTGGTCATTTCTGGAACAGGTAGTATTGGTCAAGCCTTACACGTCGATGGTAATCTGATTACTGTGGGTGGTTGGGGCTTTCCCTCTGGTGATGAGGGAAGCGGTGCTGCTATGGGCTTAAAAGCCATTAACATGACGCAGCATGCGGCTGATGCCAGAAGAGCCCACACACCGCTTACCTTAGCGGTAATGGAAAGTGTCGCTAGTACGGGTAGTAGCTTGCTAGACTGGTGTTGTAGGGCGGGACAATTTGAATTTGCCAGCTTGGCTCCCATTGTTTTTGAGTTTGAGCATGATGATGAACTCGCCGCTCAAATTTTGGCAGAAACCGTGGTGTCGGTTGAAAGTTTAATTGACGGTGCCGATCCTACCCAGCAGTTACCTTTGGTAATGTATGGCAGTATTGGTGAGCGTTTAAAAGACCGTTTTAGTCCTGGTATTCAAGAGCGTATTGTGGATCCATTTGGTGATGCAATGGATGGTGCAATTGCATTGTTTTCATTAAGGGGCAATAAACTGTGAATTCATTGATGCGTGATGAGGCGAGTTCTGCGGCTGATCAAGTTAGACAATTATTAAGTCAAGACCTTGATCAGTACGTGGCTGTGGGCGAAATATTACGCCAGAAACCTCCTCATGCATGTGTGACAATTGCCCGTGGCAGCTCCGATCATGCGGCGTCTTATTTTGCCTATTTAGTGGGTGTCAGAATAGGTCAGTTAGTCACTTCTGTTCCCATGTCTTTAATCAACCATTACAAAGCTCCTTTGCAAATGAGGGGCATTCTGGCCCTTGCTATTTCGCAATCGGGTAAAAGTGCGGATTTAATTGATGCAATGTTGCGCCTTCGAGAGGGTGGTGCCTTGACTTTGGCTTTAGTCAATGACACCTCATCCCCTCTGTTTCGCTCGGTTGAAAAAGCCTTTTCTATTCATGCTGGGCCCGAATATTCTGTGGCAGCGACTAAAAGTTTTATTACTAGTTTGGTGGCTGCTGCTCGTTTAGTGGCACATTGGGAAAAAAATCAAGAGTTGATTCAAGCGATTCAAAATCTTCCTGAGGTTCTTGATTTAGCCTGCCAACAAGATTGGTCGAGTGCAGTGGAAACTTTAGTAAAGTCTGAAAAATTAATGGTGGTGGGCAGAGGTTTAGGATTGTCAATTGCCGCCGAGGCCGCTTTAAAATTAAAAGAAACCTGTGCTGTTCAAGCCGAAGCCTTTAGTGCTGCTGAAATAAAACACGGTCCGATGGCCTTAATCGAGCAGCAATACCCCTTGCTGATTTTTGCTCCACGTGGCCCTGTACAAAGTAGCTTGGTTATTTTGGCCGCTGAAATGCGTCAAAGAGGAGCTAAAGTTATATTAGCTGCTCCCCCCGATATTACCTCTCGTGATTTAACTTTGGTAAATGCAGGGCATCCTGATCTTGACCCTATTTGTGCCATTCAAAGTTTTTATATGCTGGTAGAAGAGGTTTCAAGGGCTAAAGGTTTTGATCCTGATCATCCTCGGCATTTGTCGAAAGTGACAGTTACCCGCTAACTGACAGTCGTAGTAGCAGAGTTACTGCTAATGCCTGCCATTGCAAAATGATTAACCACTATCTTTGCTTGGGCTTGCCAGGTCTATTTTCTGGGCTTTTTCCTCAAGTCATAAACTATGGCTATTGATTTTAAAATTAGCCTAATAATTCAATTCAATTCAATTCAATTCAATTCAATTCAATTCAATTCAATTCAATTCAATTTATACCTACTCGTCTAAAGTTTTTGCAGTAGTTTATGAACTAGCTCCATTATTGTGA
>CAZKWC010000055.1:7044-19913 GCA_964556425.1 uncultured Limnohabitans sp. | reverse complement strand
CTAATATCCAACCATTCCATTTCGTTTTCTTCGATTTCGGTGGCTAAGGTTTTGAGTCTTTTACCAATTTCTGCAAGGCGTTCTGGTGTGGGTTGCTTGACTAACTCGGCATTTAAGGCATCGTTTTCGGCATTGAGCAAGGCCATTTTCTCTTCTATAGTGGCAAGCTTTTTCTTGAGTGGTTTAAGAGCAGGGTCTTGAATGGTTTTGTTTTTGCTGGCGCTATTGGCAGCTTTGTTGGCTGCTACTGTGGCCAATAGGGCCGCTTGTTCTTTAGCCGCCGCTTGCACTCTAGCTTCTTTTAGCTCTTCACGTACACGTTTGGCTTCTTGCAATAAATATTTTTGGTAATCATCTAGGTCGCCATCAAATGGTAATACGCCGCCTCTGGTCACTAACCAAAACTCATCACAAACCGAGCGTAATAAAGCACGGTCATGACTAACTAACATCAAGCTGCCTTCAAACTCATTTAATGCAACTGCTAGGGCTTCACGGGTGGCCAAGTCTAAATGGTTGGTTGGCTCGTCAAGTAATAACAGGTTAGGACGTTGCCATACCAACATACATAAAACCAAGCGGGCTTTTTCACCACCGCTCATAGAGCCTACACTTTGTTTGACCATATCGCCACCAAAGTTAAAGCTGCCTAAAAAGCCTCGTAAAGATTGCTCTTTAGTATCTTGCCCAGATAAACGTCCCTCTTGGGTACATTCTCTGGCTAAACGAATCATATGTTCGAGTGGGTTTTCATCTGGGCGTAAAACATCAAGTTCTTGCTGGGCAAAATAGCCAATATTGAGCCCTTTACCCTGCACAATACTGCCAGAGATAGGATGCAAATTACCGGTAATGGTTTTAATTAAGGTAGATTTACCCTGACCATTGGCACCTAAAACACCAATTCGTTGACCGGCTAAAACCGATTTACTCACGTGCTCAACAATGACCAAAGGTTGGTCGGCAAAGTCAGAGTCGGGGTTGGGATAACCGCAACTTACCTCTTGAATACTAAGCATTGGATTGGGCAAGCTGGCGGGCTCTTGGAACTCGAAAGAGAAATCAGCTTCTGCTAGCAAGGGAGCTACTTTTTCCATGCGTTCTAGGGCTTTTACACGGCTTTGTGCTTGCTTGGCTTTACTGGCCTTGGCTTTAAAGCGATCAATAAACTTTTGCAAATGAGCCATTTTTTCTTGTTGTTTCACAAAGGCGGTTTGTTGCAAGGCCATTTGCTCGGCGCGCATATCTTCAAACTTACTATAGTTGCCACCATAACGCTTGAGTTTAGCATTTTCAATATGCACCGTAACATTGGTTACTGAATCTAAAAACTCACGGTCATGGCTAATGACCAGCATAGTGCCTTCATAACGTTGTAACCAGGCTTCTAACCAGACCAAAGCATCGAGGTCCAAGTGATTGGTAGGTTCGTCAAGCAATAATAAATCGGAAGGGCACATTAAGGCTCTGGCCAATTGCAAACGCATACGCCAGCCACCAGAAAAGCTGTTGACGGGATTGTTGAGTTGAGTGGTGCTAAAGCCAAGACCAAGGATAAGGGCTTGGGCACGGGCAGGGGCATCATGGGCACCACAGTCGTTTAAAGCAGTGTAGGCATTGGCCATACGTTCGTAGTCATCGGTGGCTTCAGCTGCAGTTACTTCGTTTTGAGCCGCTACTAATTTAACATCGCCTTCCACCACAAAATCGGTGGCGCCTTGTTCGGTTTCTGGCATATCTTGCGCCACCTGTGCCATGGCCCAGCTACCGGGAATAAAAAATTCGCCACTATCTTCATGTAAATTGCCATTGAGTAGGGCAAATAAACTGGATTTACCAGCGCCATTACGGCCTACCAGTGAGACTTTTTCACCTGGGTTAAGCGTAACGCTAGCTTGGTCAAGTAAAACTTTTACGCCGCGGCGTAGGACGATATTTTTTAGGGTAATCATGAGAGATGGCAATAGCCAAAAATAAAAATAAAAAGTGGGTAAGCGTTTGACTTAGCAATGACTGCGCAGGTGACTTGGGCGGTGCGTATGCAAAATTAGCAATAGCGGCCAAGTTTTTCATTTCAGGGAGTACACCTTGTTGGTTTGCACAAAAATGCGAAAAGGGCAGTGGGTTTTGAAATGGTTCAATCTTGAAATCTAAGCCCTATTATAACCCTTGCCTGTTGTACAAAAACCTAAGCATTCGCATATTGAACGGCATCCTTCTTGGTGCGGGCTGGTTTGGCTTATTTTGTTGGATTTTTCACTCATAGTAGCAACTTTGGATGACGAAATAAGGCAAATTGCCCATCGAAGCTGAAGTTAATACAACACCTACTCAAGCAAGCACTCCAAAATGGCCAATCAAGATTTTCTTCGGCTTAATAACTGATTATTTCAATTGTTATTTTTAACTTTTATCAAGTCTATTTTGATAAATATAAGTAAAGTCTTATATTTACAACAGTTCAGTCATAAATACCTGCTATTTTGCTCGGGATTTATCAGTTTTGTCGGTTGCTAGTAAGCAATATCTATATGATTCGTTTTAGCGTTTTACTAAGTTGAAAGCAACCCATTTTTCGCTTTTCTTTTTATTGTAATTTAGGAAATTATCATGACCAATCGTCGCGAATTTATCGTTCAGTTCGGTTTAGCTACCGGTGCTTTAGCTGCTTCTGCCAACGCATTTGCTGCTCCTCCAATGGTTGCAGAATCCGATGCACAAGCTGCTGCATTAGGTTATAAAGCAGATGCTACTAAAGTAGACAAAGCCAAATTTGCAACTTACAAAGCTGGTTCATTGTGTTCTAACTGTGCCTTGTACCAAGGTAAAGCAGCAGACGCTGCTGGTGCATGTAGCTTGTTCCCAGGCAAAAATGTTGCTGGTAAAGGCTGGTGCTCTGCTTACGCTAAAAAAGCATAATAGTACAAGCTTAGCTTAAAGTAAAAAGCTACTAAGGTTTTGGTCTTAGTAGCTTTTTTTTTATTAAACTGATAACAAGGCGTCTTTTTCAATTAACAAAACTTGGTCTTCGCCAGCGCTAGTGACTAGCCAATTGACCCAAAGGGTAGGAAATGCCGCTTCAAAATAGGCTCTTTCATTACCAATTTCTAAAATCACAATGCCGTTTTCAGTTAATTTTGCTGGCAACTCTTGTAACATTTCACGAATAAAATCCATACCGTCTGCACCGCCTGCCAAGGCTATTGTGGGCTCGGCTAGGTATTCTAGAGGTAACTCCGACATACTTTGACTGTTCACATAGGGTGGGTTACAAACAATTAGATCAAATTGCCCCTCTACTTGAGCTAAACCATTGGACTCGATCAACTCAATACGGGGTTCAAATTCATATTTGGCTCTATTAATTTTTGCCACTTCTAAGGCATCAGGACTAATATCCGCCCCCACCACTGAAAGCTCTGGGTAGGCCATCGCCAACATGACGGCTAAACTTCCATTGCCAGTGCACAAATCTAAAGCACGACGGGTTTGGTCGCTTAACCATGCGTCTATGCTGCCATCGGCAATGACTTCGGCAATTAAGCTACGTGGCACAATGCTGCGTTCATCAATGTAAAAAGGCACGCCTTGCAGCCATGCTTCTTTGGTTAGATAGGCTGCAGGCTGACGCGTGTTAATGCGTTGTTCAATTAACTTTTGAACTTGTTCAATTTGGTCTGGTGTAACGACAATAGGTGTCGCAAGGCTATCAGGTTCAAGTGAAGTATCAAGCGGTAAACCCAATTGCCACAAGACAAGCCAAGCGGCTTCATCAAATGCATTAGTGGTTCCGTGGCCAAAAGAAACTTTGGCTTGTTCAAGTAATTGTGCTTTGTCTTGAATGAGCTCAAGAAGTGTCATGGTAGTCATAAATGGGGGCGATTAAAAAGCCTGTAATTGAAGTTTTGTGTGCCTTGTGTTTACAAAACAACTTGTTGATTCAACTCAATTAAAACACGTTTGTAGATATTTTTAAGGGGTTCAATATCAGATAGCGCAATATGTTCATTTATTTTATGAATACTGCCGTTAGGCGGCCCAAACTCAATAATTTGTGGACAAATTTTGGCAATAAAACGTCCGTCACTGGTACCGCCTGTAGTCGATAATTCGGTACTAAGCCCAGTTTCTTGAGCGATGGATTTCACAACTGCATCCACCAAAGTGCCTGGGGTAGTTAAAAATGGTTCACCGCCCAATGTCCATTTCAAATCAAAATCACGGCCTTCTTGCATGCCATTGGCCAACAAAATATTAAGCACTTCTTGTTGTAAACCGTTAGCAGTGGACTGGGTAGAAAATCTAAAATTAAAATCAATAATTAATTCGCCAGGAATCACATTGCTTGCACCAGTACCCGCATGAATATTACTAATTTGCCAAGAGGTAGGTGGAAAAAATTCATTGCCTTGATCCCACGTTGTAGCCACCAAAGCGGCAATTGCTGGGGCGGCTTTGTGTATGGGGTTGTCGGCTAATTGTGGGTAAGCGATATGGCCTTGTATGCCTTTCACGGTTAACTTGCCACTTAAAGTACCGCGTCTGCCGTTTTTAATCATATCTCCTGTTTGATTAACAGAAGTAGGTTCACCCACGATGCAATAATCGAGTTTTTGTCCCTGTTGAACTAACCAATCACACATGATTTTAGTGCCATCAACAGAGGGGCCTTCTTCGTCGCTGGTCAGTAAAAAAGCAATGCTTAAATGGGGCTGAGGTACTTCTTGTAAAAACTCTTGGCAAGCTACCACCATTGCGGCTATTGAGGTTTTCATATCGCTGGCGCCACGGCCATACAATTTGCCGTCTTGAATAGTGGGGCAAAAGGGGTCGTAGGTCCATTGTGCTAAAGGGCCTGTAGGAACCACATCGGTGTGGCCAGCAAAAACTAATAAGGGGGCTTCTGAACCATTTTGCCCTAGTCTTTTAGCCCAAAGGTTTTCTACTTTAAAACTATCGGGGCCACTGATTACGGTTTCGCAGCTAAAACCGAGTGGTTTTAAAAGGTCAGAAATAATGGTTTGGCAACCAGCATCTTCTGGCGTGACGGATGCACGGCTAATGAGTTGTTCAGCGAGTCTGAGTGTATTGGACATAAAAAGGCCTTGCAAAGGGTAGAGTTTTGCTCGGCTTAAAAACCAATCTATGAACAACTGGCCTTAAAAACCATACCCTTTAGCCTTTTTAGGCCATTAAAGATTTGCTCATGAACTTGCTTTCAAGTCGGCGTAATAAATTATTGGCTGAGTCGGCATGACGTAAAGCCTCTTGTTGCATGATTTTACCCTCTCGCACCAAGCGTGCCAAATCTTCCTCAAAAGTATGACAGCCTAAACTAATGGATTTTTCAATGCCCTCGGTGATTTCATTGAGTCTTTTTTGACGGATTAAATCGGACATAAAAACCGTGTTGAGCATGAGCTCGGTGGCTGGAGTGCGATTGCCATCAACGGTTCGGACTAATCGCTGCGATAAAATTCCGGTAAGGGTAAGTGCAATTTCACTGCATACTCCTAGGTGAGACTCTACAGGGAAAAAGTTCATTATTCGGCTTAAAGCTTGCTGACTGTTACCGGCGTGTAATGTGGCAATACAAAAATGACCCGTTTGTGCATAGGCCATGGCTTGAAGCATAGTGCCTGCATCTCGTATTTCACCAATAAAAATCACATCAGGGCTTTGGCGTAATCCGTTACGCAAGCCAATATCAAAAGAAGTGGTGTCAACACCAACTTCACGTTGGTTAATCACCGAGCGTTTACTCTGAAAAACATACTCAATTGGATCTTCTACGGTAAGAATATGCCCAGTATTGCGTTCGTTACGCCAGTCTAATAAAGAGGCTACGGTGGTACTTTTACCTGCTCCTGTTGCGCCCACCACTAACATTAAACCTCGATATCCCATAATCATATCGGTGAGGGCATGAGGTAAACCAAGTTGCTCGAAGGCGGGAATTGATTTTGGGATGGCACGAATGACAGCTGCATAATTGCCCCGTTCGCGCATGGCACTTAACCGAAAATAACCGGTATCTGGAAGAATAATTCGGGTGTTAAGCTCTCCTGTGCTTAGCAGCCAATCAATTTGATCGGGAGTGACGCTTTGCGCTAACATTTCAATGACAGCATTTTCAGCGAGTGGCTCACTGTTAGTTGCCACACATTGCCCGCTCACTTTTAAGGTGATGGGGGTTCCAACACTTAAAAAAAGATCGGATGCACCTTTTTTTACCATGGCGCGAAGCATTGCTTTGAAGTCAATCATGATTGTATGAGGAGAGCTATCTGATGTAAAAATGACCCGTGCAGCACAAGCCGAACGGGTCACAAGTTCGATTGTTGTAATAATATACTTTAAATAGTAATTTTTTGTGTATATTATTTAACAACTATTTTACATCGTAAACTTCAAAATTAATCCCGAAGTAAATCATTTAAGCTGGTTTTTGCACGAGTTTGTGCATCTACTCGTTTGACAATAACTGCGCAGTTAAGGTTGTATTGTCCATTTTCGCTAGGCAATGAGCCAGCAATTACCACTGAACCAGAGGGTACACGGCCATAAGTAATAGTACCGGTGGCACGGTCGTAAATTTTGGTACTTTGACCAATAAATACACCCATAGAAATTACTGAGTTTTCTTCAATAATGACGCCTTCAACCACTTCAGAGCGGGCACCAATAAAGCAATTGTCTTCAATGATGGTAGGGTTGGCTTGTAAAGGCTCTAATACACCACCAATACCTACACCACCACTTAAGTGGACGTTTTTGCCAATTTGAGCGCAAGAGCCTACAGTGGCCCAGGTATCTACCATGGTGCCTTCATCAACATAAGCACCAATATTGACATAACTCGGCATAAGAATAGCACCCTTGGCAATAAAACTGCCTTTACGAGCTACAGCGGGTGGTACAACACGAACGCCTGTTTCACGCATTTGGGCTTCTGTCATGCCTGCAAATTTAGTCTCCACTTTGTCGTAGAAACCTAAATCACCAGCACTTACCAAAACATTGTCTTTTAAACGAAAACTTAATAAAACCGCTTTTTTCAACCATTGGTGTGTGGTCCATTGGCCTACCGCTTCACGAGTGGCTACACGTAAACGACCGTTGTTGAGTTCGTTGATAACATGATCGACGGCATCACGCACTTCTTGTGGTGCAGATGCGGGTGATAAATTGGCACGGTCTTCCCATGCTTGATCAATAATGGTTTGGAGTTGTTGTGTCATTTTGAAGAAAATAAAAAAGAAAAGTGAAAATGAGTAAAAAGGTAAATCGTCAATCGGTGACTAACTACTATCAATTATCGCCATCTTTAAGTGATTTAGCGACTTAAATCCGTCATTCTTTATAAAAAACAAGCCATTGATTACCAACAAGTTACATTTTATGAAATGACTTTTAGTAAGCGCTTACTGAGGAAACGCTACAAAATGAAGCGTTTAACAGCAGGCTCATATAAATGGTTAAGCTCGGCTTTTGGCGAAAGCAATAAGGCGCTCGGTTGCTTCTAGGCATTCCTCTACAGAGGCAACTAATGCCAATCGAACACGACCCTGCCCAGGATTGACTCCGTTTACCTCACGAGCTAAGTAACTGCCTGGTAAAACTGTTAAATGAAATTCTTGATAAAGCGCTTTGGCAAACTCTGCATCATCGCCTTTTACATTCATCCATAAATAAAAACCAGCATCAGGCAGTTGTACATCATAGTGTTGCGCCAATAAAGGGGTTACTTTAGCAAATTTTTCTTTGTATAAAGCCCTATTGAGTTCTACATGCGCTTCGTCATTCCAAGCCGTAATACTTGCTTGCTGAATAACCGGACTTAAGGCACTTCCGTGGTAGGTTCTAAACAATAAAAACTTTTTCAGTAGCTGCGCATCACCCGCTACAAAACCACTTCGCATACCCGGTACATTGCTTCGTTTAGACAGGCTGGTAAAACAAACTAGGTTTTTAAAATCATTTATGCCTAGTGCTTTGGCGGCTTGCAAGCCACCCAAAGGAGGTGTGTCTTGAAAATAAATTTCGCTATAACATTCATCAGAGGCAATCACAAAATTGTATTGCTTACTCAGATCAAATAATTGTTTCCATTGCTCTAGCTGCATAACGGCACCAGTGGGGTTACCTGGTGAACAAACATAGATCAGCTGGGTTTTTTGCCATATTTCTTCAGGTACAGCTTGCCAATCGGTGGCAAAGTTTTTCTCTGGGTCAGCTGCAACATAAAAGGGCTTAGCACCAGCTAAAAGGGTAGCACCTTCGTAAATTTGGTAAAACGGGTTGGGGCAAACGACTAAAGCGCCTTGTTCATCGGGGTTGATAATAGTTTGTGCAAAAGAAAACAAAGCTTCGCGTGAACCACAAACAGGCAAAATTTGTGTATGAGCGTCAAGTTGTAATTGGTAGCGTTTTTCAACCCAGTCGGCACAGGCTTGGCGCAAGGCGGGCTCACCTGCAGTGGCAGGATAGCTGGCTAAACCACTTAAAGCCTTTACCATGGCTTCTTTAATAATTTCTGGCGTGGCATGTTTAGGCTCACCAATACCTAAGCTAATGGCTTGAAGGGCAGGATTGGGAGTGACGCTAGCAAATAATTGTTTTAACCGCTCGAAGGGGTAGGGTTGTAATAGGTCTAATAAAGGGTTCATTTCAGGTGCCTAATGAAGGGAAAAATATAAAGTTAAAACTGTAAAATAGGGCTACTTAATTGACTAGGTTTGGCCAAGTGTTTGCGTAATAATTTATAGGTGTCTAAATCAAAAGCTAGTCCATGCAATGACTCTTGTTGAAGCGCTTGCTCAAGTTCTTCTTGATCTTTAACGGTTGCTAAATGACACCATTGGTCAAAGATATGAATATCGGTTCGATTTAAACTTTCATTGTATTCTTGAATACCGATTTTGCCTTTATAAGGCCAGCGCGCAAGTCGAATTTGATTCAAAGCAGTTTGCAAACGAAGATAATGCATAGTAAGGCTTTCTGTGCCACAACAAGCGCCTTTGCACTGCATTACTTGATTGGCAAAACAGCGTCCTTTACCACTTTCCAGTCCTAAAATTTGAGGACAAAGTTGATGCTTTAACGCGAGTTCGCGTAAAAAATCATGTGCTTGACGTTTGGATCTAAATGGCCCATACATGTGCTCTAGTTGCTTGGCTTCAAGGGCTTCTACAGTGCGCAGTTGCAGGGCTGGTTTTGCATTCATATCTTCCGATATTTGCCATGTGCACAATTGATTTTGCCTACGCAATTGTTGGTTGTGAACAGGTTGCATTGATTTTACTAATCGGGCTTCTAGCAACAAAGCGCCTAATTCGCCAGCCGTTTCTTGCCAGGTAACTCTTTTCACTTCTTGTGCCATACGCATTTCTTTACTGACCTTGTGATCGGCTGCAAAATGCGATAAAACTCGGCTTCGGATATTGACACTTTTACCAATGTACAAAGGGAGTTCACCCTCGCCATAAAAGAAATAAACACCACATGCTTTTGGGATGCTTTTAATAGGGGTTTCTAAATTCAGAGGGGTGCTATTAATGCTATTGACAAGGTCATTGGCTTCATTTTTTAACCGTTTTAACCCCAGTTCTTGTTCTGCAATTTGTAACCATGCCAAGACCATTTCAACATCGCCCATGGCTCTGTGCCTGGACATTGTTTGTAAGCCATGCCTTTGCATAATCGCATCAAGTCCATGGCTTTTAAATTCTGGGTAAAGTTTTCGAGACAAACGTACCGTGCAAAGGGTTTTGACTTTTAAATCATGCCCAATACGCTTAAATTCATTTTTTAAAAAGCCATGATCAAAGCGTACATTATGTGCCACCAATACGGCCCCATTGAGTAGCGGAAAAACCTCATCGGCAATATCCTTAAAGCGCCTAGCCCCTTGCACCATCGCATTGCTAATGCCTGTTAAGCGTTCGATAAAAGGGGGAATGGTTTGTTCAGGATCGACAAGGCTAGAGTAGCGGGCCACTTCAACCCCGTTTTCTACTCTCACTAAAGCAATTTCTGTAATTCTATCGTTGATAGCAGTTGCCCCTGTAGTCTCAAGGTCGAGCATGACATAAGTGCCGACAAGTGCTGGAAATTTAGAAGCAGACATGGCATTAAAGGGTTGTAAAAAGTATAAATAGCAAAATGGCTGATGCACCAAACCCGCCAATTGTAAAGGCTATTTGAAAAAGCCATTGAAAAATGCAAAACACCCATCTTTATTCCAAAAATAAGATGGGTGTTATGGTTAAAAATTGGGCTCTTTTTAGAAGCCCACTTTACTTGAATTAAGCTTGGTTTAGCGGAATATTTTTAAACTCACCAGTTGCAATGCGTTTTTGCCATGTGTCGGGGCCGGTAATATGGGCACTTGTACCGCCTGAGTCAACAGCAACAGTAACCGGCATATCGACCACATCAAACTCATAAATGGCTTCCATGCCTAGGTCGGCAAAACCTACTACCTTAGCTTCTTTAATGGCTTTACTGACCAAATAGGCCGCGCCACCCACTGCCATTAAATAGGCACTTTGATGCTTTTTAATGGCTTCAATGGCAACCGGGCCACGCTCGGCTTTACCCACCATTGAAATTAAGCCAGTTTGCGCCAACATCATTTCGGTGAAGCCATCCATACGAGTAGCGGTAGTAGGGCCAGCGGGGCCTACTGCTTCTCCTTGAATAGGGTCAACCGGGCCAACGTAATAGATGACGCGATTGGTGAAGTCCACTGGCAATTTTTCGCCTTTGGCCAACATGTCTTGAATACGTTTATGGGCCGCATCACGACCAGTCAACATTTTGCCGTTTAACAATAAAGTGTCACCTGGTTTCCAGCTGGCCACTTCTGCTTTGGTTAAGGTATTAAGGTTGACTTTTTTGCTAGTGGCATAGTCTGGTTTCCAGTCTACACTTGGCCAAATATCTAAAGAAGGAGGTGTGAGGTAAGTCGGGCCAGAACCGTCTAATACAAAATGGGCATGGCGAGTAGCTGCGCAGTTAGGAATCATAGCCACTGGTTTGCTAGCTGCATGGGTAGGGTACATTTTGATTTTTACGTCAAGAACCGTAGTTAAACCGCCCAAACCTTGTGCACCAATACCTAAGGCATTGACTTTATCGTGTAACTCAAGACGCAGCTCTTCTACTTGACTGAGTTTTTCGCCTTTAGATGCTTTGGTTTGTAATTCATACATATCCAAATCATCCATTAAACTTTCTTTGGCCATTAAAACCGCTTTTTCAGCTGTTCCGCCAATACCAATACCCAGCATACCAGGAGGGCACCAGCCAGCGCCCATAGTTGGTACGGTTTTAAGCACCCAATCGACTACCGAGTCACCTGGGTTGAGCATGACCATTTTGCTTTTGTTTTCGCTACCGCCGCCTTTAGCGGCTACGGTTACTTCCAGGGTGTTGCCAGGCACAATTTCAGTAAAAATAACTGCAGGCGTGTTGTCTTTGGTGTTTTTACGGGCAAATTGTGGGTCAGCCACTACAGAGGCGCGTAGAGTGTTGTCAGGATGGTTATAGCCACGACGCACGCCTTCGTTGATGGCGTCGTCTAGGCTACCAGTAAAGCCTTCCCAGCGAATATCCATGCCCACTTTTAAGAATACATTCACAATACCTGTGTCTTGACAAATAGGCCTGTGACCAATCGCACTCATTTTGCTATTGGTTAAGATTTGTGCAATCGCATCTTTGGCGGCAGGGCTTTGTTCGCGTTGATAGGCACGAGCTAAATGCTCGATGTAATCGGCAGGATGGTAATAAGAAATATATTGCAAAGAGGCTGCAATAGATTCAATTAAATCATTCGCTTTGATGGTAGTTGCCATAATAAAAATACGGTTGTGAGCCGCTTCAAGTGATAAAAATTATAAAAAACGAAATGCAATAATTGCCACAATAGTGGGGCCTAAGGCAGACAACAATAAATACAAAGGATTAATAGTGTCGTCTTCGAAATGCCCTTTTAAAATAGAAGCACCTGCAGGGTTAGGGGCATTGGCAATAATAGTTAAACCACCACCTGTTACTGCTCCTGCTACCAATGAATATTTAAATTCTTCTGATAGGCCTTCAACTAAAGAGCCTAAATAAGTGAGAGCAGCGTTATCGGTAACAGCAGTTAAGGCTGTTGCACCATAATAAATGGCATCTGAACTCATGCTTAACAACAAAGGTTGAAGCCACCATTGTTGTAGGCCACCTAACACCACTAAACCCGCCAAGAAAAAAGCGACTAATAAAGCTTCACGCAAAATAAGTCGATCTTGATGTCTTTGGTAAGCAGAAGCAATGCCCATAAAGAATAAAAATAAACCCATAAAAATGGCGGGATGATGAGCAAACACCACTATGCCAACCAAAAATACAATATGCACAAATACCAAACTTAAAGGGGTGGTCATGACCATACGGCTTTCTTTGCCAAAAGGAATTTTGGCTAGTTCGGAGCGTAATAAAAAGGTCACAAAAGAGGCGTTAATAAAAACGGCAATAGCTGCTTTCCAACCAAAATGAGTAAGCATATATAGGGTGTCCCACTGCCATTTGCTAGCTACCATTAAAACTGGCGGGGCTGCAAAATGTGTAAGAGTACCGCCAATCGAAACATTCACAAATAAAGCACCCAATGTGCCATATTTTAAAAGTTGTGATGCACCTTTAGAAAAGATATGCTTAGATAAAATAATAGCAGCTAAAGTCATCGCTGCAGGCTCGGTAATGAAACTACCTAAAATCGGGGTAAGAAACATCACCACAAAATAAAAACCAGTAGCCCCAGGTAATGGAATTATTTTTGCTATGCCAGTTAATATTTTCATGGCAAATTGCAAAAT
>CAZKWC010000055.1:0-6944 GCA_964556425.1 uncultured Limnohabitans sp. | reverse complement strand
GCCGCCACCATTTGAATTGTTGTTGGGGTCATGATGTAATCGCTTTGTAGCTAATAATAGAAAGCAAGTATTTTATCTTGCTACCAAACTTTTGCTTAATTAATTTGTAAAACGATATAAATCAGAAAAAGAGTGAGGGTTTTAATTGGGTTAAAACGAATTGCATTGCGATATTAACGATTAAAAGTTTCTTTTGACTTACGAATCAAGCAACTTTAATACTGCACAGCAATAACTTAGCTCGCAAAGCAATAAAAGATGGCTAATACAAAATTTAATTGGTAGTTAGTTGCCTTTATGTGCGCATTAGTAGGTTGAGAAGTTGAGCCCGCAATAATAGATGCACTTGAATCAAAAAAAGCTATTTGAATGATATGAAACATCATTCAAATAGCTTGCTTAACTACTCAAACTCATAAAGCTACATAAAGCGTGATTGGAGTTTTTTAAATGTTAATGTGATTTACCGCTAGAGTGAGAACTGCTATTCATAAGTTTGTCAGTGTAGGCAATTGCTAGAGCGGACAGTAAAAACGCAATATGAATAATGGTCTGCCACATTAAAACTTGTTCTGTGTAATTGCCTGCATTAATAAAAGTTTTTAACAAATGAATTGAAGAAATACCAATAATGGCAGTGCCCAATTTCACTTTTAAAACTGAAGCATTCACATGATTGAGCCATTCTGGTTGGTCGGGGTGATTTTGTAAATTCATACGACTCACAAAAGTTTCGTAGCCACCCACAATTACCATAATGAGCAAATTAGAAATCATCACCACATCAATCATCGCTAAGACGACTAGCATGATCAGGGTTTCATTCAAACTTGTAATGCCTGCGCCGCTTTTATAACCAATACTCGTTACCAAGGCCTCAATAGCATGCTGGTCACCAAAGGCGGCCATCACTAAATGAGTCATTTCCACTAAAAAATGATAAACATAAACACCTTGTGCAACGATGAGTCCTAGATATAAAGGTACCTGTAACCAACGGCTGGCAAAAATAATGTTAGAAAGGGGGTTGAGTTTAGGTGTGTTTGGCATAAAAAAAAGGATTGAAAAAGATGCGAATTGAATTTTAAGGCTTGATTCAAGTCAAACTCAAGTCAGTCATCCCTATTATGATGGAATTTATTGAGAAATACTGACATTAGTCAGCGCTTTGTAAGAGCAAAGATCGACATTTCACCTGTCAAGAATTTATTAAGGGAGACATTAATGAGTGCAATCGAATCCGTATTAGTTGAAAACCGCGTATTTCATCCAAGCGATGAAATGAAAAAAGCGGCCCGCATTTCTGGTATGGAAGGCTACGAAGCGTTATGCCGTGAAGCTGAAACCGATTTCGAAGGTTTTTGGTCACGCTTAGCCCAAGGTAATGTGGTTTGGACCAAACCCTTTACTAAAACTCTAGATGAGTCTAATGCACCGTTTTACAAATGGTTCGACGATGGCGAGTTAAATGCTTCTGCCAACTGCCTAGACAAACACATGGGCACACCAACCGAAAATAAAGTAGCTGTTATTTTTGAAGCCGATGACGGTAAAGTTACTAAAACAACTTATAAAGAGTTGTTAGCTAAAGTAAGCCAGTTTGCTAATGCTTTAAAAGCAGATGGCATTCAAAAAGGTGACCGCGTTTTAGTTTATATGCCAATGACCTTAGAAGGCGTTGTGGCAATGCAAGCTTGCGCACGCTTAGGCGTTACACACAGCGTAGTGTTTGGTGGTTTCTCTGCCAAAGCTTTACAAGAGCGTATTATTGACGCTGGCGCAGTAGCTGTTATTACTTCTAACTACCAAATGCGTGGTGGTAAAGAGTTGCCTTTAAAAGCGATTGTAGATGAAGGTATCGAAATGGGTGGTTGCGACACAATTCGTCGCGTTTACGTATTTGAGCGTACCCCAACTGCCTGTGCTATGGTTGAAGGCCGTGACTTAACATTTACACAAGCCCTTGAAGGCAAGAGCACAGAATGCGCTCCAGTAAGCGTTGGTGCAGAGCATCCATTGTTCATTTTATATACATCTGGTTCTACTGGTAAACCAAAGGGTGTTCAACATTCTACTGGTGGTTATTTGTTGTGGTCTAAGCTCACTATGGACTGGACATTCGACTTAAAAGACAGCGATGTATTCTGGTGTACCGCTGACATTGGTTGGATTACTGGCCACACCTATGTTGCCTACGGTCCATTAGTGGCTGGCGCTACTCAAGTCATTTTTGAAGGTGTTCCAACCTATCCAAATGCTGGCCGTTTCTGGCAAATGATTGAGCAACATAAAGTCTCTATTTTCTACACAGCACCTACTGCAATTCGCTCTTTAATTAAAGCAGCAGAAGGTGATGCATCTGTACACCCAGACCGTTCTGACTTAAGCTCATTGCGTATTTTAGGTTCTGTTGGCGAGCCAATTAACCCTGAAGCATGGATGTGGTATTACCGCAATATCGGTAAAGAGCGTTGCCCTATTGTTGACACCTTCTGGCAAACTGAAACCGGTGGTCACATGATGACTCCATTACCAGGTGCAACACCATTAGTTCCAGGTAGCTGTACTTTACCGTTGCCAGGTATTATGGCTGCTATCGTTGACGAAGTGGGCAACGATATGCCTAACGGCAGTGGTGGTATGTTGGTAGTGAAACGTCCATGGCCAAGTATGATTCGTACTATTTGGAACGACCCTGAGCGCTTCAAAAAATCTTACTTCCCAGAAGAAATGGGCGGCACGATTTATTTAGCTGGCGACGGCGCGGTTCGTAGTGCAGATCGTGGTTATTTCCGTATTACTGGCCGTATTGACGACGTGTTAAACGTTTCTGGTCACCGTATGGGCACCATGGAAATTGAATCCGCATTAGTTTCTATGACTGATTTAGTCGCTGAAGCCGCTGTGGTAGGCCGTCCTGACGATTTAACTGGCGAAGCTATTTGTGCTTTTGTGGTGTTAAAACGTTCACGCCCAACAGGCGAAGAAGCCAAGAAAATTGCCACCGAGTTACGTAACTGGGTTGCCAAAGAAATTGGTCCAATTGCTAAACCAAAAGATATTCGTTTTGGTGACAACTTACCTAAAACACGTAGTGGCAAAATCATGCGTCGTTTATTGCGCTCTATTGCCAAAGGTGAAGCCATCACTCAAGATACTTCTACCTTAGAAAACCCAGCTATTCTTGACCAATTAGCTGAAAAAATGTAAAAGTTTTTTTACTTAAGTAATACAAAGGCCGTTATTTTTAACGGCCTTTTTTTGTTGATTGACAATGGAGTAGGCTTATATTCCTGGCTAAAATTTAAAAAGTAGCTTTTACTTGCCAATTTAATCGTGCCATTGCATTCATTTCAGAAACTATCGGATGGGCATCAATTGGTTTTAATAGTTTTTTTAATTTCGCTTTAATATCTGCTGGGTTAATTGCACGAGGCCTAAGTTTAGAGTGTTTTAAAGGTTGTTCTAAATGCAAAACAACTTTTAATTTTGATGCATTACAAACATAGCTAGACATATCTTTTTCTTCACTTACGCTTGCATTGATTCTGGCAACTGGCATAGCGGCTAAAGTATGAAAGACTTTAAGTGCTATTTCGTCAGGGAGTTCAGTTGGTTTGGTTCTTTGGTTATCACGATAGTCTTTTACTTCAATTAACCAAACAGTTTCTGAACTATAGTCAGCTGCTATGATGTCAACCGACTTTATATTATTGAACATTTTGCTAAATTGATTACGGTAAAAGGCCCATTCATCATATTTACTGACGACCCAATTATCAGTAAAAGTAAATGTTAAGCCATCCACATCAATATTAATATTAATGGTACTCATAGTTTGCCTGATTAAACGTTTTCTGCTAAGAACCGGTCCGATTGCTCTAGTTCTTCATCAAGGGCTGCAATATCACCTATTTCATCAACTGTGGCGCCTTGTTTGATACTGACGCCATCAGAAGTGTCATGTAAGCCAAAAAATTGAGTTTTTGTATTCTGATAGGTTTCTGAAGCCAACAAAATTTCGAGTTCTCGCAATAAAAACAAACTATGTGTAGCAATAAATATTTGAATACCTGTGTTACTAAGATCAAGAATTGTTTTTGCAAGCCATTTAATTAATCTCGGATTTAAGTTGGCTTCTGGTTCATCCCAAAATAAATATCCTTTGTTAAGTAAGGCACCCGTGGCTATTAATCGAGCCAGCATTCCCAGTTTTCTAATTCCTTCTGCCACTAAAGGCATTTCCATGCGACCATTAGTATTTTTTAAATAAAATCTGCCATTTTTATCTAGTTCAATGCTGCCTTTCATCGCCTCTTCAAGGGGGCGAAGCAGTTGACTAATATGTTTTTCAGTAGGGCCTTTTTGCAATGGTGCACCCAATAACAAACAAGTGTCTCGCCAAATTTCTTCAAACTCTAAATAGTGGCTATCGTAAACTGAAACAAAATTAGGAAAAATAGTTAATAATTCGCGTGTGGGTAAGTAGGCTGGCGCTACATCTAGCCATTGATCGGGCAAGACATTAATGCTCACTTCAGATTTACTCATAGTAGCAAAACTAAACGATACATTAAAGGCCGAATCTTGAAACTCTAATTGAATGTCACATCTTTCTCTGCCTTGCTTACGTCTGGCAAGCCTACCCAATGTTTCTGGTCGAAATACATTCACCAATTTATCTGCCAATTTTACTTGTAGAGTAGATTTGGTTGGAAGGTTAGATTGAGACTTACGTCCTTCTTCTGAACTAGCAGCTAAAACACTGTAGATCATTTTTAATAAGTGAGTTTTACCAGAGCCATTTTCGCCCACAATGATATTAAGATGCTTACCGAAATTGAGCTGAGCTTGTGGGAATACAGTCAAGTTTTTAATTGTCATTTTTTTTAACATGAGCGTTTCCTTGGTGAAAAAATAGCTACCGCGACAGGCAAGAATTTGGCAGTTTGAATTGGCACTTTGGCATAAAGGTATTAGCCACAAACAACTAATATTGGTTCTAAATTAAAACTGATTTTACCCTTATTTTAAAAATTCATTCCAATCAAATTAACTATTTTGATGATTGGAAGCATTAGTCTTTAACTGCTTTAAATATTTTGCTAAATTAGTTTTTAATTGCATTGATTCATGAATGACCCAACTAATTAGTGCAGGGAAGTATTTAATTTCTCATTAAATATGCAACAATTAATATTCAATGGGAGGGTAAAATTTTGATGCATAGTATAATTTTGTATTGCGTACATTATTAAAGATATGAAAATCAAACAGCAATTAGCCAAAAGATTAGCGTCACTAAAGCGAATAGCTTTATGGGAAGGTAAATTGGGGCGCGCTAGGCTGATGAAAATTCATGAACTATCTGGAATTAGGGCTAGCCAATGGATGCGAGAATTTCGTGAGTTAAATGCCAATATTTTGCAATGGAATGCAAAAACCAAAGCCTATTTAGTAAACGAAAAAGGTTATGTGGACGCTAACCACGAACTTGAACAAAATGATTTTAATGATTTGGGTTTAAGAGTTTACTTATATGAAACCACTATAAACCCAGCTTTAGCAAAGGACAGTGAATTTATTTTTTGTGCTGATTGGAATTTTTCTAGAGTAAAACCTTATTTCTTTTCTAGAGTAAGAATGGCAATTGAGCAAAAAAAACGGCTTGAGATTGATTATTCTTCTATGCGTACTCCCACCCCTCACAAACGCACTATAGAGCCACATAGTCTTATACAGGCAGGTAGGAGGTGGCATTTAAGAGGCTACTGCCTAGAAACCCAAGATTTTAGAGACTTTGTATTAGGTCGTATAAGTCATATTGAAGTAACAGATATTGATTCTCAAAGCAATGTGGATGAGGATATAAAGTGGAATAGCCAAATAGAGTTAAGAATAGAAGCACATCCTGATCTTAACGAGCAGCAAAAGGCATTAATACGCTTTGAGTACTTTTCGGGTAAAGCATATAAATTACAAAAGTGCAGAGGTGCATTGTTACCTTATTTCATTTTAGAAATGCAATTATCAACCAACCCACTAACTCAAAAACCACCCCAATTCCAATTATGGGTAGCAAACGTGGCCGATCTAACTGCTTGGTTTTTCACTAATGAAAGTGCAGCAAATGCAAGTGGCTCTAGTCACTAGGAATTACTTTGAGTCAATAGACATACGGCTGGCTCACCATTGCACGGCTAACCTACAACAGTAGGAATTACTTTGAGTCAATAGACGATTGCGTGTTGAATGGGTGGGCTGGACCTACAACAGTAGGAATTACTTTGAGTCAATAGACTGTTAGAGCAGGTGGGCTTGATTTTAAACCTACAACAGTAGGAATTACTTTGAGTCAATAGACAACAAACAATTGGAGATTAAATAAATGAGACCTACAACAGTAGGAATTACTTTGAGTCAATAGACCTCGCGCGCGCGCACGAAGTACATCCAGCACCTACAACAGTAGGAATTACTTTGAGTCAATAGACATACAAGAGCGAATGCAATCATCCGTCACCTACAACAGTAGGAATTACTTTGAGTCAATAGACTGCCCGCATTACTGCCAGCATTGAAAGACCTACAACAGTAGGAATTACTTTGAGTCAATAGACATCACGTTCGGCAATTGAAGCATTTGACCTACAACGGTAGGAATTACTTTGAGTAAAGAGACACTACTTTCGTGCGGGGCCTTAAAAAACCTACAACAGTAGGAATTACTTTGAGTCAATAGACTTTAAAAAATGCTAATTAAAATCATTTACCTACAACAGTAGGAATTACTTTGAGTCAATAGACAAAAACAAGCGCAAGAAATTGCACAATTATTACCTACAACAGTAGGAATTACTTTGAGTCAATAGACGCAAATTTTCACAAATCAAGAGATTACCTACAACAGTAGGAATTACTTTGAGTCAATAGACGGTCAATAC
>CAZKWC010000054.1:0-21157 GCA_964556425.1 uncultured Limnohabitans sp. | reverse complement strand
GGGTATTTTAGGAACTGCCATTCGATTTAAAACTTGGTCTTGGTTTGATCAAGCTGCAGATGCATCAAAAGGCCTTCAACCATCTGCAACAGAAGCTAATCAAAAAAATAAGGCCCCCCGAATAGGTGGCGCCGTAGGCTGGCTACCCAATGGTCGTGCATTTTGGTGGGGTGCAGCAGGTACTAGTAAAACCAGTTTGTTACAGCATTCTCGTTGGATGGCACAAACCCTTGAGCTCAAGCAAAACGCTTTGATGCCTAATGCTTGGAAAAAAGAACAAGCTTGTGTAAGGGTAAGGTTTTTTAATGCCTATCCAATCAAAAAAGTGTTAGTTTTATTATCTAATAATGAACAAAAACAAATAGCACCTGCCGGTCTTTTATCTTCACAAAGCTATCAAATTTTATTTGAAAATGGTCAAGCCATGCTTATAAAAGGAAGCTCTGAATTAAGCCTTTTTTATGCGCAAGCGGGTCAACAACAACCAGTGCTTGAAGGTCGCTTTTTTTTAGAGGATTATGTGGCAAGAGTCGTTGAGCGCGAAGGGCAAGTGAGCCAAAGCACGGCGAGCCAAGCATTGGCTGTTTTAGCAAGGACTTGGCTGGTACAAAATAGCCCTATTAACAAGGGTTGTTATGCGACGATAGATGACTCTAAAGCCCAAAGAGTACTGGCTTCTCCGCCTAGCAAAGCCGCCTTGCAAGCTGCGCTTTGGTCTCAAGATTTATTGATGACAGGTCAAGCCGTGCGTTACCATCAAAATACCCAAAAGCCTGCTGTATTTTCTTGGCAATCTGCTGTTGAATATTCCAAACAAAATCCTAAGGCGAGTTTTGATGCCTTGTTATTAAAAACCTATCCGCAATTAGGTTTTAGCGGGATTTATTTTGAACTCGATTGTGCGCCATTACCGCAAGCCCAATTATGGTTGCAAAACAATGCAAAAAAATGGCGATCCACGCTGAGTCAAGTGAGTGGATTTCAGGAACCTGCAAGTTTTAATGTTTGTCAAATTCAAAATGGTTTGGCCAATTCAGATCAGAGACGCTTAAAAATATATATTCAGGGCTGGGGCAAATTAGAGCATCGTTTGTCCCTTATTCATGAATATTTGCATTTGGCTTTTGCGAATCATCCCAATGGGCATGATGAAGTGTTAATCGAAAAGTTGGCTAGGCAATTAGCAGGGGTTTAGTCCAACCTGCTTAGTGTTGAGATGTGTAGAGCAGGCTTATATGTATACAAGTAGGACAAAATGAAAAACAATCGATGGAGAATGTCATGAATTTAACAATGCCTTGCCTTAAAACATGCAAGACGCTGCCTGCCAAAAGAAAGATAAAAACGGCTTGCTTGCTTGATTCTAAAATGCCAGAGTTGTCTTTGCTTTATACCAAGCAGAACCGTGTTTTTAATTATTTACAAAAGATAGGTTTGGCTTGCCTGATGTGCTGCTTGCCCATGGTGGGTTTGTTTGCCCAAATAACATTGAACACCCCTTTGGGTGGCTGGCGCAGTAGTGCTACAGCTAATGATTTTGCTCAAAAAACTTATTATCCAGCCTCCAGTGTTAATACAGAGGGTGTTTCAAAAAAGGCACAAATTTCGGGACAAATCGCTCAATTGCCAAAAACAAGTGCTAACGCCAGCGCTGTTAAGTCTAAAAATAATTCGACTCCAGCAAAATTGGTGGTGAATGGTACAGAAATGCCTTTAAAAGTCACAGAAGGCCGATTTGCTAGGCCTTGGGCTTTTGGTCCTGGTAGTAATAGTGTAGAAGTTAGATCTGCGGAAAATAGTCGTAAAGTCCAGTTTTATGAGGCGAGAAGCGAAAAGGGAAGCGCCAAGTTAAGAGTTATTCTGTCTTGGGATGCCGATGAAACCGATGTTGATTTGCATATAGTTTCGCCCGATGGGCAACATGCTTGGTATGGTGATCAAATTGTGGCGAATGGAGGCGGTATTGATGTGGACGTGACTACCGGTTATGGTCCCGAAATTTATTCTAATCCTGTGCCAATTAAAGGTACTTATTTAATTTTTACCAACTATTATGGTGGTTTTAGCCGAAAAACAGTGGTGATGGCGACTGTTACTGTTATTACTGAAGAGGGTACGGGAAAAGAAAAAAGACAAATTTTTTATGTGCCACTTCGCAAACCCGGCGAGTTGCAATTGGTGCAATCTTTTCAGTATTAACGATTGACATAATGAAACAATATGACAAATTTTATCGGGGCGAGGGTAGAGGGCTTGCTTAGTGGGCAAAAAATAGGCTATAATGGTAGTCTTTCCTTGCCGCACCTTGCTAAGACGCCCGGGGCGGCATATTTCCCTTAAGGAGTATTTTTATGCGTCATTATGAGATCGTCTTACTGATCCATCCAGATCAAAGTGAGCAAGTGCCAGCAATGCTAGAGCGCTACAAAGGTATGATTACAGCTGGTGGTGGCAAGATTCACCGCGTTGAAGACTGGGGTCGCCGTCAGTTAACTTATTTAATCAATAAGCTTTCTAAAGCTCATTATTTGTGCGTCAATATTGAAGCCGACCAAGCGGTTATGGCTGAATTAGAGCACGCCTTCCGTTTTAACGATGCTGTGTTGCGTCATTTGACCGTTTTGAAGAAAAAAGCTGAAACTGCTCCATCTTCTATGATGAAGTCAGTTGAGCGTGAAGATAGCCGTAAAGTACAACAAGCTGACGCTTAATTGTATTTTTGCCCTTTGTTTTTGAGTGAATCGGTTTCAACTTAAAGCCCACATCCTAGAACGCGCTTCATTGCGTTATACGCCAGCAGGTTTACCTGCTCTTGATTTAGTTTTAAATCATGCTTCAGAGCAATTTGATAACGGTGTAAAACGACAAGTGAACTTACAAATCAGAGCAATCTGTTTTGGCCATCTAGCAGAAGTTTTAAATACATCCGATATGAGTGTAAAAGCTGATTTTTCAGGTTTTATTACTCCTAGCAAAACAGGGCGCGGTTTATTATTCCACATACAGGTTTTTAATCCAATTTAAGATTTACAGGAGTCCACATCATGGCCGGACCAAAACGTTTTAATAAAGACAAGCGCCCAAAGCGCAACACACAATCATTGTTGTTCAAACGTAAACGCTATTGCCGTTTTACAGTTGCGAACGTTGAAGAAATTGATTACAAAGATGTTGACACATTACGTGATTTCATCGGTGAAAACGGCAAGATTATCCCTGCACGTTTAACTGGTACACGTGCAATTTATCAGCGCCAATTGAATACGGCCATCAAACGTGCCCGTTTCCTTGCAATGGTGCCTTACACCGACCAACATAAAGTCTAAGGAGAAACCATAATGCAAATTATTTTGTTGGACAAAGTTGTCAATTTAGGCGCCTTAGGCGATATCGTTAAAGTTAAAGATGGTTACGCACGTAACTTCTTAATTCCTTCTGGCCGTGCACGTCGTGCTACTGCTGCTAACAAAGCCGAGTTCGAAGCTCGTCGTGCCGAGTTAGAAAAAGCTGCAGCCGAGAAATTAGCTGCTGCCCAAGCATTAGGCGAAAAATTAGCTGGTACAGTAGTAAAAGTAACTCAAAAAGCGGGCGTTGACGGCCGTTTATTTGGTTCTGTTACTAACTTAGACATTGCTGAAGAATTGTCACGTAACGGTTTCACCGTGTCTAAAGCACAAGTTCGCATGCCTAACGGCCCTATCAAGACTGTAAGCGAAAGCACAGTAAGCATTTCTTTGCATACTGATGTCGTAGTTGACGTTACAGTTTCTGTTTACGGCGAATCTGTTTAATAGTTAAACTAGTTTTTTAGTAAACTCTTTAAAAGGGTTGCCCAACGGCAACCCTTTTTTTATGAGGCTAGCTACAATAAAGATCAAGCAGTTGAGAACAAGAATAAAAATTGAACTCTTGGTTAAAAAAGTTGTATATTGGGTGTTTATCTAATAAGCTTGCTTTGTTTTATTTTTATCATGTTTGCACTCATTGGAGTGCCTTTCAGAATGGCTTTTGAGTCATTTTTTTAATTGTTTCAAGGAATATTCATGTCAATGGCTTTTGATGTTAACCAGGCTATTCCTACTTTGGCCGAAAGTAACGACCAGCAAATTGCGCAACTTAGAATTCCACCTCATTCACTAGAGGCTGAGGCCAGTGTTTTAGGTGGTTTGTTACTTGATAATAGTGCTTGGGACCGAGTCGGCGATATGTTGGCTGAGGTCGATTTTTATCGTTTCGAGCATCAACTTATTTTTTCATCCATTCAAAATTTAATTAATGCATCTAGACCGGCAGATGTCATTACCGTGTTCGAACAATTACAAAGTTCGGGTAAAGCGAATGAGGGTGTGAGCCTTGGTTATTTAAACTCTTTAGCTCAATATGTGCCAAGTGCTGGCAATATTCGCCGATATGCAGAGATCGTACGTGAACGTTCTTTATTGCGCAAATTGGTAGGCGCTTGCGATTTTATTTCAGAGCAGGCGTTTAACACTCAAGGCCGAACCATACCTAGCATTGTGGATGAAGCTGAAACCAAAATTTTAAGTATTGGTGAAGAGGGTTCACGACTCAAACAAGGTTTCCAAAGTATGGACAACCTAGTGGTAGGCCTACTTGATCGGGTACAAGAAATGGCCGATAACCCGAATGAGGTCACAGGTGTGCCCACTGGCTTTTATGATTTAGACCGCATGACTGCAGGTTTACAGCCTGGAGATTTAATTGTATTGGCGGCTCGTCCTTCTATGGGTAAGACTGCTTTTGCAATTAATATTGCAGAACATGTCGCCTTGAATGAAGGTTTACCGGTAGCTGTTTTCTCTATGGAGATGGGTGCTTCACAGTTGGCAGTGCGTATTGTGGGCTCGATTGGCAGAATTGACCAAGGCCATTTAAGAACGGGTAAATTGGTCGATGAAGAGTGGCCTCGTTTAACAGAAGCAGTTGAACGTTTGCGTTCGGTATCGTTGCATATTGATGAGTCGGCCGGTTTGACAAGTAGTGAGTTAAGAGCCAATGCCAGACGTTTGGCACGTAAATGCGGTAAGTTAGGACTAATTGTCGTAGATTATTTACAGTTAATGTCTGGCTCTGCAGGTGCTGATAATGATAACCGAGCCACTACTTTGGGTGAAATTTCTAGGGGCTTAAAGATGTTGGCCAAGGAATTACAATGCCCAGTCATTGCTTTATCACAGCTCAATCGAAGTGTAGAAACACGCCCCGATAAGCGCCCCATGATGAGTGATTTGCGTGAGTCGGGTGCGATCGAGCAAGATGCCGACATTATTATGTTTATTTACCGTGATGAGTATTACACCAAAGAGGCTTGCAAAGAGCCTGGTGTGGCAGAAATTATTATTGCCAAACAACGTAATGGTCCAACCGGAACAGTGAAGTTAGCATTCCTTAAAAACATCACTAAATTTGAGAGTTTAGCCAATGGAATGGGTGATTATTAAATAGGGCATGATAGCTTTATTTCACCACTTAATGCATATTCAGTACTGAGAGCATGCCTAAAAAATGATGGAGAACTTTATTTTTTAGGCCATGAATTTTGTATCTATATTCATAAAAAAAGCCGACCCCATTAAAGGTCGGCTTTTTTGTTGATGAAAATAAACTACTTAGCTAGTCTTATAAAACATCACTGGCAAAATCAGCTAATCGTGAGCGCTCTCCACGAGCCAAGGTAATATGGCCGCCATGAGGCCAACCCTTAAATTTATCAACTGCAAAGGTAAGTCCCGAAGAACCTTCAGTTAAATACGGGGTATCGATTTGTGCCAAATTACCCATACAAATAATCTTAGTACCAGGGCCAGCACGGGTAATAAGGGTTTTCATTTGTTTGGGGGTTAGATTTTGCGCCTCGTCAATAATCACAAATTTACTTAAAAATGTGCGACCTCGCATAAAGTTCATACTCTTAATTTTAATTCGGCTACGTAATAAATCATGAGTTGCAGACTTACCCCATTCGCCCGCATTGCTTTCGAATTTAGTTAAAACTTCGAGGTTATCATCCATAGCACCCATCCAAGGGCCCATTTTTTCTTCTTCGGTACCAGGTAAGAAGCCAATGTCCTCGCCTACACTGACGGTAGCACGCGTCATAATGATTTCAGAATAACGGCGGTCATCTAGCACTTGAGTTAAACCACAGGCCAGCGCCAATAAGGTTTTACCAGTACCTGCAGTGCCAGTTAAAGAAACAAAATCAATTTCTGGATCGAGCAAAAGATTCATTGCAAAATTTTGCTCACGATTGCGAGCATTGACACCCCAAACAGAATATTTAGGATTACGGAAGTCTTTAAGGCTTTTAACTACTGCGGTTTGGCCACGAATTTCAGTGACTCTGGCATAAAGAGCGGTTTCACCTTCTTGTTCAAGATAAACAAATTGGTTGATATGCATTTGATCGACAATAGACGAGCTAAAGCGATAGTAGGTGTGAATTCCTTCTTGCCAGCTCTCGGTGCTATTGCCAGTGGTTTGCCAAAAATTATCGGGTAAAGCAAGGCTACCTGTATAGAGTAAATCTCCATCATCAAGTGCTTTATCATTTTGGTAGTCTTCGGCTTTTAAACCCAAAGCCCTAGCTTTCACCCGCATATTGATGTCTTTACTCACCAGTACCACTTCTTGAGGAGCATGGCTGATTCGTAAAGCGTTCACTACCGCTAGAATTTGATTATCTGCCTTGCCTTGAGGTAGGGCAGAAGGGAGGTCGGAGCTGAGTAAAGTAGTTTGGAAGAATAATTTTCCTCTTGCACCTTTATGACCAGTGCTATTGAGCAACAAGCCTTGTTCAATTTCTGAGCCAGTATTGGCTACCAAGCCATCAAGACTACGACTGGTTTGCCTTGCATTTCTGGCAACCTCAGTCATGCCTTTTTTGTGATTATCTAGCTCTTCTAGTACCACCATTGGCAAAAATATGTCATGTTCATGAAATTGGAACAAACACATTGGGTCATGCATTAAAACATTGGTATCGAGAACAAACAAACGTTTTACAAGAGGATTGCTAGATTGAGCTGAACTAGTTTTTTTAGTTCGAGTTGTTTTTACTTCAGCTGCGGCAGTGTCTGCATTTTCTAGCTTAGACAGGCTTGCTTGACTGGTTATTTTTTTATTTTTTGGGGTGGCTTGAACTGTTTCGGGAACGATTTTGGTTTCCACCTCAAGCGCTTGACTCAGTTTTTTGCCACTAGCATTTTTGAGGGGCTTAGCTGTTTTTTTTGTGGTTTTTGCTAAGTTAACAGTTAAATCTTGAACTTCTGAGGTTTGAGAAGTGGCAACAGCGGCGATAGAGTCGGCCACTGCCGCCACTTTAGCCGCTTTTTTATTGGGAGGAGGTGGCAGGGGCATGAATATAATTTCCGTTGTTAGGATGAAACTGACTTATTTTTTAAGCTCTTTCACTGCTTTAAGCACTTCTTCGACATGACCAGGTACTTTTAAACCACGCCACTCTTCACGAAGAACACCGTCGGGGCCAATTAAAAATGTACTGCGTTCAATGCCTTTTACTTTTTTGCCATACATGATTTTGTTTTTAACAACACCAAACATATGACACATTTTTTCTTCTGTGTCGGCAATTAATTCAAAAGGAAGCTCGAGTTTTAAACGAAACTCATCATGAGATTTCATATTATCACGAGATACTCCAAACACAACAGCTCCTGCTTTCACGAAATCTTTGTGATTATCGCGAAACTGCATGGCTTCGGTGGTACAACCTGGAGTGTTGTCTTTTGGGTAGAAAAATAGCACCAAAGTGCTGCCGATATGACTTGAGTTGGTCACTTGCACACCTGAGGTGGCAAGTGCTTCAAATTCGGGGATGAGTTTGTTAACGACGATCGCCATAAGTAGTAAGATGGTCCTGTGGCCGGGCTCACGCTAGCGTCTTGACCATTCAAGTGTTTAGCGCTATTTTGGGGGACAAAACGCCCCCGCCCTAATCCCTCTATTGTACTCTAATACCCTTACTCTCTGGCGATTGGCTTACATATTCTTAAGGGTTTATTGAGCTAAGCCACATTGCGGCGACAACTCTTCGCCCTTCGCCTGATAAAACATTGAAAGTTCGGCAGGCGGCTGCCGTATCCATGGTTTCAATTCCAATACCTTTGGCCATTAATGGCCTTAAAAGTGCCGGAGACGGGAACTTTAAGCGTGAACCACTGCCAAATAGCACTAATTCTGGATTTAAATCGGCCATTTTTTGAAAGTCGGCTTCTGTGAGTTCGGCCATAGAGCTGCAATTCCAGGCTTCTACCCCTTTTGTACTATCAATAATGATGCTAGTTGTGTATTTTTGTCCACTCACGGCAATAAAGTCGTGATCATGGCCATGAATAAACACTTGGCCTTGTTGGTCGGGTTGAAATTTCATAAATTCGTTTCATTTCTATCAATATAGATGCAATTAAGCGTGTTGCAGTGCAAAAAAGCCTGAGTTATGTGTTCAAATTATATGTTTTTATAATGATCTTATCTGTTGTGGGGGTGCTTTGAAAACTATTGCTAAATCAAACAAGCTTGCTAATGTTTGTTACGACATTCGTGGTCCAATTATGGACAAAGCTCGTAAAATGGAAGAAGAAGGACAAAAAATTATCAAGCTTAATATTGGTAATTTAGCTCCTTTTGGATTTGATTCACCAGAAGAAATTCAGCAAGACATGATTCGTAACTTGCCCAATTCTGCTGGTTATTCCGATAGCAAAGGTATTTTTGCAGCCCGCAAAGCAGTGATGCATTACACCCAAGAACAAGGTATCAAGGGGGTTGTGTTAGATGATATATATTTAGGTAATGGCGCCAGTGAACTCATTGTAATGGCCACCAATGGTTTACTCAATGACGGCGATGAAATGTTAATTCCCGCCCCAGATTATCCACTATGGACGGCAGCAGTAAGTTTGTCGGGTGGTAGCCCTGTTCATTATTTATGTGATGAAAACAATGGTTGGATGCCTGATGTGGCCGATATTAAAGCCAAAATTACACCTAAAACCAAAGGTATAGTCATTATTAACCCAAACAATCCTACAGGCGCTTTGTACAGCGATGCTTTATTGTTAGAGCTAGTTGCAATCGCCCGTGAGCATGGTTTGGTTATTTTTGCCGATGAGGTGTACGACAAGGTGTTATACGATGGTGTTAAACATACCGCATTAGCCTCTTTAAGTGTTGATGTGCTTACCTTAACGTTTAATAGCCTTAGTAAAAGTCATCGTTCATGTGGTTATAGGGCTGGCTGGATGGTGGTGTCTGGCGATAAACGTCAAGCTCAAGATTATATTGAAGGCCTCACGATTTTGTCTAATTTACGCCTGTGCGCTAATGTTCCCGGACAATGGGCAATTCAAACTGCACTAGGCGGACATCAGAGTATTAAAGACTTAGTCAATGAAGGTGGACGTTTACGTAAACAACGTGATTTGGCTTATGAGCTAATCACTGCTATTCCTGGAATTACCTGTGTTAAGCCTAGCGCGGCTTTGTATATGTTCCCAAGGTTAGATCCACAAATTTACCCCATTACCGATGACCAAGATTTTTTCCTGCAATTATTGGAAGAAACCAGAGTGATGTTGGTGCAAGGCACTGGTTTTAATTGGCACTCTCCCGATCACTTCCGAATTGTGTTTTTGCCCCATGAAGACGATTTACGAGATGCGATTGGTAGAGTCGCTCAATTCTTGGCTAAAAAGCGTCAAATTTACGGAACCGAGCATTTGCTTACTAGCAAATTAAAAGGCAAATCAAAATCAACAGAAATTTAATTTTCAGTTCATTTCATTGGTAAAATTTTCAACTGGCTTGTGTTTAGAGTCGATAAAAAAAGAGAAGTTATGAAAGCTTTAAAAATTGGTATTTTGGGTCTTGGCACTGTAGGTGCAGGCGTATTTAATGTTTTAAAACGTAACCAAGACGAAATTATTCGTCGCACAGGTCGTGGCATTGAAGTCGTAATGGTGTGTAGGCGTAATGTAGCCGCTGCCCAAGAAATTGTTGGCAATACTGTGCCAGTGGTAGCCGACCCCAATACTTTAATCAACCATCCAGAAATTGATGTGATTGTCGAATTAATGGGCGGCGACACCTTATCCAAAGAATTAGTGTTGGCAGCTATTGCCAATGGCAAACACATAGTCACTGCTAATAAGGCCTTGTTAGCGGTACACGGAACTGAAATTTTTGCGGCTGCCAATGCTAAGGGTGTAATAGTGGCATTCGAGGCGGCAGTGGCCGGTGGTATTCCAATTATTAAATCTTTGCGTGAAGGTTTAAGTGCTAATCGTATTGAATGGGTGGCAGGTATTATCAATGGCACTACCAATTTTATCCTCTCTGAAATGCGTGAAAAAGGCCTAGATTTTGCGGTTGTGCTTAAAGAGGCACAACGCCTAGGTTATGCAGAAGCCGACCCTACTTTTGATGTTGAGGGAGTCGACGCTGCTCACAAACTCACCCTTATGAGCTCTATTGCATTTGGTGTGCCTGTGCAGTTTTCTAAAGCTTTTATTCAAGGTATTTCCGAGTTAACAGCCACTGATATTACCTATGCAGAAGGCCTAGGTTACAGAATTAAATTGCTCGGTATTACCAAACGCACGAGCAAAGGTATTGAATTGCGCGTTCACCCTTGTTTAGTGCCAAGCAAACGTTTAATTGCCAATGTTGAAGGCGCTATGAATGCGGTGATGGTGTGTGGTGATGCAGTAGGTACTACTTTGCATTATGGCAAAGGTGCTGGCTCAGAACCTACTGGCAGTGCCGTCATTGCCGACCTCATTGATATAGCTCGTTTATCAGACGCTACACCTGCACAACGAGTACCGTTCTTGGCCTTCCAATCACAACATTTAAGTGATTTCCCCGTCTTGTCCATGGATGAGGTCGTCACTAGTTATTATTTACGTATTCGTGTGGCCGATCAGCCTGGTGTTTTAGCCAATATTGCTAGCATTTTTGCGAAACACAATATCAGCATTGACGCCTTACGTCAGCGTGAAGCCGATGAAGTATGCGGTGAAGGTGCAAATCAGACAGATTTAGTCGTTTTAACACACGACTGTAATGAAGGTCAAATGAAAATGGCACTGGAGCAAATTCAGGCTTTACCAACAGTATTAGATAAAGTGATTTTGATTCGTAAAGAAGAATTGGCGTAAATCTTTCGAGCAGGTAGTGATTACAAATATCCACAATGATTCACAAAAGTGGCTGCTTAAAACCCTTATTGAAGTATCTTCAAAAGGGGTTTTAAATTATTCAATTGTCATCTTTGTAGGAACCTGTAACCAACTCAAGCACGTGTCATTCATGTGGATTAGAGTTTTTCTACAGGACCCTAAAGTCAATTGCCTCTTGCTTAAGATTTAAACAGGACAAAAAGATTTTTAATTTTAAGGTTGAATGAAGATGAAATACATCTCTACTCGTGGTGATGCCACACAGCGTGGTTTTTGTGATATTTTGCTAGAAGGCTTGGCTCCAGACGGTGGCCTTTATATGCCGGTAGCCTATCCTAAGGTAGATGCAGTGCTACTGGAAAAATTACGCAAAGTTTATTTCGAGCAAGGTTACGCCGAGCTTGCTTTTGAAATTTTGTCACTCTATATTGATGATATTCCCGCTCAAGATTTAAAAGCACTTTGCCACAAAACTTATACTCAAGAAGTGTTTGGTACCGCTGCGATTGTGCCAGTGCGCAAATTAGCCAACGGAATTTCATTAGAAGCTTTATCAAACGGTCCTACTCTGGCCTTTAAAGATATGGCCATGCAATTGTTGGGCAATTTATTTGAATACGAATTGGCCCGCCGTAATCAAGAGCTTAATATCTTGGGTGCCACCAGTGGCGACACTGGTAGTGCTGCTGAATACGCCATGCGTGGTAAAAAAGGTATTCGTGTTTTTATGACTTCACCAGCAGGTCGTATGAGCCCGTTCCAACAAGCGCAAATGTTTAGCTTAATGGATAAAAATATTCATAATTTAGCCGTAGATGGTGTTTTTGACGATTGTCAAGATATGGTCAAAGCGGTTTCTAATGATTTGGCTTTTAAACGTCAATACAAAATTGGCACAGTCAATTCCATTAATTGGGCTCGTATGTTGGCTCAAGTGGTTTATTATTTTGCAGGTTATTTCCAAGCTACTTCTAGCAATCAAGAGAAGGTTAATTTTGTAGTTCCATCGGGTAATTTTGGTAATGTTTGTGCGGGTCATGTCTCTCGAATGATGGGTTTACCTGTTCATAAATTAGTCGTGGCTACCAACGAAAACAATGTACTCGACGAGTTTTTCCGCACAGGTATTTACCGAGTCAGAACAAGTGACAACACCTTTGAAACTTCTAGCCCTTCTATGGATATTTCAAAAGCCTCAAATTTTGAGCGCTTTATTTTTGATTTATTGGGTCGTGATGGTGCTAAAGTAGCTGATTTATTTGGTCAACAAATTAATACCCAAGGTTTGTTTGATTTAAGCCAAGATGAGGCATTTGCCAATGCAGCTAGCCAGTTTGGTTTTGCTAGTGGTTCCAGTAATCACGCCAACCGTTTAAGCACTATACAAGCGGTTTATCAGCATTCTAAAGAAATGATTGACCCTCATACGGCTGATGGTGTTTATGTGGCAGAGCAATTGCAAGCCGATGGCACTATTTCAGTAGCGACTCATCCTACGATTGTGCTTGAAACTGCCTTAGCGGTTAAGTTTTCCACCACCATCGTAGAAGCGATTGCACAAAATCCAAGTCGTCCTAGTCATTTAGATGGAATTGAAAATTTGCCCAAACGTGTTTCATCAATGAGTAAAGATGTTGAAACTTTAAAACGCTTTATTGCCTCAGAGTGCGCCGCATAATGACTTCTTTGCAAGCCCCACACAATAGCTCCTTGGCTCCTACACCCAATCCCAATGGTGGGGCAAGCAAAAGACCCGCTTTGCGTAGTCTAGACCATGCTTTGGCACAGTTATTAGAGCAGGCTAGGCCACTCAATACTTTTGAAAGTGTTTCTACCTTCGAGGCCGATGCAAGAGTACTGGCGCAAGACATTGTTTCACAATTAAATGTGCCAGCTTTCGATAACACCTCAATGGATGGATACGCCATTCGATCGCAAGATGTTGCCAATGCAAGCGAACATATGGGTATTAGCTTACCAGTGAGTTTACGTGTAGCGGCAGGGCAAGTAGGCGAGCACTTAGCTCCAGAATGTGCCGCTCGTATTTTTACGGGTGCACCTATTCCCGATGGTGCAGATGCAGTCATTATGCAAGAGGATGTAGAGTTTACCCAAGCTTCTAATAATTCAGATCATTCAGATCCTAAGGCCTTGTTTGGTTTTATTAAAATTAAAAAACCTGTGTCTAAAGGCCAGTGGATTAGGCCCACCGCAGATGACGTAGCCAAAGATCAACTGATTGTGCAAGCGGGCACTCGCTTAAATGCTGCTACCTTGGGTTTAATTGCCAGCTTAGGGGTTTCACAACTGAAAGTAGCGCAAAAGCCTAGAGTTGCCTTGTTTTCGACTGGTGATGAGTTGGTGATGCCTGGTGATTGTGATCCACAAGAGTTAAAACCTGGGGCTATTTTTAACTCTAATCGATTTTTCTTAAAAGTTTTATTAGAAAAAGCCGGTGCAGTGGTCACTGACTTAGGAATTGTCCCTGATAACCGAGAAAAAACCATACAGGCCTTGCAACAAGCTGCGCAACTGCATGATTTAGTTTTAACCAGTGGTGGAGTATCGGTTGGCGAGGAAGACCACATCAAGCCTGCTGTACAAAGTTTAGGTCAACTTGATTTATGGCAAATTTCTATGAAGCCAGGCAAGCCATTTGCCTACGGCCAAATTTTTCGAGAAAAAACAGACGAAAATGTAAGAGCATGCCATTTTATTGGACTACCTGGCAACCCTGTGTCTAGTTTTGTGACCTTTATTTTATTAGTCAGACCCTTTTTATTGGCTCTACAAGGGGCGCATCAGATTAGCCCGCAGTATAAACACGCAGTGGCTAATTTTGATTGGTTAAACCCCGATAAAAGGCGTGAATTTTTAAGAGTTCGCTATAGCGAAAATGGACAACTTGAATTGTTTCCCAATCAAAGTTCGGCAGTACTTACTTCTATGGTTTGGGCGAATGCCTTATTAGATAATCCAGGTTCACAAGTAATACATAAAGGTGATATGGTTCGTTGCCTTGATTTAGCAGGAATTTTTTAATGCAAGTTACAGTTAAATATTTTGCTTCCATAAGGGAAGTAATGGGCCAATCGCAAGAAACAATTCATACCGAGTCACTTACGGTAGGTCAGTTAAAAGCCGAGCTAATTGCCAAGGGCGACCCTTATGCAACAGCACTGAATAGTAATAAAGCCCTTAGAATGGCTTTTAATCAACTATTAATTAGTAACCTAGATATCCCTTTAACTGAAGGTGCTGAGTTGGCATTTTTCCCACCAGTAACAGGTGGTTAACTATGTTTTACATACAAAATTTTGCGCCTAGGGTGATTATTCAAACGGCTGACTTTGATGTATCGGCTGAACTTAAAATTTTGCATAATCAAAATGCTAAAGTAGGTGCTATTTGTAGCTTTTTAGGGGTGGCACGAGATTTTAACGACGGTCAAGATGTACAAATTTTAGAGTTAGAACATTATCCTGGCATGACTGAAAAATCAATCGAAGCCATGATAGATGAAGCCTTTAAAAAGTTCGATATATTAGGTGCAAGAGTTATTCATAGAGTTGGCCCTTTAGCCCCACTAGACAATATTGTGTTGGTGGCGGTTACTTCTATGCACCGTGGGCAAAGTTTTTTAGCTTGTGAATTTTTAATGGATTATTTAAAAACGCAAGCTCCTTTTTGGAAAAAAGAACAAACTGCCAATGGTAGCCATTGGGTAGATGCACGAGTAAGCGATGATAAAGCCCTAGCCAGATGGGGTATAGAGGCCAAAAACGCAGTGGAGTAATGGATTCAATTGACTAAAAATGTTCTTTTTTTACTCAATTGTTTCTTTCACTTGTATTGACTGCATAAATAAAAGTTTGCCATGTTTTGACGGTAGCTATTGGACTATTAATTCGGTTAAAGGTTTTAAAATTGGCTAGGCCGTTTATTTCTTTAATAAAATAGCAGGGTTTCTTATATGCTTTTGCCTATGCGATAAATTTTAATATTTATGGCCTTTCACTAACGCTTCAATAGTCCTTTAAGCTACAAATAGTATTTGTTTGATCAAAATCAAGTTCGCAACAAGAACTTCAAAAAAGCACTTGAAATTTCTTAGTTGGCAATCAAGTACTCCTCAGTTTAAAAATTAGGAGTGTTTCATGAGAACCGACAAATTCACCACAAAATTTCAAGAAGCCTTATCGGACGCACAAAGCTTGGCATTAGGTAATGATCATGCCTATATAGAGCCCGTTCATGTTTTATTAGCTATGTTGGGTCAAGATAATGGTCCAAAATCATTGCTGCAAAAGGCGGGTGTTAATGTAAATGCCTTGCAGGCTTCTGCTCAAGCCCAGTTGCAAAAACTGCCTAAAGTACAGGGCCAAGAGCAGGTCTCGGTGGGGCGTGATCTAGTCAGCTTGTTACAACAATCCGAAAAAGAAGGTATTAAACGTGGCGACCAATATATTGCCGCTGAATTATTTTTATTAGCCTTATCAGAAGCCAAAACAGATTTAGCAAAAGTAGCTAAAGACGCAGGTCTAAAGCGTGCTGCCCTAGAAGCGGCCATTACCTCGGTGAGAGGCGGTGAGACAGTTGATTCTGCAGACGCAGAAGACCAACGTGAATCACTTAAAAAATATTGCTTAGATTTAACCGAGCGAGCACGCATGGGTAAACTCGACCCTGTTATAGGTCGTGACGACGAAATTCGTCGTGCCATTCAAGTGTTGCAACGCCGTACTAAAAACAATCCTGTGTTAATTGGTGAGCCAGGCGTAGGTAAAACTGCCATTGTAGAGGGCTTGGCTCAACGTATTGTGGCTGGCGAAGTGCCAGATTCGCTCAAAGGTAAACGGGTGTTAAGCCTTGATATGGCAGCTTTGTTAGCTGGCGCAAAATTCAGGGGTGAATTTGAAGAGCGTTTAAAAACGGTTCTTAAAGATTTAGCCAAAGACGAAGGTCAAACCATTGTGTTTATTGATGAGTTACACACCATGGTGGGGGCTGGTAAAGGCGAAGGCGCGATGGATGCTGGCAATATGCTAAAACCCGCTTTAGCTAGGGGCGAATTGCATTGTGTGGGAGCCACCACCCTAGATGAATATCGTAAATACATTGAAAAAGATGCGGCTCTAGAGCGTCGATTCCAAAAAATATTGGTGGGTGAACCATCAGTAGAAGCCACCATTGCCATATTGCGTGGCCTCAAAGAAAAATACGAAGTCCATCATGGTGTAGAAATTACCGACCCTGCTATTGTGGCAGCGGCTGAGCTCAGCCACCGTTATATTACCGATCGCTTTTTACCCGATAAAGCCATTGATTTAATTGATGAGGCTGCCTCTAAAATTAAAATCGAACTAGACTCTAAACCAGAGGTTTTGGATAAGTTAGATCGTCGTGTGATTCAATTACAAATTGAACGAGAAGCTATTCGCAAAGAAAAAGATGAAGCTTCACTTAAACGACTCGAACTGATTGAAGACGAAATCGAAAAATTAGAGCGTGAAGTATCCGATTTAGATGAAATTTGGAAAGCAGAAAAAGCTCAGGCCTTAGGTTCTGCACAAATTATGGAGGCGATTGATAAACTACGTTATCAAATCGAAGAGCTTACTCGTAAGGGTGAGTTTGATAAAGTGGCACCCTTGCAATACGGCAAATTACCCGAACTAGAAAAGCAATTAAAAGAAGCCAAGGCCAAAGAAACTCAGGCTGTGCCTGGTGCTGCACCAAGATTGCTGAGAACTGAAGTGGGAGCAGAAGAGATTGCCGAGGTGGTAGCTCGTGCAACAGGTATTCCTGTATCTAAACTCATGCAAGGCGACCGTGACAAGTTATTGCAAATGGAAGGCAAATTGCATCAAAGGGTAGTGGGTCAAGAAGAAGCCATTGTAGCGGTAGCTAGCGCAATCCGTCGCTCACGCTCTGGTTTGTCAGACCCTAACCGCCCTACAGGCTCGTTTATGTTTTTAGGCCCTACGGGTGTGGGTAAAACCGAGTTATGCAAGGCTTTAGCCTCGTTTATGTTTGATAGTGAAGATCATCTCATTCGCATTGATATGAGTGAGTTCATGGAAAAACATTCAGTGGCTCGTTTAATTGGCGCGCCTCCTGGTTATGTGGGCTACGAAGAAGGTGGTTATTTAACCGAAGCCGTACGCCGTAAACCGTATAGCGTTATTTTGTTAGATGAAGTAGAAAAAGCTCATCCAGACGTATTTAATATTTTATTGCAGGTGCTTGACGATGGCCGTTTAACCGATGGTCAAGGCCGTACTGTAGATTTTAAAAACACCGTCATTGTAATGACCAGTAATATTGGTTCGCATATGATTCAAAGTATGGTGGGCCAAGATTCTGAAGATATTAAAGAAGCAGTGTGGGAAGAGTTAAAAAATCATTTCAGACCCGAGTTTTTAAACCGTATTGATGAAACAGTGGTGTTCCACGCATTAAATGCAGGTCATATCCAAGAAATTGCAAAAATTCAAATTCAAATTTTAGCGGCTAGGTTGGCACAACAAGATTTAAGTTTGGATGTAAGTGTTGCTGCATTGGCTGAATTAGCAAAAGTGGGCTTTGACCCTGTGTTTGGTGCAAGACCATTAAAACGCGCGATTCAACAAAGGATTGAAAATCCATTGGCTAAATTATTGTTAGAAGGAAAATTTATACCTAAATCAACTGTGCAAGTAGAGGTGGACCCTGTAACTGCACCTGGTGTGTTTAGTTTTAAGGCAGGGCCTGTGTTACATTGAGCCTTTACGTTTAATAAAAACTAAAAAATACCCCAAATATTAGCTATTTATATTGGGGTATTATTTTTATCAACTGGCGCGTAAAACCTCCCCCTTCAGGGCGGGGAGAATGTCAAAATTTAAATTACGTTAAAACTCTGGTATTTGGCCTGGTGTAAGCTCATCGTGTAGCTCGGTAGGGAAGCCAGGAGAAGTAAAAGATGCAACATAGCCATTATTGGCCAAATTAAACACAACAACGCCACCTAAAAACAAGAGTTCAGCACTTAAATCTCTCTCGTTTTGCAGAGTTGCTGGATCATCTTTTTCCTTGTACACATAAAAACCACGACATTTTTCATAAGTATATGTTTTTGATGAACCGTTGGATGATATTTGCTTAGGATTACCTAAAATAGATAGTACTTTACTTTCAGTAAGTCCTTTAGAAATTTTGGCCCAGTTAGCAGTGCTTTTACATGTAGGATTATCGGAAGCAGAAGTAGTTTCATTTGGATTATCGCCACCGCAACTTGCCAGTACCAATGACGAACCAAGTGCAATTACTAAACCGAGTTTTTTAAATAGTTTCATGATTTTAAGCGGATATAAAATGGATGGGTGCTTGAAGTTTACACCACAGATAATTACAAAAGCAAACTGTTCATAGAAGTTTAATTATAAAAATCATAATTCGTCATATAAATTTCCAAAAAACCATAAAGTAAGATATGAAAACACAATTAGCCGGACATTTATTAGTCGAATGCCTTATTGAACAAGGTGTTAGCCATGTATTTGGCGTACCAGGTGAGAGCTATTTAGCCGTATTAGATGGTTTTTTTCATTACCAAGATCAAATTCAATTCATTATCAATCGGCAAGAGGGTGGGGCGGCCTTTATGGCAGAGGCTCAAGGTAAGTTAAACGGCCGTCCTGGCGTTTGTTTTGTTACCCGAGGGCCTGGGGCTACCAATGCTTCAATAGGCGTTCATACGGCCTTTCAAGACTCTAGCCCCATGATTTTGTTTGTTGGCGACGTCGATAGCCTCAGCCGAGACCGAGAAGCCTTTCAAGAAGTTGACTTTAGTCATTTTTTTGGCCCAGGTACCAAAGGCATGGCGAAAAGAGTAGAGCGGATTGACAGCCCAGACCGAATTCCAGAAGTAGTCGCCAGAGCTTTTGCTACTGCAATGAATGGACGGCCCGGCCCTGTGGTAGTGGTATTACCTGAAGATATGCTAACCCAAACCGTTACATTAGCGCCTTTACCCAAGGTTTTGCCTGTTCAAAATGCATTAACTGAACAATCCTTGCAGCAAATTAAACAATTGCTTTTGCAAGCAACTCAACCACTCATTATTGCAGGTGGCCCATTATGGACCCAAGAGGCTGCTTTATCGCTGGAGCAATTTGCCGAGAACTGGTCAATACCTGTAGCCAACGCATTTCGTTTTCAAGACACTTTTGATAACCATCATGATTTATACGTGGGTGATGTAGGAATTGGTATTAATCCTGCTTTGGCAAAAAAGATAGCTCAAGCTGATTTGTTGTTAGTAATAGGGCCAAGATTAGGCGAAATGACCACTAGTGCTTACAGCTTAATAAAAGCACCCCTACCAGAAACTATTTTGGTGCATATTCATGTCAGTGCTGACGAACTCAATCGGGTTTATCAAACGCCTTATGCATTTTGCGCTAGTATGGTTCAAGCCTGTCATCAGTTAAGTCAGTTAATGCCAGATGAAAAAAAACCATTACGCTGGCAAGATTGGAGCCAAGCAGGCCATCAAGATTATTTGCATAATATTCAAAATACAGTGGTGAGTTTGCCAGCGACGGCTAACACTCATAAAGTGAGGGATATGGCGGGTATTGTTCACACTATTGAACAAAACTTACCCGATGATGCGCTTGTTTGTAACGGCGCTGGCAATTTTGCGAGTTGGGTACATCGTTATTTTCAATATCACGGCTGGAGTAAAGGTTTTAAAACCCAATTAGCCCCTACTAATGGTGCGATGGGGTATGGAGTACCGGCAGGGATAGGAGCGGCCATCACAACAGGTCGATTAGCCCTTGTGTTTACTGGCGACGGTGACTTTATGATGAACGGGCAAGAACTAGCCACTGCCGTTCAATACAATGCAAAAGTGATTATTATTTTATTGAATAACGGTATGTTTGGCACGATTAGAATGCACCAAGAACGTGAGTACCCTAGGCATATAAGTGGTTCAGCTTTGCATAATCCTGATTTTGCACAATTGGCCACCGCCTATGGTGCATTGGGTTTTAAAGTACAGCAAGAGTCAGAATTTGCAGATGTCTTTAATGCAGCACTCAATCATCAGGGGCCAAGTTTAATTGAAATTCTCATTGAACCTGAACTCATTACCACCCGTGTTTCCTTAAGTTCTATTACCCAGAATGCCTTAGCAAATTAGACCTAAAGTGCTTTTTTTTAGCCTCCTTCCCAGAGTCTCTACCAATGAGCCGAAGGATTTTTCTAGCTACTTATTCTAAGTTGCATTATGTTTAAAGTATCTAGTTCAACTTTAATTGAACAGAGACTTGCGACATAAAATGTCGCAACAATAAAAAAAGGCCACTAAAAATTAGTGGCCTTTTTGAATATTATGTAGACTTCAATTGCTTAACTCAAATGTTTACCAATCAAGCCAGACATTTCAAACATGGAAACGGTATCTTTACCAAATACTGGCTTGAGCTTGTCGTCTGAATTCACGTTACGTTTGTTTGCTGCATCTTGTAAGCCGTTTTTCTTAATGTAGGCCCACATTTTTTTGACAACTTCTGTGCGTGGTAATGGCTTATCTCCAACAATTGCAGCAAGCGCTGCACTTGGAGTCAGGGGCTTCATAAATGCAGCATTAGCAGTGCGTTTCTTAGCAGGCGCGGCCTTTTTGGCAGCAGCTTTTTTAGCAGGAGCGGCCTTTTTAGCTACCTCTACTTTTTTAGCTGGTGCAGCTTTTTTGGCCGGGGCCGCTTTGGTAGCCACTACTGCTTTTTTGGCCGGAGCTGCTTTTTTAGCGGCTTCTACTTTTTTAGCAGGAGCTGCCTTTTGAGCTGGTGCAGCTTTTTTGGCCGGGGCCGCTTTTTTAGCAGGAGCCGCCTTTTTAGCAGGAGCTGCTTTAGTAGCAGGCGCCGCTTTTTTTACGACTGCCT
>CAZKWC010000053.1:13660-21519 GCA_964556425.1 uncultured Limnohabitans sp. | reverse complement strand
TGGTCTGCATCTGATGCAATTCTGGTATATTCAGCACGAATACCCACATTATTGGTCACGTTAAATTGAAGTCCAGCGCCATAAATAAAGCCGTGATCAGCGTCATAACTTGATGTGCCAGATACATTCACAAATCCGTAACCAATACGACCAAATAATTTAAATGTATCGGTAATAGGCAAACTGCCTACTGCCGAAACTTGCGCCATGTTTAATCTGACTGAGGCAGTAGGTGTTTCAAAACGCCCAATTTTGCGGTAGGCCACTTCGCCTGCCATAAAAGTATTAAATTCATGACCAATATATAGGCCGTAACTGGTCTCATCACCAAAACCGTCAAGGCTAGTAGTGCCTACATCGCCGCCCACATAAGTTTGTGCGCTTGCAGATAAGGCAGTGCCAAAAAATGCTAAGGCAACTGCTGCTAATTGGATTGATTTCATGAGGAATACTCCTTGTTAATGAGTTTTCATTTAAACAGGAAATTACGCATCACAACATAAACCAACAATTACTAACATAATTCAAATTAAATCGCACACCTTATTTTTGAATCGTTTATTGATGTGCCTTTACAGAAGCTAAGATTCCTAAAACAAATAAAATTGCGGCTAAACTTTGCCAAATACTAGGCCATGCGCCACTCCACAAAAATGAAAACAAAAGTGCAAACAAAGTTTCGGACACTATAAGCTGTCCACACAAACTAGGACTCAATCTTTGGCTCGCTATATTCCACACCACAGTTGCGAGCCAAGCTGAACCAACGCCCGTACCAGCCAGCACTGCAATAGTCAACACCGGATTTTCAACTGCGGCTAAAGTTTGAACGGGTGAACCTAACAACAACCACAAACATAGTGCGCCAAAACCTGTCGCAACACCTAACCAATTAGTCCACTGAGTAGCAGGAATATCTGAGTATTTTTTTAATAACCTAGCATTCCAAAGATTATAAAAAATCCAACTTAAGGTTGCCATTACAGACCAACATACACCCAGATAAAAAGACCCACTGGCTTGTGTATTTTTTAATGATAGTTGATTCAAAACTTCATAACTCATTAAACACAAACCGGCAATAGTCAGCAATAAACCTGGAATTAAAGCCTTCCACAACAGCCCTTGTGGTTTACCAAAAATCATCACCCACACTGGTATAGTACCAATAATGAGAGCTGGCAAAGCCGAACCAATTAACTGTACCGATAAAGCCAACCAAGTGTAGTAGGCAATAAAACCCAATATCGACAAACCCAAAATTTCAAACAATTGGGTTCGGTTGGGGCGTCGCTGGGTCGATCCACCCAAAAGCAAAACCAAGCAAGAAAATATTCCGTAACTTAAAAATCGGCCACTTGCCACATCTACCGCACTAAAGGTGGGCAACATTTGGGGAGCTATAAACACCAAACCCCATAAAGCACCGGCGGCTAAACCAGCAAATATTCCAATCCACATTGAGCTATTCCAAAATAAAAAGTGATGATGCACACAAAAAAGACGGGTGACATCACAACAAATCAGCCTCAATCTTCAAAAACTAGGATTTATACCCGAGAGAAACAGTATAAATACGAATTGTGACTGAAATTTGGGCGGTAAAAGGCTAAAATCTGTCTCAAATCCGACACTCACAATCGGCCCTTTCAAATACATTACGCTATCCCAACGGAGACTTTGAATGAATCAAGAAGAAATCCTCGCTCAATTTGGCCCACGCGAATCCATGGAATACGACGTGGTTATTGTCGGTGGTGGCCCTGGTGGCTTGTCTGCCGCTATTCGTTTAAAACAATTAGCAGCTGCTAATAACACTGAAATTTCAGTGGTAGTTTTAGAAAAAGGCTCTGAAGCTGGTGCCCACATTTTAAGTGGCGCCATTATGGATCCAATCGCCCTCAATGAACTCATCCCTGACTGGAAAGCCAAGGGCGCTCCCCTTAATCAGCCCGTCACCGATGACGCAATGATTTTCCTATCTGAAAAATCAGGTATCCGCACTCCCAACTTTTTATTACCTGGTTGCTTCCAAAACCACGGTAATTACATCATTAGTTTAGGTGCCTTCACACGTTGGTTAGCCGAACAAGCCGAAGCCCTTGGTGTTGAAATTTTCCCTGGCTTTACAGGGGCAGAAGTTTTATACAATGCTGATGGCTCGGTTAAAGGTGTTGCCACTGGCAATATGGGTATTAACAAAGAGGGTGAGCCCTCTGACAGCTTCCAACTTGGTATGGAGTTATTAGGCAAATACACCATTTTTGCAGAAGGCGCACGTGGTCACTTAGGCAAACAACTTATTGCCAAATTTAAACTAGACGAAGGCAAAGACCCACAAACCTACGGCCTAGGTATTAAAGAACTCTGGGAAATTGACCCTGCCCGTCATCAACCAGGTTTTGTGATGCACACTGCCGGTTGGCCAATGGACAACAACACCTATGGCGGTGCTTTCCTTTATCACCTCGATGACAACAAAGTGGCTTTAGGCTTTATTACGGGTCTTGATTACAGCAATCCTTACCTTAGCCCCTTCGAAGAATTCCAACGCTGGAAAACTCATCCAAACGTCCGTTATTACCTAGAGGGTGCTGGCCTTAAACCAGCCAAGCGTTTAGCCTATGGTGCACGTGCCATTACTGCTGGTGGTTTGTCTTCATTGCCTAAAACCATTTTCCCTGGTGGTGCTTTAGTCGGTTGCGATGCAGGTTACCTCAATGTCAGCCGTATCAAAGGTAGCCATGCAGCCATTAAAACCGGTATGCTGGCCGCAGAAGCCGCATTTGAGGCATTGGCAGCTGGTCGTCAACATGACCTGTTAGAAGCCTATCCAGAAGCCTTTGAGAATAGCTGGTTACACAAAGAGCTGAACAAAGCACGTAACTTTAAAGCTTGGTTTAAAAAAGGTTTGGTCACAGCCTCTCTCATGAATGGCGTAGAGCAATGGTTGTTGCGTGGACATGTGCCATGGACTTTACGTCGCGACAAGCCCGACCATGCCTATTTAAAACCTGCCAGCGAATGTGAACCTATTGTTTATCCAAAACCAGATGGCAAAATCACTTTTGATAGGCTCTCTAGTGTTTTCTTAAGCAATACCAACCACGAAGAAAACCAGCCTGCCCATTTAACACTCAAAGATGCATCGGTTCCAGTCAATGTGAATTTGGCTAAATATGCTGGCCCAGAAAGTCGCTATTGCCCTGCTGGTGTTTATGAGTTTGTTAAAACCGCAGAAGGCCAAGATAAATTGCAAATTAATGCACAAAACTGTGTACATTGCAAAACCTGCGACATTAAAGACCCATCACAAAATATTGTCTGGGTTACCCCAGAAGGCGGTGGTGGTCCTAACTATGCTGGTATGTAAATTTCCAATCCCAATACAACTCAGTTATTAATTAAGTTGTGTTTGATTAGAATTGACATTTCATCAAAAGCCTTAACCCAAATGGTTAAGGCTTTTTTGTTGACTCCATAATAAGGCCAGTTAAATTGAGAATTGATTCTTGGTTTCTAGTCAAAATAAAACACCATCAATAAAAACTACCCATAAAAAAAGCTTGGATTTCGCCAAGCTTTTTTATTTGTAATTAACAAAAAACAGATTAATAAATATTAAGTATTTTGATCTGATTTTTTCAACATCATGCTAGCAGCTAACAAGGCTGAAACCACCATTAACAACAAGCTCACCGCATTTAAAACCGGTGTTGCGCCCTCTCGCATTCTGCCATACATTAATACCGTTAATGGGGGGTCTGCTCCTACCAACATAAGAGTGGTATTAAAGTTTTCAAACGACATTAAAAATGATAATGCTGCCGAACCTAAGAGGGCTGGTTTTAAATAAGGCAAAGTAATAGTCCAAAAGGTAGTGGCAGGTGTTGCCCCTAAATTGAGTGCAGCATCTTCTAGTGTTCTATCAAAGCGTTTTAACCTTGCCGATATGGTTAAGGTGGCAATGGCCACAATATATGAAAACTGACCTAATATCACCAAGCCTAATCCTGGCCTTAAAAAATCAAGTTCAAGACCAAAGGTGTCATCGGCAAACTGTGCCAAACGACTAGCAAAAGCCAAGATAGAAATACCCAATATAACACCAGGAATAACCAAGGGCGCCAGCATTAACATAGATAAAGCAGCTTTGGCTTTAAAGTCCACTCGTTCTAATAAAAAAGCATTGGTAGTGCCCACTAATACCGACAACACGGTTACCCAAGTGGCCACCCAAATACTGGTGCCAATACTCTTTAATAAATCAGTATCTTGCAATAAGCCCTTACGAACTCCATCTGCTGCGCCTAAAAACCAATCTAGGGTAAAACCACGCCATGGCGGTGCTGGATATGCAGCGTCATTAAAAGCAAAAATGGCCACTACTAATAAAGGTAAAAATAAAAATGCGAAAAACAATATGGCATACACCACGGTACTGCTTCGCAAAACAAAAGACCTAGGTAAAGATGGAATCATGTGCGCCTCATCACTTCACCAAATTGTTGACCACTTAGTTTTAAGCCCAACCATACAATGGCGGTCGATAAAACCAATAACAAAAATCCAAATGCAGCACCTTGTTCCCAATTAAATCGGGTAATAAATTGGGTGTAGATTTGTTCGGTAAACCAAAGTGAATTTTTCCCGCCCAACAAAGTAGGCGTTAAATAATTACCTAGAGTTAACATAAACACCACAATACAACCAGCGGCAATAGAGGGGGCTGCATGAGGAATAATAATTTTGCGCAAAATAGACCAACCATTACCGCCTAAATCGTAGGCCGCCTCAATGAGCGAGTCATCTAAGTTTTCGAGCGAACTAATTAAAGGCACCACCATAAAAAGCATAGAGGTATAAACCAATCCAACCAATACGGTAGCATCGTTATAAAGCATTTCTATGGGGGCTTGAATTATTCCAAGGCTTACCATCCAAGAAGACAACACACCTGTTTCGCGCAATAAAATCATCCAACCTAAAGTACGTACGGTTTCACTCACCCAAAACGGAATTAAACATAAAACCATTAACCAAGGCTTGATTCTGCCCTTAGCAATTTTGGCAATGGTCCAAGCAATCGGAAAAGCCAATAACAAAGTAATAACAGTGGCCATAATCGACATAGTCGCTGTTCTTACATAGGTATTCCAGTACAAAGGCTCATTAAAAAATGTGGCATATTGACTTAAACTAGCAGCATATTGCCTAGGTGCAATTCGCTCACGCAATGACAAAATGGCTAAATCTAGGTGTGGTAGCACTATTAAGCCAAATAACCATAATAGCGCAGGAGCAAATAATAAAATCAAAAGTAATCGACTAATATGCCGACCATCTGGGCTAGCAATAGAAGGCTTAAAAGAACTAGACATATAAAAGCCCTTTTAATTATTGAGCAAAAGCCAAAGCATTGGAACTATCCCAGGCCATTTGCACTAAATCGCCTACTTTTAATCCCGCAAATTGACCTGTTTGTGGCAAAGCCACTTGAAAGCTAGTTTGGCTACTTTGTTCAGTTAACAATACCGATGAATTAGCACCATCAAATAATAAACTGCTTACCTTGGCAATATATTGATTGGCCAATTGATGACCATTAAAATTGCCATCCATAAAAGCTAACATAATGGCTTCAGGTCGGACAAAAACACTGACACTTGAACCAACAGAAAAACTCGTCTTGGCTCTTGAATGAATCAACAAACCTTGATCGGACATTACGGTTACAAAATCATTGGCCACCGATTGCACTTTGGCTGTAATTTTATTGTTAGCACCGACAAAACCAGCCACAAATGGAGTGAGCGGGTTGTAATATAAATCTTGCGGACTGGCTACTTGCTCAAATTTACCTTGATTCATTACGGCCACTTGGTCAGATAAAACCAAGGCTTCGCTTTGATCATGAGTAATATAAACAAAGGTAGTACCAAACTCGGCTTGTAATTGTTTGAGCTCTATTTTCATATGCTCACGCAGTTTTAAATCAAGCGCACCTAAGGGCTCGTCTAATAATAATAAGGTAGGCTCTAACACCAAACTGCGAGCAATTGCTACCCTTTGTTTTTGTCCACCAGAGAGCTGATCAACTCTTTTATTTTCAGTGCCAGGCAAGCTCACTCGCTCTAGCATATTAGCCACACGTTTTTTGATTTCGTTTTTATCTAGGCCTTTTTGAACCAAGCCATAAGCCACATTTTCACCTACTGTCATCATGGGAAAAAGTGCCAAATGTTGGAACACCATATTAACCGGACGGCGATTAGGAGGAACTGCCGCCATTGATTGGCCACCAATTAACAAGTTGCCGCTATCGGGGCTTAAAAAGCCAGCAATCATTCGAAGCAAAGTGGTTTTGCCACAACCCGATGGGCCTAATATAGAGAAAAAACTTCCCTTTTTTACTTCAAAAGATAAGTGATCAACTGCGTACATCGCTCCATAACGTTTCACAACGTTCTCAGTTTTTAAATCAATCAACGACATGCAATAGCTCCCTATCTTTAAAACAATCTGTGCTTCAATTAAAAAATCAGTTCAGGCTCAATAGAAAAAATTCTTATGAACCTGAACTGAGTCAATTAGTGATGAGAATAAAACCTCTTTTATTCTTTCAACCAAATTGTTAGATTAATTAGCTGCTTTAATACGATCAAGTACACGGCCTTCAATTTCTTCTAAGCCAGCTGGTACTGCAGGATACCATTTGATATTGTTTAAAGCTGCCTCTGGGAAGCTAGCACCAAATTGCGCTTTTAACTTAGCATCCATTAACTGGTCTGCACCTTTAGAAGCGGTAAAGTTACCTGCAGAAGAGGCCACTTTAGCAGCAATCTCTGGCTTCATGTTAAAGTTAATCCAAGCATAAGCGGCTTCATCATTTTTGCCTTTAGCAGGAAGTGCAAAAGCATCTACCCAACCTAAAGCACCGGCTTTTGGAGCCACAAATTTAATGTCAGCATTTTCTGTATTGAGTTTCCAACCGCCTGTATCCCACATCATGGCGCCCACTAACTCGCCTGTGCGCATGCCGTTTAATAACTGGTCTTTGTTATCCCAGAAGAAACGTACATTGGCTTTACAAGCTGTTAAGGTTTTGCCTGTTTCTTCCATTAATGCGGTGTAGGCTTTAGCGTCGCCGTACAAAGCAAATGGGTTTTTACCAGCTGCAAATGCAAACGCCAACAAAGTAGGACGTTTTAAACGCATTGAAGTTTTGCCTTTGTATTCGGCTTTACAGAGGTCTGGATAATCTGCAATTTTTGATGTTTTGGTATTCACTACTAAGCCATCAGTACCCCAGATATGTGGTACGCCATAAACTTTACCTGCTAAGGTAGTGTTAATGCGAGTAGCTGTTAACATAGATGGAATAAACAAATCAGATTTGATTTTGCTCAAATCCATTGGCTTATAAATACCGTGTTCTTGTTGTGGGCCTGTAATACGGTCTTGTGAAGGTTGAGCCAAATCAAAGCCTGCACCGCCAGTGGCGCGCAATTTAGAAATCATTTCTTCGTTGTTAGACAAAGTCACTTCTACTTTGTAGCCAGTTTCTTTTTCGAATTGTGCTTTTACATCGGCAGGCACATAGTCAGACCATGTAAGCAAGCGCAATACTTTATCGTCTGCAAAAGCTGCACTATTTAAACCAGCTGCCAATAATGCGGCAGTTAAAACCACTGACTTCAATTTCATGACGAATACCCCTTTAAATCTAACTCAATAGAAAAGAACAACACAAAAATGCAGGTGAAATTGAAAAATTTCACCATCCAGTAAAATCATACAATAACCTTGTGTCAGTTATGTGTCAAGAGTGTTACACACTAGTTACTATCAATTTTTAC
>CAZKWC010000053.1:8389-13560 GCA_964556425.1 uncultured Limnohabitans sp. | reverse complement strand
TTAAGAGCGTAATAATTTAATACCAAAATAAATAAACAAAGCGCCACAACTTCTTTTGAGTAACACCGATATTTTTTCTGAGGCTTTTAACCTATTCGACAAAACTGCTGTGGACCAAGCCATTCCCACATTCCAAATAGTGCCATTAAAGGCAAATACACCACCTAGAAATAACATACTTAAAGCAGGATATAAACTTGTAGGAGCGACAAACTGAGGTAAAAATGCCAAGAAAAATAAGGCCACTTTTGGATTGAGTGCATTGGTAAAAAAACCGCCCCAAAAAACTTTACTCAATGAAGTTTGCTCTATGGGCTGATGCTGGTTAATAGCTGTAGAAGTATTGAGATTATTAGCCCTATTTTGGCTGTTAATAAAAATCATACTAAAACCCAAGTAAAACAAATAGGCGGCACCTAAATACTTCACCCATAAATAAATATCGCTAGAGCTTGCCATTAAAGCGGCCAAACCAAAGGCCACTAAACAAGTATGTACCAAACAACCAGCGCCAATACCCAAGGCAGCGACTGCACCACTTTTAGCCCCGCCACTAGCCGATTTGCCCACAATATAAAGCGTATCTGCACCGGGAGTCATATTTAACAAAAGACCCGCCACTACAAACATTAAAAAATCTTGGGTTCCCAACATAGCACTACTTTCAAAATAAAAATATAAGCAAAGTTATGTTTAAAAAAGCAAACGTTTAATCTAGAACCTGAAGGTAATTAGTTCAAAAGAGAGTGATTAAAGTTTTTAGCTTGGCTACCAATTGAATGGGCTTTATAAAATTATAAGATGACTAAAGAGCTAGCGACTCATTATTGGCACTAGCTCTTTGCACAACTAATACTAATCGATTTTTTAGGGTTTTCTAGCCAAATACCATTTGCCAATTAACTCTCTTTCTGCATCGGTAATTTGTGTGGCATTTGACATTGGCATAGCCTTAGTCACTACTACCTGCTGATAAATTAGGCTAGCATTTTGTTCTATTAAACTAGCCTGATCAAGCCTTATACCCTTTTGTTGAACTTGTGCACCATGGCACATATAACAACGTTGCTCGATAATTTTTTGCACTTGCTCTATGCTCACCGTCTCAATATTGGCAGCAGTCACTGCAGTAGCTTGGTTATTATTGACTTGACCAGTAGCAGACAATTCAGAGCTAGGTGCGCTAGGTTTTAAAGCCACAATTAAGGCGATTAAAACAGCCACTCCTACTGCGGCATAAGGCCAAGGGTGATTATTTTTTCCTAATTTAAAACCATGGCGCAACACAAAAAACTGCCTGATTAAAGCGCCAGCTGTCATGATGGCAATTAATAAAATCCAGCGCAGTGGGTGGTTATATAAAAAGCTGTAATGATTAGACAACATCGCAAATAAAACTGGCAAAGTAAAATAGGTGTTATGAACACTTCTTTGTTTAGCTCGAATGCCGTGTATAGGATCTACTGATTTACCCTGCTGCATGTCTTTGACCATGGTTTTTTGACCAGGAATAATCCAAAAGAACACATTGGCGCTCATTGAAGTGGCCAGCATGGCACCGGTTAATAAAAAAGCCGCACGACCAGAAAAAAGATGTGCGGTTAAGTAAGCACTTAAGGCTACCAAAACCAACATGGATAAACCTAACCATGCATTGCCATTTTTTTGTTTTAAAAACACACGGCATAAAGTGTCGTATATGAACCAAAAAGCTACTAAAAAACCAATGGCTGCAAAACCAGCTGTATTGGCCGACCAATCAAAAACTGTTTTATCAACTAAATAAAAATTGGCATTCCATAAATAGGATACACAAAACAATGCGAATCCGGTCAGCCAAGTGCTGTAACTTTCCCAATAAAACCAATGCAAATTTTCAGGTAACTTTTTAGGAGCGACCAAATATTTTTGAGGGTTGTAAAAACCACCTCCATGTACGGCCCATAACTCGCCGCCCACTCCCGCCTCTTTTAAATCATCAGCCACAGGCGGCACTAAACTACTATCTAAAAATACAAAATAAAACGACGAGCCTATCCAGGCAATTGCCGTAATAACATGAGCCCAACGTAATAATAAGTTAGCCCAATCTAATAAATATGTCTCCACTTTTTTACCTCTACATTTATCATTAATTAATCTTAACTGGACTTGCTACTTAGCCAATCCGCCACTACTGACAAGGCAATCACCGCTGGCTCTTTGCCTTTTATAGAAGGCAAGCCAATGGGGCACTTCACTTTATCTAAATCAGCCCGAGAAAAACCCATGGCCAACAATCTCGATCTAAAACTAGCCCATTTGGTAGCACTACCAATTAAACCTATGGTGTTTAAGTCAGAGTGCTTTTGTTGTCGAATTAAACAAGCTTTTAAAACCTCAAAATCTTCAACATGGTTATGAGTCAAAATTAACACCTTGCTATTAGGTTTTAAATCTACCACCGCATCTGCAATCGGATCCGTTTGCTCATAATGCAACTGGCTATTAAAAGCCTGCTGCAATGCGCTATCAATTTGCCAAAACTCTTTATCTCGGCTGTCTTTAACCATCACCTCATAAGAAAACAAAAGCAATTGCCGTGCCAAGGCCAAGCTCACATGCCCCGCCCCAAAAATGCTTACAGGTTCATAACTTTGTTGAATCTGCAAAACATGTTGTAAGGCATCAAGGCCTGTTAAGTAGTCCATTTGCACCTGAACTTTTCCACCACAACATTGCCCTAATTGAGCACCCAATATAAATTGCTGAGTTCTACCCGCTAAATCTAAAGGCGTGGGCGGCGCTTCAAGAATTTGTTTTAACCATTCTCTAGCAGAAAAAAGCAATTGCCACTCTAGATGACCACCCCCAACCGTCCCCCAAAATGAATCAAGCGACACCCACATACAAGTGCCTTCATCACGCGGAGCCGAACCCTTGACCTGAGTAATAAAAACTCTAATCAAAGGCGTTTCTGGATGAATATGAATCAGTTCAGTAATGGCTCGCAATCGGGCACCTTTTCGAATAGTGGAGAAAATCTTTTTGGCTTAAAGAATAGTAATAGTTCAAATTGATAAAAAAACAATACTCAATGAGTTGAGACAAGGGACAAGTCACCTTCGCCAATGAAGTGAATTCTTCTACTCAGCATAGATACGATAAGTAAAAAACTACACAATTGGCTAATTAACCGCCTTGCACCTATTGCCTTAACTACCTCTATAGGTGGAATAACTCCAAGGGCTTACCAATAAAGGCACATGATAGTGTTGATCTTCAAATGCCACACCAAAATCTAAATGCACCATTTCTAAAAAATTAGGTTCTGGCAAAACCACACCTTTATTGGCAAAGTAGCTAGCCACATCAAACTCCAACCTATAACGACCTTTACTTAACGATTGGTGATCAATTAACAAACCGTCTGGATTTCTGCCATCGGCGTTTAAATTAAATTTTTTAACTAAGATAAACTCTGAAGATGCCGTATGGCCATTTAACTGATAAAGTGCCACTTGCATACCAGCTGCCGGACATCCATTCATTGTGTCCAAAACATGTGTACTCAAACCCATAACCACTCCTAAATGAACTCTTTAACCCAAAATTAAATTTTTAGAACTATTTGAGACTTTTTTTCTTGCCGATTTAAAATTCTACAATTCATAAAGCTAAAGTGTATACACTTTTTTCAATTAGCGATATAGTCAAAGCATGGAACCATCATCTACTACTGTTATTGTGAAAGCGCTCACCAAAGCGATTGTTGAGCACCGTTTGTTACCTGGTAGCAAATTAGTCGAACAAAAATTAGCCGATCATTTTGGCGTTTCTAGGACTTTAGTGAGGCAGGCACTACTGCAACTATCGCAACACCAATTAGTAAGCCTAGAACCCGCTAGAGGGGCTTTTGTGGCTGCTCCTTCGGTCGATGAGGCCAGGCAGGTATTTGCCGTGCGTAAAATGCTAGAAACCGAAATGGTTAGAGCCTTTATTCAAGTGGTAGATGACAACAAAATTGCCAACCTCAGAGAACACGTGGCACAAGAAAGAATTGCCATCGAGCAAGAAGATGCACCCGGCAGAACCGAGCTGTTAGGTGACTTTCATGTCCGAATGGCAGAACTCATGGAAAATGAGGTCTTAGCACAACTTCTCAGCCAGCTAATTTCAAGATGCTCGCTTATTACTCTGATGTACCAAACCTCTAGTGCAGCCGCTACTTCTAACGATGACCATGCACAAATTGTGAATGCTTTAGCCGATAAAAACGAGACCCTTGCCGTGCAACTCATGCAAGAACATTTGCACAATGTTGAAAAAAATCTTACCTTTGATCGTAAACTACCAAGTTATGATTTAGCAACTGCATTGGCTTAACAAGTTATTAAGCCATTAAGCAATTAGTTTTCTCAAATTTGTTGTGGCGGTTTATCCCGTATTTTTGTTTACAGCTGCTTCTCGTAATCTAATCCCCAAGCTCGACGCTTCACTAGCTTAGTCCATCATTTCATTATTTATTTTCAAAGTCATGGCCATATTTTTAAAAGGCTTTTTAATAGCCCTTGGTTTAATTGCTGCTATTGGTGCACAAAATTTACATGTATTAAAGCAAGGTTTATTAGGCAGATACGCATTTACAGTGGCTATGGTGTGTTGTATTTGTGATTGGATTTTAATTACCCTAGGGGTATTGGGTTTAGGACGTAGCATTTCACAAATGCCCATGGCAAGCATTGCTTTGGCTTTGGTCGGCGCTGCTTTTTTAGCATGGTATAGTTATTTAGCCCTTATTAAAGTAATTAAAGGGACTAGTAAATTAGAGGCCGATGAAGCAGAACAAGGCATACCCCCCTCTTTAAAAGCCACTATAGCTTTAACTTTGGCGCTTACTTTGTTAAACCCACATGTTTACCTCGATACCGTGGTGTTACTTGGTAGTGTGGCAGCTTCAGTACCCGCTTCTTTGCAAATCAATTTTTTAATGGGTGCAGCAAGTGCTTCTTTGGTTTGGTTTTTATCTTTAGCCTTAGCTGCCAAATTATTAAGGCCCGTTTTTGTGAAGCCCTTGGCTTGGCAAATTTTAGATTCTATTACTGCAGTGGTAATGGCCTGGATTAGTATTTCATTGTTGATGTTTGCGTATGAGTTAATTCACCTACTTTAATATTTTAAATCCCGTAGTT
>CAZKWC010000053.1:0-8289 GCA_964556425.1 uncultured Limnohabitans sp. | reverse complement strand
CCCCCTTTACAGAGGGAGAACAATACCAAATGTCATCATTTCTGGGGTTTCACTTCCCCCGGCAAGGGGGACTACTTAACCCTCTACAAACACACGTGCTTTTCTAGGGGTTAAAGTTAAAATATCACCTTCTTTAAATCCCAATTCTTGGTATTTTAAAGCTGGAATTTGAGCTTCAATAACGGCGTCTTTACCAAACATAGAGGCATCCGCTGGGTCAAGCTCTAATCTTGCAATAGGTCCTACCACAATGGCGCGGCTTAATTTAGCCACAATACCAGTCGATCCTGCTTGATAACGTTGTACATCTAGGTCATGGGGTCTTACATAGGCAAACGCTTTAGAGTCTTGTGTTTCGCTATGCTCTGGACTAGCTAAACGAATGGCATGATGATCAGCACCAATCAACATTTCACCCTCATGAGCCCTGCCGTGAAATAAATTAACATCACCTAAAAATCCATACACAAATGGGCTAGCAGGGTGCTCCCAAACCTGTTGGGGTGAACCCACTTGCTCTATTTTTCCTTGGTTCATTAGCACCACTCGATCAGAAACCTCCATCGCTTCTTCTTGATCATGAGTTACAAAAATACTAGTCACATGTAAATCATCATGCAAACGTCGCAACCAACGACGCAATTCTTTACGCACTTTTGCATCTAAAGCACCAAAAGGTTCATCTAACAACAGTACTTTTGGCTCTACAGCCAAAGCCCTAGCTAATGCAATGCGCTGACGCTGACCACCTGACAACTGTGGTGGGTAACGGTCGGCTAACCAATCGAGTTGCACCAAGCCTAATAAGTCCATTACTTTTTGTTTGATTTGTAATTCAGATGGGCGCTCTTTGCGGGATTTCACTCTGAGACCAAAGGCCACATTTTCAAATACCGTCATGTGCCTAAAAAGTGCGTAATGCTGAAACACAAAACCCACTTGACGTTGACTCACATGCACATGAGTGGTGTCCTCACCGCTAAAGGCAATGGTTCCTGCATCAGCCGTTTCAAGGCCGGCAATAATTCTTAGCAAAGTGGTTTTACCACAACCAGATGGGCCTAATAAAGCCAATAACTCGCCAGAGGCTATGTCTAAATTAACATTTTGCAAAGCTTTGAACTCTCCAAAACTTTTTTGAATATTACGAATTTCAATGCTCATTTTTATCTTTCTTATTTATCAAAAATTTTATTTCAAAAATCACGACCGACTTTTTAGAAAATTAAAGTGGGCAGCTTAGTTAGCTAGCATTTGGTTTTTCTGGAGGCAAATTAACGCTTGCTGCCAACTCACGCTGATGAAGCCACTCCACTACACTTTTAATCACCAGTGTTAATAAAGCTAATAAAGCCAATAAAGAAGCTACTGCAAAAGCAGCCACTGACTGGTACTCGTTGTATAAAATTTCAACATGCAAAGGCATAGTATTGGTTTGACCACGAATATGACCCGACACCACCGAGACTGCACCAAACTCGCCCATGGCTCTGGCATTACACAAAATAACACCATAAATTAAGCCCCATTTAATATTGGGCAAGGTCACATACCAAAAAGTTTGCCAACCTGATGCACCCAGCACAATAGCAGCTTGTTCCTCTTCGGTGCCTTGTGCTTGCATTAATGGAATCAACTCTCGTGCAATAAATGGAAAAGTCACAAATACGGTAGCTAAAATAATGCCAGGAATTGCAAAAATAATTTTAATGTCGTGTTCTGCCAACCAAGGACCAATCCAACCTTGCGCACCAAACATCAGCACATAAATCAAACCGGCCACCACTGGTGAAACCGAAAACGGTAGATCAATTAAGGTGGTTAAAAACGACTTCCCCCAAAACTCATATTTAGCAATTGCCCAAGCAGCCGATATCCCAAACACTAAATTAAGTGGCACAGCAACAGCGGCTGTTATAAGGGTAAGCTGAATGGCAGACCAGGCATCGGGCTCTAAAAGTGACTCAAAATAGGCGCTTAAACCTTTTCTAAACGCTTCTGCAAATACAGCGGCTAAAGGCAAGACTAAAAACAAAAACATAAATACCAGAGCAATACCAATTAAGGTAAATCTAATCCAGCGTGGCTCGTTAATTCGCTGGTTTCTAGCAGCCGACTGGGTTGCCAAAGATGAAGTAGCAGCCATTACACGCCTCCTGAACGACGACGTTGCCATGCTTGAAGCGCATTAATTAGCAACAATAAAATAAATGAAAAACACAGCATGACCAGGGCTACAGCAGTTGCGCCAGCATAGTCATATTGTTCTAATTTACCAATAATAATGAGTGGTGTAATTTCAGAAACCATAGGCATATTGCCAGCAATAAATATCACTGAGCCATATTCGCCAATCGCCCTAGCAAAAGCCATTGCAAATCCAGTTAATAAGGCCGGTGCTATAGTTGGAAAAATTACTTTATAAAATGTTTGCCAACGGCTAGCGCCTAAACAACTGGCCGCTTCTTCTAGTTCTTTTTCAGAGTCTTCTAAGACGGGCTGTACTGTTCTTACGACAAAAGGCAAACCAATAAAAATAAGTGCAATTACCACACCGTTAGGATTAAACGCCAACACAATTCCAAGTGGCTCTAGATATTGGCCTACCCAACCATTACCGGCCAACAATGCAGTGAGTGAAATACCAGCAACTGCAGTGGGTAATGCAAATGGTAAGTCGACTAAAGCATCAACTATTTTTTTACCCCAAAAATCATACCTGACTAAAACCCAAGCAATTAATAAACCAAACACCACATTAACTAATGCAGCAATTAAAGAAGCACCAAATGTGAGCCTGTAAGATGCCATGACCCGAGGGCCTGTAACCGCAGCCCAAAATTGATCAAAGGTGAGTGTAAAAGTCTTAAAGACGAGCGCCGACAGAGGTATTAAAACTATCAAACTCAAATATAAAATCGTGTACCCTAGGGTTAAATGAAACCCAGGTAGTACTCTGGCAGGCTTGCGCCTTGATTGGCTTTGAATGGCAATCATAAAAATGAATGTAGTCTTTATAGAAAAAATTAATAAACGAAATAAGTCGTCTAAAAATAGCTTGAATCACCACTCTCATTTTGCCAATAACAAAATGAGAGTTGGATTGAAATGGATGAGCTTGGTATCAACCTAATGAGACTTATTGATTGATATAAATTTTGTCAAATTGCCCACCATCGTTAAAGTGAACCTTTTGTGCTTGTTGCATAGAACCAAAATACTCTTCTACTGCAAATAACTGAAGTGGTTTAAAGGTATTGGAATATTTTTTAAGAATGGCACTAGAAGTTGGACGTAATGCATGTTGTGCAGCAATTTCCTGGGCTTCATCAGTATATAAAAAATCTAAATACGCTTTAGCCAAAGCAGCAGTGCCTTTTTTAGCAGTAGTTCGCTCTACCACTGCCACAGGGTTGGGCGCAATAATACTAACTGATGGGTGCACTGCATCTACCTTGCCGACACCAAACTCACGGTCAACCGATACCACTTCGGATTCAAAGGTAATTAAAACATCACCAATATTGCGTTGTAAAAAAATAGTCGTAGCATCGCGACCACCTTTCGCTAAAACCGGTACATTTTTATAAAGCTTGCTTACAAAATCGGCAGCTTGTGCATCCGTGCCACCCTTTTTACGGACGTATCCCCATGCAGCCAAATATGCCATACGGCCATTGCCACCTGTTTTAGGATTCACCAACACCACTTTAACACCCGGCTTGATCAAGTCATCCCAGTCTTTAATTTGTTTAGGGTTACCATTTCGGGTTAAAAACAGCATGGTAGAGCTAGTAGGCGCCGCATTATTAGGAAATTTTTTCAACCAATCTTTTGCAACGACACCGTTTGTCGCTAAAAAATCTACATCGTTGGTAGTATTCATAGTAACAACATCGGCCTCTAAACCATCGGCAACTGCTCTAGCTTGTGCACTAGAACCGCCATGGGCTTGGTCCACTTTAATTTCTTTACCCGTCGTTTTTTTATACTGAGCTACAAATGCAGTATTGATATCTTTATAAAACTCACGCGACACATCATAAGATACGTTCAACAGAGTTTGTGCAGAAGCTGAACCTATTGTTGCCAAAACCGCCAAGCCTAAAAAACCTGCCTTTATATGTTTTTTGATACGCATATTTAATCCTTTAGAAACTTTTGTTATGTTGGCTAGATTGTGAAGATGAATCCAACAGAAAGGAAATACAAATTTATTGTTTTCTTATTACATTTTCATATATAGAAAATTTTGAATTACCCAAAACAATAACTTCAAAATAGTAATTCTAAGAATCGGGCGTAAAAGTTAAGGTGTGCAGAGTCTCATTCAGTGCACCAATAGCAAGCCATAAAACGAAGGCCAATCAAAAATCAAAAGTTAACACTCTGGTTTACACTTCCAAAAGCCACAATTTAAGCATTTAATGAATCAGTGGAGACTTAATTTAGCGATTCGGCATTGGTGACTAGACAGCCATAGCAGACTTGACTAGAATTGTATACAAAGCTGTATTCTAGTTATCTCAATACAGTACCGCTTATTTTTTACATCCAATCACAAGCCCTACCAAATGCAAAAAAATACCTCTGGAATTTACGATGGCACCCAAGCTTACCCACGTGATTTAATTGGCTACGGTAAAAAGCCGCCTCATGCACAGTGGCCTCATCAAGCCCGGGTGGCGGTTCAGTTTGTTTTAAATTACGAAGAAGGCGGAGAAAACTCTGTACTGCATGGCGATGCTGGATCAGAGCAGTTTTTATCAGAAATGTTCAATCCTGCCAGCTACCCAGACCGCCATATCAGTATGGAGGGTATTTATGAATACGGCTCTAGGGTAGGCGTGTGGCGCATACTGCGTGAGTTTGAAAAAAGAGGCTTACCGCTTACCGTATTCGGCGTGAGTATGGCCCTACAACGTCACCCAGAGTTAACTGCTGCATTTAAAGAATTAGGTCATGAAATTGCCTGTCATGGCTGGCGTTGGATTCACTACCAAAACATTGACGAAGCCACCGAACGTGAACATATGCGTATAGGCATGGAAATTATCGAACAACTCACTGGTCAACGCGCAACAGGTTGGTACACCGGCCGCGACAGCCCCAGAACCAGACGTTTAGTAGCGGACTATGGTGGTTTTGATTACGACAGTGACTACTACGGTGAAGACCTACCCTTTTGGATGAAAGTAGAAAAAACCGATGGCAGCATAGTGCCACAATTGATTGTGCCCTATACCCTTGATTGCAATGATATGCGTTTTGCATTACCACAAGGCTACTCTCATGCAGACCCCTTCTTTCAATATCTAAAAGATAGTTTTGACACTCTTTATGCAGAAGGTGACCCCAACGGCCTCAATCAACCTGCCATGATGAGTATTGGCATGCATTGCCGACTCTTAGGTAGGCCAGGTCGCATTACTGCCTTGCAACGGTTTTTAGACCATATTCAGGCCCACTCCAATGTTTGGATTTGCACTCGCCAAGACATTGCACTGCATTGGAAAAAAACACATCCATTTACTGACTCTATTTAACAGGGCCTATCAAAAAATGACCACTTTTACCCTTGATCAACTGAACTCGGCAAGTCCAGCACATGCCTTACAAATGTTAGATGGGCTATACGAGCATTCACCCTGGATTGCAGAACAAGCACTGACCCAAAGACCATTTCAATCGGTTGCACATTTAAAACATTTAATGTGCACCATAGTAAGCCAAGCTGGCTTAGCAGCGCAATTACAACTGTTAAGAGCTCACCCAGAATTAGCTGGTAAAGCCATGGTAGATAAAAGCCTAACTGCCGAATCAAATAACGAACAAAACAAAGCAGGTCTAACTCAATGTACCCCAGAGGAATTTGAAAAAATCCAATTTCTTAACCAACAGTACAACCAAAAATTTGGCTTTCCATTTATTTTGGCGGTTAGGGGTCCTAGAGGTGAAGGTCTTAGCAAAGCAGAAATAATTGCCACCCTAGAAAGAAGGGTAAAAGGCCATATTGATTTTGAAAGAGACGAATGTTTACGCAATGTACATCGCATTGCAGAAATCAGACTCAATGACAAATTAAGCCATAGTGTTGCACGAGGCAATGCAGTTTGGGACCAATTAAAATCATTGGCTAGCCATTCTGAAAACCCACACAACTTAACGGTTACTTATTTAACACCCTCTCACCTTGCATGCGCCAATCAAATCAAAAATGATATGCAGCAAGCCGGTTGCGATGAAGTCAAAATAGATGCAGTTGGTAACGTAGTGGGCATTTACTACGCTCAAGATACCGGCTCATCAGATGCTTTAGAGGCTTCAGAATTACTCAAGCAGCAAACACTTACTTTATTAACTGGTAGTCATTACGACACGGTTAGGAATGCGGGTCGCTACGATGGTCGCCTCGGTATTTATGTGCCACTGGCCTGTGTAGCAAAACTTCAGCAACAACAAAAACGCCTCCCCTACCAGTTAGAAATTGTGGCATTTGCAGAAGAAGAAGGTCAACGTTACCCAGCTACTTTCTTGGGTTCTGGGGCACTAACAGGCGACTTTCCCACTCAATGGTTAGATCAGCAAGATGCCAGTGGCATTACTATGCGTCAGGCCATGCAAGATGCTAATTTAAATATTCAAGATATACCTGCTATTAAACGGGATGCAAAAAAATATATTGGCTTTGTAGAGGTACACATAGAACAAGGCCCTGTACTAAACGAATTACATTTACCCCTAGGAGTGGTGCATTCTATTAATGCAAGTGTTCGCTACAAAGGCGTAGTACAAGGCATGGCCAGTCATGCTGGAACCACCCCCATGAAAAGCAGAAAAGATGCAGCTGTAGCGGTGGCTGAACTAATGCTCTATGCAGAGCAAAGAGCTCGCCAAGAAGACGACTGTGTAGCTACTGTAGGCATTTTAAATGTACCCAACGGCTCCATTAATGTAGTGCCAGGCATGTGTGAATTTAGCCTTGACTTAAGAGCGCCTAGCAATGACCAAAGAGACCGCCTTGCACAAGATGTTCTTCAACAACTTCAAGTCATTACACAAACCCGAGGCCTTAGTTACGAGTTAAATGAAACCATGCGGGCAAGTGCAGCACCTAGTAACTCCTCACTTCAAAAGCAAATAGAAAATGCAGTCGAAAGTGTGGGCTTACCTATTTTTAAAATGCCTAGTGGTGCAGGCCATGACGCCATGAAACTACATGACATCATGCCTCAAGCTATGCTGTTTGTTAGAGGGGAAAACTCTGGCATTAGTCATAATCCACTTGAATCAAGCACCAATGATGATATTGAACTTGCTATTCAAGCGTTTGAATTTTTATTAACTGAATTAAAGCAGTAAGTCGCCACACACCATTACAATTTTGGAGATTATTATGAATCATTATGAACAATTAGACGCCTGGGTAGATGCCAACTTTCAAGAAGAAACACAATTCTTGCAAGCTCTCATTCAAGTACCCACTGACACTCCTCCTGGAAATAATACCCCTCATGCACAACGCACTGCGCAACTCCTAGAAGCAATGGGATTAGTAACAGAGCAGCATGAAGTACCCAAGCAATTAGTCCAAGATGCAGGCCTAGAAAGTGTGACTAATTTAATTGTAAGAAGGCAATACGGCGAAGGTAAAATTATTGCCCTTAATGCGCATGGCGATGTAGTACCTCCTGGTGAAGGCTGGCAACACAACCCTTACGGTGGTGAAATTGAAGACGGAAAAATTTATGGCCGTGCAGCAGCCGTAAGCAAGTCTGACTTTGCCACGTACACCTTTGCACTTCGTGCACTAGAGTCATTAGGCATTGAACTAAAAGGTGGCATTGAGTTAATGTTCACTTATGATGAAGAATTTGGTGGTGAAGTGGGCCCCGCTTGGATTTTAAAAAATCAACTCAGCAAAGCCGATTTATTAATTGCCGCTGGTTTTTCTTATCAAGTTATTACGGCACACAATGGTTGCTTGCAAATGGAAGTAACTGTCAATGGCAAAATGGCTCATGCAGCCATTCCTAGTACAGGCGTTGATGCTCTACAAGGCGCCAATAAAATCTTAACTGCCCTTTATGCACAAAATGAGCTTTATCAAAATATTTGCTCTAAGGTAGAGGGTATTACTCATCCCTATTTAAACGTTGGCATGATAAGTGGTGGCACTAACACCAATGTAGTACCTGGCAAAGTAGTTTTAAAACTAGACCGCCGTATGATTCCAGAAGAAAACCCAAGCGAAGTAGAAGCCAACATTAGGCAAGTTATTACAGAGGC
>CAZKWC010000052.1:20280-21536 GCA_964556425.1 uncultured Limnohabitans sp. | reverse complement strand
AAGCTAAAAAAATTTCATCCCTTATTTGAATCAAAGACTCTCAATCAAACTCTTTTTACATGCGTTTGAGAGCACCTTTGTTCCCTCATTAATATTATGACAAATCTAAATTTCAATAAAAAAGCCCACCTAAGTGGGCTTTTAATAATTAACACTCAGCTATTTAATTATGAATTAGCTGCTTCTTCTTTAGCTTGTCTTTTTTGAGCTAATCTGCCTAAACCCAATACACCAATAATACAGATTACATAAAATCCGTAGGTAAACCATGCATCAGTTGGAATATAGCCGGTTAGAATTTTTTCCTCAATAATCATTTTTGCTGCGGTAATAGCTAACACTGCAGAACCAATATAAATAATCACTGGGAAACGCTCTAAAAGCTTTAACACCACGGTACTACCAAAAACTACAATTGGAATACTAATTAACAAACCTAAAACAACCAAATCCATAGCACCATGTGAAGCACCAGCTACGGCTAATACGTTATCAATTCCCATCAAGGCATCTGCAATCACAATAGTTTTCATGGCTGCAAAAAAAGTCGCTGCAGGAGCACCATGCTCATCACCATCGCCTTGGTCGGCTAATAATTGGTAAGCAATCCATAATAAACCTAGACCACCGGCTAATTTTAGGCCAGGTATTTTAAGAAGCCAAACCGCTACCAATGTCATAAGTGAACGAACTACAATTGCACCAACAGTCCCCCACATAATTGCTTTTTTCTGCAATTCTGGAGGTAAGCTTCTAGCTACCATCGCAATCACAATAGCGTTATCGCCAGCTAAAACCAAGTCAATTAAAACAATTGCTAATAAAGCAGACCACCAATTGGCGGATAAAAATTCCATGATTCAATACTTTCTTTGAAAAACTAAAACGTAAACAGAGGGAAAAGCGTTGAAAGGGACAAAGTGCAAGGGATGAGGGGAATCATTTTTTACTTTGAGCTTCGCTTAAAGAACCAATGTGGCATTTAAGACGAAGGTCTTGCCAAATATTGTGAACCAAAAAAATTGCAAGCAAAATTAAAAAGCTCTTTTCAATACCAAAGCCACCGGATTATTGTTTTGAACACAATGCACGTGTTGACGATGACTTTGCAACCCAATTGCTAAAACTGTAGTTGCAGGCTACTCCCCTTCTGCATTTATTGTAACTTAAACTGTAACAATTTGCAAAGCTGACTTTGAAATGGGCAAAAATATAGATTTCAAACTTTTAACTTTAATTTCAACACAATCATTCAC
>CAZKWC010000052.1:11140-20180 GCA_964556425.1 uncultured Limnohabitans sp. | reverse complement strand
ATTCACAATAAGCAATTCAAACCCTAGGATCAAAACTACTAAAGTCCTTGTTTTGATCTTTGTCATCATATTTTTGCTTAGCAGCCAAAAAAGCCAAATGAGTGCTCAGAAATACTCTATCGCGGTTCAATTTTTTGCCCAACTCAGTCAAAATTAATTTGTCCATCACTGGGCCCTTAACCTCAGCTAACCAAAGTTCAACATTACGTTGTTGCAAGTTAAAATCTATTTTATTAAGAGTCGTTAATGCGGTGGCATCAATCGCATTAACGGCTGAAAAAATCAGTACGACATAACGGGTATTCGAATATTGATTTAACAATCCCCAAACTTTTTCTTCAAGCGCACTCGCATTAGCAAAATAAAGGCTTTCGTCCACTCTTAATGCAATTAAACCTTCTTGGGTTTCAACTTTAAACCTATCAATGTTACGGTAATGTTCGGTACCGGCCACACGACCCACCACCGCCATATGAGGCCTGCTACTGCGCCACACCATCACGCCAAGCGATAAAGCAACGCCAAGCACAATGCCTTGCTGTACCCCCCAAAAAAGCACACCAAAAAAGGTAATAATAAGTGCAAATGCATCAGCCTTGTCATACTGCCAAGCTTTTTTAAGAGTATCGGTATCAATCATGCTGGTAATGGAAACCATAATGGTGGCCGCTAGCACTGCTTGTGGCATAAAATAAAACCAATTGGTTAAACCCAACAATATCATTATCATGAATAGCGCTGCCACTATTCCTGCCATTTGTGTTTTGGCCCCAGCAGAAAAATTAACTGCCGATCGAGCAAATCCACCCATCACCGAATAACCACCAGTAACAGCGCTGGCCATATTTGAAACACCCAAAGCCAATAGCTCCTGATTCGCATTAATCTCTTCGTTACGTCTTAAAGCCAGTGCTTTGGCAACCGATACCGATTGAACAAAACCCACTAAAGCGATTAATAAAGCAGGCAACCAAAGGGTTTGAATCTGTGAAAATGCAGTCAAAGGCCAATAAAAAGGACTTAAACCTTCTGGTAATTGACCTACAATTTTGACTTGATGTTGTGTATTAAAGTGAAATACAGCTACCACCAAACTAGCTAAAAATAAAACCAATAAAGGGACTAATTTGGCAGATAAATCAGCCTTCTTATAAGACAAACCTAAACGATTAAAAACTAAATATAGGTATTTTTTAGAAAACCATAACCCAAGCAATGCCAGCAAACCAATTAAACTGGTATAAAAATTAAAACTATGAATATGTTGAATCAACTGAATCAAGAAATCTAGGGTGCCATTACTAGAAAATGTTAAACCCAACAAAGGATTAATTTGGCTTAGGGCAATTAATGTCGCAGCTCCAGAAGTAAAACCGCTTAAAACGGGTTGACTTAAGAAATTAGATAAAAATCCAAGACGAAATAAACCAAATATAGCCAGCATTAAGCCCGATAAAAAACACAAACCCATTGCCAAACCAATATACTGCGGACTAGCCACCATGGCGACACCAGCTAGACTGGTAGTAGTCATTAATGAGGCTACCGCCACAGGACCAACTGCCAAAGTTTGGCTAGTTCCTAACCAAGCATAAATTATTAACGGAAAAATAGTGGCATAAAGTCCCATTTCTGGTGGTAAACCTGCCAGCATTGCATAAGCTAGGTTTTGTGGTACTAACAAAACCGTAGCTATTACGCCTGCGAAACAATCATCCAAAAAATTTGATTTCTGGTAGTTTTTTAACCATTTGGGCATTACAAAAATTGGTCGGTTTAGAATCATAATGCCCTAAAAAAGTGAAGTTAAAGTCTAAGGGCTGATTTTAGTCTTTAACTTATCGCGCAACTGGCATAAAAACGACCCCACTAACATCGCAGCCACAAAAATCATGGCTTCTTTTGCACCACTCGCCATTGCTACCAAAGCTGGACCAGGGCAAAAACCACCCAAACCCCAACCCACTCCAAACATTGCGGAGCCAATACACAAACGGTAAGTAATTTTGGTTTGACTTGGCCAATCCATTGTTCCGCCAAGTATTGACTGTGTTTTGCGTTTTGCAATTGAAAATGCAAAAATACCCACTGCAATCGCCCCGCCCATAACTAAGGCTAAAGAAGGATCCCAAGGACCTGCTATATCTAGAAAATTCTGCACTTTGCTTGGATTTGTCATTCCAGAAAGAATGAGGCCCAAACCAAATAACAAGCCCAACAAAAATTCAGAAATTTTAGCGAATTTATTCGTATTCATTTTTTATATTCTGTATTAGTTAGAGAAAACATGACGGACTAAATAAACGGTTAAGAAACCGTATGCCATAAACATAAGCGTTGCCACCACAGAGCGAATGGACAATCGAGATAAACCACAAACACCGTGTCCGCTCGTACAACCAGAACCTAAAGTGGTACCGTAGCCGACTAAAAGACCAGCAGCAATTAAAACACTGGTACTGGTTTTGAGCTCAAATGCTGGCAGAGGCAAACCCATAGGCAGGCATAACTGATAGACCCAAGGGGCAAGCAACATCCCTATTAAAAATACCAAGCCCCAGCCTGGTCGCTGATGAGCCGGTTTTAATAAGCCTCCAAATATGCTACTTACACCCAAAATTTTGCCATTTAACAAAATTAGACCGGCTGCCGAAAGGCCAATTAATACACCTCCCGCCATGGCTCTGTAAGGGGTAAAGTCACTCCAAGCAATTTCAATCATTTGTCTCTCCTTGTATTTATTAAAACCCTACTATTTATTACTTGCTTCAATTTTCAAAACAGCAATAGATCAAACTAGAAATACCAAAGTGAAAACTAGTTACACAAACTTGCCACTTCGAGACTCATCTCTTAACTCACATAAGCACGACATTATTCACTATTTATAGCGCTTAACCACATTAACTATCTCACTGACTTTAATATGGAGCTACATTTTTACATCCAAAAATTGTATTTTGAATCAATTTTCACAACTGAAAATTGAATATTTAAATCCACCACGCATCATTAAGCCTATGGTACCCAGCCCCTTTTTTAAGATTCTAACCAGCAAGCAGTGGTCTTTACAAGGGGTAAACCGAAATAAATTAATTAATAACAATATTTTTTTATAAGCAATTATTAATTTTTACTTCATTTTTTTCAAATTATTGATTTAAATACTATTTCTAAAAATTTTATGAATGTACGTATGAACCTTTACCACCTAATACCTGAGATGAAATCGTCAATCAGACCGAAAAAATGATCTCAAGCCCCCTCCATAATTATGCAAAAACAGATAGAATTTCAAAAAATAAAAATCCTTGCGATTATTTTTCTACAAAACCCGATAAAGACTTTATACACTTGTATTTTTTACCGTCAACGACTTGAATAAGTTGGCAAAATATGCAATAATCTAAGTCTTCATGGAAAGTGCATTGCAGGGTTAGATTGTAAAGAAGCAAATAAATAAGTTTTTTTAATAACAACCTAAGAAAATAGTAATCTGCGCAATGTGGCTGCCTTAATCTAAAAGGAATTGGTATGAAAGAAGGAATTCACCCAGACTATCGCGAAGTTTGTTTCGTTGACTTGTCTAACAACTTTAAATTTGTAACACGTTCATGTGTTAACACCAAAGAAACCATCAAAATGGAAGACGGTCGCGAATTACCGTTGTACAAACTAGATACCTCTAGCGAGTCACATCCTTTCTACACTGGCACACAAAAATCTGTTGACAACATGGGTGGCCGTGTTGAGAAATTCCGTAACCGTTTCGGTAAAACAGCAGTTAAATAATATTGTGCATTAAATCTTCAGTTAATTAGCTTTTATTCAAAAGCCAATACGCTGAAACTTACTTCACTATAATAGGCAGGTCGATATTTCGATCTGCTTTTTTTTTACTTAATTACATCCCTGTATTACCTTGACACATCAACGCCTGCGCCCCACTCCAGCCATTGTTTCAAAGGTAGGAGCTAGAAGACTTCCTCGTTATACACTTTTGGTATTAACGCTGATATATGTTTTAGCCGGATTCTTGGGCCGATCGCCCTGGAAATCTTACGATATATCCAATTTTGGAATCATGCAGGCTTTAGCGACTCATACCAGTGACTGGCTTGAACCTAATGTCTTAGGGCGACTTGCAGACACTAGTGCACTTCTGCCATTTTGGCTAGGAGCTTTGTCTATACAAAGTTTTGCTTGGATAATTGGACCTGAACTGGCAGCAAAAATTCCCTTTATTCTCATGCTTGTGGGTGCCATTTCATTATCGTGGTATGGGGTTTATTATTTAGCACTGAGTCGCCATGCCCAACCGGTACCATTTGCGTTTGGTGGCGAAGCAACACCAAAAGAATATGCCAAAGCAATAGCAGATGCCAGCAGCTTAGCGTTTATGGCCTGTATTGGCCTTGCACAAGTATCTCATGAAGTAGGTCCTGCAGTCACACAACTTTTTTTTGCAACTCTTATTTTCTCGTCGTGTGCGGCCTTGACTCATCGTGATTATCTACCGGCCATTGGTTTTTTATTGGGTGTAATAGGTTTGTCGCTTAGTGGTGCACCTACCACTACACTGTTTTTAGGGGTTTCTGCAGCAGTAATTGGTATTTGGTCATTAATAACTCAAATGCTCTCGATTCAAGGACCCAATCCAGAATTTAAAACCAACACGATCAAAGTTGGGTTTGTTTTAGTATCCACCGTAGCCGTCGCAATTATTGCATGGCAGCTTGATTTATTCAGATCTTATTTAACATTTAACGGCTTTAATTTTTCTGCACTGCAAAAAATAAATCGTCTTTTGTTATGGTACACGTGGCCTTTGTGGCCAATGGTATTGTGGACCTTATGGCATTGGCGTTATCACTTAAAAAATCGACATATTGCATGGCCACTCTGCTTTATTTTTATTGCCACTTTACAGCTTTTGATTACCCATGCTTCTGACAATATTTTAATTATCGCCTTGCCTGGTTTGGCAACTCTAAGTGCATTTGCCTTGCCCACTTTAAAACGAAGAATTTCTGCATTAGTTGATTGGCTCATATTATTATTTTTTTCAATCGTAACACTTATTATTTGGGTCATGTGGCTAGCCATGATGACTGGCTTGCCAGAACAACCAGCCCGTAATGTTAAAAAACTCTTGCCTGGTTTTAACTATGAGTTTTCTTGGGTTTTATTTATTTTAGCGGTAATAGGAACTCTAGCTTGGATCTTATTAGTTCGCTGGCGAATTAGTCAACACCGCAACTCAATTTGGAAAAGTATGGTAATTCCAGCAGGTGGGACTATTTTATCTTGGTTACTACTTATGACCCTGTGGTTACCTGTATTTGATTTTGCAAGAAGTTATCAACCTTTAATGAAACAAGTCAACCAGACCATTGGTATTACACCCTGTATCTATGTCAGTGAGGTCGATTTAGCACAAGTATCTGCCCTACAATATTACAGCACTAATCCAATTATTGAATTTTCGGACCCTAAAAATAATACGTGTAACTGGTGGGTTCGAAGTAACTCATTCTATCCAGAGATGACTTCTTCACCCTCTAAAGATTGGCAACTGATTGCCAATTTAAGACGGCCATCCGATAACAACGAAGAGTTTTTAGTCTATAAAAAAATCATGCGCTAAAGTCTTCAAGCTATGCATCATGTCCTCACACTAGGTTTATTTCAATAAGCCTTTTGGCAATGAAAAAAGGTAGATAACCTCTATTGAGTTAGCTACCTTTTTAATTTTAAAAACAATTTAAAAAATCAATAGAGCTACTTTTAGCGCCCCAAGTCTTTGGCACTCACACCCGCAATACCCCAGTTCTCTTTGGGTACATCATGAATCCAAACTCTCACATTTTGTGCTGGTGCGCCTACCGCCTCTACTAATGCTTGAGTGACCTTTTCAATGACGGCACGTTTTTGTTCTTCGGTGCGACCTTCAATCATATAAATTTGTGCAAATGGCATTTTTATAGCTCCTTTAATTTAAACAAAACGAATACTAGTGCTACCCATATGTTGCACTCGCAAGGTCACATTATCGCCGGCGGCCACTGCGACTGCCTCAGTAATGCCACCCGACAAAATAAGACTGCCCGCAGGGATTTCTTGGCCTCTAGCGCCCAAGTGGTTAGCTAACATCGCAATCGCAGCAGCAGGATGACCCAATACCGCAGCCCCTGCACCAAATGCGACAGCTTCACCGTTTTTCTCGAGCACAATGCCAATGGTGCGTAAATCAATACCTTCCACTTGCAAGGGCTGACCTCCCACTACAAAACGAGAGGCAGAAGTATTGTCGGCCACCACACTTTTTAAATCAAATTTAAAATCACGATAACGGCTGTCAATCACTTCAATTCCTGGAATGACAAAATCTGTTGCTGCCAAAACCGATCCAATATGGCAGCCAGGTCCTTTTAATGCTGTTTTAGTCACAAAAGCAATCTCTGGTTCTACCTTTGGATGAATCAGTTCAGAGACCTTGCACTCACCGCCATCAGGAATAGCAAAATAGTCGGCTAAAAAACCAAACACAGGGGTTTCTACGCCCATTTGTTTCATTTTTGCAAAAGAGGTTAAACCTGCTTTGAGTCCAATAATACGTGCGCCACGTGCTATTTTTCGGTCACGAATGATCTCTTGAATCGCATAAGCATCATCAAAATCCATATCAGAATATTGATCGGTAATTTTGAGTGTGTCTTGAGCATTTAACTCACAATTTTCAAGATGTTCGGCTAATTTTTGGAGTGTGGCTTGATCTAATTTCATTTTTAACTCCTTTATTTAAACTGCTTGTTGACGGGCTTTCGCCATTGTCATTGCAGTGTCTTCAATCATGTCTTCTTGACCACCGACCATACCGCGACGGCCTAATTCCACTAACAAATCACGTGCTGGAATGCCGTATTTTTTCTCGGCACGTTTGGCAAATAATAAAAAGCTGGAATACACACCTGCATAACCTAAGGTTAAAGAGTCACGGTCAATACGAATCATATGATCCATAATAGGCACGACTAAATCTTCAGCTACGTCTTGAATTTTGAACACATCTACCCCGGTTTCAATACCCATACGAGCACATACTGCAATAAATACTTCCATTGGAGTATTGCCTGCCCCTGCGCCTAAACCAGCGGCAGCTGCATCAATACGATTAGCGCCTGCTGCTACTGCCGCAACAGAGTTAGCTACACCCATGGCTAAATTATGATGACCATGAAAACCGAGTTCGGTTTCTGGTTTTAAAGCTTGTCGCACAGCAGTGATTTTTTCAGTCACATGTTCTGGCAACATATAACCTGCTGAATCGGTCACATAAATACAATTAGCACCATAACTTTCCATGAGTTTTGCTTGGCTAATGAGTTTTTCAGCAGAGGCCATATGAGCCATCATTAAAAATCCCACTGTATCCATATCTAACTGGCGCGCACGGGTAATATGCTGCTCGGACACATCTGCCTCGGTGCAATGGGTAGCCACTCGAATAGTATGCACACCTAAGTCTTTTGCCATATGCAAATGGTCAACGGTTCCAATGCCAGGTAATAACAAGGCTGAAATTTTCGCCTGTTTCATAAGGGGAATGACTGTGCCTAAATATTCTTCATCGGTGTGAGCTGGAAAACCGTAATTGACTGAAGAACCACCTAGGCCATCACCGTGTGTCACTTCAATTAAAGGCACACCTGCTTGGTCTAAACCACAGGCAATAGATTTCATTTGATCAAGCGTCATTAAATGACGCTTAGGATGCATACCATCACGCAAAGTCATATCATGAACGGTGATTTTTTTATTTTGTAAACTCATAATTTAGTCCTTGTTGGGCCTATCAGTAAAGGCCAAAAACTTTTAAAAATCTGTCAAATGGCAATTCAACTGCGCTTCAACAGCAGTTAAACAGCTGATAAAGTTAAACGGCCGGCAATTATTTCTTCTGCAAACATCTCGGCGGTACGAGCTGCCGCTGCCGTCATGATGTCTAAATTGCCTGCGTATTTGGGTAAATAATCGCCTAGTCCCTCTACTTCCAAAAAGATAGAGACTCGATTGCCATCAAACACTGGGCCATTAACTAATTTATAGCCAGGTACATATTTTTGAACTTCTTTTAACATGGCATGTACCGATTCAGTAATTTTGGCCTGATCAGGTTCGCCTTCGGTTAAGCAATGCACGGTATCACGCATAATAAGTGGCGGCTCAGCAGGGTTAATCACAATAATTGCCTTACCTTTTTTAGCGCCGCCTACTTTTTCTACTGCACCGGCTGTGGTACGGGTAAATTCATCAATATTTTTACGAGTCCCAGGCCCTACTGAGCGGCTAGAAACTGTAGCTACAATTTCACCATAACTAACCGTTTGTACTCGACTCACTGCTGCCACCATTGGAATAGTCGCTTGGCCACCGCAGGTCACCATATTCACATTCATTTCGCCACTTCCCACATGCTGCGATAAATTAACGGGTGGTACACAAAATGGCCCAATGGCTGCGGGTGTTAAGTCAATCATTAACACGCCCAAGGCATTTAATTTAGCTGAGTTTTCAGCGTGTACATAGGCACTGGTTGCATCAAAAGCAATTTGTACATTGTCTTCTTTTACAAAGGGCAATAAACCATCCACCCCTTCGGCGGTGGTTTTAATTCCCATTTCACGGGCACGTTTTAAACCATCAGATTCTGGGTCAATGCCCACCATCCAAACAGGATTTAAAAATGGGCTACGTTGAAGTTTGGCTAATAAATCAGTACCAATATTTCCTGGGCCAATGAGGGCACAATTGATTTTTTTCACTAGATATCCTTGAAGTAAGTTGAAATTTTATAAATGTGTTGATGTTGCAAGACTTTGAAGTGACTCAATGAGGCTTTAAACAAAGCGTACCGAGCAACTACCCATGCCACCAATAGATACTCTGAAGTTATCGCCTTTTTGAGCCGGCACCATAGCGGCCAAAGCACCCGATAAAATCACTTCACCGGCTTTTAAACCCATGCCTAAACGGCCTA
>CAZKWC010000052.1:0-11040 GCA_964556425.1 uncultured Limnohabitans sp. | reverse complement strand
ATTTCAAAACAAGGCATGACACATTCGGTGGCAGCTAATACATCCGCATTGCTAATACCTGGGCCTTGTAGATCTCGTTTTAAAATAAAAGCAATTTCGCCCTCGGCTTTGGGCTGAATTAAACTATCGCGCTCAATGGATTGACCCTCGTTATAAATCATGTTGTCCAATAAAATACCAAAGTCAGGTTGGTACACATTAAGCATATTCATCACCGCTTTAGAGGTAACGCCAATTTTTTTACCCACCACTCTGGCGCCTGCAGACACTCGCTTCCCATTTAAAACTTGTTGAATGGCATAAGCGTCTTCAATCGTAATGTCGGGGTGACGATTGGTTAAAGGCTCTAGAGTTTGGCAATTTTGTAAGGCAGTAAATAACTCAGTGCCCAAGGTTTGTATTAGTTCTGGCTGCATTGACATAACAATCCTAATTTAAAGATATAAAAAATAAAACTCTCAATTTCAACTCTTAAAATCTAATAAAGAGAAGATAAAAAATGACGAAAACTGATAGCACTTCAAGCAGCTTTGGATGAACTTTGCATATTCGCTTCGTTTATAAAATTAATCACCAACTGAGCAAACCTAGCCGAGTGTTCAATTTGCGTCCAATGGCCGCATTGCCCAAACACATGTAACTGTGCTTTTGGAATCCAATTGGCCAAGGTAGTGCTGGTAATTAAAGGAATAATTAAATCATCTCGGCCATGCACTACCAAAGTTTCATGTGGCAAGGCTTTAATGGCTGCTTCTGGGCTACACATTGCATCTACCCAACGTTGACGAGGGGCTGGAAACATTGCAGAAAAAGATTCCTGAAAACCTTCTTGAATAGAGGCTTTGTACCTCAGCATGGCTAACTCATCGTTTACCAAGTGGCGATTAAATGCAAACAAATCCATTATTTTGCGCATGTTCTCAAACGAAGGTTCATAGCCCCAAACCGCATCAAGGCCGGGAGTTATTTCATGCGGCACACCCACACTGCCCATTAACACTAAACGTCTGACCCTATTGGGATAGCGAATAGCAAAAGCCAGTGCTAAAGCACCGCCAAATGAGTTGCCTACTAAATCGGTTTGCTCAATACCCAAAGCGTCTAATAAACCCAATGTTTGCTCGACCCAAATATCCATGCTGTAGTTTTGACCAGCCACTCTTTGAGTGAAGCCAAAACCCAGCATATCGGGAGCTATTACTCTGGCTTGTTGAGCTAGCACAGGAATAATTAAACGCCAGTTAGCCCAAGCTGAAACACCAGGCCCAGAGCCGTGAATAAGCGTTATAGGAAAACCACTACCTTGATCGTGATAATTCACATTGATGCCATTAACTAAAATATTTTTGCCAATTTCTGGGCTGCTCATCGGAGTATTCATAAATATTTTGCTTCGGAAGTCTCAATTAAAGTTTGACACAAACATTTTTGAGTTCAGTGTAAAACTCTAAAGAATGCACCCCACCCTCACGACCAATACCCGATTGTTTAGCACCACCAAATGGCGTACGTAAATCTCGCAAGAACCATGAATTTACCCATGACAAACCCACTTGCATTTTTTGTGCTACGCGGTGGGCTCTTGCTAAATCTTGTGTCCAAATGGCAGTAGCTAAACCGTATTCATTGTCATTGGCTCTTTGCAAAACTTCGGCCTCGGTATCAAAGGGCGTAATATGGCAACAGGGTCCAAAGACTTCTTCTTTCATTACCCTTGCATCATCCGCTAAACCTGTCCAAATAGTGGGTTGTACCCAGCAACCGTCTTTTTGCTCGGCTGGCATATTGGGCACGCCACCACCTGTCACAACGGTTGCACCTTCATCGACCGCAATTTTGTAATAAGACAACACCTTATTTTGATGCTCTTTACTAATTAAGGGTCCCATATTAGTAGCGTCATCAAATGACGCACCAAGTTTTAAGCCTTCAGCACCGGCTTTTAATGCTGCCACAAACTTTTCAAAAATAGGTCTCTCTACATACACCCGTTCAGTACCTAAACAAACTTGACCACAGTTGGCAAATACCGAGCGCATAGTGCCCTCAATGGCAGCTTCAAAATTACAATCGGCAAAAACAATGGCCGCATTTTTACCGCCCATTTCTAAACTTACTGGTCTAGCGCCTTTTGCCGCGGCTTTCATAATCACTTCACCTGTGCGAGTTTCACCGGTAAAGGTAATAGCGTTGACTTGTGGATGTGAAGTCACAAACTCTCCAGCCGAATTAGGTCCAAAGCCATGAACCACGTTATAGACCCCAGGCGGAATGCCCGCCTCTGCCATTACCTCACCTAAAAGGGCGGCTGTTTGTGGTGTTTCTTCAGAAGGTTTCACTACAACGGTATTACCACAAGCCAACGCTGGTCCCACTTTCCAAGTCATTAATAACAGGGGTAAATTCCAAGGGCAAATTACACCAATCACGCCTACAGGCGAGCGGTAGCCATAATTGATGGCACCACGCCCGTCAGGGGTTGCCATTTCAAAAAATTCGGTAGCAACGTTCTTCACTACATCAGCAAAAACTTTAAAATTGGCGGCACCACGCGGAATATCAATATGTTTGGCCAAACTGGCTGGTTTACCCGTATCGGCACATTCGGCCGCTAAAAATTCGTCAAATCGACGATTAATTCCATCTGCTACCGCATGTAATTTTTCAACACGCTCGGCTACTGTCATTTGTCCCCAAGGGCCATTCAAGGCCGCTTGTGCAGACTTCACTGCCAAATCGACATCCTCAAAACTAGCCTCATGCACCTGGGCAATCACTTCATTGGTCTGAGGGGAGCGCTTTTCAAATTGACGTTGGCTGGCAACATAAGCACCGTTAATATAGTTGAGGATTTGTTTCATGGCTTGTTAAAACAATAGTTAAAAAATAAGGCTTGACAGCTTGGGAAGCCCCTCTTTAACTGATAGAACAATCAATTCAAGAGGGGCACATGAGTGACGAGGTCAAGTTTTACTCATGTTTTAAAGTTAAGAAAATTCAGCTTGACTTTGAATTAGGTATAAACATCAGTAAATGATGGCACCGCATCACCGGTGTGATAGAAAATACCATTCCATAATTTATCTTCAGTCCAAGTGGTTACAGGACGATCGCGCTGTGCTAAATAACCTAAACCAGCAAAGGTTTCATTACGGTTGCCACTTGGATCAAAGAAATAAATGGTTTCACCGCGGGTAATACCATGACGGGTAGGGGCTACATCAATTTTGGTTTTGTTTTTCGCCATCACATCGGCAGACTTTAAAATGTCGTGCCAAGAGTCAAGGAAATAAGCAATATGATGTAAACCGCTACGAGGGCCGCCAACAAAAGCGATATCGTGTGGTGTAGTAGTGCGGCTTAACCATGCTGCAGCTTGAATCACACCACCTGGGCCTACCATGACTTGTTCAGTTAAGAAAAAGTCCAATACTTCAGTCATAAATTTGGTGTTGTCAGCCACTGTATTAATGCCAGCTTCTGGATTCATTTCGCACATTAACAAACAATGATCTAACCAGTGCACGCCTGCACCTTTAATATTGTCTGGCCATGGATCAGGATTAGTCGTGCCAACTTCAGTACCCACGTATTCCTTCATGGCATACAAACGCATTTCATGACCGCTTGGCAAGTTAAATTGCAACATACGACCAGTGGAAGGCAAAGTACCTTCTGCTAGGTCAGTTGTCTTAATACCATAGGCTTCAATCTTGGCCTTTAAATCGTCCAAATCGGCATCTTTTTCCACCTTGTAAGCCACATGATTTAAACCAGCTTGATCGGAGGGGCTTAGGATTAAGGAGTATTTATCCCATTCGTCCCAACATTTCAAATATACATTGCCATTTTTATCTTCCATGACACGTTTCATACCTAAAACATTTTCATAATGTTTGAGGGCTTCTTTCATATCCATAACCCTAAGGTTGGCATGACCGATTCTTAAAACACCCATTTTGTCTCTCCTAGTCTTTGGTTGAAATATTGCCTGCTGTTGGTGCAGCAAGCGGTTTGGAAAAAGGTTTCTTTAACTTGTCGGCAACTTCGAGTTGCACGTCACACACAGGGGCGGCTCTACAAGCCAAGGTGTAACCCTGCGCTTCTTCATCTACGGTCACATGAGCTCTACTAATAGGTCCCAATGAGCTCACTTGCCCCGATAAAACTTTTACTTTGCATACGCCGCAGCCACCATTCACACAGCCCACAGGTATACCTTTACGCCCTAATCGCATCATGCCTTTGAGTAAGCTCTCTGCTGTGGCACAGGCATAGGTCTCGCCTGTTTGCGCCACTTGCACATTCACTTTGGGTCGAGTATCAAATATCACTCTGCGTCTCCTTACACACGTTTAAACAAAGGGCTTTTTTGATTTTGTACATCCGCTTTAGATAAAAAGCGTTCGGTGTAAATATCACGCTCGTAGCATCTGCCTTGCATCAAGGTATTAATGGCCGCTTCAATCATGGGCGGAGGGCCGCATAAATAGGCTTTATGGCCCGAGAAATTACCCGCAAAATGTTGCTTGGCAACTTCATGCACAAAACCTACCGCACCTGGCCAAGGGCTTTGTGAGTCACTAGCATCCGACAGCGCAGGAACATAGGTAAAGTTGCTGTGCCGAGCGGCTAAATCAAGTAATTGTTGGTGGTAATACAGCTCTGCTGCATTACGCTGCCCTACCACCAAGGTAATGGCTTGTTGACTACCCTCATGTAATAAATCGGCAATCATAGAAAGCGGACTAGAAAGACCCGATCCACCTGCCAAAAACAGCATGGGGCTGGCTAATGATTTGCGTACAAAAAATCGACCAAATGGCCCAGTCACATTTAACTCATCACCTACTTTTAAATGCTGATGAATATAACTAGTCATTGCGCCATTTGGCACGATCCGAACATTGAGTTCAATTTCATTGGTCTGCGCTACTTCTTGGGGCGAATTGGCAATCGAGAAAGCTCGACTTCCCTCTAAGCCACTAGACGCAGGCATTGAAATTTGTACATATTGCCCGGCCTGAAAATGCATGGCTTTGGACAAGCGCAAATACACTGCTTTAATAGTTGGAGTAAGGTCAATGATTTTGCTCACTACGGCTGAAAAATCCTGCACAGGGATAATTTGTGCATCGGGCTCTTCTTCAATATCTGCTTCAATCGTCACATCATCTTGCAAAGTGGCACAACAAGCCAAAGTTTTACCCTCATCTTTTTCAAAATCAAGTAAAGCAAATGGATTGGCTGCACCATGGTCGACTTCACCACCACAGACTTGAACTTTACAAGAACCACATAAACCATGGCCACAAGCATGTGGCAAATAAATGCCGTGACGCAATGCGGCATCTAACATGGTCTGGCCTTCATTCACCTCTATAGTGGCGCCTAAAGGCTCAATGGTTAACTGATATGACATAACACTCACTCCAACTTTTTTTTCAAGTTAACTATAAGAACCGGCAATTCCCGTCATACCAGGGGTACGAAAACGAATAGCATCTTTGTGTTGTAGGCCGTTTTCTGCCAATGATTTGGTTGGGTCTGGACTCCATGGTTGACCCGACTTTAACCACTCCACTTTTGTCCAATCAATGCTGGCAAACTCTGGATGAGCGCCATAAACACCCGGTAACACTGCAGTTGGTAGTGCACCAAATGGCATATCAGGTGGCAGTGGCAAACAAAATGGCGCACAAAACATGAGATGATCATCCCAACCTATGTACAACAGAGGTGCTGGGAAATTTTCACGTACATCACGCATAGGAAATTGATATTCAGATATGGCAACTACACTCATTTTTTATCTCCTGCATCGGGTGTTGCGTCGCCCTTCCAGGCGGCAAAGTTGGCTTGGTCAATTGACCCTTCAAAATCAAAATTGTCTTGACCGACATTCATTTCGTAATAATCTAAAACGGCTGCTAATGGATCAAAACCCTCTTTGGTGGGATCAGTACCTGGTTTAAAACAATTACCTTGATAAATTTGATGAACTGGCAACCAAGACTGCACATATTTTTCTGGTTCATCGTCAAAAATTTCTTGGCAATGATCACTACAGAAATGGTATTTATTGCCAAAATAATTGCTTTCACGATAGGCAATTTTGGTGGCATCGCCTTCTTCGGTAAACAACATCGGAATTTGACAAGTAGTGCACAGCATCGGCAATGTAGTGTTATAAAAACGTTTGCCTGCTTGCTGTTGTTCACGGTAATGCACAAGGCGGGGTTTGTAATACCTATCAAAGGTTTCTGGGTATTTCTCGGATAACCAGCTCATTTCTTCGTCAGTAGGCACCCAAGTATGGAAAGGCGCTGCTGCGTTGTAGTTATAGAAGGTATTCCATGCTTGATGGCTAATATGGTCTTTACCTTCACAAGCTTGTTTCCAACCCTTAGGCTCACGAATACCATAACGTGCCAAATCTTTAAACAATGCACCACCGTTTTGTTCGGCATACATTTCCCAAGCCTCTTTCCAGCTCATGACACGTTTTGGCAACATATAGTCTTGCATCATGGCCACTAAGGTGAGCAATCTATAACCGCGCCAAAACCATTTATCAATCCATTTTTGTACGATTGGCACGTTGGCAGGATCTTGCTCTAGTAAGAATTTAATACACTCAATACCAAGCGTCATATGACGTGATTCATCGGACTGTGCAGAGAAACCAAAGGTCACAGTGGACATATCACCGTTATGGGCTGCACCCGACATAAATGGCACAAACAACAGATTGGTTAAGACATATTCAAATGAGAAACTAACCGCTGTTAAAAACTCAAAGGGACCCGCACTATTAGCATCTTCAAAGAAAGATTTAGGCACAGACAAATACCATACACGATCAAACCAATGGTTGGAATTGTGCATACCGTTAAAGTATTTGTTGTAGTGCGATATGGCGTGAGTTTCAGTTTGGTAATGACGTAACTCATCAATTGATTGCATTTGTGCAGCCACCCTTGCACCTGCACCCGTAAACTGACGACCCACATGAGCAAAACCACGGTGTGCATAATATTCAAGTGGTGTTACGCCTTGAATAAATAATTTAAGTGCATTAATGTAGCGAGCATCGGTTACTCCCAATTGGCCATTGTTTTGCGCAAATGCGTCAATCACGGCATACAATTTTTTCTCTTTTTCGCCTTGGTATTTCCAGTACGCATCCATGGTTAAGCGGAATGGATCTTCCCACTTATCCCAGTCATGAATCTTGATTCCTTCATAACGGTCATATGGAAAGACTTTTTCCATTGGTTGATAAGTGGTATCCCAATGCAAACCACGTGTCATGGCAGCATAACGGTCACGTAAACCGAGTTTCTTTTTCTTTGCTTGCATATCCATTTTGATGTCTCCTAATTATTTGAACAATGTCACTTCCAAGCGCTTGACTTTAGTGTTTCCATGTGAGGCTAATTTCATCGTCATCTTCATCAATATGACCCGATAAAGTGATCAAATTAATGTGGATTCTTTGTAAGTCGAAGTCTTGCTCAGTCATCGCTTCAATGGTTTCGCGTTTGATCACTAAACGTGAGGGTGAATCGATCTTGACCAAGCCTGGTGATCGAGTGAGTAAGGCGGCAGGATTGTCTTGAATAATCGCATCCACTACAGGGCGAGATTCATCGTTATCTTGAAAAGCTATAAATACGTTTGACATGTCATTTCCTTATTTCAAATCGGCCATTGGTATTAAATAGAAACACCAATTTTTTGAGCTCGCAGTTCAAGAGCGGTTTTTGCCAGTGCTAAGGCATCGGCTGCATCAGCACCAAATGCGACTTCAGCCAAGGGTTTTAAGGCCTGTAAACTACGGGCAGACCAGTCTTGACTCCAATGCTGAATTAATTGTTTATTTTCAGCAGATTCGTTGGCTGCACGTTTGACTACAGAGTCAATCCAACGTGAAGTTTCGTCAAACCAGTCGGTCATAAACGTAGTCATTAGCGCCAAGGAACTTGCGCCTTTTTGTGCTAATGTTTTGTTAATAAACTGGCTGTAAATTAGTGGATACAACAATCCATCTAGACATAAATTTTGTGCAATAAAGAGCTCAAAAGGATCCGCTACTACAAAACTGTCCTCGACCAATTGACGCAAACCTTGCCAATGGCTCTGGTTTAACCAAGCCTCTTTGGCTGCATCTAAATCGGCAGCTTCACCCATAATTAAGCCAACCCGAGTAATGTATTGAGCAATACCCAAGTTATCCATTGCATGGAACATAGCGGGAGCAGTAAACGCAGTACCATAGCCATAGGCACAAATTGAAGCGTTATTCATATTGGCACCCCAGGCCATATGACGCAAAGGTAATAAAACTTGAAGTGCTAAGTCGCTCACTTCACTATCGATCATTGCCAGCATGCCGCGATTTTCAACAAACTGAAAATTCGCCTCCATGGCTTCTTGTTGCCTCGCACGAGTAGTGGTCCAAGTGGCGTAATAAAATTGCCTTGGATCTTTTAAACAATACCAATCAGCCAACACAATTTTGCTACGTTTGGCATCAAAAATTTCGTATTCAGGAGCCCAGGTAGGTCGGTAATGAAAGTTGGCACTTGGTTGAGCACCATAGGTAGCTTCTTCATAACGAGTGGCAGTTTTATCATGACCAATATATTTGGCAACATGATCAAAGGTATTGCGTAAGGGCCGAATTTCGCGTGAGTGCAGATCAATATTCACTTTTGTCTCCGAGTTTTAGGTTGTGGCACTTAGTTCAGGTAATGGATTCACCAATTTATTGAGAAATAGCAGACCACTCTTGGCGCACTTCATCGTTTACAAAACGAATGTCGGTAATTTTTTGCACTAAACAAAACTCAAAAAATGCCGCTTGTGGTAATAAAAGTTCTACTAACAAATCAGGCCATCCCATAGAAAACTCAAAACTCACCAAACCTTTTGGAGTAATTTCTAACAAGCGAACAAACTTAAGGCTGAGATCAACTTGCAATGAAGAATCTAGTGCTGGCTGGTTTTGAAATAACGCTTTGGCGGTGCTCATTTTTAAAATTCCTAATGGGCTGAACATATCTACTTCGTCGCAAAATATGTGCCAAAAATCAAAGCTAAGCCAAAAAATTATGAATTTATCGATAATTTAAGAGTAAACCCCTAGAAAAGGCCATAGAAAAACCTCAATTTTTTGACAGTTAAAATAAGTACAAAGAAATATTTTGTAAGATTAATTTCATATTTTGATGAAATAATGAACAAATTAGGGGTTAATTTAATCATTTGATGAAATTTTTTATGAAGAATAGGTAAAAACCCGAAAAGATTATTTTTAAAATATCTCGATAATTTCTTCATGCCATCATCTATACCCAAACTCCCATCCGATGCTGATTTAAGGCGCCAAATTCATTTTTCGACTGCTGACGGTCGAATTTGGTTGGCTGGCCAACGAATGTTATTAATGCACGCTAGTGCGCTTGGCACACTTAGGCGTGAGCTCATACAAACCGTTGGCATAGACATCACTAGGCGTTTGTTGTTAAGAACTGGTTTTGCTGCTGGGCAAAGAGATGCTGTTTTGGCACGTGAGGTAAGGGGCAAAGCGGGCATTTTTGATATGTTTGTAGTAGGCCCTCAATTACACATGCTAGAGGGTGCTGTTCAGGTGACCCCAGAAAAATTTGATTTCAACCCCATAGAGGGAAAGTTTCACGGCATTTTTAAATGGCAACACTCATGGGAAGCCGAAGTGCATAGCAGAGATTTTGGCAAACAAGAAACCCCAGTATGCTGGATGTTGTTAGGTTACGCCTCTGGTTACACCAGTGCATTTTTTGGTAAAACAGTGCTGTTTAAAGAAACACAATGTGAAGCCTGTGGTGCCTCACATTGTTTAATCGAAGGTAAACCCGTCTATGAGTGGGATGATGGCGAAGCAATGAACAATGAGTACCACTCAGAATCCTTACTCGTGCATCTAGAAGACCTCAATGCCCAAGTGCAAATGTTGCGCTCGTCTTTGCAACCCGCCGACGAACTAGGGCCATTAATTGGACAATCAGCTGCTTTTGGTAAGGCAGCTAATTTAATGCGTAAAGCAGCCACCACCCAAGTTACGGTGTTATTAAATGGTGAAACAGGAGTGGGTAAAGAGCGTTTTGCTAGAGCCATTCATGCTATGAGCCCAAGAGCCGACAAACCCTTTATTGCAGTCAATTGTGCGGCATTGCCAGCCGAGCTCATAGAGTCAGAGTTATTTGGTGCTGAAAAAGGGGCATACACAGGCGCAAATTCCGCACGGGCTGGTCGTTTTGAGAGGGCCGATGGAGGCACCTTGTTGTTGGATGAGTTAGGCGACTTACCACTGTCTGCACAGGCAAAATTATTAAGAGTACTTGAAGACGGTGTGGTGGAGCGTTTAGGGAGTTCTGCGCCAAGAAAAGTCAATGTGCGAATTGTGGCCGCTACTCATGTTCACTTAGAAGAAGCAGTCAAAGCAGGTCGATTTAGGCAAGATTTATTATACCGACTCAATGTTTACCCCATCAAAATTCCGCCCCTCAGAGAGCGCAAAGAAGATATAGAGGCCCTTGCCACTCATATGCTTAAAAAATTTGCTAGTTTGCACGATAAACGGGTGCTCGGTATTACCGACAGAGCTTTAGCAGCCATGCGTCGCTATTCTTGGCCAGGTAATGTTCGCGAACTTGAAAACTTAATCGAGCGCGGCGTGATATTAGTCAGTCATGGCGAATGGGTCGATGTGGAAGAAATTTTCCCCAACTATCAAGATGAAAATGAGGTCGGCCTAGACGCTACAGGGCATATTAAAACTACTACCCTAGCTTCTACTCAAGAGCTACTCAATAATATGATGCAAAATAAAACAAGTTTAGACCAACTAGAGGCTAACTTGATTAATGCAGCAGTTAATCAACACGAAGGGAATATTTCAGCCGCCGCTCGCAGTTTAGGAATTACTCGGCCACAACTGAGTTATCGCCTGCAACGCCTAGAGCAGAATTTAAAACTCTGATCTCACTATATGTG
>CAZKWC010000051.1:0-21923 GCA_964556425.1 uncultured Limnohabitans sp. | reverse complement strand
TGTTGATTGCTTATGCACCTAGTCTTTGCAACTGATCTTTGATTTTTTCAAGCGTCGCCGTGTTGTCTGCTAAACGAGTGTTCTCCTGAGCTAAAACTGCAGGAGGTGCTTTTTTAACAAATGCTTCGTTGGCCAATTTAGCTTGTGTTTTAGTGATTTCGTTTTCTAAGCGAGCCACTTCTTTATTTAAACGGGCTTTTTCAGCGGCTAAATCTACTTCAACAAACAGGCTCACACGGGCATTACCCACAGCAGCAAACGGTGAAGCACCTGAGGCAGTTTGCCATTGCGCTTCATCAGTAAATTGCTTGACTTCACTTAAGCGGGCTAGGGCTTTTAATACTGGAGCAGCTTGAGCAATAAACTCGTCATCACCCAAGACCAACATAGGTAACTTGGTGCTTGGCGCCACATTCATTTGACTGCGCAAAGTACGACAGGTATCGATTAAGCCTTTGAGCTTACCAATGTAATCTATAGCTACAGGATCAATACGATTAGGCTGGCTTACAGGGTAAGCAGCAACGCTTACCGAAGCGCCAGCACGGCCCGCTACAGGCGCCACTACTTGCCATAAACTTTCAGTAATAAAAGGAATGACGGGGTGAGCTAAACGTAAAATAGTTTCTAGGGTACGAATTAAAGTGCGGCGGGTAGCACGTTGTTGTGCTACTGTACCGGTCTGAATTTGTACTTTGGCAATTTCTAAATACCAGTCACAGAATTCATCCCAGACAAACTGATAAATGCTATTGGCAACATTGTCTAAGCGGTAATCAGTGAAGGCGGTTTCCACATCGGCCTCTACTTGTTGCAAAATAGAAGTGATCCAACGGTCAGCCAATGAAAACTGTAAATACTCGCCGTCAGTAGCACAAGCCGAAGCATCATGGTCTTGCAAGCCACAATCGTAACCCTCACAATTCATTAAAACAAATCGGCTGGCGTTCCATAATTTATTACAGAAATTGCGATAACCTTCACAACGTTTGCTGTCAAAGTTAATGCTGCGGCCAAGGGAAGCCAAAGAAGCAAAAGTAAAACGCAGGGCATCTGCACCAAAAGCTGGAATACCTTGTGGGAATTCTTTTTCGGTATTTTTACGAACAGCAGGAGCAGTTTCTGGTTTTCTTAGACCGGTGGTGCGCTTGCCTAATAATGGCTCGAGTTCAATACCATCGATTAAATCAACTGGGTCTAAAACATTACCCTCTGATTTGCTCATTTTTTTGCCCTGAGCATCTCGCACTAAACCATGGATGTACACATGTTTAAACGGTACTCGGCCAGTAAAATGAGTGGTCATCATAATCATTCTGGCCACCCAGAAGAAAATAATATCGTAACCGGTTACCAGCACACTAGAAGGCAAATAAAGGTTGTAATCAGAGGTGGTATTTTCAGATTGGATATTGTCTGGCCAACCCATAGTTGAAAAAGGCACTAAGGCAGATGAATACCAAGTGTCTAATACATCTTCATCACGGCGAAGTTTTTTACCTGGTGCTTTGGCCTGTGCTTCTTGCTCTGATCTAGCCACAATCACATTACCCTCTTCGTCATACCAAGCGGGAATTTGATGACCCCACCACAATTGACGACTAATACACCAATCTTGAATATTATTCATCCATTGGTTGTAGGTGTTAACCCAGTTTTCAGGCACAAATTGAACTTCACCATTGGCCACTACATCAATGGCTTTTTGCGCAATACTTTTACCAGTCGGGTCTTGCTCGCTGACCTTTGACATGGCTACAAACCATTGGTCAGTAAGCATTGGTTCAACTACTTGACCGGTACGGGTGCAAATAGGCAACATTAATTTGTGCGGTTTAATTTCTAACAATAAACCATCTACTTCTAAGTCTTTTAATAAAGCTTTACGAGCTTCAAATCGATCAAGGCCTTGGTAGGCTACTGGACCATTGGTATTGACTTTTGCATCTAGGGTAAAAATGGTAATTAAAGGCAGACCATGGCGATTGGCACAAGCGTAATCGTTAAAGTCGTGGGCACCAGTAATTTTCACGCAACCAGAACCAAATTCACGATCCACAAAATCATCTGCAATGATTGGAATTTGCCTATCGCACAAAGGTAAGTCAACCAACTTACCGACTAAATGACTATACCTTGGGTCCTCAGGGTGAACTGCCAAAGCGCCATCGGCCATCATGGTTTCGGGGCGGGTAGTGGCAATGGTCATACCTTTTTGCATCACGCCGTCAATAAGTTGTGGGCCGTCAGCAAATGGGTAACAAATGTAGTGCATCTTCCCTTCGGACTCGACACTTTCGACTTCAAGGTCACTTACTGCACTTTGCAACACTGGATCCCAATTGACCAAGCGTTTGCCACGGTAAATTAAGCCTTGCTCATATAACTTAACAAAGGTATCACTTACTACCGAGCTCAGTTTTGGATCCATCGTGAAATATTCACGCTCCCAATCTACACTGGTGCCCATACGGCGCATTTGAGTAGTAATGGTATTGCCTGATTTTTCTTTCCACTCCCACACTTTAGAAACAAAGTTTTTTCTAGCCTCTGGAGGGGTTGCTCCCATATCGTGACGTGAAATACCTTGTTCTTGCAATTGACGCTCTACGACAATTTGTGTCGCAATACCAGCGTGATCGGTACCAGGCACCCATACCGTATTAAAACCTTTCATACGGTGGTAACGGGTTAAGGAGTCCATAATGGTTTGGTTAAACGCATGGCCCATGTGCAAAGTGCCAGTGACGTTAGGGGGCGGTAATTGCACAGCAAAGGCAGGTTGACCCGCTTTTGCCTGACCTGTTCCTTGGAAACCCGCTTTCGCGTATTGGCGCAATTCCCACTCTGGGCCCCATGTACTTTCAATTTGGGCGGGTTCAAATGATTTGGTAAGGCTATTGAGGCCGTTTTGTTGAATTGGATCTGTCATGGGATTTATTTCAATTTTAAAATATTGGGGCAGTAACGATTCAAAAAGATGCACAACGTCGGTGTTCAAGTGATCAAATGAATCTGCTGTTTTTGGGGCGGTCTCGTAACACGACTTTAGAAAAAGTTGAAAAAGCCCAAATGGAGTCAAAAACAGCTACTTTTGTATAGTCTAATTCTAATCGCTAGCACAGACAAAACTGTCATTTTTTAGATGAAATTATGCTTGTAGCCACGATTTGAGTCGGGATTTAATCAATCACATTGCATTCTCGACGCAAAAGTTGCAAGCCATCTTTTTCAGCAAATGATTGATCACTTTTAAGCAAAGGTTCAGCTTCATGTAAAAAATCTGACCAAACCTTTAAATAATCATCTTGATGTAATGCTGGTGCAAATTTTTGAATAAATTCAACTGCTGCAGCTGAATTGAGGCCATTTTTCTTAATTTTGCGAATCAAGGCTTTTGCCTGCTTTTCAGTTAAATCACAACGCAAAGGCGATGCAGTAGCAATACTCATCCAAAGCGTTAATAAGGAGGCGTCGTCGGTACGTCCCTTAGTGGCTTTATCCCACTCTTTGCTAACTGATCTTTCAAAATTTTCAACTTCGGAAATAAAGTCTTCTTGCCAAAAATAACGACCAATAAAGGCGGGGGTCTGATCAAACAACTTACGAATTGAAACTTCGGGATCCAGTATTTTTACCAAGTCTTGCTCTATCGACTGAGCCAGTTCTTGTACAACTTTTAAAAACCGAGGTGGTAAGTCAGATGGCCAAGAAATTGGAATGACGGGTACCGATTTTTTGGACGTTTTATTGGCCTTTTGCCGCCAATCTTTAATGAGTTTCTCGAACATGGGCCAGTCGGGCATCTCATGCTGCTTCATGCTATACACTAACAAAGCAGTTCGAATAACCGCCTCAGAGTCTTTGGCAGCGTCATGCAATTCATCTGCATCAAGACCTAAATCATGCGCCAAATAAGTAGCGGCATCAATTAGCACAGCGACTTTTTCACGCTTGGCTAACTCGCCACTATATTCTGCAAAATCCCTTAAACTCCACTTATTAAGCAAAGGAATTTGCTTATCGGTAAATTTCCGAGTTTCGTTCATGCCAAAGTGTGAGTTCTGTGGCATCACAATTAAGGCCTTGAGCATATCCGAGCCCGCTTTAGAGCGTGACAAAATTGAATGATCACGAAGCAACACTGCGGCAGCATGGACATCGCCATAAGAGGCTTGCTCTAAGTGTAAGCTGATTAAATTAACCATTCTTACCTTGGCTAACTCCAATTCAGGGCGCAAATATTCGGTACCAAAATAACGCGCAATTTGAACAATTCCTTTGGGAGCATCTGACAATATAGCGGCTAACTTCACCTCATCTATGAGACCATTTTTTAAACCATAAAGCAAAGCTTTTTCAAAAAATGGTCGGCCATCAAAAAGGCTTATACCTGAGTTTTTATTTTTTAGATCGGACATATTTTTAAGCGCAATAAAGACACGCGTACAGGCACAAAAATGAATTAAATTGCCGACTCTTCATCAGAATCAGATTCCAATTGAACTTGAGTGACACCACCCCTGTCAGTGGCACTGGTTTCTACACGATTGTCCTCCTCTGCATCTACACCATCGTCTAAACCTAAATCATGATTTCTGGCTTTAGCTCTTAGTACCAACAACATTTCAATAAACAAATCTGGAATTTCGTAGCGCAAGGTGTAGGCCATTTGCATCCAATCTTTGTCAGCCACTTCATCATCTTCTAAGACGGGACTCGCATACGATTGACCATACAACTCGTCCTCTGAAAGCATGGCGCCATCTTCTTCAATAGTTTCAAAATGACCTGTTCTGGCAAAGGCTTCAACTCGGCTCCATTTTTCAGAAAAATAATCAGCCAAAGCTTCGCTACCACCTTCTAAATCACCAATTGCAGTTAAAAATTCCACTGGATTGGCATCATCTCTAAAAATGATGGAGTTCATCATGCCACGTAAATGCGTGCGTGATAAATCTTTATATTGTTTTTCAATTACTACCGCTTTGGCAAACTGTTCAGCAGAAACTAACAAATTAATAATTGATGATTTTGAATCATCATATTCTCGAATCACTGCCAAGACGTCTTTGGCCGGCAATTGCTCAAGCACCTCCATTAAGGCTCTATCACCTTCTTGATCGGCAAGTTCGGCCAAGGCAAATTCAGCGCCCACAATATCGCCTGCAGCAATTAAACTTTGAGTCTTAGTGATGAGTGCAAGTTGATTCATTTTTTTCCAATTTAAAAATTATTAGTCTTCTACTAGTTCAATCGAAAGATATTAATCTTTGCGATCAAAACCTTGCTGTTCCATCCAATCAGCGCCTTGTTGCTCTCTGGTTTTAGGATCGATTGCTTCGGCATCATCAGAGTTAAGTACCGTATCTTCATCTTGGTAAAGATCATCGTTATCGGACTCATCGTCATCGTCTTTATCTGTACTGGTAGATTGATTGCTATGATCAACTTGTTGATGCAAATACTCCAAGCCAACCGCTAGCACCATAAGACGTTCGCCTTCAGGCTCTAGTAAAACTTGATCCGCAATTTTTTGGGCCCAAGGCAATAAACCCACTGCCTCCGAAATTTGATCCCAGCTGGGTAAATCATCGGGATCTTGGCTCACTAAATATTCAAGTGTGTTTTTACCTCTAAAGATAAATCCTTGATGAAAAATGACTGCCACCATTTCAGGATTAAATTCTATCATTTGAAGTAAAAACTTCAATTGAGAATGTTTTTCAGCCAACCTTTTTTTAAGAACATTTTTACCTTCGGAATCGGAAATAAGATCATCAATTTCTGATTGATAACCTGTACGTAATTCACGAAAAAATCTTGATATTGCCATTTGAAACTTTATAAATATTAAACTAGTGTCATCAATAAAATGCCATCAACATCATTTTTAAATGATTTTTGATGCCCTGTAATGGGTAATTAATTGTCCTGCTTTAAGCTATCAATTTAACAGCAATTAAGCGCTTCATCAATTGCTGGCTGCGAGAACAGTCACGCATTGCTTAGCTCGACTGTAAATCTCGAATCATTTCATCCATATAACTCTGCCAAATTTGCTGAGCATTCAATAGCGGGTCGTCCAATAAATTGCGCTTACGATTTTCATCATAAACTCGCCTCTTTTCTTCGTCCGATAAAACATCATAAGCCTGCTGAGCTTGTCTAAACAAGTCGGCAGCATTCGATTGATGATTTCGATCAGGATGATAAAGCGCCGCTTTTTGTCTAAAAGCTTTTTTTACCTCTGCGAGAGTGGCATCACTACTCACTCCCAAAATGGCATAATGATCAGTCATATAAAAATTAAAGTCGAGAATTATTGAGATGTAAAAGCTAGTAGCCAAGCTTGTAGTGTGCTGCGACTAATGCCCGTTAGCATCGCCTAAAATTGCTGCAATACCCTTGATTGTAAAGGATAGTATATTCTTCATTGGTTATAAGAAAGTAACAGCACCATTGAGCCAAACAAGCAACTTTAGCAACTCTAATTGCTACTGAATTGAACTATTCAATTGGTTTTGATACTTATACATATTACCATATGTGAAAAATACAACTATAAAGCCACACTAGACTTATGCGGCAAAGCAAGCATTTTCCAGTACCGCTTTGTTTGCTATCCCTATCTATAAGATTGAATAGTTTATAAAATGAAGCAATTGAGAAAAATCTAGTCAGTCTGAGAAGCATATTGATTTTCTTAGGATCCGCAGCATAAATCAAGACATAAAGGCGTTTGCCATATGGCTCAATAACGCTCAAATGTAAGAACAAAGTCACAGTGTGTATCAAATCGTTGTATTTTGAAAGCACAAAAGCGTATTTTTAGGTAAAAATCTAGCACAATCATCATAATCACCCAATGCCATTACTTTGATTTTATTGAGATGCTACAGTTAATCTTTATAACCTGGATATTCGTATGAAAAACAATGTCCCATCCAAAAAAGATGATTTTGTCCTAAGTACAAAAAAATCTTCTTACATACCAAGACTTTCAATGGCCTATCAACCTACTGCGCTCATGATAGCCCTCTCGTTGGCGATTCCTGCACTTTTGCATAGCAAAAATGCGCACGCTGAAGATGATCCACTACTCAATTTAAGTCTTGAGGAGTTGGTAGAGTTTCGCATCACCTCTATGGCTCGTAAAACTCAAAACATCACCGATGTTTCTGCAGCCGCCCATGTAATTACTGCTGACGAAATTAGGCGCTCGGGTGCCACCACCATCGCAGAAGCTTTGCAACTCGTGCCTGGAATTAACGTTGCCCGACTATCCCGCGATCGATATGCCATTAGCTCTAGAGGTTTTAATGAGCGCTTCTCTAATAAACTATTAGTACTAGTAGACGGACGTAGCATATATTCACCCTTGTTTTCAGGGGTGATGTGGGAAAATCAAGATACTGTTTTAGAAGATATTGAACAAATTGAAGTGGTAAGAGGTCCTGGTGCAGCTTTATGGGGCACCAATGCCATGAATGGTGTGATTAATATCGTGACCCGTAAAGCAAAAAATACCCAAGGTAATTTTGTTAGTACTGCCATCGGAAGTGGCGACTACGGTATGACTACCATTCGACATGGTGGTGAACTCGACAACGGTGGCTTCTATCGTATGTACGCTAAATCCGACACCATGGGTGACTCCTACGAAAGTCTTACCGGCAAAAAAGGGATTGATGGTGCCAAACATCAATTATTAGGTTACCGCCTCGAGAAAAAACTCGACTCGGGTGATTTAACCATTCTGTCAGAAATCTTTAACACCACTAGTGGTGATTCATGGCGAGTGCCGGTGTTAAGAGGCTACGGCGATCCACAAACGCCCTACAGTGCCACCCGCAACATGCACACCCTAGACAAAGGCTGGCATTTACAAGCTCGTTATGATTGGAAAACAGAGGCTGGAAGCGAAGCCAGTATTCAAGGCTATGTAGATAACGCCAACGCTTTACATAAAGTATTGTGGGGTACTGGCATTGACAACACACAACCCTATTTAACCACTCTTGGTGGTAAAAAAACTGATGTTGATGTCGATTTCCAAATCCGCCAAATTTCAGGTAAAAATGATCTTATCTGGGGTTTAGGAATACGCTACACTGCAGACGAGTTATTATTACCTGCAAGTCCTTATCAAATCGCAGACGGCAAAGATAAACGCTTTACTTACAGTGCATTTGTCAATAATGACTACACTTTGGTACCTGAAAAACTCAAACTCATTTTAGGCAGTAAATTTGAGCAAGACGGCTTAACCGGTTTTAACTATCAACCAAATTTCCGTGTTTTATGGACTCCATCTAGCTCAGATACCGTATGGGGTGCTTTATCTAAATCAGTTCGTGCCTTGCGCAGAACCGAATCGGACTCCATTATTGACATCTTTGCTCAAGATGCAGCCGACTTTAACTATCGCTCACCTGTACCACTACCCAAAGGTGCTGTAACAGCGATGTCTAGGCTTTCGCCACCAGCAGATACTCAACCTAAGCCAGAAGAAGCCATAAGCCTAGAGGGCGGTTGGAGAAAACAAGTCAATAACAATTTGCAATTTGAAAGCGCATTGTTCTACAACGAATACAAACGCCTCAGGGCCTACCACGTGTATGAACAACAACCCAATCAAACTGCAAGTATTTTGCAATGTTTATTAGCCGGACGAACCAATTGCTCCATGATTATTGCAGGCTACACCGATAGCTCTGAAAATGCAAAAAGCTGGGGTGGTGAAGGCTTGATCAATTGGCAGGCTCAGCCTTGGTGGAGAATTCAAACTTCATATTCATATCTAAAAATAAAACCAAAATTAACAGGTGATATTTTTTCTGACCGACAATTGCAAATGCTAGAGCAATCGGCACAAACTCATCAAGCTTTGCTAACTAGTTCTATGAACTTAAGCCAAGGTGTAACATTTGATGCCACTGTCAGGTACACCAGTGCAACTCGTCATGGTCAATTAGACGGCAGTGTCTATAAAGTACCTGCCTATACCGCCTTAGATGCAAGACTAGCATGGCAAAAGAATAAAAATATTGAGTTTGCGATTGTTGGCAAAAATCTCCTCAAGAGTAGGCATACCGAGTTTTTTAACTTGGTACCCAATTCAGTGCCCTATGACGTCAGTCGTAGTGTTTATTTAACTGCCTTGTGGCGCTTCTAAGGAGATGAAAATGAAAAAATACATCTCTACTCTAAAAGCCGCATGCCTGTTAAGCATTTGTTTAATTCAGCCCATTACCGCAATGGCTCAATCACAAGGCAGCAATACTGAAAATCGACTAAAAGTAGCTTTTGTCTATAACTTTGCAAAATACGTCGAATGGATGTCCAGTGAAAATAAAAATCAATTATCAATCTGTTTGGTTGGTAAAGAAGATTTGAATGGTGCTTTTAATGCGCTAAATGGTCGATCCACTCAAGGTAAAGAAATTCAAGTCAAACGCAATATCAATCTTGACCAAGTCAAAGAATGCCAAATTGTTTTTGTACCAGAGTCGGAAACCAAACAGCTATCCAGCATCATGAAGAATGCAGCCTCTACTAACACTTTGGTGGTAACAGACACTAAAGCTCAACTAGATGCCATTGCACACATCCATCTTGATACTGTAGAGGACAGAATTCAATTCGATGTTAATCTGCCACTCATGCAAAAATCTAATTTAAAAGCGAGCTCTGAAATGCTTAAATTAGCACGTAGCACTCGAATCAAATTATGATGTTTCATAACATGAAGACAACAAAGCCCAATCAGTCAAGTACTGATCAAGAATCGAAAAGCAATAGCGTTTTTCGAGACTTGCCTATTGGTCAAAAACTCATAGGAATTGTGGCGTTAAGTGTTTTGTTAGCTTTGATTGTATTTTTTGTCACTACTTCGTTTTGGCAAATTAAACGTGAAATTAGCAGGGTCAATAACGAAGCCAGTAGTCTGTCAGAATTAGCCGCTGACACTACTGGGGCGGCTATTCGATTTGATGATAGAGCGGCTGCTACTCAACAACTCGCTACTTTTAGGCATTTAACCCAGGTCCAATCGGCCATATTAATTAATGAAGAAAATCAGGTTTTTGCCACCTACCCTGCTTTATTAGCCAAAGATAAAAACAAAGTGGCTGAATTAATTGCCACAACTCAAAACAAAAGCAGAGATATCTCTTGGACTAATTTAATTACCAAACAAGATGTCGTTCACGACCAAGACAAATTGGGCGCTGTCATACTTGAAATTAGTCTTACACCTGTTTGGGTTGGGCTGCTAGGGAGCGGTTTAGTCGCTTTAGTGGGATTAATTTTAGCTTTTAGTGCGGCTTGGATATTGGTTAAAAAACTCAAGACCTATATTGCCCAGCCAGTTTCCAATTTAGCTAACGTTGTCAAAGAAGTAGCACTTAAACAAGACTATTCGGTCAGGGTCAACACTTCAAACAATAAAGACGAAATTGGCGAATTAATCAACGGTTTTAATCATATGCTCATACAAATAGAAGGCCGAGATTTAGCCTTAATTGAGCACCGAGAACATCTAGAAAGTGAAGTCGATAAACGTACTGCAGAACTGCGCTTAGCCAAAGAACAAGCTGAGTCAGCCAGTCGAGCAAAAAGCCAATTTTTGGCCAACATGAGTCATGAAATTAGAACTCCACTCAACGGCTTGATGGGCATTAGTCAGATTCTCAATGAGACTCAACTCGATAACAGTCAAAGACGATATGTCGAAATGATTGGCAGTTCTGCCTCCTCACTCATGTATCTCATCAACGATATTTTAGATTTTTCTAAAATTGAAGCAGGTAAACTGCAATTAGAGAACCTACCCTTCTCAATTATCAATGCGATTGAAGAAATCTCTCTTTTATTTAACGAACGGGCCGTCGAAAAAGGGATTGCCATTTACCAATGGGCAGATGCTGATGTTCCAGATCAAATCCTAGGCGACCCACACCGGTTTAAACAAATTATTAGTAACTTAATTTCTAATGCAGTTAAGTTTACTGATAAGGGTGAAGTCAAAATTCATCTTAAAACCCTGATTAATTCTAAAGGTACAAAAGTCATACGCTGCGCTATACAAGATACGGGTATTGGTATTCCAGAGGCCTCAAAAACCGCATTGTTTGAAGTTTTTTCACAAGCCGATATTTCAATGGCGAGGCGTTATGGCGGCTCTGGTTTGGGCTTGGTTATTTCACAACAACTCGCTGACCTTATGGGTGGCAATGTAGCATTTGAAAGCGAAACCGGTAAGGGGTCTTGTTTTTGGTTAGACCTACCATTTGCCCCTGTAGAAGACAGTAAATATTTAAGTAGTTGGCTAATTCATGAGCCTGCTATACCTAGACTAAAAAACACACAAGCACTTATTGTTTCAAGCAGCACTTCCAATCTTACCGCTACCCAAGAGAAACTCAATCGTTTAAATATCCATTCATTCACTGCCAAAAATGCAGATGAAGCTTCGCTTTTAGAATTACCTGCAATTGGTATTGATTGGTTAATTCTTGATGAACAAATGAGTGAGCTAGATTTAGCCAACATTCAGCAGTATATTTTAATTGTATGTGGTAAGGCTGCAAAAACCATTTTACTGACTCAGCTACGATCTAGCCAAGATTGTCAAAAGGCCAGGCATAAAGGCGCTAATATGTGTCTTGCCCAACCTGTGATGATTCAAGATTTAGCCCATTCTTTATTGAGTGATGCCAAAATTATTGCCTCACCCGCTACGACCTCTCATTTCCCTTCTGCGAGCACTACCACTGGCCTCCATGAGGTATTGCTGGTCCAAGAAAACAAGGCCACTAGTCAACCACTACTCACTGAAAAACAGCCTGATAATTCTTTGTTAGAAAAAAACAAGCTGCAAGTATTAATCGTAGATGACAATGCCATTAACCGTGAAATAGTATGCAGTATGCTGCGCAAAATGGACTGTCATCCGATTGTGGCTAAAGATGGTCTTGAAGCCGTTGAGATTAGTAAAAATGTACCCCACGATATCATTTTAATGGATGTACAAATGCCGGGCATGGATGGTTTAGAAGCAAGCAGAACCATTCGCAAACGTGAGCAAAGTTTAGGTTTAATACGTAAACCGATAATTGCTCTGACGGCAAACGCCATGACTGATGACAAAGAAAACTGCATAAAAGCAGGTATGGATGATTACCTTACTAAACCATTTACACGAGTGCAATTAACTGAATTAATGGCTCGTTGGACGCAAAAATTAGATCAAAAAGTCTAGGCTGTTGAACTGTAGATTGAAGCCAGCAAATGCTATAGGGTATATCTAGGTTGTTGATAAAAACACTTATATTCCTATATCTTAATCCCCATATGAATGGGTGATTAGTTAATACCTCTGCTGCATTGAGTAATTATTTCATTAACTCATTACTCACTTTTTTCCTTAACAAGCCACTTGGCCTTCGCTCCTGATTACTTGGCAAGGTTAGCTCGCTTGTCTCATTTAAAATCATTTATCATTCAAACTTATTATACTAATTGCTGTACTTAGTGTAAGCGCGCTAACACTAGTAAAAGAATTAGCGCTGCCTCTCTTAGTCTCAAGTCATTAAGAATCTTTTCACAACTTACATGCAGAACAGTTAGCGGCTGCGTCTTTAAAAAATTTTATACGCTCTGCATTTGCTGGGTGAGATGAAAAATCAATACCTAAGGTTTTGTCTTGATTAAAAATATAATCTAATTTTGCGGTAAAACCAGAGTCTTCTTCACTAGCACTTTCAGAGGCTTTTTTGGATGCTGACCTTGGCGGATTAGACTCCACTTCAAGTTTAAAGTGATCTTTGCGCTCCTTAGCCAACTCTTCAAATGAGTCAAATAACTTGACCATTACCAAGGGTGAGATATTGGCTTGAGTTAAAATTTTAGCTGCTGATTCATCCGCCGTTGTTTCTATTTCTCGGCTATAACTTGCCTGCTCAATAATGACTGGTATTGAAGCTAAGGTTGTACTGAAATCCCCAACCCACACATTCATCAAAATACCAGTAGCCGATAATTGAATGAGGCTTTTCATTGAATCACGATTTTTAACATGACCTAATTCATGAGCAAAAACACCAAATAAGGCTTGCTTATCATTGTCTAATAGATCGACCATTTCATCGGTCATTATGATGATTCCACCAGGTAGCGCAAACGCATTAGGCCCTATAGAACTTGATCTAAACTGTAAATCATATGCAGGGCTTAATTGTGCATCAACCTTGGCAAGATACTCCTCAAATGCAGTCGCTATTTCATCTTGTTCTTCACTTGTTAGATTCGTTTCTTCCATAAAAGTATCATCAATATACTCTAGTGCTTTTTCACCAAACTGCTGGTCAATTTCATGGGGAATTAATACTAAAGATTTTTCAGCGGCCCACGGAATTCCCCAGTTCCAAACAAAGACACCAAACAAAGCAATTAAAATAACAGCCGTAAAAGCAAAACTGCTTTTTAATTGGTACTTTTGAAAACCCCGACTAAGCCGATATTTGTCACTCCAGTATTTCCAATCTGAATAAACCTCAATTTCAATACTCGCTAAACGGGGCAAAGACAAAAGAGCCACTTTTTGCCCTAAATCTTCAGGCAAATCCAATTCAGAAACAGGCCAACAAAGTTCAAGTTCAGTATTGTCTTGAGGCTCTGCGTTGGGGTTCAATACATCTTGATCGAACTGTGAGTTAGTTGCATCATTAGCGACAAAATAAACCTTATATTCATGAATAAAAAATAAACCCAACTTTGCGTGAGTAGATTTTCCATCAAAATATTTTGCCTTTACAGCATCATTTGGAATAGCCGTCATAAAATTCACTTTATTAAATAATGATGCAAAAATGGCTGGAAGAAATGACTTTTAACATCCAGCTCTTAGTCAATTTTCTGGATTGAAATTCAGACATTAAAAGCCAAAATCAAAATCAAATAAGTCACTCATAGCTTCGCCAAAGTTTCCCTGCTGATCTGTAGTTGAATTACTAATCAACTCATCAAAATTAATGGTACTTTCAAAATTTAAAGATTCAACCTGAAGTTTAGTTGATGCTATTTTTGCAAATGGATAATACAAACCTAAAGTTAAAATAATCAAAAGATAATTTTTTGCATTAAGAAAAATGAGCTTTTTAAGCTGTAAATTGGCATTGATCTTCAAACCATTCGCAGTGAGTTTTCCCCAAAAAAAATTAAAATGCCTAGAGGTAAAATAACTATTAACGATAATACCTATTAACAAATAATTCACCACGATTGCAGCAGTGATTGCAAAGCCAGTTATTATTTTTAAAAAACCATTGTCCGAAAATGCACTTAAACCGAATCCAAATACAATTGCAATAATGCCAGAAATTATGCTTAATGCAATTCCAGCCAAAAAACTAACCCCTACCGTTTTTATTAAAATTTTATAAAATTGCCAACCTGTACCATTAAATTGTGTTTTTAAATTAGCGTAGGAGTAAAAATCTTTTTGGTATTTTTTAATTTTAAAATAAGCTAACGGTACTCCAATCAAAACAAGTAAAAAAGTAGTTGCCAATAACATACCTAAGGCCCACCAATAATTCGTATCGCTGCTATCAAAAACATCATTGAAATCTACTCCTGTAAAATAAACCACCACAAGAGGAGTAGCTGTCAATAAAAAGCTTACTAGCATTATGGGGGCCAAATACCAGTAAGATTGCTTGATACTGCCTAAAAATCTAAAACGTAAGCCTCTCCAGCTGGTGTTTAATAATAAGAATCTTAAAGATGCTCGAAATAAAATTGGATAAATCAGAGCTAAGAAGGCAAACATTGCGATTTGATACGTGGGTGCAAACTGCGATAAAGCATAATAAATAATGGCCAAAACTGAAGCAATCGCATAACCTTTAAACATAGAGGAAGCTTTTCCGTGAAAGCCTAAACTATAACCATCTACTACTGTATGCGCCCAAAAATATCTTTGCCGCCTAGCTTTGGCCCATGGATAATACAAGCCAAACGTGATAATAGTAAAGGCTAGATTAGTAATCCAAATTTTAAAATAATCAGAACCCTTAGCGGTAAATAACAACTCTATACGTCTAGTTAAATCAGGAATATTGGTTGTGGTTTCAATATTTTCTGTGTCATTGTCCTTTGGTATATCTAGTTCTACATCGTTTTTTTCATTGTTGTCTGGCACAGATGTAGTAGCTATTGACTCAGCATTTTGATTTTCAAGCATGGTTTTAAACGCGTTTAATTATAGAATTTTGAGATTATGACAAATTTAAACTAATTTCTTCATAAAAATTTTTTGAGCTTAAAAAAAACGGATTTTTTACTACTTTTCTATCATTTTTTAGTTTCATTCAGCACCCCAAATTATTAAACTTAGTTTAAGGAAGCTCTGAAGTATTCTTAAACTCGTCAATTGTAGGACTCGAAAGAGTTATTTTGTTAGTCTCCCCCTCACACAATAGTAAAAGCTTTTTTATACAGCACCGGGGCTCAAAGAAAAATGCCCCCAACTTCCAACTAGCAATGCATTCAATGAGTAAACAACCCAGGGTCAGCTGACTTTGACTATTTAGTTTTTCAAGGTGTTCCTTTTGCCAATGAAACAGTATGGTTTCATAAAACTTCGTAAACCCTTATTCTGACTGACCTATGCCAATAGTGGCAAGGTGATATTTCGCTTATAGCCAAAATATTGATTACCCTTACAGGGGTACGAAAAAAATTCGATGTGCCACTCAAAATAATTTTTTTGATAAAAGACAAAAATGCGGCTAGGCAAAGTGCCGATGCGATATTGGATTGGCCAACTCAAACTATTGTTATGACACATAACAGCATTATTGAAAAAAGTGCTAAAGCTTTACTTGAGCAAGCTTTTAAGCGTTTTTAAAAATAGCATTGTGGCAGTTGTTCAACTTTGATTTTCGAACTTAGTTTAAAAAAAGATTTTTACTGCTTTTCAACCGTTTTTAGTTGCATTCAGAATCCCAAATTATTATACTTAGTAAAGAAAAATTTTTAAGTGTTTTTAAGCGTATTGATGATAGGGCTCAAAAGATTTATTTTGTTTACTTTTGCACCCACAATAGTGGCTGTAGAACTCAAACATACCCTAATCGTTTCATCTAAGCCTTAATAGCCCTAAAACCCTTTGAGTTTTGTTACTGGGTTTTTTCTATTAATCACCTTTTTCAAAATGATGAAGCTTTTTACCCATTCGTGTTTTACAGCTCTGTTAGCAATATCAATAGCTTACTCATCTGACTTAATATCACCCTCAATTTAAACTAAAAATACCATGTTGTTAAAAAAAATCGCCCCACACATTTGGCATGCAGAACAAAACTTTAAAGTCACAGGTATTCTTGTATCCTCACGAATGACTATTGTTCAGTTGCCTAGTGGTGATTTATGGGTACATTCCCCCATAACTTGTACGCCTGAGTTAAAAAAAGAAATAGAGCAATTAGGCCAAGTGAAGTATGTAATAGCTCCCAGTAAAGCACATTATTTATTTGCTCAACAATTTTTATCTCATTTTCCAGAAGCTATTTTTTATACAGCACCTGGGCTAAAAGAAAAATGCCCCCAACTTCCAACTAGCAATGTATTAAATGGAGTAAACAACCCATGGTCAGCCGACTTTGACTATTTAGTTTTTCAAGGTATTCCTTTTGCTAACGAAACCGTTTGGTTCCATCACGCTACTCAAACGCTTATCCTCACCGATTTATGTCAATGGTGGCAAGGAGACATTAGCTTAAGTGCAAAAATATTCAATACCCTCACTGGAGTGCGTCAACAATTTGATGTACCTCGCACCGTTCGGTTATTGGTAAAAGATAAAGCAGCTGCCCGTAAAAGTGCAGAACAAATTTTGCAATGGCCAATTGAAAGAATCATTGTGGCGCACAACAGCATAATTGAACAAAATGCCAAAATTTTACTTGAGCAAGCTTTTAAACGTTTTTAAAATGACACCACAGCAGATGTTGAAGTGTTGAATTAAAGGGCTCAATGGCTTTTTATACTCATCATCGACTAGCACGGCACATCTGTTTAATTGCTGTTACAACAAATCGTAAGCTAATAAGTGGAATGAATTAAAATAAAACAAAGCTGAACCAATATTCTAGGCTTATTGACTTCACTTCGATCTTATTAAGCAAAAAATGAAAATTCTCAATCGCTCACCGTATTTACGATTCTTACCCTTCCTGGCTTTTTTTGGTCTTAGCGCTTGTGCAAGTTTGCCCTCAGAACAAGGTTTTGCGCAAATGCTACAGTCTTGGCAAAATGCCGACATTAATCAGTTTTTAATGCAAACAGGTCCGGCTCAAAGAATTGATGTGTTACCCAATGGCACTAAAATGTACACATTTACCAAGCTACAACAACAAAATAATGCTGTTGTTATGAATGCGGGCTACCCCTTATTTGGGTATGATGATTTTTACGACAACGACCCCTATATTCCACCTATCAGAAGAAGATATAGTTCTTTTGGCTTATGGTTGAATACACCTATTGTCGTCAACAGCACACCCATCATTTCTTGCGTATTTAGTGTGACTGCGAATCAAGAACAAAAGATAATTGCTAGTAGATTTGAGGGTTTTGGTTGCAAAGCTCAGCTTAATCCTCAATTAATTGCCGTGCCTACTCCAACACCCAACGCTCAATAAAAAATCTTCAATAAATGTAAAGACTGTACTTGGCATCATCCCTAACAGCAACAAAGAATGATTTAATTCAAGGTTACATTATTTGGAACCTGCAGCAACAAAGACGCAGCGTCAACTGCGTCGGCCTCATCAGGATGTGCAGGTCTTAAACCTAATCCGTCAAAACCTATGGCACCGCCCATTTTATTTTCAGTTACATTGGCATCAGTTGCAAATGGACCAACAGAACCAACCGATACTACCAATCTAAAATTTAAAGCATAAAAGCCTTCGGTAATTCCAAAATGTTGAATTAGAAGTCGAGTAAGCGTTTTGTTATCTACAAATTCTTCTTCGAAATCATTTAATTGGGTGTTATTTTCAATAGGATTCATCAGTAAAAAATCGTTATCAGTAATGAATAATTTTAACGCTTCTTAGCCAGCAAAGGCATCATTATGTCCCTAGTTTAAGGATTGACTAATTTGTTTTACTAGCGTAGTAATTGGTAAATACTCATGTATATCGCATAGCTGCAGCTAACAAGATTTTTTGTATTTTACTCCTAAGATGATAAGGCTCTAATACCTCTACATCGCTACCAAATCGAAGAATATCACCAATTAACTCTCTATCATCGGCATACGGAAAAATCAGCTCGTAAGTGCCATCCTCTAAAAATCTAGAACTTTGTAAGGGATGCCAAACTTCTTCTTTTACCCATCTAGCCCGCTCAGCAGTAAACAGCAACTTTGCGCTCTGATTGGCCTGCCCACCAAAAATTCCGTATCCCGCACCAATTGCATTTTCTAAAACAGTGGGTTCTACTTCAATAGCGTCTTGCCCAACACTTTGCACACCTTGTATTGCATCAACGCTAAAACTTCTTACTGCGCAGCGGCTATGGCACCAAGCTAATAAGTACCAATTGTCACGGTAATGAATAAGTTTTTGAGGTGATAACTCTCTGTCTTGCGATTGGCCATTTTGCCTAGCATAATGCTTGATCACTATTTTTTGTCGTCCTAGAGTGGCAGCTGCTAAAGATTCAAAAAATTGTGGCTGAACTGATCTCTTACCCGCATGCAAAATTTTAATTCTTTTACTCGCATCTCGGCTATCAAGACCTTTTTGCTTCATCAACTCATCTAATCGTTGCTGAATAGGGCTTAATTTAGGGCCTAATAAGCCAGGTTGTAATTGCTCCAATAATTGCTGCAAGGTCACTAAAGCTAAAATTTCTTCCTGATTAAACCATAGTCCTGGCAAAGCATTCATTGCATGATCTTGGCTTAAAACATAACCGTTTTTATCTCGATCAAAAACAATGGGTACACCCATTTGATCTTTGAGTTTGGTGATGTCTCGATTCAATGTTGATTTAGAAATTTCAAGCTCATCCATTAAATACTTGACACTACGAGCTTGGTTTTGGGCCAACAATTGGCTGTACTTTAATAATCTAACTATTTCACTCATTTAACACACCAATTAATTTATAAAATTATTCAAGTTTTGAGTCAGCTTGATTAGCCAATAACAATAGTGACTTTTCACTAATTACAAGCGATAATTTAACTTGCGCCCTAGTAAAACCAACTAATAACTTCTTTAGAGTTTTATCGTCATTTTCTTCATAGTCTATTTCACAAAAAACTAAAGCCGGAATACTCTGACCTTTAAATCTATAAACAGTATCTAAAATAATTTCACCTGTTGTCCATAATGCATTTCCAGCATCATCATAGGTGTACAGCGGTCTTTTAGTTTGAACTCCTGCAATCTCATCTAATGTTAATAACTTTGATTTATCTTTACTTTTAAGACTAATCACTGCAATTTGGCTTGGTAAAAAACCATCATCCAAAAATGCTTTAACAGCCTGATTAACCACTTGAAGACCAGTTTGTACTTCAGCTTTATATTTATAAATAGCAGGTTCAAAGCCTTGGTATAAAGATCGTGCTTGAATAGGATTTTTGGTTAAATGTAGGGCATTAATAAACTCTACTAATTTATGTGGTGAGCGATAATTATCATTGGACTCAATAAGCACGGCATCGTTAAGCTCAAAAGTTTCTTTGCTATAAATGTTTTGCTCTATGTCACCCAAAACATATAATCGCCCACCAGGCTTTAATCTTGCCACTAATTGCTCTAGCCAACTCGCTTTAAAATCTTGTGACTCGTCAATTACCAACAAGTCAAGATTGGCTAATTGATCATTGCCATACTCCAAATAATATTGTTCTACAAAATTAAATAAATCTTTTTTGTTTTGATCAAATTGAGGTTGCTGGCTTTTGACAAACTCAAGGCAATACTCATGAAATGTTTGAACACTTGAATTAATACCGACTATTTTTTGCATGTGATCAGCCAAAGGTCGATTAAAACAAATATAAGCCTTTTTATGATGAGTCTGTTTTTTTAATAGCTCTTTTGCTAATTGGGTTTTTCCAGAACCGGCAGTTGCGTTCACTACATATATACCACTTTGATGAGTGATTTTGGGTACCCAATTGGCTAACCCACTCGCCAACTCAAACTGAACATTTTGTAGTTGTTTGATATGATTTTGAAAGTCATGTTTAACATCAAATTGATTTTGTAAAAATGCCATTAAGTCGACTCTTTTATCTAAGGCCGACTCATAAAATCTTAAGCCCTCTGTAATATGGCTAATTAATGCAGGAAACTGCTTAGAGTCAATAATTCTTTCTCTTGGATAAGAAATGCTAGCATCTAAAACTTCATAGTCTGGCAAAACTAAAAACTGCACAATCCTGACTTTTTCTAAACCACGATCTAATAACATCGACTTCATGGATTCGAATTGTCGTTTCGTTTGAGTGGCAACTGACTTATTACTCCAAACACCAAATTGTTTATAGCCTTTTTGCAAGCTCCCATCAACTATTTCTAACTTTCCCGCTTTAATTTCCAGCAAAACAACATGGCCTTGAGGCGAAACAATTGCGACATCTAATTCACCAAACGTTTGCCTGCCCGCCTTCATAGCGGACCAATCAAGGTTATGAAAAATATCATAACTATTGTCAAAACCTTGCTCTAAAACTTTAATAACGTCTCGCTCACGGTAAGCACCGGGGCTTCTAGACTTAATGGATGTGGTGTCGGGGTGTATTTTGGCCATATCGAATGCTAACAGCGTATAGGTAAATTAATTGAAACAACTAAAAAAAGTGTATTTTTAGCAAAAATACACCTCAAAAATATAAATTTGATGTAAGATGAACTCCCATTTATATAATTTTGGAGAAATCATGAACTCAACTTCGCTTGAACTTGAAAATTGGAAACTTGGCGATACCTCAGAAAAATATGAGTCAGCCAGGCGTGGACCTGGCACCATTTCGAATGGCAGAGGTGATAAAGGTGGAAAATCATATGGTACGTTTCAATTATCACTTGGTGCTGGAACACTCAATGACTTTTTACAATCCAATCAACACGGTCATTATGCTGACCAATTCAACAATATTGAATTAGGCAGCTCTCAATTTGACAAAAAATGGAAAGAACTTGCTATTTCTGATCCGCAATTTAAAGAAAATCAATACCAATTTATCAAAGATTCTCATTATGAAAGGCAAATGCTTAATTTACAAGAAAATGGCATTCCCTTGGCCTCGAGGGGGCCAGCCATTCAAGATTTAGTTTGGAGTACAGCAACCCAATACGGTCAGTTAACCACCCCTATTTTTCAAAAGACCATAGCGCATGCAGGTTTAAACCCTCTACAAGCCCAACAATTAACCGACCTCGATTTAATTGTTAAAGTTCAGCAATACAAAAAAGATCATGTTTCCGAGCATTTCGCTAGTTCAAGTCCTGAAATCCAAAAAAACATCCAAGAACAAAGAATTCCGAAAGAAACAAAAGATTTAATTAAACTTAACACTGCTCATATTGAACGCATCAGTCAAGAAGACCCCGCCCAGCTCTATAAACCTACTGCGTCCACAATTCCCCGCACACATACCACTTCCCAAATTCAAAATAATACTCCAAACCTTACTACTGCAATTTTTAACGACGGACCAACTGTTTCAGCTCCCCCCCACTTTCAGTCAACCCTTCAATATGGTAACCCCCTTGTTTCGAACTTGAACAACAGCAAAAATAATGCTCAACCGCTATCTGCTAGCTTTTTTCGTCAGCATGATTCTATTTTTCAACAAATAGCCAGTCAATTTCAAGAAACAAGCA
>CAZKWC010000050.1:0-21965 GCA_964556425.1 uncultured Limnohabitans sp. | reverse complement strand
CGTCAGCATGATTCTATTTTTCAACAAATAGCCAGTCAATTTCAAGAAACAAGCACGAAGTTCATGGATGCCATTGGCTTAAATGCAGAACAACGCCAACAATTCAGCAAAATGGCTCAGCAACAGTTAGAGCAAAAACTACAAACATTTATAACTCAGGCTATAGGCCAATTGATCAAGAACAACGAGATCAACCCACCTCAAGCGATACCAAGTACACCAGACAAAACCATAACACCTAATAACCACTCTCAACTGCAAAGTGCCTCAGTAACACCAATACTCACGGGCCGAGAAAAATACAGCACTGACAGTACCAACCAAGCACTTGCAGGTGCGCTTAGTCCACAACAACTTGAACTCATCAAACAGTTTTTTTCACCCTCCACAGAGCAAGCCAACAAAATTAGCCCGCCCCTAGAGCAACGTCGGTAATCGATTTTTACTTCACAAGGAGTCAACTCATGAAAATTCATTTATTTTATTCATTTTGCATTGTCAGCTTATTATGCGGCTTACCCCATAGCTACGCCGCTAACAACAGCGCCAGCACAAGTGCAAGTACAGTTACTCATACCACAAGCAGCACTAATCCAATCCATCATCCCATTAATTGCCAAAGTCCTAAAAACACACCTGAAAAAATTATTTGCCAGGACGCGAATACATTCGCACTCTATGAACAAATGAGTAATTTGTATCAGCAACAAATCCAGGCATCTACACAGGCCAAAACCATTCAAACGGTATATCAGAATGGCTTGGCTAGCATCCATAACAGCTGTAAAAATGCCACTTGTTTTGAATCTTTTTTTCAAGAACAAATCAATTGGCTCACTCTCCTAGACAAGCAAGCTGAAAGTCTACAACCTTGGTCAGGTTTCTATTTGCGGCAGGCTATTTCCAATACCAACCCAGCTCATATTTTTGTACTGGTACTACAAAATAATCAACTTTATATTACTGGCCATGCCCAGTGGCAAAATAATCAACAAAGCCCTATACAAATTGGCCAACTTAAAGGCTACAGCAGCATCAGCTTACCTACTAGCTTTATCATGCAAAACTCAAAACAGTGCATCGTAAAATTCGAGCAATTAAAAAACAGTGTACTCACTATCACCGAACAAAAACTACCCGATGGACAAGCCTCAGTGTGTGGCGGTATCAATGTTAAATTTAATGGCACTTATTTTAAACAATAAAAAAAGAGGCAATTGAACCTAACAATTGCCTCTTTTTAATAAGTTAGCCAATTACCTAATTCCCAACAGCAATAGCAAATGTGGTCACTTGCATTTTTCAACCATTAGGAAAAAATTAGCCACCTAGCGTTTGTTTTTGGGGTATCAATTTACCCAATGAACTAACTAGGCACTTAACTTGTTAGAACTGAAGAGTTGTGCCAAAGCTGCTTAAGCTCAACAAGCAGATCAGCCTGCAGATCAATCTGCAGATCAATCTGCTTATGTACTTCGCATTAAAGTGGTCTTACCAAATAATGACTCCACCAAATCAACCGCTAAAGCGGCTGTTTTGTTTTTAATATCAAATGCAGGGTTTAACTCCATAATATCTAAAGATCCCATTAAGCCGGTTTCTGCAATCATTTCCATACACAAATGTGCCTCTCGGTAGGTGGGGCCTCCCGCTACTGTAGTTCCAACACCTGGGGCAATTTCTGGGTCCAAAAAGTCCACGTCAAAACTCACATGCAAATGCGTGTTATGGTCTAAACCCATTAAGGCCTGCGTCATTGTATGACGCATTCCATGGTCATCAATATAACGCATATCAAAAACCTCTAGGCCTTGCTCATGCACAAAACGTTTTTCACCGGCATCTACACTTCTAATACCAATTTGCCTGACACATGAGGTATCAATAGCAGGAATATGCCCGCCTATAGAAATCAATTCTTGAGGGCCAAAGCCACTTAAACAAGCTACTGGCATGCCGTGTATATTGCCGCTAGGGGTAAGTGCATTGGTATTAAAGTCTGCATGTGCATCTAGCCATAAAACTCGTAATTTTTTACCTACGCGACGGCAGTGTTGCGCAACTGCGCTAATAGAGCCAATCGCTAAACAGTGGTCGCCTCCCATTAAAATAGGCAGGCGATTTTGCATTAACTGAGTATTCACTGCATCATGCACCAACTGATTCCAAGCCACCACCTCTTTAAGATGTCGGTAGCCTTTATCGGGGGGTAACCACGGGTTGCTAGGTCCCTGAAGATTGCCTACATCTGAAACGCTTAGGCCACGGCCTTGCAATGCCTCAGATAAGCCAGCTACCCTGAGTGCTTCTGGTCCCATAGAAGCCCCTCTGGCCCCCGCTCCTACATCGGTAGGGGCACCAATCAAAACAGCATGATGAAGTGAGTTAGCAGCGCTTATTGTGGTCATAACTATTACAATTTAAAAATTAGAATTAATGAAGCACTGCAATACCATCAGTCATTTGGCTAGAATGAACTGCATTGGTATGCATTGCTGCCCCAGTGTCTAATAATAAACTAAATAAGTTTTTTGGATCTGCTAAATGTGGTATTAAATCTAATTGTGTGCTTTGTTTTTGAGCTTGCAATAACTCATGCAAATAGCGCAGTGCAGAAAAATCTTCTAGCGCAAATCCAACCGAATCAAAAATGGTGACATCTTGCTCAGATAGTCTGGCTTTTGCCTGACCACTGACTAAACTAGCAAACTCTGTTACGGCGAAATTAGCCGGCATTTGTTGTAACTCGCCCTCAATTCTTGATTGTGGCTCAAACTCTACAAAAACTCTTGCGTCTGGCCTTAATAAAATATCAGCATGGAGTTCAGTTTTACCTGGGCAATCGCCCCCTACCGCATTTAAATGCATGCCAGGTTCAATCATTTCAGGAGTCAAAATAATCGCATTACGTTTGTCTGCGGTAACCGTTGTCACAATATCAGCCCCTTTAACAGCCTGGGCTACGCTGGTGGCAATAGACACCTTTAAACCAGGCAACTGAGCACTCAATTGATCTAAATTAGCCTTTAACTTTCGGCTTGCTCCCACATCCACATCATATAAGCGAAGTTCACGAATACCCAATAAATGATAAAAACCTAAGGCTTGAAACTCACTTTGTGAACCATTGCCAATCAAAGCCATAATTTGTGAGTTTTTTCTTGCCATCCATTGCGCCGCCAAACAAGACATAGCAGCTGTACGTAAAGCAGTGGTTACCGTCAATTCAGAAAGCAACAAGGGGTAACCGGTATCCACATCAGCCAAGACTCCAAACGCAGTCACCGTTAATAGGCCATTCGCTGTATTTTTGGGATGGCCATTCACATATTTAAAAGAATATAAATGTCCATCACTGGTAGGCATTAATTCAATTACCCCCTCGTTGGAATGAATCGCATGACGAGGTGACTTATCAAAACTAGCCCAACGACAGTAATCTGATTCGATTTCAGTGGCCAAGCCTTTAATAAAAGAAGCTACGCCAATTTTCTGAATGATTTTTTGAATTGTGTCAATTCCGATATAGTCCACCATCTTGATTCTCCAGTTTATTATGTTTTTTAATTGATCAAGTTTATGAATAAAAACTTGTTGCTCAATTAAAAGATGCGTTTGAAAAACACTTCACTGCATTCCAATTAAGGGTTTACAGCCCTTGAGTTTTACTCTCACATCATTAAAGTAGCTTCATTTTGAACCAAAGCTATGCTAATAGATAGTCAATAAAGTGATAGATTTGATATATATAATTAGCAAATCGCCAGTAAAAAGTGGCATTTTGTAATAAACCCAAGAAAAAACCAAATGGATGATACCGACCGACAACTGATTTCTTTACTGCGTGACAATGCCCGTACACCAGTTGCCAACTTGGCCAAAATTTTACGGGTCTCCAGAGCTACTGTACAAAACAGAATGGCCAAACTAGAAAGCGCTGGAATTTTAATTGGTTATACCGTACGCTTAAAACCAGAGGCACAGCAACATCGTATTCGCGCCTTTATGACCATTGCCGTAGAGGGCAATCAACTTGAAGTGGTGCTTAAAACATTAAGAGGCGACCCTGCAGTGGGGGCATTGCATAGCACCAACGGCAGATGGGATATTGTGGCAGAGCTACATGCCCAAAGTTTAGAGGAGTTTGACAGTGTGTTAGGACGCATTCGGCGTATTGAAAGCGTTGCCACCACTGAAACTAGTTTATTATTATCAACGCTTAAATAGCTTCAATGAGGTCATATCGATTAGGTTCAATAACAGCCTAGAACCCCCAAGCGAACTAGGCTATACAAGACGATTATTTACCTAAACCCATTGACCTGGTAATTACTTCTTTCATAATTTCATTGGTGCCGCCATAAATTCTTTGCACCCTGGCATCGGCAAATGCACGGGTAATCGGGTATTCCCACATATAGCCATAACCACCAAACAATTGCACACACTCATCCATTACTTCGCATTGCAAATCAGTGGTCCAATATTTTGCCATGCTAGCAGTCGCAGTATCGAGTTGATTGACCAACACGAGCTCCATACATTTATCGACAAAAACCTGCGCCACTTGAGCTTTGGTTTGGGCCTCTGCCAAGGTAAAACGGGTGTTTTGAAAAGCCGCCACAGGCTGCCCAAAAACTTGCCTTTGTTTCACATAGTCCACTGTCCAATTGATAGCCGCTTGAGTGGCTGCTACCGCCATAATGGCAATTTGCAAACGCTCCCAAGGCAGCTGCTCCATTAGGCAAATAAAGCCTTTGTTTTCTAAAGCTTTGCCACCTAATAATTGTTCTTCATTAAGCACTACATTATCAAAAAAGAGTTCAGATGTGTCTTGCGCTTTTAAGCCCATTTTTTTCAAGCGTTGACCTTTTTCAAATCCAGGCATACCACGCTCTACTAAAAATAAACTCGTGCCTTTTGCCCCAGCCTGTGGGTTGGTCTTAGCCACCACAATGACCAAATCCGCATGCCAGCCATTGGTAATAAATGTTTTACTGCCTTTTAATAAATAAGTGCCATCTGCTTGTTGCATAGCGGTGGTTTTAATACCTTGCAAATCAGAGCCAGCAGCAGGTTCACTCATTGCAATAGCGCCCACCATTTCTCCACTGGCCAACTTAGGTAGGTATTTTTGTTTTTGTTCTTCGGTGCCGTAATGCAAAATATAGGGAGCCACAATTTCATTGTGCAAATTAAAACCAATACCCGTAAAACCAGCACTTGCCAATTCCTCAAATTGAATGAGGGCATAAATTTTATCGGCATCTGAGCCGCCATAGGCTTCTGGCATGGTGGGACATAAAAACCCATTTTCACCCGCCTTACTCCATACTGCTCTATCAACAAAACCTTGCTCCTCCCATTGAGCATGAAAAGGGGCTATTTCTTTGTCAATAAAGCGCTTAAAACTATCTCTAAAGGCAATATGTTCAGGACTAAATAAACTACGCTCAATCATGATGTAACCCTTATTAAAAACTCAAATCTATTGAAAAAATTCCCGCAAAAAAACTTTTTACCCGCTCATCAACACCATCGATGGCGAGCTTACAAATGTTTCGGGTCAAGTCAAAAATAATCTTCGAAAATAGATTATTTCGGCTACTAGTACAAACCCCAGTCACCAAAGTTCATTTTTACAAAGCACTTGCTTGGTAAAATGAGTATACTCCTAAAAGCAAGACTCACAACTCCCATTTCAATACATAAAGGACAAGTATGACCGAAGCGTTTATTTATGATGCCATTCGAACACCTCGTGGAAAAGGCAAAAAAGATGGCAGTTTATATGAGGTCAAACCTATTAATTTATTAGCCGGTTTACTCAGCCAACTGCATCAACGCAATCAATTTGAAACCTCTGCTGTCGATGATATTGTGATGGGAGTAGTCTCCCCAATTGGCGAGCAAGGTTCAGTCATTCCTAAAGTGGCAGCACTAAAAGCGGGTTGGGATTTTCAAGCCTCTGGGGTACAAATTAATCGCTTTTGTGCTTCTGGCCTTGAAGCAGTCAATATGGCGGCTCAAAAAATTCGCTCGGGCTGGGAAGATTTAGTCGTTGCAGGCGGCCTTGAAAGCATGAGCCGGGTGCCTATTGGTTCTGATGGCGGTGCTTGGGCTATGGACCCAGAAACCAACTGTGCCACTGCTTTTGTGCCGCAAGGTATAGGCGCCGATTTAATCGCCACCATGAACGGTTTTAGTCGTCAGGACGTTGATCAGTTTGCCCTCGAGAGTCAACGCCGTGCTACCCATGCACAACACTCGGGTTATTTTAATCAATCGGTTATTCCGGTCGTTGATAGCATGGGGCAAATTATTTTGGCCCAAGATGAGTTCATTAAACCCAACACTACCCTTGAAGGTTTGGGCAACTTAAAACCAGCGTTTGAACAAATGGGAGCGATGGGTTTTGATCAAGTCGCTTTGTCTAGGTATCCTCAAGTTGAAAGAATTCATCATGTCCATCATGCTGGCAACTCCTCTGGTATTGTCGATGGTGCAGCTGCAGTTTTAATTGGTTCGCAAGCCGCTGGCAAAGTGCATCAACTTACGCCAAGAGCCAGAATTGTAGCGACTGCTTTATCTGGTGCAGACCCCACCATCATGCTCACCGGCCCCATGCCAGCCGCCCGCAAAGCATTAGCAAAAGCAAAATTAACCATCGATCAAATCGATTTATTCGAGGTAAATGAAGCTTTTGCTGCGGTTCCTATGCGCTTTATGCAAGAGCTACATGTACCGCATGAAAAAGTCAATGTGAACGGGGGAGCAATTGCCATGGGCCATCCTCTAGGTGCCACTGGCGCTATGTTAATTGGTTGCATAGTCGATGAACTCCACAGACGACAACTCCGATATGGATTAGTGACTTTATGTGTAGGCGGCGGTATGGGTATTGCCACCATCGTAGAGCGACTTTAACTCCTCTTTCTTTTTTCTTTTGCCTGCCCAACTTCCAAAATAGATGAATGGGCAAGCTGTCCTCTTATAAGCATCATTAGACCAATAACCATGAAAACCATTCAATACTCATTGGCACAAGGAATTGCCCACGTTGTTTTTAATCAGCCCGATTCACCCGTTAACACCATGTGCCTAGAGTGGCAAGCCGATATGCACAGCCTAGCCGAGCAAATCGTTAAAGATAAAGCGCAAATCAAAGGTGTGATATTAAGTTCGGCAAAAACCACTTTTTTTGCAGGAGCTGACCTTAAAGCTTTTATGCGAACCGAGCAAACCGATGGTCCTGCCTTTTTTCAACAAATTGAAAAGCTCAAGCACAGCTTTAGAACCATAGAAACTTTAGGTGTTCCAGTAGTTTCTTGCATCAATGGCTCTGCAATGGGCGGTGGTTGGGAAGTGGCTTTAATTGGCCACCACCGAATAGCACTCAAACACGCTAAAACCCAATTAGGTTTACCGGAGGTCAGCTTAGGCCTTATTCCGGGTGCAAGTGGTATCACCAAGATGGTACGTTTGTTGGGCTTAATGGGGGCACAGCCATTTTTGTTAGAAGGGCAACTTTTTAACCCACAAAAAGCCCTAGAACTGGGTTTAATTCATGAAATAGTCGATACCCCAGAACAACTCCTGTCTCAAGCCTTGGATTTTATTCAAACTCATCCTGTATCAAGTCATCCTTGGGATCAAAAAGACTACAAAATACCAGGTGGAACGCCTAGCAACCCTAAAGTGGCAATGGCCCTTACTGTGGCACCAGCCATGATTAAAAAAACCTCTAGAGGCCTTTATCCAGCCCCTGAGGCGGCACTAGCAGCAATGGTGGAGGGAGCACAAGTCGATTTTGATACAGCCTTGCGAATTGAAAGCCGTTATTTAGCCAAGTTGTTTACCCATCCTGTGGCCAAAAACATGGTCAATACTTTTTTCTTTAATATGAATGCGATCAAGTCGGGGCAGTCAAGACCTGGCTCAGCAGAACGTTACCAAGCTAAAAAAGTAGGCATTTTAGGCGCTGGCATGATGGGTTCAGGTATTGCTTATTCACAAGCGGCTAAAGGAATTAGCACCGTCTTAAAAGATGTGAGCAAAGAAGCGGCAGAAAAAGGCAAGTCTTACAGCCACAAACTGACTCAAGCCAGAGTCGATAAAGGCCGTATGAGCACCGCTGCTCAAGAACAGTTACTTCAACTCATACACACCACCGACTCTTATGAAGATTTAACTGGCTGCGATCTTATTATTGAGGCAGTTTTTGAAAACCGAGATTTAAAAGCCAGTGTTACCCAAGCATCAGAAGGCAAATTATTAAGCACTGGTTTTTTTGCCTCTAACACTTCTACTTTACCCATCAGTGGCCTAGCTAAAGCTAGCAATCAAGCCGAAAAATTTATCGGTATTCATTTTTTTAGCCCAGTTGATAAAATGAAACTAGTTGAAATTATTCGGGGCAAAGCCACTTCCGATGAAACGGTAGCAAAAGCCTTTGACTACGTACAACAACTTGGCAAAATTCCTATCGTTGTCAACGATTCACGTGGTTTTTACACCAGTCGCACCTTTGGCACTTTTGTAATGGAAGGAGCGGCCATGTTAGGTGAAGGAATACCAGCTGCTGTCATTGAAAACGCCGCCATGCAAGTAGGTATGCCAGTGGGCCCATTGGCGGTGCTTGATGAAACTGCTCTTACTTTAAGTGTGCATGTGTTAGATCAAACCCGTGCCGATTACGCTTTAGAAGGTAAAACCTACATTGCCACACCAGGCGAATTATTGGTAGAGGAAATGGTCAAAAAATTAGCCCGGCATGGCCGAGCTGCTGGCGCTGGTTTTTATGAATACCCTGCAACTAAAGGTCAGAAAAAATATTTGTGGCCCGATTTAGCAGTGCATTATGGCAAAGAAAATCCGCAATATCTATTACAAGATGTAAAGGATAGAATTCTTTATAGGCAAGCTATAGAAACCGCTAGATGCTTAACTGAAAATGTACTCACCACTGTGCATGATGGCAATATTGGTTCTATTTTTGGAATTGGATTTCCAGCCTGGACAGGCGGAGCCTTACAATTTATTTACAGTATGGGCATAGAGGCCTTCTGCCAAAGGGCTGCAGAATTAGCTAGTCAATTTGGACCTGGCTTTGAAGTGACGCAAGAAGTGAAAGACTGCCTTATTCAACACCAGCCAGTGTATTAAAATTGGTTGAAACCCTTCCCGCTAAAGGCCTTTGTTGATCCTGCAATAAAGGCCTTTTTTATTTTGCAAACTCGGCGCATTCATCTATCACAATAATGCACCTTATTAAAGAATAAAAGAGACTTAAAACCTGCCCACAAAGTTAATAAAAAATCCCTTGCTTTTATAACTTAACTGACTTAAATCAGAAGAAAAATCAGTGAAGTTATAACCCACACTAATTTTTTGGTATTGATTAATATCTTTTTCAATTGAAACTAAAGCGCCTTTTTTCACCCCGTCATTTTCAGTTTTTAACATTCTATATTCAGACAATACCGACCAACCATTCCACAAATCATTTGATTTTTTATTAGTCGCCATAGAAGATTGATTGAAGTGGCTAAAGCCTCTTAGTTTTAAACGCACTTGAGCAGCCGCATAAGTCGCATTATTACTAAACCAAGCCCCTTTACCGCGCTCTAATCGGGTGGAAGTTTGTCTTTGAGCTAGTTTAGCTGCGGTATCCAAATAACTGTTTACTTCGTAATTAGCTTCTATAGAAGCAATATGCGATTCTTGATCATAATTAGCACCACTGCTAGTCGTTTGTCCAACTGGAGCTAAATCATAGATATAACCATATTTAGCCAACACACTCCAACGACCTGTAATGGGTCGCCAAGCAAAACCCAAACTCGCGTCAATTAACTGGGCTTGCTTGGTAATATTGCTAGTGTCAGCTTCGCTAATTTCTGGAACTATGATATTTGATGAAATATTATCTTGTTCTGCAATTGAATAATTGATCTTGGCAATGAGGCGCAAGTCATCACCCACTTTATGCGTTAAGCGATTAGTTGCTACCCATTGGGTCGATTGATTCAAAGGCTGATCCGAGGGGGTATCTGCCCTATGCTCTAATTTGGTGGCCCATTCAGTTTTTGCATCAGTGTAAGCGGCTGATATAGACACCGATTGACGATGCACACTATTATTGCTATCTTTATTGTTCACTTGCCCATCTTGCATAGAAACGGCTAAATTCCAGTTCGCAATTGGCGAATATTCAAGGCCTACATTATGTAGCACACTGCTACTGAGTGCTTGCTCCTGCACTTGAGTTTCAGTCACTGCCCTTACCTTTTCTGACACTTGTAATCTTTGACCCACACTCCATGCGGTTTGTTCGGTAAAACTTCGACTTGTTACTAATTGATCTAAAGCACTACTGCTTGATTGTTGTGGACTATAGCTATAGGTACCAAAAATAGAATATTTTGGTGTAAATGCATAAGTGGCAGCAGCCGTTAAAGCTTGGCCCCTATCACCATCGGTGTATTCAAGACTAGCTGAAGAAGCATCATTGAGTTGCACCTTGCTGCCAATGCTGTAAGCATCATTATTGGCATAATTTTGATGTGCAAAACTTTTTTGCGCCGCCAAAAAAATATCTAATCGATCATTGATTTTTTGGTTCACTCGCAAACCCAATAATCCCGCTTCACTTTGCTGTTTTTGATTATTGGTTTCGAGTACATTTTCGAGTTGTGCGCTCAGTGTCGTCTCAGGAGTAGGGTTCCAAATCAAACCCGCTTTACGGGTCTCAAGATGCTCTGTCTCTTCAGATATGGTTTGAGTGCTTGCATCAGTTATCAATCGTTTGTTGTCTAAGCTTTTATAAGAAAGCAATACTTGCACTATTGAGTTGACTTGGCCCACAATCTCGAGGCCTTTGTCAATCGAATCTTTACCCGATACAGTGCTATGCTCAGAAGAAAAATTAGCCGACTTTTCTTTGATCCAAAATGCAGATTTCCAAGGCGCTTGAGTCAATCCAAGTTCTTGGGTATTCAATCGGCCTTCTATTGATTGAGCCTGACCACTGTCTTCTTGAAGTAAGTTAACACTGCTAATTTCATTAAAGCGTAAACCACCATCAGTCGAAAAGAACCGAGGGGCTAAACTTGATTTTGATTGTGCTTGCTCCAATTTTAACCACGAACCTGCTCCGGCTTGTAGGGTTAAATCAACGCCAGACAACTCAAAGTCTTGACCCGATCTATTTTCTTTTACATAGTTAGCACCCACAGCAATGTATCGACCCAGCCATTGCTTAGCTTCTATACCAGAGGTATAGTTGCTAGCGTCAAATTGATTGGGATAATATTCGTACTGAGCCACCAAAATATTTTCTAGGCCTAAGCCAGATAAATCTTGCTGAGGTAAATTATCTTGGGTAATTTGAAGTAAAGGACGACTTAAAATAATACGGCCTTGAAATGCATCCATTTCGTAATCACGGCCTGCTTTTAATTCAAATCTATTTTCTACCCTTTCAGACCTGGCATCTCGAAGTTCTAAAACAATTTTTTCTGAGCCGGGCACCACATCCGTATGACGCAAATAATACAAACTACCGCCAGTCCCTAACAATTCAGATCGACCAGGGGCAGTTTGTTGTTCAGCGCCAAATACTTGAAGCTGAGTGGTGGGCTCACCTTGGGGGTTGGTATCAAGGCTTCTATAAACTAATTTTCCGCCGTATAAATTACGATTAAAGGAAGCTAATTTATTAGAGTCAAATTCGGTTCTAACATTTCCCCAATTAACATAACTCTTATCCCAATCTAAGCGCACAAATAAACGACCGCTGGTATCTACTTCCTTGAGCGGAACTGAGTCATCGCCATAAATTGGGTAATAAAGATCAGGGTCAATTCGTCTAAATAAATCGGTTCTATCGGCTTTAAAAAAGTTTTTAGCTATGTCCTTTAATTCTTTTTCTTGGGTATCGGCTTGTGCAGTTAGTAAATATTTACCTTTGATTTTAGCTTTTAAATAAAAGGCCAATCGACCATCAGTGTGATTACCTGTAAAACGTTGGTAGTCTTCATCGGTGACTGCTTCTATTGCACCGCTATAGGTGTTTTCTGAATAGGTCAAGTCAGCCAAACCGACCATAAAAAAATGTTCACCACTAATTTTTGTCTTTAATGTTTGAATTATTTTTTCTGTCTTGGAAGCGGCCTCTATATTAAAACTATACTCACCAATTGGAAGCAAATACTCCATGACAAATTGCCTCGAACTGTCGATTGGAACAGATTGTTGGTTAATTTGTAGAGTAAAACCAGGTTCAATATCTTGACCTCTAAGTTTAACAATAGAGCCTACGACTGGGATATTTTGAATCGCTAAGGAATTTTGTGCAAAAACATTTTTTTCGACCAAATAATCATCAAGAGTTAAACCACGCTCTTGACTCTTTAACTGTAAGTTAAGGTCAGAAACATTCTTTAATTGGGTCAGGGATTTATTCTTTTCTTGCTCACTCACCAACCTTAGCTCTTTTACTACCGTTTCATCCCAACGACCATCTTTGTCGTAAACTCTGAGTTTAAAGGCAAGATATTCACCTTCTTTTAACTGTACAGGCGTATTAAATTGCCCATTCCAACTTACGGTTATTTGATTATTAAGAATGCTTAAAGGAACCGCTATTGTATGAACCGCTTTAATTCTGTCGGGGTCGTTTGATGCAAATATAATCACTTCTGCTTTATCAATAAAGGCAGTGTAATTACTATAAATTTTAAAACTAATGGGTTCAGCAATTTTTTGATCTTTAATTGCAACTAGTGGAGAGGCAGCAATTGATAACTGTGGATTGAGTAAAGAAGGAACCTCCGAAATCCAAACTCGACCAACTTTGTCTAATTGATTAAAAACTAAATTTTCTGTTAAGGCAGTAGTCGTATTTTTTTGATCTGCTTGAGCAACTAAAGCTAACTGCTTTACTACGGGTTCACTTGATTTGAGAAGTGCCAATTGGCTCACTAACTCATGGCTTTGAACAGGGGTATCTAACAGGCTTAAATCACCGCTCTTATCTCTACCCGTTTCAGAGTATGCAGGTGCACTAAACAATGCAAAAGCACTACTAACAAGCACCCAATGCTGCTTATTAGCATTCAGACGTGTTTGCATCTTTGGTGCTTTTAAAAATGAATGGTGTGGTAATTTTTTACCACTCTTTTTTCCTGAATTCATAGCCTGTAGGCGCATCCCAATAAGTTACTTAAAAAATGCGTTTAAACATTAAAAATGAAAATGATGAATATTACTGAGAAGCAATAAAACCAAAATTAAACTGTATAGGCAAACCTGGAGTTACCCTTTTAACAAGAGGATTTTGAGTTGTCATTTCAAAACCAGAAGGCAAACTAGTTTGATCTACTTTTACAATTAAATTACGCCCCCTAGCAAAAATACCAGGGTCGATCGCTTCAAATCTATATCGGCCATAACCATCGGTTTCAACAACAGCACCAGTGGCCATTGCTACTCTAACGCCTGATATTCCATTTTCATCAGTATCTTGCAATCCATTTTGATTTTTGTCATTAAATACAACACCATTTATACGTGTTTCTTCAAAATATGGATCTAATGCTCTTACCACCATTGCCGTAGCTTTATTACTAGTCACATATTTTTCTGCATGATCGGCCCAGGCAACATTCATTAACTCACCGCGACCTGCGCCAGCATTAACTCGCATCATGTAACTAATCACTATTTTTTCATTTTGAACTAAATCTAAGTTGGCAATTTTTAATGGATAAGTGGCATTTAATGACCAAGTGTCATCACCTTGCACTCGTAAACTACCTTCTACAAAACTCAGACCAGGGGCTGCTTGATCTAAGATAAAAAAATCATTGGCATCTGGACCTGTTAAGTTTTCAACCAAGACTTCATATCGTACAAAATCAGCAATTTTGACTCGCTTCACATTGGCTGATTTAGTAATCCTCAACATCACTTCGCGCAAAACCTTTGCTGATGTTTCACAGCTCGTTAAACAGGTGCCTTGATCCGAACTCACTTGATTACTCACAAGGTCTTTTGCATCTTTGGTAACGGTTGCCTCATAAATAAAATCATACGTACCCGCTGGAGTTCCCGCTGGTAACACACAGTGAATAGTTAAATCTGTTTGAGTACAGGACTCTGGAAGCGTTGTGACTGATAAACCCACACTTCTCGTATCTTTTAAATTAATCTCAGTGGTAGTTACTCCACCTTTCACCACAACGCTTACGTTGTACAAGATAACATCGCCAACTTTCACCCCTTTTTTTCCATCTGCGTCACTTCTTTTAGAGGTATCAATTTCGACCATACTATGAGTCGTAGTACAAGGATCACAAGCACCTATGTTGCTCGTTACTGTATTAGTGATGCCTGCTGGTTTATTTTGTAAGGCGAGTGAATTCACGCTTGCCTTTATGAACAAGTCATGATCACCAATCGCCGTACCCGCTGGTAAAATACACTTCAACACTCTTGCTGTTAATTTACATTGTTTGGATTTTTCAATTAATGTTAAACCAGGGTCTAATATATTGGTGAGTTCAATTGGCTTAGTTAGAGCAGTACCGACCACACTAGTTTTCATTTTGTAGCTTAAAACATCTCCTACATGAATTGTGCTACCGCTAGGTGGATCTGCAGTTAATACTGTTCTATTTTCTACAAATGTATTGGTTATAGTACAAACATAGTTTCTTCCCATGGCAGCGTCTGGCACCGTAATAGCTTGATTAGCTTGCACAATAATTGGACTCAAGACACCATCTGTACAACTATAAGGGCTTACTAGATAATCTGATGAGGCAACACCTGCATCAAATTTAGGTATAGGTAAAACACCTGTTTCGCTGGGTGCAATTGCAATGGCACCGCTCTCGGTTAGAGCAGCTAGAACTTGTTTGGCGGCATTCTTGTTGGTTTTTTTATTAACTACTCTAAATGCAGAGGTATTTGCACTTTTAAAACCTGTGGTACCCGGAATTAACATCGCATCACCGTCTTTACCACCCAACCAATCCACTTTAATTTTAAAATAGACTGGATCAATTTTTGGTGTATTCATACAAGCAACTGCTGTAGAGCTAGAAGTGCCAAACGTCATTGTGGTTCGGCTAATCAAGCCAAAACCATTATTACCAGTACAAGTCTTTTTGGTCGTACTCATAGATAAAATAGTAAATCTATACTTCACTGTATAAGATTGCACTACCGGATTACTGTCGGTTGCAGCTGCAATTACCTCACCATTCACAATACTTGAATGACTTGGAGTTCCATCAAAACCACTGACCAAAGTTTGTGATACATTGCTGCTTTTCACAACTTCAGGAATAGCAATTACTTTTATATTAGGATCAAACTCAAATAAATCGGATAAGTTATACGTGATAGTATTTTTGGTCGTATTGCTAACTTCAATTTTATAACTTGCATCAAACTGATTAAGGCTTCCTGTGACCTGAGTGGGTAGTCCCAAATAGGTTTTCGAAATACTCACTCCAGACAATAACTCGTTGGTTACAGTAACGGCTTGCGCACCTCCAGCAGGCATTTTTCCAGCAGGAGAGAAAGTGGAAACAACTGGTTGCTTCCATAAAAATCCAGATGGCACATCGGGCAAAGTTTCAGTTATGCTGCAAATTGATCCAGCAGGTATGGAAGTAATTTCCACACTCGTATTTCCTCCCACATAGCTCATGCTAGCGCTATAAACTGAATTAGCAATAGGCTTATCACAAGTGGCTTTAAATTGAAAATTAAAAGGGCCACTCACACCAGAAGGCAAATTAAATGCTTTCGTAACCACAATTTTTCCATCACCCACATTAGGCGTAGCACTACAGACAGTAGTAGTGCGAGTAATTGTTCCTGAAGTTAATTTTGCAGAATTAGACAGCCCTGTTCCCGAACCAGCACAACTATTATTAGATTCGTTAAAACCAACTAACTTTACTCTTACCTTTATATCAAAGGTTTCCACCACTGGCACCAATGGTGTTCCTGAAGCTGCCGCAATAAGCTCACCTGAAATCAGTCTTTGTTTAGTGCTAGTGCCTGCAAACAAGGTATTTAATGCTGAACTTACATTGCTACTTTTGGTAATAACAGGCTGTGAAACTACTTCAAGGTCGGGATCAAACTCAAATAAATCATCTAAGTTATAGGTGACTGCAGAATTAGCCGTATTAGTCACAGTAATACGATAAGTCACATCAAACTGATCGGGACTTCCAGTGACGGCCACTGGCGCTGCTATTGTTTTGCCAATAGTAATAGCATTATTGACCGAATTGCTTACCGTTACAGTTTGATGCCCACCAATTGCCATTGCAGGAGCAGGACCAATACTACCAATAGTCGGTGAATTCCAAACATAGCCATTAGGCGCATTAGGAGCAGTTTGAGAAATAGTACAGACTGCACCTGCAGGAATATTGGGTATATCTACATTGCTATTTGTAGGAGCACCTATTAAGCTTGCCGTAAACTCAGATCCAGCAGTAGGCAAATCACAAGTTGCCTTAAAGACAAAATTAAAACTTCCAGTTGCATCGGTGGGTAAATTTAAAACATGACTCACCGTCAACTTACCACCTGCAGGAATAGGCGTGTTAGTACAGGCAGCAGCCGTCGCAGTTAAACCACCAACGGTTAATTTAGCGGTGCCAAACAAACCAAGTCCTGCGCCCGTTACTAAATTACAAGTATTATTGGAAGTATTTAGAGCATCTACATTAACTCTAACCGTTACCTCATACGATTCAACGGTAGGATTGGCAGAGCTTCCTCCAGCAATTGATTCATTACTAATAATACTTTGATTACTACTAGTACCATTAAAACCAGCTACTAAGGCACTTGTTACATTAGCACTTGGCACCACCGAAACTAGGCCTACAATGCTCACATCAGGATCAAAGCCAAAAAGATCAGACAATGAATAGGTACTTGCCTGAAGCGAATTATTGCTCACTTCAATTTTATATTTAACATCAAATAAACTTGCTGAGCCAGCTACTGCTGATGGCAAACTAAGTACTGATTTTTTGACAGTCACAGCAGACACTAAGTTATTGGTGGCAGTAACTGACTGTACACCAGCTGCGGGCATAGTTCCTGTAGGACTTAAAGGACTAAAAGTAGGAGTTACCCAGTTAAAACCCAAAGGGTCAGCTGGTAATGTTTCACTTAACACACAATTCGATTGAGCCGGAATATTTAAAATATCAACTGTTTTAACGCTAGGGTAATTCGTTAGAGTCGCGCTGTAAGAAGAGTTAGCACTGGGCTGATCACAAGTTGCAACAAAAGTAAAACTAAACGGTCCTGTAACACCACTAGGGAGCGTTAAGGCTTTGGTCACACTAATTTTGCCATGCTCTTGGCGCTCACCAAAATTATAATAATTACCAATAGCACTACTGGGCATTGAGATATTACTAATACTTCTAACACCCGCTGTACCTGTCACCGTGTTATTCACCGACCCCACAGTAGAACTCACTCTGATTAAGGTTGTATTGGTAGGGGGTGTTTGGGTAATTGTCCAATTACCAGCAATAATGCCTAAAAAATTGGTAAGGGCTGTGCCAGAACCATTGGCATTGGCAAAAACTTTGTTGGCAGTATTAGCGTCAAAATTATAAGCACCACTGGCGTCCGTACGCATACTAAAGTCGGTACCTTGTAAAGCTGTACTACAATTACCTGAATTACATTTTAAAGAAACAAGTGCCCCTTCAACACCGCCCTCATTATTATCTTGAACTCCATTGGCATTTAAATCAAAATAGACCTTACCTCTTAAACTACCAGCATCTTGCCCTTGTAAGGTAACTGTTGCTACCCCTCTTTGTGCCTTTACAGTATTAATATCATTACCAATAATTTCAGTACGGCCCCAAACGTTACTCACAATATTGGTATTTGACTGAACACTTGGTGCTTTCACTTGAATAGAACCAAAACCGCCATAACCCGATAAAATCGACCCACTTGTAGTAAAGCGTACCGCAGTAATATTGGCTGGCAGAGCACCACCAGAATAAGCCGTCCAATTGATATTGATGGCACCATCTTCATTGTTGGTAGAAGCTAAAGCATTTTGAATCGTAGCAGCCGGATCAAGAGAATATTCAATAGAGACACTACCTTGAGAAGAAGTAGCCATACCTGCACTCAAAGCCAACACTTGCAACTTACCAGCACCCAACCCCGAAGTTCCTCTGCTATCTCCATCATAGGGTAACAAATGGACAAATCTACCTCTGCCTGCGGCAGTAGCACCTCCATTACCAAAGTTAATCGTATAAGTAAATGAGTCGTTAGCAGCTACTTTATTATTCACTGCCCCAGAGACTGAATGGGTGACTGAAAAAGCAGCAGCACCACTAATAGTTAACGAGTGGTTAATTGTTTTACTATAGTTACCATCACTTGGAGATATATCGTTGGAAGCAGTAGCACTAGAGGTAAAACTTAATGCTTGAACTGCCGAGTTAGAAGAAGCCAATACAGAAAACTGTAAAGGCGTTAAAAAGTTAGCATGACCTTGATAAGGAAATGGTCCTACAGAGCCACCATAAGCCGTCACCGTGCCCAAATTGAGCACCACCTTACCAGGTGCCTCGCCAGAATCACCTGTACAAGCTAGTCCATCGGCACCTAAAGAAGCCGGAGTATAGGTAGCGTTACTAGGTAAACTAGAGGGCATAGGTTCTAAACAAGTGTTGGGCATGTTCACTGTAATTTTGGCACTATTAGAGCTTGTACTAACACTAGAACCGACAGGCCCTACTACCACTGGTGTAATGGTTAATGTGGTAGAAGTGCCAGGTGCAATACTAGACGCACCTAAAACAGCTGTGTGTCTTAATAATGAATCTATCGAATTGACACGGCCACCAGAAGTGCTAATGCCTGAACCGCTGTAATTGGACTTTACTAAAGCAGACTGATCGGAATAATGTTGTATAAACCAAGGCATAGCATTGCCAGCACCAAGCGCCAAACTTTCTGAGCTGCTAGGTCGCATGAGTGGAACCACAAAGCCGATTAAATCATTAGGATTTAATGCATCTAAATATTTCACACGAATATTACTTACAGCGGCTAAACCACCAGGTACGCTACTAGGGTTGGTAAACCAGCCACTTGCACCATCGCCAGCCTTGCCACAATCAAAAGATTTTCTTTCTGCATCGGATGCAAATGACTTGGCAGCATATTCAACAATGATTTTATTACTCGCTACATTGGCATAACTTAAATGTGATGCACCATAAAAATTTCCGCCACTAGCCGACTTTAACTTAATGGTAGGCGAGCCCGTTAAATTCATAAATACTGGATTCCACACCACACAGACACCTGCATTACTAGCTGCGGTTTCGGCGGTGTAATCGTTATACACGCCAAACATGGCTCTAAAGGTTTGCCCTGGTACAACCGATTCAGATCCAATACTGCTTGAGTTGGTTAAGTCGGCGTTATCACCAAACAATTTGTCATCAGTGGTGCCACTAATCACACCATGATAAGAACCAAGTAGTTTGACCGACTGAGTACGATCGACCATAAAACGCATACATGGTCTTTGTGCACTTACATAGCTACCGGTAGTAGGACAAGTCGCCGAAGGTTCATAACCAGTGGCATAGCCAGTTCCAAAATTAGAAACACCAGACAAACTTGGTGGGTCCCAAGAAGCAGTTTTGGCAACCAAAGCAGTAGTCTCACCAATTGGGAAATATGGGTCGTAGGGAGTAAAAATTTGAATATTATGAAGACCTAAACCTCTAAATTTTGCCTGACCTATATAAGCAGGACTACCCACTAAATTACCGTTGTAGCGAACAAAACTGTTGTTAATGGTTTTAGTAATGGTAATAGGAGTTCCAGGGCCGCCTGCTTGACTACAAATTGAACAGTTATAAGGCACACTTCCAGGACCCACCTCTAACACAATCGTTTGATTAGCCTCTACTGACTCAATTCCTTTTAAATCTGAGTTAGCATTTTCATAGGCACCAAATTCAAAATTTGCAGTATATAAAATACCAAGAGTACTGCCATTTAAAGTTTTTGTATGATTGTTATAAATCATCCATAAGTCTATTTTAGGCGTAGCAGAAACTGTTAAAGATTCAGTAATGGCAGTTCTACCACTAGCCTTGACAGTTGCAGTAAATACCTCACCGTGCTTAATCGCCCCAGGTAAAGCCCTTACGTAAAATGACTCTTGTGCAATTGAACTAGGTTTTCTGTAACAAGTTAAAATTCTGCCAGTTGCATCTAAAAACCCACCTCCTGAACCATTACAAACGCTGGTAGCAGTAGCACTATTGTGCCAATAAACGCCTGCCGGTAAAGTTAAAGTAAAAGTGACTTCACTGATATCAATTGCGTCATAGGTAATTAAATATTCGAATGTATCTTGAGTTCTAATAATGCCATTTTTGACACTCGCATCATTACCAGGATTATTATTAGCATCAAAAGGAGCCGTACCGTCCATTGAAACGGTGGCAACAATATTGTCAACCGATGCAAAAGCATTTGAGGTGTTGAATAAAAACAAGGCGACACATAAAGCTAAGAGAGAACGAATCATTACTTTTGCCATTGGATAGGCACAAGCATTGGACACCACTTCAATCGCTTGAAGCAATGGTGCCAACTTCCTATCAATAAAATGTGTAGTGATTGTTTTCATTAACATACGCTTTGAAAAATTTTTTTGTGTTTCTGACTGAATTTTTTATAACTAATAAGTGTGAAATACCAATCAAGTGAATGCTAGTTAATACTATTGATCGGTAAATAAATTATGTCATCCAAAGTTTAAAATTTGTCAGGTTTTATCTTTCAAATTGTTATATTAGGGTGTTAAACATATCTGAAAATATTTACAAAATTCAGCTTTTAATAATCAAAAAAAGGGGAATCTTTAATAAAAAAACCGACTATTCAATAGCACATGTAGGACAAATCCATTTTTCAAAAATAAATCTATATATTGATTTTTTATAACTTTTATTGCCTTATTAATTGATTTTTCCACTACTTCAAAACAACAATAATTTCTTTTAAAATCAAGTGCTAGGCGTAGTTATTCATCCGTCACTTGTCAACTATTGCGACTCAATATAGTCAAATGTGCTGTACTTTAATTTCAAGAGTTGGGTTAATATCAAGGCTCACAGTTTTAATTTGTCTTTTTTATTATTTTTTAATTCACTCTTATGGCCATCACTCTTTCACAAGCAAGCCTGCCGGTTTGTATCAAAATGCTAGGTAATTTGTCACATTTACTTGCAAAAGCGCAACATTTTGTTGAAGTCAAAAAATGTGATGCAACTGCACTCACTCAGTACCGTCTTGCGCCTGATATGTTCCCACTCACCAAACAAGTTTTTGTCGCCTGTGATATGGCCAAAAATGGTATTGCACGCATCTCTGAGCTCGAAGCACCTAAGTTTGATGACACCGAGACTACTCTTGAGCAATTGCGTGAAAGAATTCAAAAAACGCTTGATTTTTTAAACAGCGTGCCTGCTTCATCAATTGATGGCAAAGAAGAAACTGACATCACATTCCCAGTAGGCCCTACTACCCGCACCATGAAAGCACAGGCCTACGCGATGCACTGGATTTTGCCGAATATGTATTTTCACATTACCACGGTGTACAACATCCTGCGCCACAATGGAGTTGAACTTGGTAAGCGTGATTTTTTAGTGGGTGAATCGGCTTAGTGTATTGGGGTGGGTGTCAACTCACTCCCCTCAGTCCCCCCTTGACAGGGGGATGAAATACCAATAGGGGAGCTGATTTTCGTCGGAGCGTGCATTTGTCCTCCCCTGCCAAATGAGATGATCCCATCTTTTTCTCCCCCTGCCATGAAGTGACCCCATTTTGTTGGACAGATTATTAAAAAGCAC
>CAZKWC010000049.1:0-22255 GCA_964556425.1 uncultured Limnohabitans sp. | reverse complement strand
ACTCTTGCTGGCAAAAAGAGGTAAAAAAATTACTTATCTTTTAATCTTCATATCAAACATACTGGTTGCCTCTAGTTCCAGCACTTGAATATTATCTTGTTGAAAAGCATCCCAACGCCATCTTAAAATACCTCGACTAGGGTTGCTGGCAGAAAACCTTACTTCTAACACATGTGCTTTAACTGATAATGCATCGTTAGGGCGAACGGGGTGCATCCATTTTAAATATGCCAAACCAGGTGATGCATACGACTCTGAGCCTTCTAAAACCTTATCAGCAATTAATCGCATCACAAGGCAACAGGTATGCCAACCACTGGCTATTAAGCCGTCAAAATGGCCTGTAGCGGCCTCCTCGGGGTTAATATGAAACCATTGTGGGTCGAACTGCTTGGCAAATTCAATAATTTCCGTTTCAGAGACTTGTATAGGGCCAGCCTCAATTATTTGCCCAACATAAAACTCAGCAAATTTCATGATTGAATCCAAGGAGCAGCTTGTTTAGCGAAAAAGGCTGCAAAACCTGACTTGGCTTCATCGGTAGTGCGCACTCTGCTAATGGTTTGTGCAGTTAACTCTCGCACCTCTGGTGTGACCATACCTACAGGTATTTGCGCGAATAATTGTTTAATTTCTTTTTGTGCTTGAGGGCCAGCAATTAACAAGTCTTTTACTGTTTCTGCCACACAAGCATCTAGTGCATCACGGGCCACTACTTTTTGTACCAAGCCCATAGACAATGCTTCAAGGGCGTTAATACGGCTAGCCGTTAAAGCCAAGCGCTTAGCTTGACGTTTACCCACCGCCTGAATCACATACGGTCCAATCACAGCAGGCAAAATTCCAAATTTTGCCTCACTCACCGAAAAACTGGCATCATCTGATGCCAATGCAATATCGCAGGCACAAGCTAGGCCCACACCACCGCCTAAAGCTGCACCTTGTACTTTTGCAATGGTCGGTTTGCTGCAATCTGCGATTTTTGCCAACATATTGGAAAAACGTCTTGCATCTGCCAAATTCCATTCTTGTGATGCTGCGCTTGCCCTTTGCATCCAAGCTAAATCAGCTCCAGCACTAAAGTGCTTGCCGCTTCCTGCTAAAACCACCAATCGTACTTCAGGATTTGTTTCGATACTGTCAAAAAGCTCTGATAGTTGAGCAATCATGGCTTCGTCGAAAGCATTAAATACTTCAGGTCGGTTCATGGTGACATAAGCCACGCCAGAACTATTCACTTCAAATTGCACCAAATTATTGGCGGCAGCAGGGGCTAAATTTTCGCTCATAGGTCTCAATCAAAATAAATACAAAAATGATGAATGCAACTGCAACAAAAAACAATTTTGACACTTGCGATATGACCGAGTTCAACTAAATAGAAAATGTTTTACGTTCAACAAAGACCGTTCACAGGGAAACTTATCTAGTTGTTCATTGAACTTGGCTTTTATTGGGCAAATGATAAATTGCTGTTGTAGCTTTTTTAAAGACCTTTAAATAGCAGCGATGTAAGATAATCTGCTCGCATTTTTAATATGTCTCTAAATGCAATCGTCCTTGTATTTTAAGGCTTTCTGCTAACTTTTCCCAATCTTGACCATTTTGCGTGACTACCTCTTTTAATACTAATAAAACCCCCTCCTCCATAGCCTTTAATCCACAGACGTAAATATAGGTATTCGGGTCTTTAATTAAGGCAGCAACATCAGTGGCTCGATCACGAATCGCATCTTGAACATATCGTTTAGGCGTATTAGGTGCTCTTGAAAATGCAAAATTGGTATCAATAAAATCTTTTGGTAAATTTTGTAAGGGGCCAAAATAAGGTAACTCTTGTGCGGTTCTTGCACCAAAGAACAACATCAGTTTGCCGCCTTCAAACTTACCTGAGGCACGTAATCGCCTACGCCACTCTGTCATGGCACGCATTGGTGCACTGCCAGTACCAGTGCATATCATTAGAATATGAGACTTGGGATGATTAGGCATTAAAAAGCTGGCTCCAAATGGGCCAATCACTTGAACCGTATCGCCTACATTTAAATCGCACAGATAGTTGGAAGCCACTCCCATAACTGCCTGACCTTGATGATTCTCAAGTACTCGTTTCACGGTTAAAGATATATTGTTATAGCCTGGTCGCTCGCCGTTACGTGGGCTGGCGATTGAATATTGCCTTGCATGATGAGGTTTGCCGCGCTCATCTACTCCTGGTGGCAAGACGCCAATGGATTGCCCCTCTAAAACAGGAAATGGCATCACACCAAAATCGAGCACAATGTGATGAGTATCATTTTCACGGCCCACCTCGGTTACTCTGACATTACCTACTACCGTTGCCGTAATTGGATTTTTTACAGCATATAAATTCACATAAGCATGTGCAGCTGACCAAGGTGGCAATTGTGAACCAATACTTGCGCTTAATGAGGCCACAGGGTTCACGCTTGTAGCATGTTGAGCGCTTGCCAGGCTTGACGCAGTACTTTGAGTGGCCGCTAAATGATCAGCTACTTCTGAACTCGCATCATTGGCTATTCCTGCCGTAACTCCCAATTGTTCAGGACTTAACTCTAGGGGCATTTCTTCCCAGCTCAATTGCTCTTCTAGGGTGTAAGGCTTTGACTTTAAAACAGTCCGCCAGTTATCAATAGAACCCGTTGGACATGGCGAAATACAAGCCATACAAAAATTACATTTCTCGGCATCTACTACATAATTTTGTGAATCATGAGTAATGGCCTGAATAGGACAGGTGGCCTCACATGTATTGCACCTAATACATATTTCGGGATCAATAATATGCTGTTTGAGTAATTCGGGATTGAGCATTTGCATAAGGCCACCTAAAAAAACAGACTGCTACTTCATTTTCACACCAGTAGCAGTCAAGACACTATTAATTAAAACGAATATATTCAAAATCGGCAGATTGACGATTAATACCAATCATAGGAGGTGCAATCCAATTGGCAAATTTGCCTGGTTCAACTACACGACCCATTAAGCTTGCCACAAAAGCACGGTCAGTTGCAGAGGGTAACCAGCTATCGACATTCGCTGCCCAAGCCGCTTGACTAATCACTTGGCCATCAGGTGAAACTTTGGCGCCTGCCAATGAACCAATATTGCGATGGAAAGCTTTATGCGGTACTGTTAAACGGAATGGAATACCCGCTTTTTCAATGACTTTATTCCAGCGATTCACACCACCCACACTGTCTTTAATGTAGTCATCACGAAGTACTTCGTTTAAAGCGTTAAGCATAGGTACTTCACGCTCTTGCAACTGGCCACCCACTACATTTAACACCTTGTAACTAGCACCACGCAATTGATGATCATCCATTCGTTTACCCTCTTCATAACGACCTTTTAAGCCAGTTGAATAAAAGGTAGCCGCATTGCTAGACTCATCAGCACCAAACAAATCAATGGTGACACTAAAATGGAAGTTCAAATAGCGTTGCAAGGTGGGTAGATCAATGACTCCGGCTTCACGCAATTTTTTGGGATCATCGGTTTTAAGTTCATTCATTTTTTGGCAAGTGCGCTGAATGATACGAGAAATACCGCTCTCACCGACAAACATATGATGGGCCTCTTCGGTCAACATAAATTTGGTGGTTCTAGCCAATGGGTCAAAGCTAGATTCTGCCAATGCACACAACTGAAACTTACCATCGCGGTCGGTAAAGTAGGTGAACATAAAGAAAGACAACCAATCGGGAGTTTCTTCATTAAAGGCTTGCAAAATACGTGGATTATCTTCTTGGCCACTGCGGCGCTCTAACAATGCTTCACCTTCTTCACGACCATCACGACCAAAATATTTATGCAATAAATAAACCATTGCCCACAAATGACGACCTTCCTCTACGTTCACTTGGAATAAATTACGTAAATCGTATTGGCTAGGACAAGTTAAACCTAAGTGACGTTGTTGCTCGACAGAAGCGGGTTCGGTATCGCCTTGAGTCACAATAATACGGCGTAAATTAGCACGATATTCGCCAGGCACATCTTGCCAAGCATCTTCACCCTTGTGATCTCCAAAATGAATTTTACGATCTTTTTCTGCCGGATTTAAGAAAATACCCCAACGGTAATCTGGCATTTTAACGTGACCAAATTGAGCCCAACCATCAGGATCAACACTTACTGCAGTACGTAAATACACATCAAAATTTTGCGACTCATCAGGGCCCATATCATTCCACCAATTGAGATAATTGGGTTGCCATTGTTCGAGGGCACGTTGCAAAGTTCGGTCTTCGCTTAAATTCACATTATTAGGAATTTTTTCACTGTAATTAATGCTCATCTTGTTTCTCCTGATTTAAGAAAAATTCTTGCTCTACTGGGGTTAAAAATAAAAAACCAAAATGCCAAAGTCTTCAATACGAATCGAGTGGGGAGTACTTAGGCATAAGCCTTAAACACGATTCCAATCAAAGGCGGCTTTATCGCCTTTGCCATACACTTTTAAAGCGCCTTTTTCACCTACTGCGTTAGGACGTTGGAAAATCCAATTTTGCCAAGCAGTTAAGCGGCCAAATACACGGGTAAACATATTTTCTGGGCCATTAAATCTTAAATTAGCTTCCATACCAGTGAGCGCATCCGGTGACATAGCCACACGCTCTTCAATGGCAATTCGAATTTCATCGGCCCAATCAATATCATCTGGGTTAGAAGTGGCCAATCCAATTGCAAAAGCCGCATCGGCATCCAAAGCCTGATTCATTTTGTCTTTAACGGCTTGCAAAGCGGCTGCCTCATCGTAAAAACGACGACCCAAACGACTTTGTTCAGTGACCATAGGATATAAACCAAAGTTCATTGCATTAACCACAATTTTTGGTGCTGCTGCCTCATCATCTGGCAAGGCCAAATGATAAATTCGGTCACAAGCCAAAGCCAACTCTAAGAAAGTGCCAACAAAACAAGAACCACTTTCAATTAGGGCAAATAAACTGCGTGAAGAAACATCTAAACGACTAAAAGTACGGCGTAATAAACCAATGGTTTCACGCACCAACCAATGATTTTGATGAGTTTGTAAGAACTCGTCCATTTGCAGTACGGCAGCACTATCGCCTTGGGTTTTAATTAACCATGTACCAATTTCCAACTCATTGGTACGCATATTAAGGATGGCATCTTCTAATTCGCGAGCCATTTGTAATGGATACCAATTGGCACCCGCTGCTTCTACCGCCTCCATGCTACTAGGCAAGGCCTGATTAGGGGCTTTAATTGTCCAAGTAGCTGTTCGTTTGATTCGGTCAATTTGTACGGTCACCCATTCATATTGAAGTGAGTCGGCTTCAATGGTGCAATGAAGAGGTGTTAACTCTACCCCTTTACCATCGCTAGGTCTGTCACTTTGCTGAGCTAATTCAAGGGCACGAGCTTGCACCTTGGCGGCAAATTGAGCTGGCTTGGCAATATCATCTACCAAACGCCAATCTTTTGCTTTTTGTCCTCTTACGCCCTCGGTGGTGGTACAAAAAATATCGGCTAAATCATGACGTACATGGCGCTTATCGGTTACCCGAGTTAAGCCGCCAGTACCAGGCAACACGCCCAATAAAGGAACTTCTGGCAAGCTCACAGCACTTGAGCGGTCATCTACCAAAATAATTTCATCACATGCCAATGCCAATTCATAACCACCGCCAGCACAAGCACCATTCACTGCAGCTAAAAATTTTAAACCACTATGTTTGGAGGTGTCTTCAAAACCATTACGCGTCTCGTTGGTAAATTTACAAAAATTGACCTTCCATGCGTGGCTAGAAACACCCAGCATAAAAATATTAGCCCCAGAACAAAACACTTTTTCTTTGGCACTTGTAATCACAACTGTTTTCACTTCTGGGTGTTCAAATCGAATTCGATTGATCGCATCGTTTAATTCAATATCCACCCCTAAATCATAGCTATTGAGCTTGAGCTTATAACCAGGACGAAGACCAGCGTTTTCGTCAAAGTCAGCTTTCAAAGTGGCTACGGCTCCATCGAAGCTTAGCTTCCAATGTCTGTATTGAGTAGGATGAGTTTGATAGTCAACTCTTAAATCAACTGATAATGCAGCATTCATTGAAAGACTCCTTGGAGTAAGATAAAAATAAAAATTTTAATGGGTTGATATGTAATTTAGTGCATCAAACCTATCGCATGACATGAATTATAATGCACATAAAAATAGATAAGCAAGCCTTTTTATGCAAAAAAATGCACTTTTTCAACTATTTTTAAAATTTTCTTAGCGCAAATAGCATGTAGCACTACCAAAATCAAATATTTCTTATGCTGAAGATACCAATCACAAGACCATTTCACTCATTTCAATGGATGGCAGATGAAGTGAAATGAAATGAATTTGGCAAGCACTGCCCTAACTTAGCCCCACAAAAAGATACCGCAGTAGTGGGTTAAAAATCGACAATTTATGCGGCAATTTGTAATGCTTCTCTGGCAGTATTTTTGAGTAAATCAAAGGTAGTAGCGAGACTTTGCAAACTTGTATTTAAGGTGTAATCGGCTTTTGAATAAAAAGCAGCCCGCCCTTCTAAAATTTGTCTTAAGTCTTGTAAAGCTTCTTTACTAGCAGCCATTGGACGCATATCGCCTTGTGCGGCAACTCGCTGCAAATGATCTTCTGGCACTGCTTTAAGCCATACAGTGGTGCAATGACCTAATAATAAATTAAAGGAGGCGGAGTCTGAAACCAAACCTCCTGGAGTGGCAATTACTACCTCTTGATAAAGCTGTATGGTCTCTTCCAAAGCACGTCTTTCATAGCGTCGATAGGCACTCATTCCATAAAGGCTTTGGATTTCCGACACACTACAGCCCGCAAATTTTTCTATTTCTCGACTCAGCTCGACAAAAGGGTAACCCAGCTCTTGCGCCAGCATTTGACCCAGAGTGCTTTTACCTGCACCTCGCAAGCCAATTAATGCCAAACGTTGCTGCTTACCTCCACTCTTCACACCCCCGGTGTCGAGTAATTCGCTCACTGCAACGCGTACTCTGCGTAAAGTTTCTTCATTTTTATTTTCCAGCATTTCGCGCAGCATTAACCATTCAGGATTAGAGGTAGTCACATCCCCCATTAACTCTGCAATTGAACAGCGCAACGCTTTAGATAAATCAAATAAAACCAAGGCCGACACATTTCCAAGACCATATTCCAAATTAGCCAAATGTCGCTCTGACATATTGGCCAACTGTGCAACTGCTTTACGAGTTAAACCACTTCTACTCCTTAAATGTTTTACTCTTTCACCCAAAGACTCTAAAAAAGGATGTTTTTCTTCAGGACTAGAAGCCAAACCCGGCAAATTTTTTGTTTTTTTCATCATTTTTACTCTTTTTGATCAGTACTTACCCTGAATCATGCAATATATTGCTTGTAGGCATTATAAATAAGAATTATCATACTTGACATGCGAATAATATTTCACATTTTAACCAATTTGGCAAGTATCAAATTCGAAATAACAATAGATTAGCGAACCCCTATGAACACTTTTGCAAACGGCCCATCTTCAGCTCCTACAGATGCCCAGAATGGTTTATCAATTCCAACTGGCAGTTTTAATTTTAGTGCCGAGCTTCTTGCGCGAAACAAAAGTCGTCCTCACAAAATTGCCTATATAGATGACAAAGGTTCGCTAAGCTATGGCCAATTACATACGGCAACGCAGCAAGTTGCGGGCCTATTAAAAAATGCCAATATTGGGATTGAAGCAAGAGTATTGTTATTAATGCATGACAACTGCGACTGGCCTGTTTGTTTTCTGGGTACTTTATATGCAGGATGTGTTTCGGTTGCGGTTAATACACTTCTTACCTCTGATGACTATGCCTATATGCTCGAGCATAGCAGAGCGCAAGCTGTTTTTGTATCTGCAGCATTATTACCCACATTACACCAAGCACTTGAAAAATATCCACAGCATGAGGTGCAAAAAATATGGGTATCTGGCGAAGTAAATGAGTATGCAAGCAATGAAACCAATCTCCAGCAAGCGCTGTTAGGGCAAACTCCTCTTACACAAGAATCTAAAACCAATGCAGATGACCCTGCCTTTTGGCTTTATTCTTCTGGTTCTACAGGTCGCCCTAAGGGTACGGTGCATAGCCATGCCAATCCTATTTACACCGCACACTACTATGGCTGCGGTGTATTGAATATTCAAGAAAATGACGTCTGTTTTTCGGCTGCTAAATTATTTTTTGCCTATGGACTTGGCAATAGCCTTACCTTTCCATTGTATGTCGGCGCCACCGTGGTATTAATGGCAGAACGACCAACTCCTGAAGCCACCTTTAAACGTTGGATAGAGCAACAACCTACTATTTTCTTTGGGGCGCCAACAGGTTATGCGGGCATGTTGGCTTCTGCACATTTACCGGCTAAAGAAAAAGTGAATTTGCGACTTTGCTCATCAGCAGGAGAAGCTCTACCAGCCGATATTGGTCAACGCTTTACTCAGCATTACGGTGTAGAAATTATTGATGGTATTGGCTCCACCGAAATGCTCCATATCTTTTTATCTAATTACCCGGGTAAAGTGAAGTATGGCACTACTGGTTGGCCGGTAGCTGGCTATGAAATTCAGTTACGTGGCGATGATGGCCAAAATGTTGCAGACGGAGAAACAGGAGATCTTTATATTAAAGGGCAAAGCTCTGCTTTGATGTACTGGGCGAACCGAGAAAAGTCAAAAGACACGTTTCAAGGTGAATGGACTAAAAGCGGCGATAAATATATTCGCAACCAAGATGGTAGTTATACCTATGCGGGAAGAAGCGATGATATGTTAAAAGTAAGTGGTATTTACGTATCGCCATTTGAAGTCGAAGCCACCCTTATCCAGCATCCAAGTGTTTTAGAAAGTGCTGTAATTGGTGTAAACGACCAAGATGGTCTTACTAAAACCAAAGCTTATGTGGTTTTAAAAGAGGGCAAAACTGCCACCGAAGAAGAACTCAAGGCTTTTGTTAAACAATTTTTAGCACCTTATAAATATCCAAGAATGATTGAATTTGTTTCCCAATTACCCAAAACTGCTACAGGCAAAATTCAACGTTTTAAATTGCGTGAACTAAGCCATTCCTAAGTCCATTATGATTTTACTTAGCCACTAACCCTCTGATCATGAGTGCGATTTCACCTGTCATTTCTGCTCTGCCTAGCACCACTTCATTTACCGAAATTGAATGGAATGGGCAGTGCTTGTCAGTTGAATATCAACTCATTACACCAGTGCAAATCAACACTCCAGAAAAAATAATTTTTTTGCACGAAGGTCTGGGTTGTGTATCTATGTGGAAAAATTTTCCAGAGCAGTTATGCCGTCTTGTAGGTATGCAGGGTATGGTGTATTCTAGGCCGGGTTACGGAAAATCAAGTCCTCTGGGCAATAGCCCTAATTGGACTGCTGACTTTATGCATTTACAAGCCAAAGAAATACTACCCTTAATTTTAAAATCTTTGAACTGGCTCAATGCAGAAAATAGCAGCGAGCAAAAATTACACTTATTGGGTCATAGTGATGGAGCCTCCATTGCAATCATTTTTGCTGCACAATTTCCGCAACTGCTCAGTACACTCACTGTTTTAGCACCGCATACAAAAGTCGAAAATATCACTTTAGAAGGCATTCAAAAAGCACGGCTTGCTTACTTCAATGGCCATATGCTTGCCGCCTTATCTAAGCATCATCAAAACCCACAATTGTGTTTTGAATCTTGGAGTTCAATATGGTTATCAGAGGAATTTAGCACATGGAATTTAGCAGCCGAGTTAAGACAATTACAATGCCCTGTACTTGCCATACAAGGCTTTCAAGATGCTTATGGCACTATGGAGCAAATCAATCAAATTCAAAAATTGCACTCGCCCACTCGATTAATTCAATTGCAAGATTGTGGCCACTCACCTCATAAAGATCAATTACAGCAAGTGTTACAAGCTTGTAGTGAATTCATAGCATAATAGTTTTTTTCACCTTCATTATTAACCAAAAGGAGACACCTCATGAAAAAATTTCAACGCGCCTTGTTAGCAAGTTTATGCGCAGTTGCATTACCACTTCTTTCAGGCAATGCAATCGCTCAAAATACTGGCAAAATTAAAGTAGGCTTAATGCTGCCTTATACAGGCACTTTTGCGGCCTTAGGCACTGCCATTGAAAACGGCTTTAAATTGCAATTAGCCGAGCAAGGTGGAAAAATCGCTGGTCGTGAGGTGGAATTTTTTAAAGTAGATGATGAGTCTGATCCTTCTAAAGCCACAGACAACGTTAATAAATTAGTCAAGCGTGATCAAGTGGATATTTTAGTAGGCAGTGTTCACTCTGGAGTAGCCATGGCAATGGCAAAAGTTGCCAAAGACACCAATACCCTACTGGTAGTTCCAAATGCTGGCGCCGATGCCGTAACAGGCCCTATGTGTGCACCCAATATTTATCGTAGCTCATTTAGCAACTGGCAACCTGGTTATGCCATGGGCGAAGTTATGGCGAAAAAAGGTCATAAAAAAGTAGTGACTATTACTTGGAAATACGCAGCTGGTGATGAATCAGTCAAAGGCTTTAAAGAAGCTTTCGAGAAAAAGGGTGGCCAAGTGGTCAAGGAGTTAACACTGCCTTTCCCTAACGTAGAATTCCAAGCCTTATTAACAGAAATTGCAGCTACTAAACCTGATGCGGTTTACACCTTTTTTGCTGGCGGTGGAGCGGTTAAATTTGTGAAAGATTACCATGCAGCGGGTCTTCGTAAAACTATTCCTTTGTATGGTGCTGGCTTTATTACCGACGGCACATTAGAAGCACAAGGCGAAGCGGCATCTGGCTTGCTCACTACCTTGCATTATGCCGATAACCTAGAGACTGCACGCAATAACTCATTCCGTTTAGCCTATGTGAAGGCCTATAAGCTTCAACCTGATGTTTATGCGGTTCAAGGTTATGATGCAGCCCAAATTTTACAAGCAGGTTTAACTGCAGTAAAAGGCGATGTCAGCAAAAAAGCTGAAATGGCAGCCGCAATGCAAAACATTACAGTCAATAGCCCAAGAGGTCCATTCAAATTATCTAAAGCCAATAATCCGATTCAAGATATTTATTTACGTGAAGTAAAAGGTCGTGAAAATCTGAGTTTAGGTGTGGCTTCCAAGCAATTGGCTGACCCTGCACGTGGTTGCAGAATGTAATTGACCTCGCCCCCTCAAAAGGGTAAATCGTTTTATTCTTTTTATGGCACTAGACTTTTGACAAACCAATTGCAAAAGCTAGTGCCAATCCCCTAGCACTGTTCTTATTATTTTTCTCTCCAAAGGTTCATCAATGGACATCGCTACTTTCTTGGTCCAATGCCTTAATTCACTTCAGTACGGCTTATTATTATTTTTAGTGGCCTCTGGCCTGACTTTAATATTTGGCATTATGGGTGTTATTAATTTGGCTCACGGCAGCTTTTACATGATAGGTGCTTATATGGCCTATGCTTTATCGCCTTGGGTAGCAGGTACTTTTGGAGGTGGGTTTTTTAGTGTTTTGGCCTTAGGAATTGTATTGTCGATTGTCTTGGGCTATGTTTTAGAGTGGGCATTTTTTAGTTATTTATATGAGCGTGAACACTTACAACAAGTGCTTATGACTTATGGTTTGATTTTAGTTTTTGAAGAGCTTCGCAGCATTTTAATTGGTGATGATGTTTATGGCGTGCAAGCCCCTGAATGGCTTTCTGGTTCCTTTGCTCTAGGTGACTTAATGACCTATCCAATTTACCGAATTTTTATGTCCGCCGTTTGTTTAGTATTGGCTTTGGGCATGTATTTAGTGCTTACTAAAACTCGACTTGGTATGATGATAAGAGCAGGTAGTAATAACCGCGAAATGGTGCAAGCGCTTGGCATTGATATTCAGTTTTTATACCGAGTAGTGTTCGCTGCTGGCGTAGCTTTAGCCGTTACCGCAGGCATTATTGCATCACCTGTTTCTTCGGTTTACCCTGGCATGGGCAACTCGGTACTCATTATTTGTTTTGTGGTGGTAGTCATAGGTGGTATTGGATCAATTAGAGGCGCATTAGTGGCCGCCCTATTAATTGGTGTGGTAGATACCTTTGGCAAAGTCGTATTTCCACAAGCAGCTGGCGTTTTAGTTTATGTGCTAATGGCGCTTATTCTTTTAGTAAAACCCAATGGCCTATTTAAAGCAGGATAAAAAAATGTTTTTTAATCGTCAATCCGCTTTCTTTTTTGTATTGATATGCATGCTAGCCCTAGCTGTTTATCCATTGGTAGCCGGTCAATTTGGCATAGATTTAGTCAGCAAAATTATGATTTATGCTATTTTTGCGCTTAGCCTAGAACTACTCGTAGGACGCACTGGCTTAGTCTGTTTTGGGCATTCAGCATTTTTTGGTATTGGTGCTTATATCGCGGTCTTAATGAGTGGTGACGGTAGTAGCCCACCGGCTTTAATTACCTTAATGTTATTAAGCATTGCAGCTGCAGGATTCTATGCCTTGTTTATGGGTGCTTTATCACTCAGAACCCAGGGTGTTTATTTTATTATGGTCACTTTAGCATTTGCTCAAATGGCTTATTATATTTTTCATGACACTCCTATTGGTGGCGGCACCGATGGCATTTATTTAATGCTCAAACCTGTTTTAAGCATTGGTAATTACACTTTAATTGATCTTGATAATGCCAATGTATTTTATTGGTTCACTTTGTTTTGTTTATTCGCAGTGATGGCATTTTTAGCCCTGCTCATGCAATCTCGTTTTGGTCATGCTCTAGTCGGAATCAAGTCAAACGAGCAAAGAATGAGAGCCACTGGTTTTTCAACCTATCCCTATAAATTAGCTGCTTTTGTAGTGTCGGGTTGTATTGCAGGATTAGCTGGTTTTTTATTCGGTGTTAAAGACGCCTATGTGAATCCTGAATTACTCAGCTGGCATTTATCGGGAGCTGTTTTAATAATGATTATTTTGGGTGGTTTAGGTCACTTAAGAGGTGCATTATTAGGGGCTTTTGCTTTTGCTTTATTACAAGAGTTATTTAAATCGGAAGCCATTTTTGGCAGTTTTTCTAAACATTGGCAATTAGGTTTAGGCATTACGATTATTGCCTGTGTGGCATGGTTGCCAAAAGGTTTAATTGAACTACCTACAAGAGTGTTACAACGCTTGGGTGGCCCTATTTCAGAGTCTAAATTGTAAGATTCAGGCGCACCCCATTCAAGCACCAGAAGGCTAATTCCTACATCATTTTTTAAATGCCCAATGAAACCAACCATCACTCAGTCATCAGCACCGCTCTTGTCAGCACAACAACTCAGCAAACGCTGGGGTGGCTTATTAGCAGTTGACAATGTCTCAATTGACCTGTATCGCAATCAAGTACACGCAGTAATAGGTACCAATGGTGCGGGTAAATCTACTTTAATTAATTTGTTATCGGGTGAGTTTGCGCCTACCAGTGGCACGATTCACTTATTAGGACACAATATTAGCCAATTAAGTCAGCCTAAAAGAGCCAACCTAGGACTAGGACGAAGTTATCAACGTAATACCGTTTTTAATAACTTTAGCGTATATGAAAATTGTCGCCTTTCTGCTCAAGGTAAATTTCAAAAACCATGGCAAATTTGGCAAAGTGCTACTAGTTGCCAAAAAAGCTGTGAAATGGCCGATAAAGCCATCGCTCTCACTGGCCTAGAAAGCCTCACACAAAGACCTGCGGGTTTACTCTCGCATGGTCAAAAACGACAATTAGAAATGGCCATGTGTTTAGCTACTGGCCCTGAAGTTTTATTATTCGATGAACCCCTTGCAGGCATGGGTGCAGAAGAAACAGAACGTATGCTGGCCTTACTTGCCGACTTAAGAACCCAATACGCCATTCTTTTAGTCGAACACGATATGGATGCAGTATTTCGAATTGCAGATGTCATCACCGTAATGGTCAATGGCGCAGTTATTGCCAGTGGCTCGCCTACTGCCGTGCGAGAAAACGAAATGGTCCAAGCCGCCTATTTAGGAGAACACGCATGAGCTCCACCCAAGCAGTCTCAACTCAAACTAATAATAGCCTAGTAGTGCAAATTCAAGACCTGCATGCATGGTATGGCTCAAGCCATGTTTTGCATGGTATAGATCTAGAAATAGCGCGCGGTGAAACCATCGGTTTATTAGGTCGAAATGGTATGGGAAAATCAACTCTCATAAGAAGTCTATTAGGTTTAGTACCTCAACGTGATGGCAAAATTAGCGTGTTTGGTCATGATGTTTCTAAAGCAAAAGCACATAGCGTTGCTCGCCTAGGAATTGCCTATGTACCTGAAGGGCGAGGAATCTTTACCAACCTTGATGTCAAAGAAAATTTAGTCATGGCCTCGCGCATAGGACGTAACGGTCAAAACGATTGGACTCTTGATAAAGTCTTAAGTACTTTCCCTCGTTTAAAAGAGCGTTACACCAACTTAGGTGGCGAACTCTCTGGGGGTGAACAACAAATGTTGTCGATTGGTAGAGCACTCATGACTCACCCCGACTTAATTATTTTAGATGAAGCCACCGAAGGACTTGCACCTCTGATTGTGCAAGAAATTTGGCGAGTGATTGATGAGATTAGAGCCTCTGGTATTGCCACTTTAATAGTCGATCGCGACTTTAAAAAAGTCTTGCAACGCTCTGATAAAGCAGTGGTACTTCAAAAAGGCCAAGTCGTTTTAAGTGGGCCTTCTGCTGATTTATTACACAACCCTAACTTGAATAGTTTTTTAGGTTTGTAAAAAAAAGGGACTTTTCAAAGTCCCTTTTTTTATTTGTATCATCATAGAGCCAAAATTTTTTCTATGCTAACACTACCGAAAACTTGTTTTCTTTTAAAGCTAAAAATACCTCTTGTTTGACTTCAATCGCTACTTCTTGATCGGGTAACACTACAAAAATTTTACCAAGTTCGGTCTCAAAAGTGTATTCATAATAGCTACCTAAATAAGCCCTTTTTAATAACACTGCCTTTAAAGCCTGCCCTGGTTGAGGACTAGTTAGCAGCTGCCAAGATTCAGGCCGAATTGCGAGTTTTACAGGCCCTACTTGTTGGGTTCTATTTTGTTTTAGCACAAGGCTACCTAATGCAATATCACCATTAGCTAAGACCTGGGCAGGAAAAAGCATTGCCTCGCCCATAAACCCAGCAACAAATTCAGACTGAGGAAATTCATACAATTGTTGTGGTGTGCCCACTTGGGCAATGACGCCATGATTCATCACAATAATTTGATCAGAGACCGCTAAGGCTTCACTTTGATCATGAGTAACATAAGCCACTGTTAAATTTAAGCGTTGTTGCAAAGATCTAATTTCTTCACGCATTTCTCGGCGTAATCGAGCATCTAAATTAGATAAAGGCTCATCAAATAACAATACCGCTGGCTCTAACACCAAGGCTCTTGCTAAGGCCACCCTTTGTTGTTGGCCTCCCGACAATTCACTGGGCAATCGTTCATCAAAGCCTACCAAGCCTACTAGCTGCAGGGTGTCTTTAGCTTTTTGTATGGCTTGCACTTTTGCAACATGAGACATTTTTAGCCCATACACCACATTATCTAAAACCGTCATGTGCGGAAACAATGCATAACTTTGAAACACCAAAGAGACGTTTCTTTCGGCTGGTCCTAAGGTGGTGACGTCAATGCCATTAATCAAAATGCTTCCGCTGCTCGGCATTTCTAAACCAGCAATCATTCTTAGAATGGTGGTTTTACCGCAACCCGATGGACCTAATAAAGTCGTTAAACTACCCTTGGCAATACTAAAACTCACTTGATTCACCGCTAAGGCAGAATCTTTGGCCTGTCCATAACGTTTTGAAATCGACTGAAAAACAATGCCGTTTTGTAAATTATTTTCTGCTGGATTCATATTGTATTTTCTATTAGAGTTAAGTGGAGCGACTAGATACAGTTGTAGTGCTATTGACTTTTCTGCGCCCTAGCTGACGCTCGCCTACCATCCATTGAATTAATAATGCACTTATTGACAAAATAAAAATTAACACCGTGCAGTAGGCCAGGGCGACACCATAATCTCCATTGCCTGCACGACCGATAATAAACACGGTAGATAATTCGTATTCAGCAGTGGCTAAAAAAATGACTCCCGATATAGTGGTCATGGCCCTCACAAAACTATATACCAATGCCGATATAAGAGCGGGTTTTAACAAAGGCAAAGTCACTCGCATAAAAGTTTGAAAAGATGAAGCCCTTAACATTAAAGAGGCCTCATCTAAAGAGCGATCTAGTTGTTCGAACGCAGCACTGCCTGCCCTAACTCCTACAGGTAAATTTCTAAACATAAAACACAAAACAATAATAATAGCAGTGCCTGTTAATTCTAAAGGGGGCACATTAAAAGCCATAATATAGGCCATACCCATAACAGTGCCTGGAATTGCAAAAGCCAACAAGGCAATAAACTCTAAGGCAGATCGTCCTTTAAACTGTGTTCTTGCCAATAACCATGCGATTAATAGGCCAGTTATAGCGGTTAATGGAGCCGATAGGGCCGCTAACTTTAAAGTGGTAAATAAAGAGCTCCAAGCCACTCCTGCCCACACCAGGCCACCCACACCCCACTGCAAATCAAAAGTCGTTTTAAAATGCTCTAAGGTAAAACTGTAATCAATGCCCCACAGTTTGACAAAACCTCCACTTAAAGCAAATAAATAAACGACAACGGTAAAAACCAACCAAGGTATAGCAATGCTATAGGTTAAACCTCTTACTCCTGGGGGCAGTGGCAGTGGTACACCTGAATCTCCTTTGCCACCAATCGTGGTAAATTTTTGATTATTGAGCAACTGTCTTTGGGCTATAAAAACACCCAAGGCAAACAATAATAACAAGCAACCCAATGCAGCCGCTTGGCCTGAATCATATTGTGCACCTACTATTGCAAAATAGATTTCAGTGGATAACACTGAAAGCTGACCGCCCACTAAAATTGGATTACCAAAATCGGCCACGCTTTCAATAAATCCTACCAAAAATGCATTCGCTAATCCGGGCTTTAATAAAGGTAGTGTCACGGTAAAAAAAGTTTGCCTAGGACTAGCTCTCAAGGTTTGTGACGCCTCTTCTAGACTAGGGGCAATACCTTGCACTACTCCTCGCATCATCATAAAAGCGATGGGCGTAAAAGCAAATAACTGCGCAATTAAAACACCCTTCATGCCGTATAGCCAACGAGTAGGTTCTATACCCCAAATGACTTCTAGCGCTTGGTTCACCATGCCATTTCGGCCAAATAATAAAATTAAACCCAATCCCACTACAAAAGGGGGCGTAATGATTGGCAATAAAGAAAGTATTTTTAAGGGCGTTTGCATAGCTTTGTGGCTACGCTCTGCCATGAGTGCCAACATCGTACCTAAAACAGTTGTTCCAGTGGCACAGGCTAAGGCCAAAATAAGGGTATTCCAAGCAACGCCACAACTTGTCGTAGCTAAACAGTTGGCATTAAAACCCCAAAGCCTATTGGTACTTATGCGGTGCCAAAATGACAACCATGAGGCGGCCCCTGATTCATTTAAAAATGCGGCCATTAATGCTTTACTTACAGGGTAAGCAATAAACATGAGGAGTAGGCTTGCACAAATTAAAACACTTAGCGCTATAAAAATATCACCCTTAAACCAACCATAACGAGCCATGCCAATCGCTAAAATACTGATGAATGATGTAATGGCTAAAAGAGCACCCCAGCCCATGCCGTATTGATTGGTTGTTAATGCACCCGCTATTTGATTAAGAGACTCAAAAGTCCAACCGTTTACCCCAATTGAAAAGCCGGTAAATACCAGCAAAACAAGGCCTATTCCAGAGCACAACATAAGCCATTTTGCTTGGGGCTTGCCAATTTTTAATAACAAACCTAAAGCGCTTAATAATAAAGCGATGAGTGGGCCTAATAACCAAACTCGGCCTTGCATAAACATTTGTGCCCAAGCGTTAGCCGACTCTGCTTTGCCCCATAAATTAGCAAAAGCGGACCAATTGATGGAGTTTTGTAATGCATACCAAGGGAAAGCAAAAAAACCTAATAGGCCTATACTGATTGCCAACACTAATGGAAAATTTGCAAATCGTGTAATGGCCATAAAATACTCAGACAAATAAAAAAAATTGACTCATTAGCTTAGCTAAAGAATGTTGCGTCAAAACTCAAGACCAACAGGCGAGCTACGATTGAGCACGACCTGTTGGATGGATTGTGATACCCCACACCCCCTCTACCTCATCAAGCTTGCTGACAATTAAGAACTCAAGTTGACTGCACCAGCATGCGAAAAGAATTGCTTAAACAGATTTGCAGCAAGAGACACAAGAAAAAAATATCAAAATACAAAAACCATCTAATAAAAAAAGGGCTGCTCAACCATTAGCAAGCCCGTCCAATATTATTTGGTAATAGTATTCACTTCCTTTTCCCAACGAGCAATTAAACGTTTACGCTCTTCAGATTTACCGTATTTGGCATAATCGTAATTAATAAACTTCACTTTTTTAAAGTCAGGTACATTTTTATCCACTTTAGCCGCTTTGTTAGATGGCAATTGGAATTGCTTGGCAGCTGCTGCCATTTCTTGCGCTCCTGGTGTTAAAGCCCAATCGTAGAATTTTTGTGCATCCGATAAATTACGAGCACCCTTCACAATACTCATGGCGCCAATTTCTGCACCTGTACCATCGCTTGGAGTAATAGTTTCAACAGGGAAACCTTTTAACTTTTCACCAGGGCCGTCATGTACAAAACTAATTGAAACACCCGCTTCACCGCGAGCCACCGCTTTAATCGGTCCCACTCCCGAACGTTGATATTGGCTAATATTCATATGGAGTTTTTTGAGATAATCAAAAGCCTTATCCTCACCCATTAACTGCACCAAAGTAGCAATCATTGTGTAAGCAGTACCACTACTTGCCGGATTAGCAGATTGCACTTCACCTTTATAGATAGGGTTAGCTAAATCGCCCCATGTTTTAGGAACTGGCAATTTTTTCTTTGCCAAAATTTCTGGGTTATAACCAAAGCCCAAAGGACCCGAATAAATACCTACTGTTTTATAGTTGGCTTGTGCAGCTTGATCGAGCGCCCACTTATGCAGATTTTTCGCATTGGGCGATTGGTAAACTTGGGTTAAATCTAATTCTGCAGCTTGTAAATGCGGGTCACCTGTGCCACCAAACCATAAATCTGTTTTTGGATTTTGCTTTTCTGCAATGAGTTGAGCCAAAGCTTCACCCGAACCCTTGCTGGTCATATTGACTTTCACACCTGTCGTTTTGCTATAGACAGTAGACATCATGCTACACCACTCTGCTTGAACTGAACAAATCACATTGATTTGCTGTGCACTCGCTAGAGGGGTGGTGAACATGGCAGTTAAGCCTAATGTCAAACTTGCGATGAGTGGTGCTGGTTTTAGTTTTTTCATATTGCCTCTTAGTTTTACGGATTAGTAAGATTAGTGTAACAAAACTTACACAATTAAAAAAGGTGGGCATTAGAAATTCAATCAAAAATAAAAAATCAACTTCAAGTTGAATAAATGATACACAAGCCCTTCTCTTATTAAATAAAATTAGTTTACTTAATAAGATTTTATATTTTTGATGACGGATTGAAATAAAAGAGTAGTATTGCTTAATCTAACTCTTATTTGTTGTTAAAAAAGCAAAGTATCAATTAATTAATGGCAATACATCAGAAAACTCTTGTATTATTTTTTTAGTTACCGTATAATAAAAACACTTGCTTATTACGCAGGTTATTCTAGTTTCTAACTTTTTAAAGGTAGTTATATGTTTCAACAAAAAAATGCTATGCGTTGTTTCAATTCCTGCCTGTTTTCTAGCTCTATTATTATCAATCCGGCAGGTCTAAACTCTGTCTGCCCTATCTCATAAGCCACAACTTCTGTAGCAAACACCTGCTACACACCCTATATTTCAAGGCTTTCTCTTCTGCTAGTCATTTTTATTCCATGTTTTGTTATTTTTAAATATCAAAACAATGCATAACTATTGCCTATTGGTTTTAATCAATCATATGGTTGGTTTTAACTATTCTTTTTCTCTTGCTTTCATTTCAAAAGTAATTATTTAAATTATTAAATAATTAGTATTTTTGCGCTTATTAATTAATCAAATTTAATTATCTATTTATTATTTTTGTTAATAATTATTCAACACGCCTATTATTAATTAATTTCGTATTTTCATTTTATTTCATCTCAGTAATAAAAAGTAATTCAAATGAATAAAACTAACTTAAACAAATTATTTCACACTACAAAAGCTAAAATTTCAGGCAATCTAGATAACTTATGCCCTCAAATGGTGGTTTTATGTCAAAAATGGACAATTGTGGCTTTGCTTGACTTCAATGGCTATCGATCAGCTTTTAACAGTTTTCGTGTTTCAGCCAAACAACTCATTGATTTTTTGGAACTTGATCTGCAAACCAATGAGATTAACCAGTATAACGATTGCGAAATAGTTGTAGCCCTCAAAAATCGTCAAGCACAATTGGCTAACGTTAAATGGACGACCCCACGCAAAGATGTTTTTTATAACAACCTGGTCAGCATTCAAACTCAATTTCAACTCAACACTAATGAGTCAAATGTGCTGTTATTCACTTGTTTATTAACTAAAAGTCCTGACTTGGCTGAGGCCCTCAATGCATTAGGCGAATTAAGCAATCACCGTTTGTTTAACATCATGGGTGGCTTATTAAATTTAAATCTTCAACAATTAAGCCAAGTGTTCTCACCTAATGGCAAGCTGCGTAACTCTGGCTTAGTTCAACTAGATAGCGACCGCGAGTATTGTTTTCTCAATAAGCTTGATTTATTACCAGGTCTAAGCGATAGAATTGACTTGCCACAAATTGATACCTACGACTTGTTTGTTAATAATTTTGTGCCTGCGCCAGCTGCCACATTAGCAATGCAAGACTATTCACACATTGGTAGCAAAATTTTATTATTGCAAGACTACTTAAAATTCTGCATTCAAGAAAAAAGCTTGGGGGTTAATATTTTAGTATATGGCCCTCCTGGCACTGGCAAGACTGAATTTAGTCGAATGTTGGCACAAACTCTCAAGGTCAATTTATTTGAAGTGGCAGTAGAAAATAAACATAACCATCGCATTCCTGGTGCTATGCGCCTCAACTCCTATCGTCTGTCTCAAACAATTTTAGCCAGCCGTGGTGATGCAATTATTGTGTTTGATGAAATGGAAGATATTGATCAAGCCTCTCGTGATAATAATGATGAAAAGGATTCTTACAATGGTAACAAAGCATGGTTTAATCAGTTGTTAGAAAAAAATCCTGTACCAACCATCTGGATTAGCAACGCAATTGATTTTTTAGATAAAGCGCATTTGCGTCGCTTTGACTATTATTTAGAGTTAGATATTCCACCACAAAAAACACGTGCTCAAATGTTGCAAGACCTCACTAAGGCCTCCGCAGTTTCGTCTCAGTGGTGTTATGACATGGCAGAAAATGAATCCCTTTCTCCTGCCATCATGACACGCGCCATTAAGGTGGCAAATGGCATTAAGACCGCTGGTCAAAACAAAAATATCGAACAATTATTAACAGATGTAATTGGATCTACTATGCAAGCCATGAACGATCCAATTAAAACAGCTAAAGTGAGTCCATTAGAGTTAAATTATGGGATTGACTTTGTGAACACCGATTACGATATGGACCAATTAGTTCAGAGCTTAAAACAGTTTCCAGAGGGACGTATTTGTTTATATGGCCCACCAGGCACAGGTAAAACTGCATTTGCTAAAAATGTGGCTAAAACTTTAGGTAAAGAAGCGCTGGTAAAAAAAGCCTCTGATATTTTTGCGCCGCATGTAGGAGAAACCGAGCGCAATATGGCCATTATTTTTAAACAAGCAACAGAACAAAATGCAGTACTTATTTTAGATGAAGCCGACAGTTTTTTACGCTCACGTCAATTTGCCAAACAAAACTGGGAGGTAACGGTCATTAATGAAATGCTAACGCAACTTGAAAATTTTAATGGTTTGTTTTTTGCAAGTACCAATTTAATGGAGCAACTAGATGAAGCAAGTTTGCGCCGCTTCGATTGCAAAATTAAATTCGATTTTTTAAAGCC
>CAZKWC010000048.1:0-23069 GCA_964556425.1 uncultured Limnohabitans sp. | reverse complement strand
ATCTCACCACCAAGGTATCGTGTGTGCTGGCTCTTCTTTTCATATAGGCTTTCAACAATATTAAACTAGCATAAGCGACATATATTGTCGCTAAAAACTAACTTAGATTTAATTTAATTGCCATTTATAGTTGTTAATTATTCCAACTTTAGCAAAATATCGTGTTTATATTGGCTTTATCTTTTTAAATATCTATAGATTTTGCGTATGGCCAAAGCCAATAAAGCAAAAAATATAATTTTTATACCCAATATAAATAAACCTAATTTAAATAACATAAAGAGCAATCCAAAAATAAACAAAAATTCAATCATGATGAATTAACATATCATGTTTAACAAATCACAGGTGATGTGTTTAATTGCTTTTAAGGTGGGAGGTTGAACAGTGATTGGTGGCAAATTATATTGTTTGGCCTCCTTTGCAATAGTATCTAAGCTACTATTCCAATGAGTGCTAAGCATTGTCATCACTTGGTCTGAGCTTGGAATATTTACTCCACACACCGATTGGTCCGCTACCACCTCCCCCATTTCTACCAACACACTATTAAAGTCTTTCATGGTTGCACAGGCGTCATATATGTCCATTGCTGTTACTGCCACCCCCACCCCCAAACTGACTGCAGGAACACCTTCACTTGGCAAGGCAGCTAGGTTTCTAGCAATATTTTTTTGAATTCTTTTTTCAATTAAATGAATGGCTGTTTTAGCTTTTAAACCGTTTCTAGCGATTCTTTTTAGCAAGTTTGCCTCTTTAATTTTCATTGCTTGTATTTGATCTTGAAAGTTTTTGCTTAGTATTTTGGTACGATTTTCAACACCTATTTCCAGATGTACTTTTGGACTACTAAGCAATACCTTTTTTGCCAATTCAGTACTAAAGACTGAGATTGTTTGACTCAACATATTGTGCATTGTTTCGTGCACTCGCCAGTTTAAAATAGTTGCCAAATTACTTGCGATTAGAAGCAAAATTAACAATGTAAAAATAATATTTTTGATTTTTTGAGACAGAAAATTTTGAACCGACATTGAACTCACCTCATCATGTTGACAAACCAATCAAACATTTGATTTGATTTGATTTCATGATAACAAACCGTAACGACAGGTGATGTCGTTATACCAATTCATATATAGGTATTTATAATGGATTTCTTACGAAGGGTGAACATTTAAAATTATCTTCTTGTAATACGGTGATAGGCGAATAGCTAAAATTGACTGCATAACAACTGCTACGATCCAGTGTTCTAAAAAATAGACCCTTTCTAAATCATTATTGCTATAATGGTAAATTATGTATCTATTAAAATAAAAATAGGGACTACCGACCTATCACTCAAACTGCTTTTCCAAGTTCGCCCTGACATCCCATCAGATTGATCTCAATATCAACTAGCACTCTTTAAAAATATAGTGTGTTTGAGGAGTAATGTTCATGACTGACGAAATCAAACTAGAGCCTCACCTTATTTGTTTGGGTGAAGCCCTGTCTCCACTGCTCATCAAAATTAATAACTGCCTTACCGAGCAGCCCTTGACGGTAATACCCGTTAACACCATGTTTAATTTCATTCCCCAAAAACTGCGAGTTCTTAGTCGCTCGTTGAACGGAGTTTCATTTGAGTTAAAACGCTTAAATACCGACGTTGCTGTCAAATTAAAACCTTCTAATGATGATGTGTATAGGGCAGTTGGGCGTCTTGAGGTAGTCCTAGACGTGATTATGAATAACTTCCGTGAAATTGGCAGTCTTTATACTGTCGGTCCGGATGTGGAAGCACACCTTTTACTGACCCAAATTTACCGCCATTCAATTCAGGAGATACAAGTCTTTTTGAAAGATATGGTTGATAGCTTGGCAAACCCCAAAGAAGCAATACAGCGCATGGGGCTACCCAGAACTGGTTCAGTTACGATGAAGTTCTCTCTTAATTTTAGTTCTGCACCAGAAATAGCCCGCTTAAATTGCTGGTGCCAACTGCATACAGTTGAAACAATAGATCCTACGCCAATAAAACAAAGAAGAGGATTTTGGGGAATTGTCGGTACTATCGTCATTGCCTTAGGACTCTCTTAAGCACTTTTTGGCGATGATGGGTAAATCAATAAGAGGTACTTGCGTTGGCACCTTACTATGACTCTTGGAGGAAAGAAATTAGTAAACTAACTCTCACTACCTTCCTTTGCTCGACATAATTTAAAAATCAGTCTATTGAGTTTGTTTAGTTGCTTATTAATCTACGCGCCAAGTTTGTACAGCTTGACTCGCTAGCCATTGTTGATAATTGTTAAGCGTCGCTATATTCCAGTCCTCGTATTGAGCTACTTGATTAGCTAATTCAAAACCAGATGATTGATAAGTAATTTTTTTGGTCGCAAAATCAGCTCGGCTTAATGTATCTTTCGACAAAAGTACCATATTACCCAATCTATCTTGAATATCATTTGCACCTTCACCAAACGACTCATACCAGAGGTCTTCAGGATGATAGGGACAAATATGCTCTAGACTAGTTTGTTCATAATGGATCTTATTTCCAAGATGGGTTTCGATTTGTACCAACAGAAAACGAATTTTTTTAGAATACTGGCGACTTGGCATTCTAAAGACTTCAAATTTTGCTTTAAAAACATCGTCGACTGGATAAAGTTTTTTATATTCATCTGAGTTCTTTACCGCACTAGCTCGTTTGATTTGACCAGTAAAAACCTTGATTGCTAATTTGTTATAAATACTTTCTTGTAGATTAGGTGAATCGTGTCCAATCACATTGTACCGAACGGACAAAACATACAAGTATTTCACCAATAATACAAACTCCAAAGCCTCGTATTGATCAAATGCGGCCATTAATATCGTGAGGGGTTGCTTAATGCCAAACAAATGAAGCGCTTCTAAATAGACAATAGCATCTTTGTAGATTGGATTTTGATTACCCCACCATTCATCATGTGGATGTAATAATGCAGCATAAATGGGTGCAAAATGGCTGAGTGAATTTAAATAATTAAAACCTTGTTCGGAAGTGATAATTTGATTTTTGATTGAAGTAAACAATTGATTTTTAGTTTCAAGTGTTTTTTGAAAATTATGATGATAACGAATAAAGTCGGTAAAATTTTGTGTTCCTAATTGCGAGACAATACCGGACCATTGTTCATCTAAATCGTTGAGAGTTTCATCTGTTACATCAGCATTTTGATCAATCACAGAAAACACATAGTTTTTTAACAAGTCGGGTGTTGATAACTGAACACCTCTAGCGTTAAGTGTTTCAAACACTTTGTAAGCATTCAAACTGTCTTGCACTACAATTTTTGTGAACATTAATCGTGCCGCAAAATTACCAATAAATTGTGCAATTTCCTGCCCTGTTTGTCCCATATTTTGATCTAAAAAAAATCGAAACGCATGTCCTAGCAATTTATTGGTAACAGTTAAATTGCGCTGGTTGGGCGGTGACAAATGACTACAGATATGTTTATAAAAAGTGTTATTGTTTCGATTCAGCGTGAGCTTACTACTCACACGCAAAGACACAATATCTTTTACGCCGACAAATCGACTCGTGATTTCTTTTAATCTATCGGTATTAGGGTCTTTTTCTTGCCCTGCATCTATTAAATCTTGTAACTTGCGCATGGCCACTAAAATTAACAAGGACAATGTAATAAGTCTTTGCTGACCATCAATTACTTCATAGTCATGTTGACCTTTTCTTTGCAAAACAATGTAGCCCATATAATGAAAAGGCTCTTGGGATAAAGATTGAATGTCGGCCCATAAATCTTCCCACTGAGCTAAAGTCCAAGCGTAGTCACGCTGAAATCGGGGAATAGTATATTTGATACCATTTCCAATTAATCCTTCAAAAGACTGATTGCTAGGCTCCATCATCATAAAATCTTGCATATTGAGCCTTTTATCGTTTTGTTAGATTAAATCAAATGCGCTGAGTAAGCACAATACAATTGCCAATTTAGAATTTATTGTTGTTGGCGTACAGCTAATATTGTCAATTTTATAAAGTCTGAGGTTTTAACGCAAGAAACCAAGGCTATAAACCATTGGCCTCAACTTTAAAGTCAACACTTCATATACTTGCTCAAACGGTTTAAAACTAACTGGAGGTAAGTCTGCACTTTTATTTCGTTCTGCCAAGGCATTTCTAATTTGATACCAACCTACATCGGAACGATTGAGTTTAAATTTTTCTCTCACAGTATATAAACATCAGTGTGTGAAAAGTACGCTCTCCACAGTTTACGACCTTGATTTAAAACTACAAGTGTCTCAGCTGACAAAATTTTTATTAGCAAAATACTTTGCTTTGTTTATAGTAATCTAAAAATTTTTAAAAACTCAAACTAGTTTTGATTTTTCAATAAAAAACCCCTACTGCTATAAAGCAATAGGGGTTTGATATTTTGGTGGCTTGGGGCAGAATCGAACTGCCGACACGCGGATTTTCAATCCGCTGCTCTACCAACTGAGCTACCGAGCCATGGGTGTTATTGTAGCAGTCTTTTTGCTGTTTTTTAATAACTCTTTAAAAATGACGAATTTATGAAGAACTTTTTTTACCTTTACCCAAATCAAGTCCAAGTTGCTTGAGTTTTCGGTAAAGATGGGTTCTTTCTAATCCGGTTTTTTCGGCTACTTTGGTCATAGAACCACCTTCTTTTTCAAGGTGGAACTCAAAATAAGCTTTTTCGAAGTTGTCGCGCGCCTCGCGTAATGGTTTCTCAAAATCAAAACTTGCATATGCATTGCTTGCGGGTGCTGCAGCCACATTTTGCAAATTATTGGCTTGCGCCATACTATTTTGCTGGCTAGTTGCCGTCATGGCCGCCTCTAGGCTTAATTCTGCCTTAATAGTATTGCGCACCTGAGCCACTCTAGAACTCAGTGACTTGTTTAAACCTTGTTCTACCGCCTTCAATAATTTAGGTAAGGTAATGGGTTTTTCTAGAAATGAATATGCGCCAATCTTTGTGGCTTCAACCGCTGTCTCGACCGTGGCATGACCGCTCATCATAATGACGGGCATTGTTAATAAGCCAGTGCTTGACCATTCTTTTAATAAGCTCACACCGTCTGTGTCGGGCATCCAAATATCGAGCAAAACAAGATCGGGTCGCTCTTGCTGGCGGCGTTCTCTTGCTTGGCTTGCATTTTCAGCAAGAATTACATGATGACCCTCATCATTGAGAATCTCCATGAGTAACTCTCGAATGCCCATTTCGTCGTCAACTACTAATATATTAGCCATAAACTTTCAAAGCCTTCTATCACAACTATACTTACTTAAGTTTTATATCAAATTGTGGTTTTTCTTTTGTTGCAACTATTTACTAGTTGCCCGATTGTGCCACCTCATGAGCGACATTTACCTCTGTTGCAAAAGATAACAAAACTTGAGCGCCTTCTACTTTGCCATCAACCCTTTTGTTCGACAATTCAAGTCGAGCACCGTGGTCGTCAGCAATTTTTTTCACTACCGCCAGTCCTAATCCAGTACCGTGCGATTTGGTAGTTACATAGGGTTCAAATGCTCTAGCCAAAATATGCTCGGCAAAACCAGAGCCATGATCTGTCACCACCAATCGAACTCTCTTAGTAACCGAATTAAATTTTGTTTGCAATAAAATGCAACCAGGAAATTTAATCTCACATGCATCTTGTGCATTTTGCAACAGATTATGAACCACTTGGCGTAATTGTCCACTATCTCCTAAAATGGGAATACAACTTTGATCTAAATCAAGCACAATTGTGTCTCCTTTAGAACTCATTGACTCTTCTTTATACATACTCGATACCTCAACTATGAGGGCATTTAAATCGACTGCTTGCATTTTAGCTACTGGTAACCTTGCATATTCTCTAAATTCATTCACCAAGTTTTTCATTGCATCAACTTGTTGGACGATTGTTTTAACCGATTTTTCAAGTACTAAGGCATCTGCCTCTATTAATTTGCCGGTTAAACGTCGCTCTAGGCGTTGTGCAGACAATTGAATTGGTGTGAGTGGATTTTTAATTTCGTGAGCTAATCGTTGTGCCACTTCAGCCCATGCTTGAGAACGCTGCGCCGAAACGACCTGACTAATATCATCAAAAACCAATAAGTGAGGTGCATTACCAGAAGAAATTGGTAATATCGCCCCCCTAGCAATTAAATGAATTTCATGTTTTTTTGACAAACTATAAATAGCATTATCAGCTTGAATATGTAGCCTAAAAGGGTGCTGCCAATAAGTTCTTTGATGCTGAATAAACTCATCTGCATGAATTTTAAATTGTTCCAAAACTCCATCTGTAAACTCATCAATACCTTTAAGACTTTTAATATTCACACCTTCAATCTCTTGATTGTCTAGGAATAAAATTTTAGCCACTGCAGGGTTAGCTGACAAGATAAGACCTTGCTCATCAATCACCATAACGCCAGAGCTTAAGTTATCCAAAATTGTTTGAAGTTTTCCACGTTCATCTTCAATTTGAGCCCGAACCATTTCGGAATTGGTTTTAGCATCAAGCAGTTGCTGCGTCATTATGGCAAATGATCTTGTTAAGCCGTCTAATTCGTTATTGCCATTTAGCACTGGTCTTGGTTTTAAATCTCCAGAGGCCACTTGCTGAACACCTTCAGTTAGTAAAAGTAAAGGTCTAGCCAACTGATTTCCCAATACCACGGCCAAAATCACCGCTCCCGTGGTGGCCATAATTAGGGCTAAAGTCAGTGTGCCAATATACATTCTTTTTAAACCTACCCTAGCAATGGCTCTTTCTTGATATTCTTGATTAGCCACTGTAACTGCATTGGCATTCATGACCAAGGCAGTTGGTAAGGTTTGTACCAACTGCAAATAGCGTGGCGACTCGGTCATATTAAAGTCTGGGCTGCCTACAAGGGTATAAACTTTTATTTGAGCCGTAGTCTGAGCATTGGGTAATGTTGCCTCATCTAAGCCCTCCAAAACTGAAATTGTTTTTTCTATTCTTAACCTTTTAATTAAAGCAGAATGAGGTGAAGCAGGTTTAATCAAATATTGTGTTGTCCCCGTACTAGCGAGTATCTGATTATTGGCTCCCCACAAAATTACTTCATCTACAGCTGCCTGCTCTTTCATTCTATTAATAGTTAGCCCTGCACTCGTATCCGAAAGTTCAGCCAAAGGTAATGCAATGGCTTTTGATTTTTTGATGAGATCATCCGTTAATACATCAAGGCTGGTTCGGCCTAAACTCACACCAGCTGAAAGTGCTTGCTCTACCTTTACATCAAACCAAGTTTCAATTGAACGCGAAACAAATTGATAAGAGACAACATAAATTAACACGCCTGGTAAAAAACCAACCAATGCAAAAATAAAGGCTAATTTAAGCAAAAGTTGACTACCAAATCTTTTTTGTCTTAGTCGTTTCAATAAACGTAAGCCTAGCCAAAACAGAAAACTTAGTAAGGCAGCTGCAGCTGCAATATTAAGGGCAAACAACCTAGTATAAGACACCTCATACTCAGACCTATTACCACTACTTACAGTTAATAAATAAAGTAAAACAAATGACAAGCCAAGTATTAGCAAAGCTCCCAATATTAATGCAAATCGGGCTACTTTAGAAAGAGCAAAAAAATGCTGAATATTAGTATTTTTTTCAAGTGGGTTGATGGGCTCCATATTTGCAACTACCTTACGCTTTCAGGGGTAAACTTGGTAGATTTTTCTAGTTGCAATGACCAATCCGATTGACCAATTAGACCTATTTGTAGAGGCTTAGGCAGTGATACTGTATCCAATCCAAAACTAAAGGTAATTTTGTAATGCGTACCCTGTTCAAGATCATTTAAATTCATGAGCTTCCAATGGCCAGCCCGATTAATCGCACTTAACGCATCTTCTAATTGATCAAACCATTGTGGCAGTGAAATAGCTGGCTCATTAAAATTATTACGGCTTGAACTAATATTTAACCGCCATCTTCTGGTTAAAGGTTGATAGACTAATTTATAAAAACGGTTAACCGACAAAACCTCTTTATCAGTCCAATACCAGCGATCTTTTGTCACATCTACATGAGCTACAAAATAGATGGCCACGCCTTTACGTAATGCCTCCTCTACTGCAGAGGGCAAATAAAACTGTATTGGCGTATTCATGACCAAGCTTTCGTCCTCTTTGTAGATTCTTAATTCCGATGTGGACACAAAATTTGTTTGCGCCACCATTAGAGAGTGAAAAAATAGTATGCTCATTGCACATATTATTCTTACCAATAACATGGTCTGAGACATAAAACTAAGGTTGGTGAAACGCTTCATTTGAACAATCGCATCCATCATTTCATGTTTATTCTCTAAGGTAGGTATATAGCAAGAGTTTGAATTTCAGCCATTTTAAGATGATTTCTTTTCTAATAAAGCGTAAAAGAAACCATCTTGGTCTGACGGAGGATACTTCAAATTTTCGATTTTAATAGCTGTTTCTGATGATTTTTTATTGTCTTGATGAAAACTCAAACTCTTGGGCATAACATGCCCAGGAGAGCTTAAATAAACCGCATCTTTAGACTTTTTCAAAAACTGCTCTATCTGGTCTGAGCCTTCGGCTTTAAATACTGAACAAGTGCAATAAAGTAACTTACCACCTACTTTTAACAGTGGCCATAATGTTTTTAATAAATGAGCTTGTTGCTTGACTAAACTGGCAATATCTTGCTCTCTGCGCTGCCATAAAATATCGGGGTGACGTCTCACTATGCCAGAGGCCGAACACGGTGCATCCAATAAAATCGCGTCAAATTGTTGTTCGTTATTGGCTTGACTCCACCATGACTTCGTATATGAAGCATCTGCAATCACTACTTTTGCGCTTAACTCTAAACGACTTAAGGTGCTGGTAATTCGCTCTGCTCTTTGAGCATCCATTTCTACGGCTATCACCTGGGCAGAACTGCTTTCTAGTAGATGAGCTGTTTTGCCACCGGGAGCGGCACAGGCATCAAGTATGACGCTGTCTGGCGTAAGTGTACAGGCATCTAATAAACAATCAACTGCCCATTGTGCGCCAGCATCTTGAACCGAGACTTGGCCTTGCATAAAACCTGGAATTCGCTCAACAGGGAGCGCGTCTGCTAATGCAATCGCTATTGGACCGACCTGTGTATAGGCAATTGAGTGTTGTTCCAATTGTTCCTTGTATTGAGCAAGCGTGATTTTTTTTAAATTCACACGCAAGGTCAATGGGGCTTTAATTTGATTTTGCTCTAGTATGGCTTGCCATTGGTGAGGATGATCATTTTGAAGCCTGTCTATCCACCAAGTAGGACAATTCCAAATAGAGGAGTCATCTTGGTTAATTTGATGCATGATAGCTGACTCTTCCCGAAGAAAAGACCTTAAACAGGCATTTAAAAATCCTGTTTGGGCTTTAGGGCCCGCTTTTCTTTTAAGCGCCTCTATGGTTTGATCAACCAAGGTGTGAGTTTGATAAAACTGCAATTGGGCTTGATTGGCCAAACGATTTTTTGAATCTTGAATTAATAATGCCAAGCTAATAATTAAAAAATTGGCTAACTCTTTTGGCGGATTGCGACTGGCTAGCAGCCTAAACGCCAGCTGGGCACTTGCATAATGACGGAGTACAGCATAAGATAAAGCTTGTACACCCGGCCTTAGGTGAACACTCACCAACTCGATTGAGCTACTCATGGGTTTACCGTTTTGCATTTGACTCAAAATGACATGAACACCCAGCAACTGCTGCCATAAAGGCGGAGCTTGTAAAGAAGAGTTAATTTGATTTGTTTTCATATTTTTTATCCAATTTTTATTTTTTGAAGGCCTAAAAAATACCTTGTTGTTTAGCCACTTTGCACAATAATAATGCACTAGAAGAATGAGAATACTTATAAAAGTCAAAAATATGCTTTAAGTTCGAACTTCATTTAAAACCGGCAATCGAACTGCTTTAGCAAGCCACGATTCTGGTTTAAGTGATATTGCCGCACTGTAAGTCATGACTGAAGAATTGTGTTCCTTAATTAATCTATCTCGGGTTAATGTAGAGAGTGACCACTGGGGTACCAATACATCTTGTACTGAAGCACTTAACCAATCTTGCGGACATTGGATTAAATCATTCAGAAAACCATCCATTTCCGTTACCGCTACAGATACTACTTGAGGTCCATCTTTTTCCATGAGCTGTCCTCTAAAATGAACCAAACAATGACCCGCTATTTGTATGGCGGGAGCCCATGTATAAATAAATTGCTGCTTATCGGTCTCTTCAGCGTACAAGGGATTTTGCCTATCGTCTTTTACTTCAAGATTAATTTTTGGCAATTGTTTTTGCATCCAATCTAGATGCTGGCCCCAATGAGTGGCCAAGGCTAATCGAGATTGAAAAACTGCATCTCTTAATTTTACCATCCGGTTGTAAGCGCCTACTGCCCAAAAAACAATAATTGCACCCAGCGCAAGTATGATGAAACCTACCATTTTGTCTCTCCGTTGAGCAGGGTTTTAACTTTAAAAAAATAGCCTCTGCATTTTCATGCAAAGGCTATTATTATGGATAAATCGTTATCTAGCTACGTTTAATGAATCTTCATAATTAGTAGGGTAAGTTAACTTTGGTTAGCCATCACCCTACCCGCTTCATTCATCAAAACTTAATCTGCGCTTGATTCGCTTGAAACACTCATAGAGGCTTGCTCCATGGCTGCATCGGCACGAGCATTGGCAGCGCGCTCTTGCTCATCGGAGTCCTCTTTGACTTTACGAGCTTGGTGATAAGCCATACCAGTACCCGCAGGAATCAAACGACCCACAATCACATTCTCTTTAAGGCCACGTAATGGATCACGTTTACCCATAATAGAAGCTTCAGTTAGAACACGAGTGGTTTCTTGGAAAGAAGCTGCAGAAATAAAGCTATCGGTTGACAATGAGGCTTTGGTAATACCCAACAATACGTTGGAGTAAGTGGCAGGCATTTTACCCTCAGCAACCAATGCATCATTGATATTGAGAATAACTGCGCGCTCAACTTGCTCACCACGGATTAAGTTAGATTCGCCTACATCGTCGACAATCACACGACGCAACATTTGACGAACAATCACTTCAATGTGTTTGTCGTTAATCTTCACGCCTTGTAAGCGGTAAACGTCTTGAACCTCATCCACAATGTAGCGAGCCAATTCTTCAGCACCTAATAAGCGCAAAATGTCTTGTGGGTCGGCTGGGCCGTCAACCACTAACTCACCCTTGTTAACGACTTGACCTTCATGCACCAAGATGCTCTTATCTTTAGGTACTAATTCGTCCCAGATATGACCTTCAGGATCGGTGATTTGCAAGCGAACTTTACCTTTGGTCTCTTTACCGAAGGAAATAGTACCGGTCATTTCAGCCAATGTACCTTTGTCTTTTGGTGTACGAGCTTCGAACAATTCGGCCACACGTGGCAGACCACCGGTAATATCGCGGGTCTTTTGACCTTCCATTGGAATACGCGCTAAAACTTCACCTGGGCCCACTAATTGGTTATCACGAACTTGAATTAAAGCACCTACTGGGAAACCAATCGTTACGGAGTGATCGGTTCCTGGGATTTTTAATTCATTGCCGTTTTCGTCAATCAATTTAATTTGTGGACGAACTACTTTGGCTGCACCACGACGTTTAGGATCGATAACCACCATAGTGGACAAACCTGTTACCTCGTCGAGCTGTTTCGCAACTGTTAAGCCTTCTTCGAAGTTTTCGAATTGAACTTTACCCGCAAACTCGGTAATGATAGGACGTGTTAACGGATCCCAGTTAGCAAGAATAGTACCAGCTTTAATGGTTTGATCTGGTTTAACCGTTAAGGTTGCACCGTATGGTAATTTATGACGCTCACGCTCACGGCCGTTTTCATCAGCAATGATGACTTCGCCAGAACGGGAAATAACCACTAACTCTTGCTTATTGTTAGACACATAACGCATTGCGCCATTGAATCCAACTACACCGTTTGATTTGGCTTCTACGCTTGAGGCAACTGCAGTACGTGATGCTGCACCACCAATATGGAAGGTACGCATGGTCAACTGAGTACCTGGTTCACCAATGGATTGAGCCGCAATCACACCGACTGCTTCGCCTTCATTGATGAGACCGCCACGACCTAAGTCACGACCATAACATTTTGCACATAAACCGAAACGTGTTTCGCAGGTTAAAGCAGTACGGACACGAACTTCATCTACACCAGCAGCTTCGATTTCTTCGATTGCGTCTTCATCTAGCATAGAGCCAGCTTCAACGATAGTGACTTGTGTTTCTGGATGAATAATATCGTCGGCAGCTGTGCGACCTAAAATACGATCACGCAATGATTCGATGGTTTCACCACCCTCAACAATCGCACGCATGAGTGAACCGTTGTGGGTTCCGCAATCATGTTCAGTTACGACTAAGTCTTGGGTAACGTCAACTAAACGACGTGTTAAGTAACCTGAGTTAGCGGTTTTCAAAGCCGTATCAGCCAAACCTTTACGAGCACCATGGGTAGAAATAAAGTACTGTAAAACGTTCAAACCTTCACGGAAATTAGCAGTAATTGGGGTCTCAATAATGGAACCATCTGGTTTAGCCATCAAACCGCGCATACCTGCTAACTGACGAATCTGAGCTGCAGAACCGCGAGCGCCAGAGTCAGCCATCATGTAAATAGAGTTAAATGACTCTTGATCGACTTCATTACCATGACGGTCAATGGTTTTTTCTTTCGCCAATTGTGCCATCATTACTTTTGACACTTCATCACCCGCTTTACCCCAGATATCCACTACCTTGTTGTAACGCTCGCCGGCGGTTACTAAACCAGAAGAATATTGCTGTGCAATTTCTTTTACTTCAGCTTCGCAACGATCAATGATGTCGTACTTTTGTTTAGGTACTAACATATCGTCAACACAAATAGAAATACCGGCTTGGGTCGCTAAACGGAAACCGTTTTGCAATAATTTGTCGGCAAATACGACTGTCTCTTTCAATCCGCACTTACGGAAAGAGGTGTTGATCAATCGTGAAATTTCTTTCTTCTTGAGGGCGCGGTTAATACTGTCAAAAGGCATACCTTTTGGCAAAATTTCGCTGAGCAATGCACGTCCAACTGTCGTATCACGAATTTCAGTACTAGGCACTAACTCACCGCTTGCTTTATTACGCAAGTATTCGGTTAAACGAATGCTAATACGAGTTGTCATAGCAACTTCGCCAGCCTCTAAGGCACGACGAACTTCACTGGTATCGGCAAAAGTCAAACCCTCACCAACACCATTGATGCGCTCGCGAGTGGCGTAATATAAACCCAACACAACGTCTTGAGAAGGAACAATTGAAGGCTCACCACTGGCTGGGAACAAGATATTGTTCGATGCCATCATGAGGGTACGAGCTTCCATTTGAGCTTCAATTGATAAAGGTACGTGAACCGCCATTTGGTCACCGTCAAAGTCAGCATTAAAAGCTGAACAAACGAGTGGATGGAGTTGGATCGCTTTACCTTCAATTAAGATAGGTTCAAACGCTTGAATACCTAAACGATGCAAAGTAGGCGCACGGTTAAGCATTACTGGATGCTCTTTAATGACCTCTTCTAAGATGTCCCATACTACTGGAGTACCGGCATCTACTTCACGCTTAGCAGCTTTGATGGTGTTGGCAATGCCACGCACTTCAAGTTGCGCAAAAATAAAGGGCTTGAACAACTCTAAAGCCATTAATTTTGGTAAACCGCATTGATGTAATTTAAGGGTTGGACCCACCACAATAACGGAACGACCAGAATAGTCAACACGTTTACCCAACAAGTTTTGACGGAAACGACCAGACTTACCTTTGATCATGTCAGCCAAAGATTTGAGTGCACGTTTGTTAGCGCCTGTCATGGCCTTACCACGACGACCGTTATCGAGTAATGAATCTACCGCTTCTTGCAACATACGTTTTTCATTGCGAGCAATGATTTCAGGTGCGTTTAACTCTAATAAACGACGTAAACGGCTGTTACGGTTAATGACTCGGCGATAGAGATCGTTTAAGTCGGAAGTCGCAAAACGACCACCGTCTAGCGGTACTAAAGGACGTAAGTCTGGCGGTAGCACAGGTAAAACATCAAGCACCATCCACTCAGGTTTAATGCCAGACTTTTTAAACGCTTCCATTAATTTGAGGCGCTTACCGTTTTTCTTGACCTTGACTTCTGAGCCAGTGAGGTCATTGCGGAGTTTGTCAATTTCAAGATCGGCATCCAATTCTTGTAACAACTCTTTAATGGCTTCGGCACCCATTTTGGCGACGAACTCATCACCATACTCTTGAAATTTTTCGTCAAAATCAGTTTCCGACATGATGCTGAATTTTTTCAGCGGAGTCATGCCTGGATCGGTCACTACATATGCTTCGAAGTACAACACACGTTCAATATCACGTAGTGTCATATCTAAAACCATACCTAAACGTGAAGGCAATGATTTTAAAAACCAAATATGTGCACACGGTGCTGCAAGGTCAATATGACCCATGCGTTCGCGGCGTACTTTAGTTTGTGTCACTTCAACGCCGCACTTCTCACAAATAGTGCCACGGTGTTTTAAGCGTTTGTATTTACCGCATAAACATTCGTAATCTTTGATAGGGCCAAAAATTTTGGCACAAAACAAGCCATCACGCTCGGGTTTGAAGGTACGGTAATTAATGGTCTCTGGCTTTTTAACTTCGCCAAATGACCATGAACGAATTTTTTCTGGTGATGCCAAACCAATTTTAATGGCATCAAAATGCTCGTCGGGCGTGAACTGTTTGAACAGGTCGAGTAGTGATTTCATATAACTCTCCAGTAACTTGGGGTGGTAAGGGTTATTGAAAAATGTCAATAACCCTGTTCCTATCGCTTTTGCTTAATCGCTTTTATTAGCTTTTGGCTTAGCTGCGTTCAAGTTCAATATCAAGACCTAAGGAACGAATTTCCTTGACCAATACATTGAACGATTCAGGCATACCCGCTTCAATAGCGTGTTCGCCCTTCACAATACTTTCATACACACGTGTACGACCTTGAACGTCATCAGACTTCACGGTTAACATCTCTTGCAAGACATAAGCTGCGCCGTAAGCCTCAAGTGCCCAAACCTCCATCTCACCAAAACGCTGACCACCGAACTGCGCTTTACCGCCCAATGGTTGTTGTGTGACCAAGCTGTATGGACCAGTAGAACGGGCATGCATTTTGTCATCAACCAAATGATGCAATTTAAGTACGTGCATATAACCAACAGTGGTGGTGCGATCAAACGCATTACCAGTGCGACCATCATAAAGTTGAGTTTGTGTGCGAGTAGCAGTTAAACCCTTGGCTTTAGCACGCTCTTCTGGATAGGCCAATTGCAACATATCGCGAATTTCTTGCTCGGAAGCACCATCGAATACGGGGGTAGCAAAAGTCACACCGTTGGATAAGTTTTTAGCCAACTGAATCACTTCATCATCCTCGAGTTCATCAATGTTTTCACGACGACCCGATGCGTTATACATCTTGTCGAGCAAATTACGAATTTCGTGCAATTGGTTTTCTTGGTGGAGCATTTCTTCAATGCGTTGACCAATACCTTTTGCCGCCCAACCCAAATGCACTTCTAAAACCTGACCCACGTTCATACGTGAAGGAACACCTAATGGGTTCAATACGATATCAACTGGTGTACCGTCGGCCATAAATGGCATATCTTCGACTGGTACGATTTTAGAGACCACACCTTTGTTACCGTGACGACCCGCCATTTTGTCACCAGGTTGTAAACGGCGTTTCACTGCCAAATACACCTTGACCATTTTGAGTACGCCTGGTGGCAACTCATCGCCTTGAGTGAGTTTTTTGCGTTTTTCTTCGAACATTTGATCGAATTCACGACGTGTTTGTTCGATAGAGTTTTTAATGCTTTCGAGTTGTGCGGCTACTTCATCTTCGGCAGGACGAATGTCATACCAATGATGATGATCCATTGAGGCTAAGTATTCAGCATCAATTTTTGCACCTTTGACTAATTTATTAGGACCGCCATTAGCAATACGACCCAATAATAATTTTTCAATACGTGAGAAAGCGTCAAGCGCAACAATACGTTGTTGATCAGTTAAGTCAAGACGGTAACGTTTGAGTTCATCGTCAATAATTTGCTGAGCACGTTTGTCGCGAATAATACCTTCACGGGTAAAGACTTGAACGTCAATAACGGTACCTTGTGAACCTTGGCTTACGCGTAAAGAGGTGTCTTTTACATCGCTTGCTTTTTCACCGAAGATGGCACGTAATAATTTTTCTTCTGGGGTTAAAGTAGTTTCACCTTTTGGTGTTACTTTACCAACCAAGGTATCACCTGGTTGAACTTCAGCACCTACAAAAATAATACCGGAATCATCTAAGCGGTTGAGCTGTTGTTCAGCCAAATTAGGAATATCGCGAGTAATTTCTTCTGCGCCTAATTTAGTATCACGAGCCATCACGACTAACTCTTCAATATGAATAGAAGTGTAGCGGTCTTCTGCAACCACACGCTCACTAATCAAGATCGAATCTTCGAAGTTATAACCGTTCCATGGCATAAATGCCACCATCATGTTTTGACCCAATGCCAACTCACCTAAGTCGGTGGAGGCGCCGTCAGCGATTACGTCACCTTTGGCTAAGAGATCACCACGCTTGACGATAGGACGTTGATGAATATCGGTGTTTTGGTTAGAACGTTGATATTTGATAAGGTTGTAAATATCAACGCCCACTTCACCTGCACGAGCTTCTGCATCGTTAACACGTACCACAATACGGGTAGCGTCAACATAGTCCACAATACCGCCACGAGTTGCTGTGACCACTGTACCAGAGTCAACTGCTGCTACGCGCTCAATACCGGTACCAACAAAAGCTTTTTCAGGACGTAAAACAGGAACCGCTTGACGCTGCATATTCGCACCCATCAACGCACGGTTCGCATCATCATGCTCAAGGAACGGAACCAAAGAGGCCGCTACTGAAACAATCTGTGCTGGAGAAACGTCCATGTACTGAACACGTTCAGCTGGAACTAAAACCGATTCGCCGGCTTCACGGGCAGAAATTAAATCGCCATCTAAACGGCCTTCTGAATCTAACTTCGCGTTGGCCTGCGCAATCACATATTTACCTTCTTCAATCGCAGATAAATAATCGATTTCGTTGGTTACTTTGTTTTCAATTACACGGCGATATGGTGTTTCAATGAAACCATACTCGTTTAAACGAGCGTACAAAGCCATAGAGTTAATCAAACCAATGTTTGGACCCTCTGGAGTTTCAATTGGACACACACGACCGTAATGGGTCACGTGAACGTCACGTACTTCAAAGCCTGCACGTTCGCGGGTTAAACCACCAGGGCCTAAAGCGGAAACACGACGCTTGTGAGTAATTTCAGATAATGGATTGGTTTGATCCATAAACTGAGACAACTGGGATGCGCCAAAGAACTCTTTTAAGGCAGCAGAAATAGGTTTGCTATTAATGAGGTCGTGCGGCATGAGTGGCTCTTGCTCGGCTTGACCTAAACGCTCACGTACTGCTTTTTCAATACGTGCTAAACCAACACGATATTGATTTTCAGCTAACTCACCAACACAACGTACACGACGATTACCTAAGTGATCAATATCATCGACTTCGCCGCGACCATTACGTAAATCAACCAAAATCTTCACTACTGCTAAGATGTCTTCATTGGTTAATACGTTAGGACCTGTGGCTTCGTTGCGACCTAATTTGGCGTTGAATTTCATACGACCGACACGTGATAAATCGTAGGTGTCTGGGTTGTAGAATAAACGTTGGAACAAGGCTTGAACCGCATCTTCGGTAGGCGGCTCGCCAGGGCGCATCATACGATAAATGGCAACACGAGCAGCTAACTCATCTGCAGCTTCATCAATGCGCAATGTTTGAGAAATATAAGCACCTTGGTCAAGTTCGTTGGTGTACAAACAAGCCAAATCAGTTACGCCAGACTGGCGTAATTTCTTGAGCAAACTCTCAGTGAGTTCTTCATTGGCCTTAGCCAAAATTTCACCAGTGTCAGAATCCACTAGATTGTTGGCCACAATTCGGCCTAACAAAAAGTCTTCTGGTACATTGATGTATGTGGTGCCAGCAGTATCGAGGTCGCGGGTATGACGAGCAGTAATACGCTTGTCTTTTGCCACTACTACCTTACCGTTTTTGTCGGTAATATCAAAACGCGCTACTTCACCACGTAAACGTTCGGCTACATAGGCCATTTGTGCACCACTCTCCATAATACGGAAGTGATCGTTTACAAAAAAGCTTGCCAAAATGGTTTCTGGAGTCATTCCAATTGCTTTGAGCAATGTAGAAACTGGCATCTTACGACGACGGTCAACGCGGAAATATAAAATATCTTTAGCATCGAATTCAAAGTCTAACCATGAACCACGGTAAGGAATAATACGAGCTGAGAATAATAATTTACCTGAACTATGGGTTTTACCCTTGTCGTGTTCAAAGAACACACCAGGCGAACGATGCAACTGAGAAACAATCACACGCTCTGTACCGTTGATGATGAAAGAACCTTTGTCTGTCATGAGTGGCACTTCACCCATATACACTTCTTGCTCTTTGACTTCTTTTACCACCTTGGATTGCATAGTGGACGACTCACGATCATAAATAATGAGTTGCACTTTTGCACGTACGGCTGATGAAAAACTCAAACCACGTGTTTGACATTCGCGAACGTCAAAAGTAGGTTTAGCTAATGTGTAGTAAAGATATTTCATCTCTACAAAACCATTATGCGATACGATAGGGAATGCAGCATTAAATGCAGCTTGCAAACCCTCATCGGTACGCTCTTTGGGCGGTGTATCTTCTTGCAAAAATGCGACATAAGCGTCTTTTTGCATTTGCAATAAATAAGGAATTTCCAAAACGTTTTCGCGACTTCCAAAATTCTTGCGAATTCGCTTGCGTTCTGTGTATGAATACTTCGATGTGTTTGGCATGAGTTCTCCAAGCTAAGACTAAACTGGTCCTGCGGCTGACTAAAACTGACCCGGCGAGTGATATCACTCAAATGAACTTGGTGGTTGGCCACTACCAACCATTGGCAGACGATTATGCATTGCACATAATCCGACCCAAGGCGTCTTCTTCTACGGTATTAGAAGACACTGGAAAATTGTGGAATAACTTTCCAGTGTGCTCTTTTTTTAAAATTTGAAAAATCAAAAGCTGAAAGCAAAAAAGGCTGAGAGCCTTTTTCAAGACTCTCAGCACTTGACTCAAAAATATTATTTGAGTTCGGCTTTCGCGCCAGCATCTTCCAATTTTTTCTTAGCAGCTTCAGCGTCAGCTTTAGAAACGCCTTCTTTAACTGCTTTAGGAGCGCCGTCAACTAAGTCTTTAGCTTCTTTTAAGCCTAAACCAGTGATTTCGCGAACAGCTTTAATAACTGATACTTTGTTAGCGCCAGTTTCTGTCAACATTACGTTGAATTCTGTTTGCTCTTCAGCAACTGCAGCAGCAGCACCGCCGCCAGCAGCAGGTGCAGACATAGCTGCAGCGCTTACGCCAAATTTCTCTTCGATTGCTTTAACTAAATCGTTGAGTTCCATAACTGACATGCTATCGAGAGCTGTCAAAAATGCGTCTTTATCAAATGCCATGATATTTTTCCTAATTTTATTGACTAGCGAGTAAAAACTCTACTAGGTTAACAGTTGAACTACGGCTCGCGTTAAGCGGCTGTAGCTTCGCCTTTTTTCTCTGCAACTGCAGCCAACACACGTGCGGTACGTGAAATTGGTGACTGCATTAAGCCCAACAATTGAGCCAACAATACTTCTTTAGAAGGAATGCTAGACAATTGTTTAACGCCGTTGACATCCAAAATTTTGGTTCCGAAAGCGCCGCCACGAATTACTAGTTTGTCATTAGTTTTCGCGAAGTCTGCCATTACTTTGGCAGCTGCTACAGCATCTTCAGAGAATCCATAAATTAATGGACCGGTCATCATGTCGCTAGCACCAGCAAAGTCAGTACCCTCAACCGCACGACGTGCCAAGGTGTTTTTCAACACGCTTAAAGACACACCTTCTTTGCGGGCGCTGGAACGTAACTTTGTCATGTGCGCAACCGTAATGCCACGGTATTCAGCCAACACAAGCGTTTGAGCCTTAGCTGCGAGGCCCTTCACTTCATCAATGACGGCTTGTTTCTCACTGCGATTCAAACTCAAGATATTCTCCTAAATTTGTGTAATTGCTAATTAGCTTTTACACATCCCATATTCAGCGATCAACTGTTTTAGAAAAGTATTCTTCTAATGCAGCGGATTCGCCATCTGCGTTGGAAATATTAAGTTGCCTTGCCTAAGCAAAACAACACCAACGGTCTTGGATGACCTAAGTAGTTTTAAGGCTACCTAGCCCACCACATTGACAACCCCTTTACAGGAGTTATACAAATTTATTAAGCGTTAATGCTTTGAGTATCGACGCGTACGCCAACACCTTGTGTGCTAGACACTGCTACTTTACGCAAGTACAAACCTTTGCTTGATGCTGGTTTGGCTTTGTTTAAAGCATCAATTAAGGCAACCAAGTTACCTTGTAATTGTTCGTTGCCAAATGAGCGACGACCAATAGTAGTGTGAACAATACTGCCTTTGTCAGCACGGAATTGAACTTGACCTGCTTTAGCATTTTTAACTGCAGTAGCAACGTCAGGAGTTACAGTTCCAACTTTCGGGTTAGGCATTAAACCACGTGGGCCTAAGATTTGACCTAAAGTACCAACAATACGCATAGCGTCTGGAGCAGCAATCACGATGTCAAAAGGCATATCGCCAGCTTTAACTTGTGCTGCCAAATCTTCCATACCTACGATATCTGCACCAGCTGCTTTAGCTTCTTCAGCTTTAGCGCCTTGGGCAAAAACCGCAACGCGAACTGTTTTACCAGTACCGTTTGGTAATACAACTGCACCGCGAACTACTTGGTCTGATTTTTTAGTATCAACACCTAATTGAACCGCAACGTCAATAGATTCGTCGAATTTTGCAGTAGCAAATTCTTTTACGATTACTAAAGCGTCAGCAACTGAATAGAGTTTAGTGCTATCGATTTTGCCAACTTGTGCTTTTTGTTTTTTAGTCAACTTACTCATTTAACACCCTCCACTGTCACGCCCATTGAGCGTGCGCTACCAGCAATCGTACGAACAGCTGCGTCTAAGTCAGCAGCGGTCATGTCTTTTTGTTTGGTTTTAGCAATTTCTTCAAGCTGAGCGCGGGTAATTTTACCTACTTTTTCAGCGTGAGGACGTGAAGAACCTTTGTCTAATTTGATCGCTTTTTTGATCAAAACAGTTGCAGGTGGAGTTTTGATTTCAAAAGTAAAACTCTTGTCAGCAAAAGCAGTAATCACCACTGGTAATGGTAAACCTGGCTCAACACCTTGAGTCTGTGCATTAAATGCTTTACAGAACTCCATAATGTTCAAACCACGTTGACCCAATGCTGGACCGATTGGTGGGGATGGGTTAGCCTTACCTGCAGGAACTTGCAGTTTAATCAGGCCGACGATTTTTTTCGCCATGTTTTTACTCCTGTTGGGTATTAACGCATGACTAGCACTAAAGGCTATCACGCTTCCCGTTTAACAACTCAATCAACAAACTTGCGTTTGACCTTTGCCGAGTTGGATAGCATTGGTTTTATGTTTTTTCGATTTGGTTGAACTCAAGCTCAACAGGGGTGGAACGACCAAAAATAGTAACCGCAACTCGGATACGATTTTTCTCGTAATTGACCTCTTCAACTGATCCATTAAACTCTGCAAATGGGCCTTCTTTGACTCGAACATATTCGCCCACTTCAAATTCAACACGGTGACGTGGCTTGTCAGCACCCACCTGTATTTGACCCAAAATCTTTTGTACTTCTGCTTCTGTAATAGCGGCTGGAAGTCTTTTATCGGAGATAGCTTTACCTTTACTCTCGCCAATAAAACCCGTTACCTTATTAGTTTGCTTTACTAAATGCCAAGTTTCTACATCCATTGACATTTCGATTAAGACATAACCCGGGAAAAATTTTCGCTCGGTAGTGCGTTTTTTGCCATTTTTTACTTCAACAACATCTTCTGTTGGAACTAAAATGCGGCCAAATTTTTGCTCCATACCCGACTGAGCAATACGCTCACGTATGTTTTTTTCAACTACTTTTTCCATACCGGAATAAGCATGAATGACGTACCAACGCAAATTATATGCTGGAGTGACAGCTTCTGTCAAATCTGCAGATTCTGTCACTGCATTTAAGATATCGCTCATTAAGTTCTCCAGTTCAACAATAAGTCAAAAATTAAGTATTCAAGGGATTTATCTACACCCCATAAGAAGATTGCCATTACCAAGACAAACACAAATACATACAAAGTAATTTGCGAAGCTTCTTTACGAGTAGGCCAAACTACCTTTTTCAACTCTTTGGTAGCATCTTTACCGAAGGAGATTAAGCGACGACCAGCGAATGAAGTAAAAAATAATGCAATGGCTGCAATTAAAACAACTGCGAATGAACCGATACGAATTAATGATGTCTGTTTGTCTAAAACAACATAAAGTGCTAAAGACACAAGCAATAATGCAATAGCACCAAATAACTTGGCTTTATCAGATGAATCGCTAACCGTTTGAATTTGTACATTGGACATTTGATTTTTTCCGTAATTTACTGGTGTATTAACGACACCCTCAAGACACTGAAGCCCGTTAGATTCTAACGGGCTTGAAATTTTCCACCTTTAGGTGGCAGGGGCAGTAAGAATCGAACTTACAACCTTCGGTTTTGGAGACCGACGCTCTGCCAATTGAGCTATACCCCTTTAATATCCTGATTAAGCCAAAATTTTAGCAACAACGCCGGCGCCAACAGTACGGCCACCTTCG
>CAZKWC010000047.1:7527-23108 GCA_964556425.1 uncultured Limnohabitans sp. | reverse complement strand
TTGCTCACTCGGATTGGGCAGGCTATTCTATTTTTGAAGAAGCCTTTGTAAGAGGGTTTGCGAGTGTGTAAAAATTTAAATTAGCAGTCCCAATAAAATGTAAGCGCTAAAAAAACCAAGTGCAAAAGACATTACACACCACCATAATTTATCGCCTCTTTCTGACTGAGAGGTACTAGGTTTATTTTGACTCTTAGTTACCGGATTTTGTAACTCCCACTCTTGCAAAATAGCTTTGGCCTGCTCATAAAAAGGTTCTGCAATTTCGACTCTTATTAGCTGCCCCGCCGGCAACTCCCCCGCAGCCGCTTGTAGATACTCGCCTTGCACAAAAGCTTTTAACTCATATTGCTCTAATAAATTCACAATCATGTAAGCATCAACAATGTGAGAGGCCGTGTAAATAGTTTTCATAATAGGCGTAATGAGTGAATAATAGATAAGGTAGCATCTTAAAAATACCAATTATGCTTATTTATTAGGCATCTTAAAACCATTTTTAAGCTTTATTTTTTATTTTTAATGCTAGAGGCATCAAAATAGGTACTTATTTAATGCAAATAGGTATAAATCCTAGGTATAAATGGAATATTAATACATATAGATGCTAAATTTGTACTAGTTTTGCATTTAACTATTGATATCGTATAGGTGTTGATGCTTGCTGCAAGAAAGCATCAAACATCCCCTAACTTAAATCCTTCATCGGAGACAACTAATGAAACTCAAGACTCGTATTGCTCTAGCCGCTGCGCTAGTGACTTCTTTATGTGGCGTTTCTCACGCAGCAACCGAATTGGTGATTGCTACCGTTAACAACGGTCACATGATTGAAATGGAAAAACTCAGTAAGAATTTCGAACAAGCTAATCCAGATATCAAACTTAAATTTGTGACTTTAGAAGAAGGTGTATTGCGTCAACGTGTGACCACTGACATCGCTACTAAAGGCGGACAATTTGACGTCATGACAATTGGTATGTACGAGACACCAATTTGGGGTAAAAAAGGTTGGCTCAAAGAATTAAAAACTGATGCAGCTTATGACGTCAATGATTTGTTACCTGCAATGCGTAGTGGTTTAAGCGTAGGCGACAAATTATATGCAGCACCTTTCTACGGTGAGAGCTCCATGCTCATGTACCGTAAAGACTTAACCGACAAAGCGGGTATTAAATTTGCCGATCGTCCTACTTGGGTACAAGTGCGTGATGCAGCAGCCAAAATCCATGACCCCAAAAATGGCGTGTATGGTATTTGTTTGCGTGGCAAGCCAGGTTGGGGTGATAACATGGCTTTCTTAACCACTATGGTGAATAGCTTTGGCGGCCAATGGTTTGACATGAAATGGAAACCACAACTCGAATCAAAACCATGGAAAGACGCAGTGACTTTCTATGTGGATATGATGACTAAATACGGCCCTCCAGGCTCTGCTAACAACAGCTTCAATGAAATTTTAGCTTTGTACAATGAAGGCAAATGCGGTATGTGGATTGACGCTACTATTGCAGCTTCTTTCATCACTGATCCAAAACAATCTAAAGTAGCTGACAAAGTGGCATTTGCACAAGGTCCTTACAGTGCTACCACCAAAGGCGCTAACTGGTTATGGGCATGGGCTTTAGCTATTCCTGCAGGCACAAAAAATGCTGAAGCAGCGCAAAAATTCATTAGCTGGTCTACCTCTAAAGAGTACATCAATTTAGTAGCTAAAACCAATGGTTGGGCACGCGTTCCTACAGGTACACGTAAATCAACTTATGCTAACCCAGAGTTCCAAAAAGCAGCCGTTTTTGCAGCAGCAGAAAAAGCAGCCATTGACTCAGCCAATCCTAACGACAGCACATTGCCAAAATCACCTTATGTAGGTGTTCAATTCGCTGCTATTCCTGAGTTCCAATCTATTGGTATTGCAGTTGGCCAACAAATGAGTGCCGCTTTGGCTGGCAAATCGACTGTTGATGCAGCCTTGAAAAATGCTCAAGCATCAGCTGAACGTGAAATGAAAAAAGCCGGCTACTACAAATAATTAAGTAGCCAAGGAAATTATTTCCTAAAAAGCAAGCGCAGCGATCAAACCCTTGGTCGCTGCGTTTTTGAATTCAAATGACTTGTCCCTCATCTTTCTTATCTAATTAACCTAAGAGCTGTGTTTCATGAAAAGACTGCTACCCCGTCTGCTGCTGACGCCAGCAGTAACTACCCTATTTTTGTGGATGATTGTTCCACTGTTAATGACGATTTATTTTTCTGTCATTCGCTACAACCTCATGCAGCCCGAGCAAACAGGGTTTATTGGTTTAGAAAATTTTGAATACTTTGTAACTGATCCTTCTTTTAGCGTAGCAGTTGTTAACACCCTATTATTACTTGGCAGCGTTATTGCCATTACAGTAGTATTTGGCTTAGCCATTGCCCTACTCATTGATGAGCCTTTCCCCGGTCGTGGCTTGGTTCGTTTATTACTCATTTCTCCGTTTTTTGTGATGCCTACCGTCAATGCATTGTTGTGGAAACACATGATGATGAATCCTATTTATGGAGTGCTTGCACAGGTTTGGATTTTTTTTGGTGCCACCCCAGTCGATTGGTTAACTGATCACCCCTTATTTTCAGTCATCATTATGGTCTCTTGGCAATGGTTGCCGTTTGCCACCTTAATCATGATGACCTCTTTGCAAAGTATGAGCCGCGAACAAATCGAAGCCGCTCGTATGGATGGAGCCAATTATTTACAGCTCCTTCGTTATTTATATATTCCTCATTTAGCTAGAGCCATGGTCGTGGTGGTCATGATTGAATTGATTTTCTTACTCAGCGTTTTTGCCGAAATTTATACCACTACCGGTGGTGGCCCTGGGGACGCAAGTACCAATGTCGCATTTTTAATTTTTAAGCAAGCGCTACTCAATTTTGATGCGGGTGTGGCTTCTGCTGGTGCTTTGTTTGCCGTAATTTTGGCCAATATAGCTGCTGCCTTCATGATCCGCATGATTGGTAAAAATTTAGATAAATAAGAGTCTATTCAATATGAAACGCCGTCAACCATTTCCTCTTGCCTTGGTCATTCGAACCCTTGTTGCTTGGATTGTCACTTTGCTGATTTTCTTTCCGCTGGGTTGGTTATTCTTAACCTCATTTAAAACCGAGTTGCAAGCTATATCTATACCGCCACTATGGTGGTTTACGCCTACTCTTGAAAACTTTCATGAAGTTCAAGAACGCAGTGATTATTTGTTGTATGCCAAAAATTCGGTAGTTACCAGTGTAGTGTCTACACTTTTAGGTTTAGCGATAGCAGTACCTGCTGCTTATTCAATGGCATTTTTTGCGACCAAACGTACCAAAGATATTTTGATGTGGATGTTATCTACCAAAATGATGCCAGCTGTGGGTGCTTTAGTGCCTATTTATGTATTAGCCCAAAAAAGTTCATTACTCGATACTCAGCTTGGTTTGATTATTATTTTCACACTTTCTAATTTACCCATTATGGTGTGGATGTTGTACTCCAACTTCAAAGAAATTCCACATGAAATCTTAGAGGCTGCTCGTATGGATGGAGCCACTTTATGGCAAGAGTTTTCAAGTGTTTTATTGCCTTTGGCAGTGGGTGGCTTAGCTTCAACCGGTTTATTGTGTTTGGTCCTATCTTGGAATGAAGCCTTTTGGAGTCTCAATTTAAGCTCTGCTAAAGCAGGTACCTTGGCCACTTTAATCGCCAGTTACTCTAGTCCCGAAGGTTTATTCTGGGCCAAATTATCGGCAGCTTCATTAATGGCAATTGCACCCATTGTAGTGTTTGGTTGGTTTAGCCAAAAACAATTGGTCCAAGGTCTTACATTCGGCGCTGTGAAATAAATCCGCAGCCTACTATTTAACTCATTGTTTAAAAATATTGTTATGTCTTATTTACAACTCAGCGGAATAGAAAAACAGTTTGGTGAAACCCGCGTCATCAAAGGTGTTGACCTTGAAATTAACAAAGGCGAATTTGTGGTGTTTGTTGGCCCATCAGGTTGCGGCAAATCCACTTTGCTTAGACTCATTGCTGGGCTAGAACCTATTACCAGTGGTAGCCTACATTTAGATGGTCGTGATATTTCCGATTTACCCTCAAGTAAACGTGATTTAGCTATGGTGTTCCAAAGTTATGCCCTCTACCCACACATGACGGTTTTCGAGAACATGAGCTTTGCTTTAAAACTTGCCAAAGTGGCCGTTTCTGAAATCAAAGAAAAAGTCATGCAAGCGGCCAAAATTTTAAATCTTGAAAACTATCTAGAGCGCACTCCTAAAGAGTTATCGGGTGGTCAGCGTCAAAGGGTTGCCATTGGCCGCGCTATTGTGCGTGCACCCAAAGTGTTTTTATTTGATGAGCCACTCTCGAACTTAGATGCTGCGCTACGTGGTCAAACACGTATTGAAATTGCCAAGTTGCACCGTGACCTTGGCGCTACTACTATTTACGTCACTCACGATCAAGTAGAAGCCATGACCTTAGCAGACCGTGTAGTAGTTTTAAGAGATGGTTTAATCGAACAAATTGGCACACCACTAGAACTCTATGACCGCCCGGCTAATCAATTTGTTGCGCAGTTTATTGGTACACCTCGTATGAACGTAGTGCCCGTGGCTCAATTACCTGGTCTTGCCGAGCGTTGCCAACTAGATGCAGCTGCCGATGGTTTTGTAGGACTGCGCCCAGAGAGTGTATTGCTACAAGAAAGCAATCAAGGCTTATGGCAAGGCAAAGTAGATTTAATAGAAGCGCTTGGTGCTGAAACGCTTATTTACGTAACGACACAAGACGGTTGCTCTTTAGTGGCAAGGCAAAATGATAGAACCCATTTAACCGTCGGCAGCGATGTGGGTGTTTCAATTAACCCACTGGAAGCCCACCTTTTTGATGCCAAAGGAAAAGTGACAAAATCAAGTCAAGCTTCAGTGAAAACAGCTCAATAACTTTTATATTCATTTTTATCATGTCTTCACCACTCACGCCCACTAATGCGCTCACTTTACTGCATTTAGGTTTAGGTTCTTTTCATCGTGCGCACATGGCTTTGTATATTCATCAGCTACAACAAGCTGGCGATACTGCTTGGCGTTTAGCAGCTGGAAATATCAGAGCAGATCAACCTGAATTGATTGCTGCTTTGCAGGCGCAAAACGGTGTTTATACACTGGAAACAGTTAGCCCTCAAGGTGAGCGTACTTACACATCTATCAAGTCCCTCTCTGAAGTGATAAGTTTTGATGACAGCTTAAGTGGCTTAATTCGAGTGGGTAGCAACAGCAACACCCGTATTATTTCGTTTACCGTCACTGAGGCGGGTTATTATTTAGATGCCGATGTTCGTTTAGACACTCAGTTTGAAGATTTAAAAAATGATGTAATTGCAGCTAAAAATGGTGGTACTGCTTGCACTATTTATGGCGCCCTTAGAGCTATTTTATTAGCCCGTAAAAATGCCAACGCTGGCCCTGTTACTTTACTCAACTGCGACAATTTACGTCACAACGGAGATAAAGCACGTACCGGTCTTTTACAATTTTTAGAATTAACCAACGAGCCCGAATTAAAGCAGTGGGTAGAATTAAATACCAGCAGCCCCAACTGTATGGTGGACCGCATTACCCCACGTCCTACCAATGCAGTGCGTGAGCGGGTATTAGCAGCCACTGGCATAGATGATGCAGCCGCATTAATGGGTGAGAGTTTTATTCAGTGGGTGGTAGAAGATAATTTTATTGCTAGCCGCCCACAATGGGAAAGTGTTGGCGTTGAAATGGTGAGTTCAGTTCAAGCCTATGAAGAAGCAAAAATTAGGCTTTTAAATGCCACTCATAGTTGTATTGCATGGGCGGGAAGTTTAATTGGCTACACCTATATTCACGAAGGCACTCTAGATAAAGAGATTTGCAAAATGGCTTACGATTATGTGACAGATGATGCTATTCCTGTTCTTGATACTCCAGAGCATCCAAGCCCACTCAATTTAGCCAATTACCGTGATGTGGTGTTAGATCGATTTAGCAACCCTGCAATTGCCGATACCAACCAACGTGTGGCAATGGATGGCTTTAGCAAAATTCCGGGCTTTATTGCGCCCACTATTCGCGAGCGTTTGGCAGCGGGTAGCTCTATTAACAGTGTCAGTCTATTACCTGCTTTATTCTTAGCCTACTTACAGCGTTGGCACTTAGGTTTAATTCCTTATACCTATCAAGATCAAGCAATGGATGAAGCAGCTGCCCATGCTATTTGCGAATCAAGCAATCCTATTGAGGCATTTTGCGGCGATACCACGCTTTGGGGTGAGTTGGCCAAGGACCCTCGTTTGATCAATGCCATTACTTTGGCCTACGATAAAGTGATTCATTTTGTCGCCTCTAGAGCTCAAGCAGCAGCTTCATAAACCAGCCAATTTTTGGTATTGCAATCTGTTCCTTTAGCCACATCACCTTATTGACACCTTATCAATTACAAGGAAAAATAATGACGAAAAAACTTGAAAATCTCCATACTTTATTAACTGGTGCCGCTGGTGGAATTGGCCTTGCTGTAGCACAGCGTTATCTTGAAGAAGGTGCTTTCGTAAGCGTTGCTGATATTGGAGCGCAAGCTAGTTCGGGCTTAACTGAATTAATGGCTCAATATCCTAATCGACTCATTTATATTCCTACCAATGTGACCTTAAGCTCAGATATTGACAGCTTAATTACTCAAGCCAGTGAACAATTTGGCCCCATCCATGTTTTGTTTAATAATGCCGCAATTTTTGATATGGCTCCATTGTTAGAAAGTGATGAAGCTATGTACGATAAAATTTTTGCAGTGAATGTCAAAGGTGCATTTTTTGTCATGCAAAAAGTTTTAGCCCATATGGTGAAAAATAATATCCAAGGTTCAGTGGTCAATATGGCCTCTCAAGCAGGCCGCCGTGGTGAAGCGTTGGTTTCGCATTATTGCGCCAGCAAAGCAGCGGTTATTAGTTATACCCAAAGTGCTGCTTTAGCAATGGCTCCACATAAAATTAGAGTCAATGGCATTTCCCCAGGTGTAATTGCCACTCCTATGTGGAAAAATGTAGATGCACTTTTTGCTAAATATGAAAATCTGCCTATTGGTGAAAAGAAAATTCGTGTGGGACAAGCCGTACCTTTAGGTTATATGGGTGACCCCACCGATATTTGTGGAGCGGCTGTATTTTTAGCCTCTAAAGACGCCTCTTACATAACGGCGCAAACCCTTAATGTAGATGGTGGCAACGTGATGTCCTAATCTACACTTTATAATTTTATTCATTTGATAATGCGACTATGACTCGAATTCCACACGCCCTTAGACAAACCAAACCCGAGCTCGAACACGACTATAGTCGATCGCCAGAGTTAGGTTACGAGTCTTCTTCTGACGTTGGTGTAATACGTTGTTTGGCTCATGGTTTTCCAACTCCTTTAGCACGCTGGCATTATCATGATGAATATGAATTACACCTCATTACCGCCACCTCTGGAAAGGCTTTTGTGGGTGATTGGATTGGTCAGTTTCAACCAGGTCATTTAGTGCTTACTGGTCCACGTTTACCGCATAACTGGGTGACTATGGATTTGCCTGAAGGTGGTGTGGCCGAGCGAGATTTAGTGATTCAATTTCCACATGATCCTATTGCCAATAGTAGTCAAATGATTCCCGAGTTAAGGCCTATTTTGCCTTTACTCGAAAGAGCTAAACATGGCATTGAATTTTTTGATGTCTATCCGCAGTCAGTGCAATATTGGCGCAAAGTAAAGGCGAATCAAGGCTTGGCTAGATTTGGCGCATTTTGCGAATTTTTAGCCATGTTAGCTGAGGCCAAAGACTACCGCTTGTTATCGAATGCACAATTACAAAGTATAGATAACGATGATCAACTCGATCAAATTAATGCGATTGTGAGCCGTATTACTGAGAATATTAGTAGTCCACTTTCTGCTGCCGACCTAGCCCTTGAATTTGATATGAATGAGAGCCGTTTTTCAAGATTTTTTAGGCGTGCAACTGGCAATACGTTTACAGATTTTGTCAATCAAATTAGGGTTAACAGGGCTTGCCAACTTTTAATGGATTCTGACCGGCCCATTACCAGTATTGCCTATGAGGTAGGTTTTAACAATATTGCGAATTTTAATCGGCGCTTTTTAGATATAAAAGGCATGACACCGCGAGACTATCGCCGCCAAGTCGCCAATCGATTTGGTTAACTGTCTTTACGGTTTTGATCAAAACCCAGCCAGATCACTTTATATTTTTACTTTTGGAAGTCTTCAATTATGTTTTTAGGCATAGACTTAGGTACGTCTGGCATTAAATTAGCCTTGCTCAATTTGCAGCATGAGTTAATTGCTACCGCTGATGCGAGCTTAGAAGTTCAGCGTCCCCAAGCTCTATGGAGTGAGCAGCAGCCACACGATTGGTGGCAAGCTCTAGAACATGCAGTTGAGCAATTACGTGTGAGCCATGCCGCACAATGGCAAGAAGTTCAGGCCATTGGTTTGTCAGGGCAAATGCATGGTGCGGTCACCCTAGATAATCAGCAAAAAGTATTACGCCCCGCTATTTTGTGGAATGATGGTAGGTCTAGTGCGCAGTGCCTTGAGCTAGAGGCTAAAGAACCTCGATCTAGATTCATCACTGGCAATATTGCAATGCCAGGTTTTACTGCACCCAAATTATTATGGATGCAGCAAAATGAGCCCGAGCTATTCGAAAAAATTACAACTGTTTTATTACCCAAAGATTGGTTGCGTTTTGAATTAAGTGGTGAGTTGGTAAGTGAAATGTCCGATGCAGCGGGTACACTTTTTTTAGATGTTGAACAACGCCAATGGAGTGAGGCCATGCTAAAGGCCTGTGGCCTTGGCCTAGATCAGATGCCCCGCTTGGTAGAGGGAAGTCAAATAAGTGGCTATTTAAAGCCCGAACTAGCTCACCGTTGGGGACTGCTTAACCCCAATATTCCAATCGCTGGAGGAGCTGGCGACAATGCTGCCACTGCAGTAGGTATTGGTGCTACCCGTGCCAATCAAGGTTTTGTTTCTTTGGGCACCTCTGGTGTGGTATTTTTAGCCAGCGCCAACTATCAAAGCGCACCTGAACAAGCAGTACATGCGTTTGCTCATGCACTACCACAACGCTGGCATCAGATGTCTGTAATGCTAAGTGCTGCTAGTGCTTTTGCTTGGTTCAAGCAATTGGTAGGAGGCCAAAAAGAAGCGGTTTTATCAGCCTCGGTTGCACAATTAAGCACCTTACAAAAACAAAATGCCCCCTTGTTTTTGCCCTACTTAAGTGGCGAAAGAACCCCTCATAACAATGCCAATGCAAGTGGTATGTTTTTTGGTTTGCGGCATGAACACCAAACGGCTGATATGGCTTATGCCGTCATGGAGGGAGTGTGTTTTGGTCTTAAAGAAGGATTAATGGCCATGAACCCAAATGCCACTGGAATTGATGAGTTGTCTTTAGTGGGTGGAGGAGCACAAAGTGATGAATGGGCTCAATTATTATCTGATGTTTTGCAAATTAAATTGGTAAAACCTGCAGGAGCCCATTGTGCAGCGGCCATTGGTGCAGCTCGTTTAGCATGGTTATGTACTGGTGCAGATGAGGCAGATGTTTGTTTACCTTTGAACACCGAAAAAGAATATTTCAGTCAATTGGATGCCACTTATCAAGCACAAATTGAACAACGTTTTACTTGCTTTAAAGCACTTTACCAAGCAGTCAAAGACTTGTCTTAAAATAGTTTGAAGACTTGCTACCTGCTTTAACAAGTCTTCATCTATCATTAAAAATATTGCTAGCTATATCGGCGCCACTCTATTTTTAAACACTTATTTTGCACCGTTAAAAGGCCTGCATCTTTGGCTTTTTCTATGGCTGTGGCATTGCTAATACCCAGCTGCAACCACACTGCAGGAGCCTGTATTGCAATCGCTTCATCAACCACGGGCGGCACATCTTCACTGTTTCTAAATACATTGACTAAATCAATAGTATGCATTTTGGCTGCTTCAGTTAAGCTGGTAAAAACGGGTTCCCCTAATATCTCTTTGGCATTGGGGTTGATTGGTATTATTTTATATCCAGCTTGTTGCATGATAAGCGACACGCCGTAACTGTCTCGATGCATTTTGGGCGATAAACCCACCACCGCAATCGTTTTAGCATTTTTTAAAATAAGCTTGATATGTTCGATCTCACTTAAGGTTTGAATATCTAAACCATTGGCTAATCTGTTGTGACTTTGCATAATTCGTCCTTTAATATTTTTGGATAGCCGATAAAACCTGAGATGGCGTTAATAACTCACTCAAAATAAGCGGTGCTTTACCCTGCTGATAAAACACATAAACTGGTACACCATTGCGACCTAATTGTGCAAGCGATTTTTCTATAACAGCGTCTCTTTTGGTCCAGTCAGCCTGTAATAAAACAATGTTTTTGGATTGAAAAGCCGCCAATACTTCAGTTTGATTGAGAGTCGTTTTTTTATTGACCTGACAAGTTACGCACCATGCAGCGGTGTAATCAACAAAAACGACTTTGCCTTGTGTTAATAATTGATTTTGCAAAGCAGGTGACCACGCTTGCCACACTGCCCCATTTTGACCTGTTGCAGATGTTGAGTTTTCAGGAGCTATTTGAGCAGCAGAAGTCTGATTTGGTGGATCTTGTGTTTCTAATACAAAACCAGCCAGCAAATACAACACACCTGCAAAAACAATCGCACCTATTGAAGCCAGCCACCATTTGGCCCTACCCTGCTGCGCTAAGCTCCAAATCAAGAATCCAAGTGCTAACAAAATCATTAATAAAGCGGCAGCTGCATTTAATCCATTTTGTTGGCCTAAGACCCACACCAACCAAATGGTGGTGGCCAACATTGGAAAAGCCAATGCTTGTTTAAAGCTTTCCATCCAAGCACCTGGTCTTGGTAAATAATTGGCTAAACCTGGCCAAAAACCAGCCAATAAATAGGGGAGTGCCAAGCCCAAGCCCAAAGCAAAAAATACCGATAAAGCCAACATAGCAGGCAGGTTAATTGCAAAGCCCAACGAGGCTCCCATAAAGGGTGCGGTGCAAGGAGATGCTACCGCTACTGCCAACACACCCGTCATAAAGGCATTGAGCACGGGATGACTGGCTTGCCAGCTACCCAAGCGACTTGGCAACCATTGCCCGACCTCAAACATACCCAATAAGTTAAAGGCAATTAATACAAACAAGACTGACAATGCCACGACAAAAGCGGGATTTTGTAATTGAAAACCCCAGCCCAAACCTTGACCAGCGGCACGCAAGGTCAATAACAAACCAGCCAAAGCTAAAAAGCTTAATATGACACCCACGGTATAGGCGATTGCCGATTGTTTTCTTTGTGTTGCGTTATTAGAGTATTGGGTAAGGTGCAAAATTTTAATCGCCAAGACTGGAAATACGCAGGGCATTAAATTAAGCAATACACCGCCCACTAAGGCTGAAAATAAAGCGATAAAAAACTCAGTCCAATTAATGGTGGTAGTGGCTAAGGAGTTATTTTGCGACTCATTACCCTGATCGATTTGATTTTGTAAGTGGGGTGCACTCGTACTAGAAGCACCAGAAGCCATTGATGCCGTACTAAAAGAAAGCGCTTGAGACGAGGCCAATGGGGCACTCGCTAGCACGGAACTACTAGTATTAGCATTAGAGGCACTATTAGTAGCATTAATAGCAGCACTAGTTGCAACTTCTGAAGTTTTAGCGATTTGCCAAGTCCCTTTAACCGGTAACTCTATTCTTAAAGCCGGACTACTTGTTGTAGGTTTAAAATCTGCAGGTGCAATGACCCAAGCCATTTGTTTGGGTTGGCTTCCTAAAAATCCAGAAAGTGGAATTTTTATTTTCCAATTGGAGCCACTCCATTCTTGTACCGGTAGGGCCGTCATTTTAATAATTTCTGGTGTTTCTGGCATAGCTTCTAATTTTTTACCTTGCCATGCTTTTGGTAGATTACTAATTTGAAGCTCTATTTCTTTTCCATCTACATTCAGTTGATTGCTTTTTACCGACTTTAAAGTCTGCGGTTGTTGGGCAAAAGCTTGTTCAAAATCAAGGCTATTTTGCGTGGCCGTTTTTTGCCAAGGAATCTCTAGCTCTAACTTGCCTTCTTGCGGAATACACTCTTGACTACAAACCAACCATTTTGCAAGAAGTTGCACACGCACTGGGTTTTGCTCGGTGTTATCTAATTGAGCAGGCACCTTCACCTCGGTCATTAACAGCACATCATTCTCGTAGCCGTAATTAGCTAAAGGGCCAATTGGAATTTTTTTAGGTAGGGGCCATAATACAGGGGAGGTTTTCCATTGCGCAGGCAAAGTCCATTCTAATTCGGTGGGCAAACCAGAGTCGCCTGGGTTCTTCCAATAGGTATGCCAATGCGGGGCGTGGCTGAGTTTTAAACCCAGCCAAAAACTAGAGCCCGCTTGTATAGGCTTGGGTGCATGAAGCAATAACTCTGCCTTGACTTGAGCTGTGGTATAGCTACTACTTATTTTTGGGTTGCTGCTAGACAAAAAGTCGGTTTTATTGGACTTTTTCCCTAGGTCTAAATTTTGCGCATACAAAGCTGAACTCAAAACTAAACCAAAAACTAAGCCTAATAAGATAAAGCCTATTTTTTGCAGTAAAGCAACTATCTTGGTATTACTGTTGAAATGAGTTAAAGCCACACTCTGCTGATTCATTTGCTACTTTCAAAAATTGCATCACTTACAAGGATAATACAGGTATGCAAAATCCTTCTCCACGCATTGTTTTATGCACACTTAATGCTAAATATATTCACGCTTCTTTGGGGCTTAGATATTTATTAGCGAATATGGGTAGTTTATATTCACAAACCCAGCTTCTTGAACTCACGATTAATCGAAACACCACTGAATTGTTACAGTCGGTGATGCAAGCACTGGGCCCCATTGATTCTAATGAAGATAAGCCAACTCAAATCATTGGATTTGGAGTTTATATTTGGAACGTTTTACCAACGCTGGCTTTAATCAAAGCTTTAAAAGCGCTTAGACCCGATGTCAAAATTGTTTTAGGCGGGCCCGAAGTCAGCCATGAAACAGATCAGCAAGAAATTATTCAGCTAGCCGATTACGTAATTACTGGCTGGGGTGATATTAGTTTTCCCAAATTATGTCATCATATTTTAAATGGCCCTAGGCCACTTATGAAAATAATTGCTGGAGAGCAACCCGCGCTTGAACACATACAATTGCCCTATAAAGAATACAGTGCAGACGATATTGCACACCGTGTCGTTTATGTAGAGGCCTCTAGGGGTTGCCCTTTTAAGTGTGAATTTTGTTTAAGCTCATTAGATAAAACTGCTTGGGCATTTGAATTGGAACATTTTTTACAATCGGTAGAAGACCTTTATCAAAAAGGGGTGCGCCAATATAAATTTGTAGATAGAACCTTTAATCTAAAAATTGAAGCATCTGCCAAAATTTTGCAATTCTTTTTAAATAAACTCGAATTAGAGGCAGATAAAGCAGCAGGTTTGTTTGTCCATTTTGAACTGATTCCCGACCAGCTACCCGATAAATTAAAAGACCTTATTGTTCAATTCCCAGCGGGAGTTTTGCAGTTTGAAATCGGCATACAAAGCTTTAATCCTGAAGTGCAACAACGCATTTCAAGAAAACAAGACGATGCAAAAACCAAGGCCAATATTACCTGGCTCACTCAGCAAACACAGGCCCATTTACACACCGATTTAATTTTTGGCTTACCCGGTGAAAGCTTAAGTAGTTTTGCCAAGGGCTTTGATATGTTGTTTGCATTAAAACCGCATGAAATTCAGTTAGGTATTTTAAAAAGGCTGCGTGGCACTCCTATTGCAAGGCATACCCAACAATACGCCATGGTTTATGAAACAACAGCCCCTTATACGGTGCTTGAAACTTCTTGTGTATCGCGTCAAGAAGTGGAGCATTTTCATCGTATGGCGAGGTACTGGGATTTAATAGCTAACTCAGGACGTTTTCAACAAACATTGGCCTTTTGGCTTTATTCTGAACCAGTGAGTTCAGTGTTTGAAGCTTTTTGGAATTGGAGTTTGTGGCTTTGGAAAACTTCACAAAAAACCAGTGGTTTGAGCCCAGAAGCGATTGTGGATTATTTATACTGCTATTTAACCGAGCAAGGCTTTGAAGCCAGTAGCGTAAAACAATATTTGTTAAATGACTATATTGCTAGTGGCGCTAGAGCCAAGCCTCAAATTTTAGCCGACAGCCTGTCAAGACGGCAAAGACAAAAACTCAATGAAAACAGCAGTATCGATGCTGAATTAGACCCTAAGCTTCCATCTCAAGCTAGCAATGCTAAACGTCAGCAAATGCATTTACAGGTTCAAGAACCTCATGCAAAATAAACACTCATCTTCGGTAGAATGAGCCTTTTTAATCAAAATCAAAAAGGCAATTGATGCTGCTTTTTGAACTCGCCCCATTAATAAACAATGTCCTATATTTTAAAACTTAATTCACCAGATGATTTAAGCCCGGCTCAGGCCAAAGCGGCTGAAAAAATTTACCGCCGACATTTAGATGAACAAATTGGCGATGCTAGTTTGGTCTGGCCGGTCTATCAGGCTTATTTAAAAATCGTGGCCATTTATGGTGAACAACCTGATGATGATTTAATCACTGAACAAGAAAAAACAATTCTTGAAACTTGGCAACAAGCAGAGTTGGCAGCGATTACCCATACCTTTGGTGAAAACCGTTATATGGGTGAGTCTCGATTTGAAATTGAGGCCATGCCTTAACTCAGCTATAGGCCAACTTTAAATTCTGGGCGGCCAAGCATAACTAAAGTCATCATAGGCATCGGTTAAATTGGGATTATAGGCAGGGTCTTGATGCATTTGATCACCCCATGTTTTTTGCATATAACGATTTTCTTTTTCGGCTCTAGCCCGCTTTTCAGGACTTATATCTTGTCCTCGGGTAGCCGACTCATGATGCAATAATTGTGCATGGGGAGTCCAGACATTCTCATATCCGGCTTGCCTGATTCGTAAACAAAAATCAATGTCATTCCAACCCACCGTTAAGTCAGTCGAATTAAGCCCATTGAGTTGCTCATAAATTGATTTTTTAACCATTAAACAAGCAGCAGTAAGCGCGCTAAAGTTTTGAGCTAATTGCGCCCTAGAACAATAACCTAAATCATTGGCGCTTAAACCTTTGTGAATATGCCTAGCCAACATGCCCACCAAAATGACTCCTGCGTGCTGAATTGTGTAGTTAGGATAATACAACTTCGCCCCTACCGCTCCAATATGCGATTGTTGTGCGTAGCTCAACATTTCTTCTAGCCAATTAGCTTCAATAACTTGAATATCATCGTTCATTAAAACAATGAAGTCACCACTGGCCAAAGCAACTGCATGGTTATTGAGTGATGAATAATTAAAAGTATCATTATCTCTTATTACTTTAATTTTAGGATTTCTCCTAAGCACATTGAAGTA
>CAZKWC010000047.1:2615-7427 GCA_964556425.1 uncultured Limnohabitans sp. | reverse complement strand
TATCATTATCTCTTATTACTTTAATTTTAGGATTTCTCCTAAGCACATTGAAGTAATTAAGTGTCGCCTCCTCAGTGCTACCGTTATCTATAACAATGATTTCATAGTGGCTATATGCCGTTATATGAATAATACTTTCAATACATTGTTGCAATAAAGCTTTATTATTTCGAGTGGGAATAACAATACTCACCAAGGGCAATTGTGCTTGTTGATTGAGCTTGATGGGGTAAACCACTTTAGCGCCAGCATCTGTGACAACAGCTGTGGCGTCGGTCTGAAGTTTCTTAAAATGAAGCTTCAGTAATTCGCAGGCTTCATCTCGCTGCCCTTGACTTAAAGTCCGCTTTAAATGGTGGCTCAGTACCAAAGGAATATGCGAAATACGAGCTGAATATGGCTGTTGGTATTGCGCTCGTAGCTGCTCTACTACATGAAGTAATAAGCTTAATGGTAAAAACTCACTGCTCAGCAATGTTGGGCTTGACTTGGCTAAATAACTGTTTGCATATTGTCTTTTAATGACAAACAAGCCAGTACTTAAGCTATGCAAAACCTGCGGACATAAAGCACTACTGTAAAACAACTCGGGGTTCCAGTCTGGCTTGAATTGGGGCTCTACTCTTTGACCATTTTCTAAATAAGCATCGATATCTGAATACACCACGTCTATATTAGAAGTGCCATGAATCTTAGCTAATAAAATATCAAAGGCTTGCGGCCTCAAACGCATAGTAGGCTGTAAAACACAAAAATAATTGGCATTTGTCTGTGTGATGAACTGCTCAAAAATTGCATTTGTTTGATTATTTTTTGAGTCTTGTACTGAATCAACCACCACTATTTGAATGCGCGGATCTTGCTTACTCAATAAAATTAATTGTTCTAGATTACTAGAGCTTATAGTGGTACTACTTTTAAAATCAGAGTTGTTTTTGCTAGAAACCTCTGATGTAACGCCGCTAGCGGTATTAAAAACTGCAACTGTGCAAGTCCAATGACTGTAATGCTGATTTTTTAACTCTGTTAATAATATAAAAACTGCATCGTGATGACTATCTACAATCACTAAACTGGCCAACACAACAGGCGCTGCAACTTGCGAATTAGAATTTTGTGCCAACCACCCTTGTGGACTAGGGCTAACACTAGAGTCAAAATGTGCAGACCAAAACCGATAATTCAAACGAGGTTCTGTGCTTAAATGGTTATTGAGTGCAACATCAACTTGATTTTTTTTAATACCCCCACCACGAATGATTTGCTTAAACGTTTGCCATGTTTCGCTTAACTTTCTGAGGGGTTGGGTCAAACGCCAGCTAGTGGTTAACTCATAGGTTTGGCTGGTTTTCCTTCTTTCGTTTTCTAAGGCCTGTGATAACTCAATTTGTGCTTGTTGCTTATACCCATTGAGATTTGTTTGGGTTTCAGCCAGCTGTTGTTCTAAACTATTGGTATATATCAAAGACTGCTGTTTTTCAAAACTATTAACTTGATGGGGGAGATAATTATTACCGCCCCACTGCTTAGTTGATTTATTCAGCCGAATAAAATCTTGATCGGTTAATTGGATTGATAAATGGCTAAGCAGATTCTCTACCAACTGCAAACGGGTGTAGTGGCGATTTTCAATTTCGATTGCAAAACACGGTACATGCGATATAAACCGTAAGATAGTCGCAGTTAAATAGATTCTTAAATCAATTGGCTCTAAGTTGTTTATGCCCTCTAATGCTTGGCCAGCAATAAAACTTTTTACATGACCTGTCTTAGAATCTATACCTACATTCAAACCATCGTAAAAGCACGCAGCCCCTTGAATTAAAACCTTTTTACTAGGATCATTTTGAAGCTCTTTCAACTTGACTATTAATCTAAAATCAGGTCTCCACATATCTAAATTATGAATAAACTGCAGCACAATTTGAGCGAGTTGTGCAATAGACCAATTATTAGAGGTAGCCGCCTCATAAAACGCTTGTGTTGATGTATATCGCTCTTGATATTGGCATTCGATGGTTTTTTGCCACTTTGGATATTCAATAACTATTTGGTAGCCTGAGGAACTTTGAAAAGGATTTTCTTTTAAAATTTGCCAGTTTTGAGAAACCAAGACTCCTGAAGCAAAATCTTCAGTTAATTCAAGATTCATTTGCATTCGTAACTGCGAATCCGTTTTTTCTATTGGTGCCTGCCCTTTCCTAGCCACAAAAAACCATGCATCACAAGCCTCTAACCCTTGTCCATTCACTACAAGTGTTTTTCGCTGTAATAATAGTTGCGCAATTTCTGGAGGTAATTGAGATGCTGTATTGGCATCATTGTTTTGTGCTAATAAATATGCCAACACGACAGGACTATTGGTTTGACTCCATAACTCTTGATCAATAAAAGCATCACCCTGTTGATGATTACGCAACATGCCCCATTGCCTAGTTAAATTTAAACCAGCATTGTGCAATGCAGATGTAATAATTTGAGGAGTCGATAGACCTGCAGCTAAAGTCATCTGCTCTTGATAAATTAAAATACTAGCGTTAGTCTTTAAATAGGGTTGCAATACCTCTAGAATATTTTGTATAGAACTCAATAAGCTCACTTGATGGCTTGGATAACTAGTTATAGTGGAATCGTTTAAATCAGTCCCATCTGAAAATAAAAAGTGTGAGCTCTTGTCACAGATCTGATGAATCCATAAATGGTCAAAATCAGTTGCTAAGGTATTTAGCATATTATTCGACTGTAAAACAACGAACTCTGCCTTTGGGAATAAAATCTTTGCTGCCTCGGGGTCAAAATGTCCTAACCATAAAACTTTAGCACTCATGGAGCTTTGAGCTATTTGATTTTTGGCCTGCTTGTCTGTGGTTGCATTCCAAACAAGTTGCAGACTTTTGACCAATTTTAACGATAATGGCGTTGAAAGAGATAACATATACTTTTTTTCAGTTACTAAGACTATTTTTTTCTGATTACACCACATTGGCTCTTGTGCTTCAATTGCACTCTACTACCAATAAATGCTCGCTTTCACTTACTACTATGCCACCATTGTTACCAAACTATTTCTGGGATCAACACAGTACCACTAGCTTAAGTGAACTTGAGCTTGCCAAAGTAATAGCTGTGCTGCCTGTAGGTGCCATAGAGCAACATGGCCCACACCTGCCTCTAAGTGTAGATAGCGCTTTAATTGAAGGTGTGGTACATGCATGTTTAGCACAGTTCCAATTAATGGATTCTTTTTCTGAACTTCCCGTTTTATTTCTGCCCACACAAAAGGTAGGATTTAGTCCCGAACACACCAGTTTTGCTGGCACATTGAGTTTGAAATCCAGCACTTTAATTGCTTTATGGACTGATATTTTAGAGTCGGTTGCCCGTACTGGCGTTAAAAAAATTCTATTACTCAATAGTCACGGTGGACAAAGCGGACTACTCGATGTAGTAGGTCGTGACCTAAGGCAACGATTTGGGATTTTAGTATATAGTTGTAATTTTTATGATTTGCCTCATCAGCAAGCATCACAAAACTTGTTCAGCGAACATGAAAAACGCTTTGGAGTTCATGGCGGAGATTTAGAAACCTCTATGATGCTGGCACTTCACCCTGAATTGGTGAATCAACAAAAAGCACAAAACTTTAGCTCTTACTCTGAATCTAGAGCCCAACAATTTCCAATTTTGGGTAATGGAAAATCAGCCAAAATGTCTTGGGCCATGCAAGACTACAATACTTTGGGTGCCTGTGGAAATGCAAGCAATGCGACAGCCGAAAAAGGCGAAATATTAGTTCAAAATTTTGGCATTCAATTATTTCAACTTTTAAAAGAGTTACATCAAGTACCCATTGATTTTTAAATTAGCTTGGTTTAGGGTCTCGGTTGCGACAAATTAAAATGATTTTATTTCGCATACTTCATGTATGGGAATTATTTATTTTGTACGGCATGGTCAAGCCTCTTTAGGTGCTAAAAATTACGACCAATTAAGTGACTTAGGATTTGTACAAGCTGAGCAATTAGGTCTTTACTTTTTACAACAAAAAATTCAATTTGAAGCGGTTTACACTGGCACTTTACAAAGGCAAAAACAAACTTTGTCAGCCCTAGCGCAATCCGCCCAGCAAACTCAATGGTTAGAAATAGCTGCTGAACATAGCGGTCTTAATGAATACGATAGTGAGTCTGTCATTAAAGCCGTTAATAACGGTAGTCTTGACCTGCCGCAAAACTCTGACACTTATAAAAATTATTTTTTATTGCTTAGAAAAGGTATCCAGGCTTGGATTAATAAGGAAATCCAACCTGAAAACCTGCCCAGTTTTGAAGTTTTTAAAAACAATATTATTGCGGTAATGCACCATATACAAAACAATCATTCTGGCAATGTTTTGGTGGTTTCTAGTGGGGGCCCTATTTCTATTACCATGGCGCATTTATTGGGATGCAATCCAAGCGGCGCTATTGAACTCAATTTAAGGCTTAGAAATAGTGCTATTTCTGAAGTGCATTATCATCCTAAAAAATTAAGCGTCATTAGTTTTAACACCCTGCCCCATTTAGCTAATTGTCCTCAAGAACAATGGTGGACTTACGCATAAAAAAGCTCTATGCCAATGTCATAGAGCTTTTTTAGCTGTTTCTGAATTCAACTCTTGAGCTTTTTTTGCTGGTGTGAGTTGATAAGCGTATTAATGATTTTCAACTACAAATTTTGCAATGCTTTAATACGTTCTTCAATTGGTGGATGGGTAGAGAACAATGCTCCCATACCTCCTGCAATTCCCATTGCAGCGACACCTTTTGGTAA
>CAZKWC010000047.1:0-2515 GCA_964556425.1 uncultured Limnohabitans sp. | reverse complement strand
ACTGCATAACCAATTACTCGACTTAAAAAGACCACAAAAGTATTCATTACACCTTGGATTAAGGTCATGGTAACCATGTCGCCATTGGCAATATGAGCTACTTCATGAGCTAATACTGCCTCTACTTCTTCCTTAGTCATACTATAGAGTAAACCAGTAGAGACTGCCACTAAAGCAGAATTTTTGAAAGCTCCCGTTGCAAAAGCGTTAGGGTCACCCTCAAAAATACCCACTTCTGGCATGCCAATATTGGCTTTTGTAGCCAAACGGTGTGTAGTTTCGAGCAACCAAGCTTCATCTTGGTTTTGAGCTTGTGTAATCACCTGTACACCGGAAGACCATTTTGCAACTGGCTTGCTAATGAGCAATGAAATAATGGCGCCGCCAAAACCCATAATGAGGGCATATCCTAATAAGGCTGTTAGGTTAAGCCCATTTGCAGTGAGGTATCGATTCACACCCAACAAGCTCGCTACCAGACCTAACACGACAACCACGGCCAGGTTAGTCAGCACAAATAAAATAATACGCTTCATATTTCCTCTTTAATAACAATTAATGAAAGTTTTCTTGTCTTATTGGTACTTTTAAATTTTTAGAATAGGTAGCACAACTCACAACTGACTGGCATGGTACACATTAGAATGAAATAAACTGTTCGCTGGACTTCTTCAACCCATATACATTACTGCGAGGTTAAGAACCAAGAAAATAGGTCATTTAAGCGTGTGCTACGGATACAGTTAAGAGTTTTGTTACTAATTCTTTGAGTCTATATAAGACTAAGTATGGTGTTTTCAAGGCGTTAAAAATGAACGCTGCTTGATAAATGACTCGTCTTTCAAGACCTTAGTTACAAATTTTATGTGTTTAAGCAAAAAAAAATGCTTACAGTTGTAAGCATTTGCAACTAGCCTTTAACCTAGCACCACCAAAAATATACTATTGGCACAGGTGATTCATAAAATTTGAACCATAGCGGTTGATAGTAGATATTTAATTAGACTCTAACTTAAACATAGCATTTTTGTCTTGACCTAATAAAGACACCATTTGCTCTAATGCTGGCTTCATTTGGTCTTTTAGAGTGTAAGGAGGGTTAATAACAAACACCCCACTACCTGGCAAGCCGCCTACACGTTTACCCTCTTCTGGTTTTTCAGCAAATTCTGGGGCTTGATATTGCCTAGTCGGTGCAGCCCCTTTAATGGTCAGTCCCATATCTAACCAATTTTTACCAGCACGATTTGCCATGGTACGTAAACGTTTAGGTAAATCATGAGCATCTGCTCTTGCAATAATAGGATACCAAACAAAATAGGTACCGGTTGCGAACTTGAGCAAACCTTCTGCAACCAAATCTAAAACTTGAGCGTAATCCGTTTTCATTTCATAGCTTGGGTCACAAACTAATAAACCTCGACGTGTTGGAGGTGGAAAAAACTTGGTAATACAACTAAAACCATTATCACGCACGACCTCCACTTGACGACCACAACCCAAGCGTCTGACGGTGCCAGCTAGCAATCTACCATCAGTGGGATGAAGCTCAAAAGCTTTTAATCTATCCATAGGACGCAATTGGGATTGCACCAACAAGGGTGAGCCGGGATAATTGAGAACAGGAGCATCAGGTGGATTACCTGTTTTTAACAAATTAAGGTAGTTTTCTAGTGCTGGTGCAAATTCAACTTCTTTATTTTGTTGGGCTTGCAATAAACGTAGCACGCCCTCGTCAGACTCCTGACTGGTTCGGGCATATTGCCCATCAAGGCGATACAAGCCCGCTCCCGCATGACTATCTAAAACGGTAATTCCGACTGCTTTTTCAGTCATGTAATTTAATACTGCTAAAAGTGCAGTGTGCTTCAAAACGTCAGCATGATTGCCGCAGTGAAAAGCGTGTCTATAACTAAACATGTATGATTCCTACTTTCTCAATTTTCTATTTTATCGCTCTAGCTCGCTTTACGCTTATTTAATGCAGAAATATCCAGTTATTTCAAGCTGAGTTGTGTAGCATTGGAGTTGAAGAGAGCTACGCAATACTTCCGATTGGACTTGGCGTAATGGCTTGGATGTTCTGGTTACTTGACTTTATCGTTCATTTTAATATTTATGAGCATAAAAAACGGGCCAGTTGTCTTTTCCAATTTTTATCTTACCCATCACTCTTTAGTTGGGTTGCCAACTTCATTAAAAGTACATTGTTTGCTCATTGCACCACCAAAATACAACGTTTTAAACCTCTTTTTTCAAAGTAAAGCTTGGGCAATGTGAACCACTTCATAAGTTAAATGGTTATAATGGAGGGCTATGCAGCGTTTTAAGCCCCGCGGCAATAGTTTAACCCCACCTAAGAGAGTCTCATTTAGAGGACTACCGACCGTGGAAAAGGGCAGTTGGCACGCATTAAAACGTGCTTTTTTATTTCTTGAAAGAACTAACCCATGACAACCTTCAGCGCAAAACCCGCTGAGGTCGTGCATGAGTGGTTTGTGATTGACGCGACCGA
>CAZKWC010000046.1:0-23292 GCA_964556425.1 uncultured Limnohabitans sp. | reverse complement strand
AAAGAGTTTGATTGAGAGTCTTTGATTCAAATAAGGGATGAAATTTTTTTAGCTTCCAACCTATAAAATGATTTCAATTTGCCTACTGATAGATGTATTCAATTAATAGAGTTGATTGGGAAATTGATCCATCAAAAGATGATGCTATTCAAGGTATTAATGCCTTCTGAAAACTACTTCTTGCCCTTGCACGAACAATGTAGTAACATGACTACATTATTTTGGCAAACGAGGTAACGCCATGACCATTACCACTTTAACAAGTCGCGAGTTCAACCAAGGGGCGAGCGAGGCGAAACGAGCTGCGAAAAATGGACCCGTGTTCATCACAGATCGAGGCCGCCCTGCCCATGTGCTTATGAGCTTTGAAGACTATCAGCGTCTCATCAATCAGCGCCGCAATATTGCCGATGTGCTGACTATGCCAGGTCTTGCCGATATTGAGTTTGAGCCACCCCGTGTGACGATCGAACACCGGCCGGTTGATTTCTCATGATGTTTGTTCTTGATACCAACGTAGTTTCTGAGCTACGCAAGGTGCATTCGGGCAAGGCCGATATTAACGTAGCTAGATGGGCGGAAAGCGTCGATGCATCCAACCTCTTTGTGTCCGCCATCACCATCATGGAATTAGAACTTGGCGTTTTGTCTGTTGAGCGAAAGGACGCAACCCAAGGTGCGATGCTGCGTTCGTGGCTAGAACAGCAGGTACTGCCAGAATTTTCCTCCCGCACAATCTCTATTGATACCGCTGTGGCACAACGTTGCGCTCAATTGCATGTGCCTGACAAGCGGGGCGAGCGTGACGCACTCATTGCTGCAACAGCCCTAGTACATGGCATGGCGGTGGTCACTCGCAATGTTGCTGATTTCACGCCCACTGGAGTGACTATCATCAATCCGTGGGAAGATCATGACACTGAAAAGGGGAATATATCTAAGGACTTCATGTAGAGATTCTGGTCGTTCGATTGCCTGAGTGGGTCATGCTAGGTTCCAATAAAAGTCCAGCAATTGGTGAAACTATAAAAAGTCGATTGGTAAGATGAACAACTCGTTGAGCCAAAAGCATGGCTGCCTTATCCTGTTAAGCCTAAATAGTAATTACAGATCTGATCATACGATTTGAACTTTATTCCTTTCAGTTACAAAACCTATTAAATTAGCAGCTTGAATATAAAAATTTGACTTTATACAATAAAAATTATGTTAAATGAATCTAAATCTAAACGAATTCTCTGAGTACCGAGAGCGTTAAGATGCTTCGATAAAGTGTATAAAATTTTTTATCGGCTGGCGTGTAAAACCTCACTCTTCAGGGCGGGATGTAAGCCTAGAACTGCAAAGCAGTCCATTGGGTTATTGATCAGTGTGGGGTTTGTTGCTGCTGTTCTATGTATTGATGAATGCCTGCTATAGGTGCACCCACACAGTTTTTTGCTACAAATCTGGGAAATTTTACTAACCCTATTGGATTTACTGAGTCAACCAAGGTTATAAAACGACTTGTGTTGAAAGGTCTGATCAACTAAGCGTGATTGATGTCATTGCACCTAATGTGCTATAGGCTGGATTCTTTACCTAACCCAATGATGTATAAAATACTTATTATGGTAATTACAGTTTTTCCAGTGAAATAAGCTTGTTTTTTGGGTGTTTTAATAATCTTAATCACGTTGAATCTAAGTTGATTTAGAAAACATCAGGATCACGAGATACCTATTATGATTTAGCTAATCGATTGACATTAGTACTGCAGTGTGCTTTCGTTAGCCTACTTCATCTTGAAAAATTAAAAGAGCAAGCCAATCAATGTGCTTTGCCAAACATCCGGATTCATTTTAAGCATATTGATAAGTAGCTTTAAAGCTAGTAAAGATGGAGCTTGAGTGCTAATAAAAGTACAGACGAAAAAAAAGCCAGCGAAGCTGACTTGTTTTTTTGCTATTGAATGAGTGGTGGGTCCTGACGGTCTCGAACCGCCGACCTACGCCGTGTAAAGGCGCCGCTCTACCAACTGAGCTAAGAACCCCACTGAATCAATAAAAGTATTCTACTATAAAAATTGTGTCAATTTTACAAATTATATAAATCGAATATTAAAAAAAGCCAGTTTAAACTGACTTATTTTTGTTAGTAAAGTGGTGGGTCCTGACGGTCTCGAACCGCCGACCTACGCCGTGTAAAGGCGCCGCTCTACCAACTGAGCTAAGAACCCCACTGAACTAATGCATGAATTGTACAACTAAAAATGCAGGTTTTTAGTTTCAACCCTTAATTTAATCTTATTTTTCATAACATTGCATTTTGGGCTGGATTTTAAACTAGTCACCGAATTGATTTGTTTTATTGAACACCCAGAATGACTATTTTCCCTTGTTGGCTAGCTTCTAATAAAAATTGTTGCACCATTCTGACTTCTGAATGAGCTGAACTTTCTAAAGAATGACCGACTTTCCATTCTGGGTCGGCTTCTTTGAGGTATTGGGTAAAAAGATGTGCCATATTGGCAGTTTCATCTTCATCTATAAAAACAGGAGGGCCATAATTCCATTCGTAGTCGTCCATCAATACATTTCCATCTGAAAACAATATACAAAATGGATGCTGAGGGTTTTCAGCAAAAACAGCTAATTCAGAATAAGGAATACTTTTAGACATATCAGAGTCAGAAAAACTGCTATGGCTCAATTCTTTGTTCAATAATTGATCTAATACATTGCCATTGCTATTCATAATTTCTTCTAACAAATTTGGCTCAACTCGAACCATCATAAATTCCATGGATGTGTCTTTCATTAAAAATAAATCAGCATAAAAATATTGAGCTCATCAAGAAGCAAGGCAAAAATTACATTAACAAACTTTATTGTTATCAGGGTACTAGCTAATAATATGTATTCATTAATTATTTAAATAGATTAAATAGTTTAATGAATGGCAGAACCTGAAAAAAACCTTGTGTATAACTTTTCACCTGCAATAGGTTGATTTCAAATTTTTGAATGCTAGTTATCCTAACAAATAGAAAATGAAAAATACTTGCATAGTCTAATAAAGCAAAAATGAAACTATCAAATTGTATGTTTTGTGAAGATTTTTCGGATTGATAATCGATTTCTGGGCTTTTGTTTTAAATTGTTAGAAAACCTATTTTTCTTAATTGGGGTATTTGGTTGTGTGTAACTAGGTGTTTTGATTTGTTTTTTGGACAAAGTTTGCGAAACAGCTGTATCCATTTGGCTGGTTTGCCTTATTTTTATTTGTAACTGTAAATTATTAGACTTTTGCTTTGCTAGATCCCGCTTTAATTCTTCAATTAAACGTATAGAGTTGATGAGATTTTGTTTAATTTGTAAAGATTGCGCTATTTCAGATTCTAGAGATTCTTGTTTTAAGTTTACTTTTAATTGAAGATCTTGTTTCTCTTTTTGAAATGTTCTGTCTAATTCAGTACTCTGCTTTTTGAGACTATTGATTTCTTGACGGCTTCTATCTAATTCTAGCAACCATCTTTTTTCGTTATTGGCAAATTGTTCGGTAAGTTGTTGGCGCTCTATTTGTTGTTGCTTAATGTTTTCGTCATATACCAATCTTTGACTTTGCAGGTTGACGGTTAAGTCGTATTTTTGTTGATCTAATAATTGATTTTTAGTTTGTTCAGCGCTTAGATTTTTTTCTAATACTTGAATCGCCATACTATTTTGTTGATTGATATCTTGGCTCTGCTGCAGTTGGAGCTCAAGAAATTTTATTTTCTCTCGCGTCAGCTGTTCTTGCTGATAAAACGCCTGTTTTTGGGCCTCTAGTTCTAATTTTTCTAGCCTTAATTGTTCTGTTTGAAGTAAAAATGCATTTTTAGCCTCGGTTTGAGCCTGCTTTGATGCCTCATCCCATAAATTGAGTGCTAATTCTTGTACTTTAATAGGCAATAAAGCCTCTTTATTAGTATTTTGATTAGAAAGTCGATTGCCTAAAGTGGCAAACCAGGCGTCCAACATGGGGCCAACCGTATTGGGCGAGCCTCTGCCCATTTTGAGCCTAACTTTTTCAATGGTAGGTTTGGCACCCTCCTCTATGAGGGCATCGGCTGCGGCCCAAACATCTTCTAATTGCACGCCTCTTGCTGTTTTAATTTGCATTTTGAACTCTTTTCTACTATAGTCTATTTTTACCCACGATAAGAAATAGTTATCGTGACCTATTTATTACATATGATATATATATTATGTAATATGTAATATATCATACAAATTAAAAAAATACAATGTCAAATTCCTTATCGGTAAAGCCTTTAGCTAGCCAACAGCTCAGTTCAGAAAATTTTTTGGATCAAGCCAGTCTTTTGGCGGTTCAATCATTACTCCGAGAAGGAGAATCTCAAAATACTATTAATAGTTATAAAAGTGCCATTCACTACTGCTCTACTTGGTTTGAGCTGCGCTTCAATCAAAAAATGCAACTCCCAATAAGCCCCATACACATCATTCAATTTATTGCCGATCATGTGTTGCATCAAACTCCAAATGGACTGCTGTGTTTAATGCCTGAATCAATTGACCAAAAAATGGTAGATTTGGGTTGTAAGACTCAATTAGGTTCTTTGTCGCTTAACACCGTTCAACATCGAATTTCGGTGCTCTCAAAAATCCACCAAATGCAGGGTGTTGCTAATCCCTGCCAAGATGCTCAAGTCAAAGAGTTACTTTCAAAAACTAGAAAAGCTTACGCAAAACGAGGAATGGTGGCAGAAAAAAAAGATGCCATCACAAAGGACACTTTAGAGGCCATGCTGGCGACCTGTGATGACAGTTTAAAAGGCAAGAGAGATAAGGCTCTTTTATTATTTGCATGGGCCAGTGGCGGGCGAAGGCGCTCGGAGCTTGCTTTGGCCAATATGCAATTCTTAAAAAAAATACAAACTGATGAATATATTTATTGGTTATTTCAATCAAAAACGAATCAATCGGGGGCTGATAGGCCAGAAAATGCCAAACCAGTGGTCGGAAAGGCAGGACATGCTTTAACCCAATGGTTGTTGGCCAGCCAAATTACGACTGGGCCTATTTTTAGAAGAATTTTAAAAGGTGGACATGTGGCTGGTGCTTTGTCTGCGGCAGCGGTAAGGCAAATAGTGGTCGAACGATGCGAATTGGCTGGACTTGATGGCAATTTTTCAGCCCACTCCTTAAGGTCGGGTTTTGTGACTGAGGCTGGTAAACGCAATATTCCGCTGGGTGAAACCATGGCAATGACAGGTCATCAAAGTACCGCCAGTGTTTTGGGGTATTTCAGAACTGAGCAAAATATCCAATCCAAGGTTGCCCATTTATTAGATGACGATTGATAACGAGTTATAAAAGTAATCAACTGGCTTTGATGCTTGGCAATAGATTGAATACAAAATCAAATCCGGCTACTATTCTATGTATCTGCTTTCACCATGTTTGAGAAGCCAAACTGTGTCTTGTGGAAGATTTTTTGACGCTAAAGCTTGGGCTAAATCGATAGGAGGTTGATCAAAAGCCTCCTGAGTGAGCTCAAAAGTGCCCCAATGTACTCCCATTGCTTGCTTTGCGCCCAGGTCTTGCATAAGAGTTAGCGCATCGGCTGGATTGACATGCATAGTTTTCATAAAATCACGGGGTAAATAAGCACCAATAGGGAGTGCAATAAAATCAACCACCCCAATTTTTTCTCGTATTTGCACAAAATCTTGGTTATAACCCGTGTCTCCAGGGAAATAAAAACGCCATGGAACTTCTTCAGAAGTTAGCTGAGAGTTATTGGCTTTGAGTTTTTTCTCTACGATATACCCCCCCCATAAACTGGCATTGGTATCGGTAATAGATCTTCTGCTCCAATGTTGTGCTGGCGTAAAATAAAGATTTAAATTGGAATTAATAGCTAATTTGTCATACCAATTCATTTCAGTGACTTGAGTAATCCCTCTGCGGGTAAACCACTTTTTTAAGCCGACAGGAACATAAAAGTGTGGATTTTGACCCGATTTTAAAAGTTGACTAATAGTGGCATAACATAAATGATCATAATGATTATGGGAAATCAAAACAATGTCAATTGTAGGTAATTGATTGGCTTGCAATGGTGCTTTGACTTGCCTTTTAGCACCGAATAATCCTAAGGGTCCTGCTCGTTTGGCTAGTGTCGGATCGATTAAAATATTCACACAATCAACTTGCAGCAATAAGCTGACATGGCCTAACCAGGTAACAAGCGCTTGTTCTTGCCTTTGAGAAATGAGCTCCCATTGCACCTCTGTACTCCATTTTTCTGCAAAATTGGAGTATCCATGTGCTGGTTGGTTTCGAGGTTTAAAATCGCCCCTTATGGAGCGCCATAACATTTCATACCAAGGAAAATTACCTAGTTTTACCTGAGGATTGCTATTACTGTAGCGCATTGTCATAAGTGTTTTAGATAATCAATTATCAAATAATAAAATCTTGCAATTAATAGAGTGCAGCCAACAAAACGGTTAGCTAGCTGGCACAAGCCTAGTAGCGACAAGTAATTAGACCCATTTGAATCGCCAGACTATAAGAGTGAAGAATTATTGACTAAAGCCCAAAGTCATGACTAAATTAACAAAAAAACCTTTGCTTTTGTAATTGAATTGAGTCAAATCTGCACTAAAGTCAGTGGAGTTATATCCTACGCCAAAGCGAATGTTACTTGTCAAATCTTTGTCTAAGGTGATTAAAAAACCTTTTTTAGTATCGTTATTAGATACTTTTAATTGTCTGTATTCTGTCATCAGACTCCAAGCAGAGTCAAAATTAGCTTGAGCTAGAGATGAAGTATGCTTGTCGGTTAAATAAATACGTGTATTGATAGCACTAAAAAGTGCATTTTGTGATGTCCAAGCACTTTGCCCTCTCTGTGCGCTTATTTGGGCTTTTCGGTAGGCTAATTGGCCACCTATCTCTATATCTTGGTTGAGGATGTAACTTGCTTGTACTGAGGAAATAGAAGTTTTTTGATTAAGTAAGTTGTTATTTTCTGGGGCTTGGGGTATGGGAGCTACATCATAAAAATAGCGATGCTGAAAAACTGAATTGAGCTTACCTTTTGTAGGTCTCCAGACCAAGCTAATAGAGTTGTCAATGAGTTTTGCGTCTGTAGAGTTAACAGATTGAGCAGAACGATTTGCCACATTTTGACTTTCAGTGATAGCGTAATGGAATTGCCCTTGAACTCTCCAGTCCTGACTCAATTGCAGTGCTAATCGATTGTGAGTATTCCACTGCTGCTTATTATTAGTGCTAGGTGGATAGAAGTCTTGATTGAGATTACCTAGATCAATATCATCACGGCGGTGTTCTAGACGACTTAACCAATTGATTTTTTTATTAATAAAACCAGCCGATAAGGCGTAACTGCTACGTTGTGTGGTGCTTTGTTGTTGATGATTTTTTAAGACCCCCTGCTGAGCACCAGCCCCCAAAAGCCATCCCTCATCATGAGAATAGTGGAGGCTTAGGTTGTTAAGAAGGCCCGTGTTAGAACCCGATAAGAGTTGTTGACTCTCTTGTTGAAGCTGGTAGTTAGGTGATAAATGAAGTTTTTGTCCTACAGTAATACTGCCAGGAGTTGGGAAAATCGAACTGTGATTACTTGCTTGTGCCAGCTCTAACTGATTATTAGTATAAGCAAAACTGCCATAAAGCTGGTGCTCAGGAGTTCTTTGGTAATTGGCTCCTATGCTGATTGCATTGGCAGATTGGCTACTAGCCACCTCTATAAAAACATTACTTTTATCTGTTAACTGATACTCAGATCCGACCGATATAATTCGCTGGGTATTGTCTAAACTAGCATCTAATTGGGTTCGATGGGCAATATAAGCGGACCAATTTTTATTAATTTTTTGGGTAAGTCTAGCGCTTACAGCATTACTTTCGCTGATTTGATGAGTGGTCGATTGGCTCAATTTTTCAAAATCAAGATGTAAATAGGTGTTGTGATGCAAATTCCATAAAAAACCTAATTGTGCTTGATTGATTTCATGTGCTTGAGAGACAAAAGCTTGAGTTGAATAATAAAAGGGAGTTTTGCTGGGTTTTGAAGTGTTGGAAAAAATCTTATTCAGAAGTGGATCTACATTCGTTTTTCCAGTTGAAATACTGCGCTCATAACTAGCTAATAATTGTAATTGGGGCGTAATAGAGCCCTTTAATTCAAATCCTTTGATTTGTCGTTCTAAGCCTGTAAACGGTTCGCTATTACTAGAAAAATAAGCTGTTTTGCGTTTGAGCCAAGCTTTAGCCAACCACTGGGATTGAGTCCAATGTTGTGCTTTAGTGTCCAATTGAAGTTCAAGGGATTGTGCATGCCCTTTTATATCTTGTGCTGGTAAAACGGTGGCCGAAATTGGATCAAAACTTAAGCCACCGTCTGCAGAGAATAAGTTTGGATTGGAAAATGATTGACTTTGTGCATGTTCTAACTTGACCCAAGTGCCTGGTCCATTTTGAAAGCTTAAATCGGTCGCCACTAGAGAATAGTCTTGTCCGTTTTTTTGCTCTTTAACTGCGCTTGCCCCAATGGCTATTTGAGGTGTTAACCACTGTTTTATTTGGGTCCCGGCACTCTTATTATTGTCAGACAATGTATTGTCATAATACTCGTAGTTGGCAACTAAAACCTGCTGAGCAGGTTTATGGTTCATTGGAATAAAATCGTCCTGAAAACGAGTAAAAGGTGCTAAAGGTACATTTAAAACGACACGACCTTGTGCTAGATTAATTTCATAATCATCTTTTTCTTTTAAATGACGAGTTTGTATTAATCTGCCTGTTAATGGGTCACGTAACTCTATTTTTAATTGTGTACTTTTAGGCGCTAAAAGTGTATGGTGTAAATAATAAAGACTACCCCCCGTCCCTAAAAATTCAGATTGACCTGCTTGAGTTAAGGCTTGTGCTGCAAAGGTATTGATTTGTTGGGTGGCTTGCCCAGAGGGGTGGATTGTTTGGCTATTAAGTTGTACTTGAGCCCCATAAAGTGATCGGTTATACGGAGCAATTGAGGAGTGCGTAAAGTCAGTTGGAAAAGATCCCCATTTGGCTTGGTTTTTATCCCAATTGAGCTGAACAAATAGTGCACCATCGGAGTTGTTAGGGGCTGTAATTAATGAGTTATCAGCATCAATCGGATAATAAGATTGCGTATTTATTCTTTTAAGTGCTTCTGCCCTATCGGGTTTTAAAACATGTTTGAATAATTGTTGCAAGTCCTTTTCTTGGGTGTCTAATTGGGCCTGCAAAATATATTGCCCTTTTATTTTACCTTTGACTGAAAATGCCAAGTGAGCTTGTATTTTGCTTTTGGATAACTCATCCAAATCATCTGAACTTAAGGGCTCTATTGAGTTTTCTAAAAATTGAGTACCAGCAGTAATACTCGCCTGGCCTACTGCTTTCCAATCATTGTCTTTTACTAAAGCCTGAAGCTGACTTTCAATTCGGGTACCATTGGGATCGACGCCTATTATTTGAAAATCATGACTTCCGGTCGGCAGGATATATTCGGAAGTGAACTTTCGGTCAGCATCTAATACGACAGGGCTACCGTTGATTTCTAGACTAATATTGGGGACTATTGAATGCCCTTTTATTTGAATAGTTGAACCGTTTATGACAATATTTTGAACCGCTAACTGATGCTGGGCTAAATGGTTGGGACGAGCTTGTAAGGGTGCTTCATGCCGACCGTCTGAGCTGCTACTAGTCAACTTATTCTGGCTTGCATCGGATGGTATTGAGGCTAGTGGGTCTGCGTTTTCTAGATTGGCAACGATTTGAATAGGCTTAGCTATGGTTTCATCCCAATAACGATTTTTATCATAAACCCTTAAAACATAATACAAAACATCACCCGTTTTATAAGTTTTTCTGCTTGCTTGGTTGGGATTCCAAATTGCACGAGTTTGATTGGTATTTTTATCAAATGAAATAGCAAGTGTTTGTAGTGCTTGCCTTGATTCTGTAGCAGAACTTGCAAATATTTGTATTTCTGCGGACTCAATAAATGCAAAATAATTAGAGTAAATTTGAAACTCTATTGGCTCTTGAATATAGCCATTTTCTGTAGCGACCCTAGGAATGGCCCGTATATTAAGTTGTGCCTTAGTATTAAAAGGTGCTTGACTCAAAATAATACGCCCTAGTAGATTGCTGGCTACTACTGATTTTCCTTTTTGTACTTTCTCGCTTTGACTATTATTTTGATTAAAGTCAAAAAATGTTTGGGTGCTAGCTGCTGATTCAGAAGAAGTGATGTTGTCTGCGTATGCTGTATTTTGCAAAGGGAAAATGGAAGCTACCGATGCAGTTACACCCATGACTTTATAAAAAAATGCCATTGGTGATTGCTTATTTTGAAGTTGTGTGCAGTGGATGGAATGCTTGGAATTTTTGACTTTGCTCTTAGCTTTTTTTAGTAATAGCAATTGATTAAGGTTTTTCTGCTGCTTCATTTGGCTTGCCCCTCATTTACAGAAGGCAGACCTTTAACATTGATTTCAAATCGTCGATTAGGAGCTAAGCATTGAATCGTCTTTTGACTATTACCATCTGGGCAAACCACAATAGGTTCACTCGAACCTACCCCACTGAGTTGAAAACTGGCCGTTTTTAACCCATATTCAAGTAATAAATTTTTAATTGTTTCTGCTCGTTGATAAGACAGTGCAAGATTTTTTTCATCGGTGCCAACTCTGTCGGTATGTGCTTTTAAAGATATGGATTCAATAGATTGAAACTCGGCCTGAATTTGGCGCACAAAACTTTTTAATAAGTCAGTTCCTGGATGAATAATTCCGGAAACGTCACTGCGGCCAAAAATGAATAGACCATCTGCCTTTAAGTGGAAAATCGTATTGCTAGCTTTCGGAGCCTGAGCTCGATTGCGCGCCACTGGTGAAAAATCTTGCGACGCTTGGCTGGACTCTAATTGACTTGTGTTGGTTTGAAGCTTTGGTTGCTGTTTAATTGTGGCTGATTCAGCCAAAGTCGTTGGGACAGTTTGAATACTTGTACTAGATTCAATAGGCTTGCTATTTTGAAGTTCAACATTTACCACTGTTTTTCTTAGCCCAAAATTAAATTGTTCTGGTGCAAAGCCAGTGACTCGTTTGACTAAGGGATTGGTCGTCGTCAGATTTTGTCCTTGTTCAAGTGATTGCGGGTCCAGAAAAATGACGAGTTGCCCGCCTTTATCTGAAGGACTATGCATATTTTGCGGCAATGAATAACGACCCAATTCATCTGTAATTAACTCAAATCCGGTGCTTGTTATGAGGCGAATACCTACAATTCCCTCTTCGTCTATATCTTGCATGCCATTATTATTTAAGTCTTCAAAAACGGTACCAAAAACAAATGATGATTCAAATTGAGTGGAGTTATTTAACTTTTTAGTTAATATACTATTAGCTAAAACTAATTTATTTAAAAATACTAAAATAATAAATAAAATTAATATCTTAGTTACATATAATTTTTTTACTATTATTTTTAAGAATATGAATAACATTGTCATTGTTTTATTAATTATATAATAATTACTATGTTATATTTCTCAATAATTCAATTAAGGGGTGGTAATATAACATAGAAAGTCAGAAGTATTTTAATGTAAATTTACATAAATACACGGTCAAAAAGTTAGATTAATTACACAAAATTTAACATTTGACAACATTGTTAAAAAATATTTTTTAAGCAAATTAAAGATATCTGATATTTTTAAATTGTAAATAATCGAATTTTGGGTTTTATTATCACTTTCTTACATCTTATTTTTATAAATTAGTTGTTTGAAATCAATAACTTATATAAAATAATTGTAGGGATTTTTTAGTTTGTCAACTAAGTGCAAGTTTAAAGTAGAATAACAAGACACTATTTTACAGCGACAATTTGCGTCGCAAAGATGTGCTAACTAGACATACGAGCAATAAGTTTAGACAATACAGACCGTAACCCCTGGTAATTTTAAGTAATTTAAATGCAAAAAAATAAAGACGAAAATTTGAATGTACAAGATAGAGTTTTTAATGCGGCTGATCCATTTGGATTATCGCTTAAAACAATGACTCAGTCTGCTTATAATCAAAGTCAAGCAGAAATGTCAAATGGTTTAATAGGATCAAATCAAGATTCAACTGCTTTAAGAGTTGCAATATTAGAAGATAATTTATTAGAATGTCATGCAATAACTAATTTATTAGAGGAAAATAATTGTACGGTTTTGGTTGAAAATTCTGGAGCTCATTTTTTAGATTTATTAAAAAAAGAAAATTTTGATTTAATCATCTTAGACTGGAATTTACCCGACACCGACGGTCATACCATTTTAAAAAGCATTAGGCAAAACTTAAAAATTACTCGACCCATATTAATGATTACCGCAAGATCAAGCGAGTATGATGTGGTGGTCGCTCTTAATTCTGGTGCTGATGATTATTTAACCAAACCATGGCGACCCTTCGAATTGCTGGCGAGGATTGGAGCTTTAATGCGTCGCTTGGGTAGGATTAGCAACGCTGGGATACAAATGCGAATTGAAAATTTCGAGATGATGAATGGAAGTTATATCAAACTGCATCACTTGAACAAAACAGTTCTGTTAAAACATAAAGAGTTTTCATTGGCCTGGTTATTAATTAACAATTTAGGTTGTGCCGTATCAAGGACTGAAATCATTGATTCGATTTGGCTTTCTGAAGTGCCTGATTCCAGAACTATTGACGCTCATATTTCTAAGGTAAGGGCAAAATTATTTTTAACTCCTGAACATGGTTATAGCTTAGCTGCCATCTATGGTTATGGCTATCGATTAATGGCTCTTAACCTCAATAATCGGCCTAATCTTCATGAAATGCCATCATCAGATGAAAACTAATTCACGGCTATTTTCAACCATGAGTCCTTTTTACGTTGCGTTGAGCTTGAAGCCACTGGCCTTTGTTGGCCAAAATAAAGCATGGGTTTATTTGATCAAAACCAGTGTACTTGCTTGTTTTGTATTGATAGTGCTAGGAGTTCCTGATGTGTTGGCTCAGTACTCAAAGCCGGTCAAACAATTGAATTCTCTTAGTGCAGACTTACCAAGCGCTACTATTTATGCAAGTCACGGTAATGTCAAAATGACAGTGATTAAGCGAGAAAAATTAGCGGGAAAAACCATACTTAAGAGTGTAGAAAGCTGGCTGAAAAATGGTGATGTAGTGCCTGTCGGAGCGGTGATCGAAACGGCTGAAAATAGTTTTGCAACGATTGCATTAAACTCAAAATTAAGCACTAATGAGGCTACCGCTTTGAGCTTGAAGGCTAAGCAAGCTAGTGTAAGTGAATTGGAGTCAACAAAAATTACTCGAGTGCTAGGTAACTTAGCAACTTTGGCCGCCAAATCCTCGATTAAAATTTTAGCTTTACCGAGCTACGGATCACAGTTAGGCATAGAATTATTACTTATAAGTGGGCAAGTAGACAGCAGAGTACTAACTCAAGAAAAAAACAATTCAACCGTTCCAATCAACTCCAAAATAAATCCAAACACCAATCCTTATTACCAAGTGCGTGCGAAATTAGTAACGGCTAGTGTAAGAGGCACCCATTTTCGGGTTGCTTTAATGAATAATGAAAAAGTCCAATCGAGTGTAATTGATGGTAGCGTAGATCTAGGCTCTATCAACCCTAAAATGAGACAAGAAGCAGAAAACAATCCTGTTGCATCTTTGGGGCAATATCATCAAAATCATCAATTTTTAGCCTCTTTAACAAAAAGTACTGGTTTAGTATTGAGTCCTGAACATTTGCTAAATACCTCAGAAAACAAAACATTTAAGGACGCAAGACTCAGTCCTTTAGCACTACTAACGGCTCCAGAATGGCTTGGTTTTACACAACCCTATCCTAAATCTGATGTGAAGCTAGAATGGAAACCTTTAAAAAATATTAGGCAGTATAGAATTCAAATCGCAAAAGATGAATATTTTTTGGATATTTTGGATCAACAAGAAATTCTACTAAATAATGATCAAACGGTAGAAAAATCAGTATATACCAATTTGAATATTGAAGCTGAAGGAGCCTATTTCGCTAGAATTAGTGCTTTTGACAACAATGGAATTGAAGGTAACTACCAAACACTGAAATTACATCGAAATAATTACAGTTTAATAGCCAATTCAAAATTAGTCGATAAAAAGTATTTAATCCATTTTTATTGGAATGAGTTACCCATTCAAAATTATCAATTAATTATTAATTCACTCGATGAAAAACGAGGATTAGTGCAATTCAAAAATATTAATAAAAATAATATTGAGGTAGATATTGCTAATTTCCCTACCGGTGTTTATAAATGGCAAATTATTGGTACTGTTCAAGATATTGATAAGCAAATTACTATTAATAGTGCTTGGAATCAATTTATTATAAATAATTAAAATAAACCTGTACCATCAATACGATTAATAATTTTACCGTAGCCTCTATCATATATTTATAAGTCATAACACTCACATATGAGATTTTTAAAAAAACTGAATCGCTTACATTTCGAATGGTTTGGTTGCTTAATTATTTCAAGTTTCATTATATTATGGAGTTTTAATGCACCTTGGTTAAATAGTTTGAACTCATGGTGGTATGATAAAATTTTATTGTCAAAAAATATTGAGAATAATAATGATATTGTAATTATTACTATTGATGATAAAAGTATTAATCAATTGGGAGCATGGCCTTGGCCTAGGAACATACATGCTGAACTATTAAATAAATTGTTAAAAAGCAAACCAAAAAATATTGGTATTAATATTTTATTTTCAGAACCAAGTAATAATGTTTTACATGATGCTGAATTAGCCTCCGCTTTAAAAGCATTGCAGTCTGCCAATATTCCTGTTTTTTTACCCATTTCAAGTTCAGGTGAATTAGATACATCTAGTGCTCACAATAATCTTCAGCTTAATCATCCACTTCCTTTATTTGAGGAATCTGTAAAAGGTTTGGGTCATACTTTTTTGCATTTAGATGATGACGGAAAACTTCGCAAAGTATATTTATGGGAGGGTAATACAACGTCTAATAAATGGCCTAGCTTAGCGCTCCAAATGAGTCAGTCAGGGAATCTTAAAAATACTGATACGCAGCTCGAAATTAATAACAGAATAGAAGCATATCAAAATTATTTTAATTTTAAATTATTAAAAGATTATCCTCAATGGTCAGTTCAAGCGCCTGTATATTTACCCTTTAATAAAAATGAAAATCATATTAAAAAAATATCATATGTGAGTATTTTAAATAATGAAGTTAACTTAGAGGAATTGAAAAATAAATATGTCTTAATTGGTGCTACCGCTACTGGAATTAGAGATCAATATCCTACCCCACTTATCGCTAATTATTCTTTAATGTCTGGTATTGAAATACATGCCACATTGTTAGATGGCATATTAAAAAATCAATTAATTCAAGAAATAAATAATACTTATGTAATTAATTTTGCATTTTTATTATTATTAATTTGGTCAGTATTTTTATGGAAAATCAGCCCTTCAAAAAATATTAAATTATTAATTTTTTTATTATCATTTATATTGAGTATTAACTATATTTTGCATTGGTACTTTTTATTATATTGGCCTATTGCAATTAATATATTAACTTTAATTGCACCATTTTTATTATGGAACTGGCGACGATTTAGTTTTTTAATTATTCAATTAAATAAAAGAGCTCAAATTTTATTTGCTAATAAAAATAAACCAGAAAAATTAGCCATTGAAATTGATAACCCTAAAGATGGTTGGCAGTCTATTGTAAAAACTTTAGATGTAGCATTAAATGCACAAAATGATAGAAAATTATTTTTATTAAATACCCTTCAAGCTATGCCAGAGGCGGTTTTATTAACCGATACAACCGGTATTATTTTACTGAGTAATGAAAGAGTTCAATTTTTAACTAAGCAAGATGTTTTGATTGGTAGCTTGGTAACAAATAGTTTAAATATTTATTCAGAAAATAATAAGGTAGTTAATTGGACTCAATTAATGGAAAAAGCCATCCATAATAATGGTATAGAAGTAGTGTTGCAGCCTAATCAGTCAAAAGATTATCTTACCCTATTGTTAAGAGCACATGTTGCAGAGTTTTTAAATTCTGCAATTGATACACCACTAGCAACTAATACTCAAGCAACAGAGGTAATGGGGTGGATTATTGTAATGGTAGATATTACCTTACAAAAAAAATTGCAACTACAAAGAGATCAAGCATTACAACTTTTATCTCATGATTTTAGAGCACCTCAATCAGCTTTATTACATTTAATAAAAGAACAAGAGCAAATAATATTGCGATTGCAAAACTCAAAAACCAATGAGGATAAAGAAAAATTAACTCACGCCTTAACAATTATTGACCAAATGAGGATTCAAACTGCCACTACCCTCAAGCTTGCGGATGATTTTGTATGGATGTTAAGGGCTCAATCTGAAGTTTATTTGAAGCAAGAAATTAATCTTGAAAACTTATTACAACAAGTATCTGATCGAGCATGGCCATTAGCACATGAAAAAAATATTACTTTAGAGTTAGATATTAAAGCTATTATTGATTTACCTTGTTACCTAACGGCAGATGGAAATTTATTAGAAAGAGCTTTATTTAACTTGCTTGATAACGCTATTAAATACAGTAATAATCATACCAAAATTCAAATTAAGGTAGTATTAATAAAACCTATAAGCCAGCAAAATCAAACAGTTGATATTTTAATTATTGATAATGGTAGAGGTATAAAGGACAAAGATTTACCCGATATTTTTGAAAAATATAGTCGTATGCATTCAACCGATACAACTACCAACGGTCATGGTTTAGGTTTAGCTTTTGTTTACAATGTGATTCAACAACACGGTGGTTTAATTACTTGTAGTAGTGTGGTAAATCTTGGTACAGAGTTTAAAGTGACTCTTTATAATGCAGTATTGGTTGAGGAGTAAATTTGGATTTTATATTTTGTGATACGTATGCAAAATATAAAAATCCAAATTAATCAATTAATGGCCAACTTTTTGATCAATGGGTGGCATACAGACAAAACAAACTAAAATTTAACCCCAATAAATTAATGCATCTCGTTGCTCTACCGATAAACTGGCTTTTAATCCGAAGGGTAATATGACTTTAGTTGGAACATGACCTAAAGGTAAACCTGTTAAGACTGGAATATTTACTTTGCTTTGTAACCACTCCACTACACTATTAAAGTTAAAGCCTTTATCGTTTGGGGTTAACTTGTAATCGGTAAATTGACCCAATATAATTGCTTTTTGTTTGGCAATTACACCTGAATATAATAATTGAGTTAAGAGTCTTTCTATTTTATAGGGGTGCTCTGCAACATCTTCTAAATATAACAAACCATTATTAATTTTGGGAAAATAAGGTGTACCAAGTAAAGAAGTTAAAACACATAAATTTCCGCCCCACAGGGTGGCCTTATCAATCACAAAATCGCCTTGGCTTAAACAAGGGGAATTTTTGGGCAAACGCCAGCCAGCGCCTTCAGATTGATCCCAGCTTAAATCTTCAAAACAAGCTTCTAAAATATCATCCGGTAAATTAGTTTTTTCATCTTGATAACCAAAATCAGCTCCCACTGAAGGCCCGTGCCAAGTAATCGTTTTGGTTTGTGCATAAACTGCAGCTTGAAAGGCGGTAAAGTCGCTAAAGCCTATAAATTTAGTACCCTGGCTAGCTGCTTTAGCAATTAAATCATAAGGTAAGTCAGGTAATAAACGAGTTAAGCCATAACCTCCTCTAGAAACCATAGCAAAGTCCGCTCCACTTTTTGCCGCTCGAGTAATGGCTTCTATTCTTTGGGCATCGGTTCCGGCAAAGCGGGTGTTTCGAGTTAACACATTGCTGTCTAGCTCTACGCTATGACCTAAAGACTCTAGTCGTTTAACGCCTCGCTTAAAAGCGGCCTTGTCAACAATGGCACTTGAAGCGGAAAATATATAAATTGAACTCATAGAAAATAATTTGTTAAATAAAAATGTCTTGAACGGTATCTTGAAGCCACTCAACTGAAAAATTCCAATCTACATCTTTGATATGCTTGGAATTGGCTATTTGGCTAAGACTTTGACTTTGATGGTGAGCGAAAGAGTTGATCCAATCGTTTCTTAATTGAATAGTGATGTAAATTGCTTCAGACAACCATTCATGTCTTCGAATCTGATGATACAACTCTAAACTGTAGTGAAAATGGCCTTTATCCAAAAATGGAGTTTTTTTATTGCTTTGTTCTACAAAATCGTAGTTTTTATCCACTAGTTGTAAATAATGACTCCAACTCTTGATTTTAATAGCAGGCTTTTTATTAGAATGGTTTGCTAAACTAATCGATTGAATAGCAACTTGTTGCGCTAAGCGAATGGCAATAATTAAGCTCCAATTACTTGCCACCATATGTATGGCGCTAAGATTTAAAAAATTAAATAACTCCAATAAATATCGGCTTTCAAATTCAATTAAGTCTAAAGCATAGTTATGGCTAAAATGTTTGGCTTTATCTGAAAACCCCATTCCAAAACTGTCTATTACAATAACTCTAAAGCCTTGATTTTTATAAAATAAAAAACTATTAAGATAATCGCAAGTCGATTCAAACAGACCTGGCAAAATAACAATACTTTGAATTGCATCGCTTACTGCTAGGTTTTGCTTAGCGTGAGTATCTAGATAATGTAATCTTGCACCCTCTAATTGTGCGAACGATTGATGAAAACAACTGATATTTTCTAATTGATGTTTGCTCTGCCATTTGGTATAAATAGCAGTTGGCAAACGCAAAAAATCTTCTCTTAAACGATTAACGTTACTGTGCTCTTTTTGTTGATCTCTTTTTTCTTTGAAAAATGCTTGTAGTAAGTTGATGGATGCGTGAGACAATACCCCCGCTTTTATTTTGGTCTGATGATTAAGCTGCTGATTAGCAAACAAATCAATGATGGAGCCTGCTGCCCCTGCTTTTAAATCATGAGCTCCAAATACTACTCTTTTGATTCTTGAGTTAAGAATGGCACCTGCACACATGCTACAGGGTTCGAGTGAAACAAATAATTCACAATCTTCGAGTCGATAATTGTTAAGCGCTTTAGCGGCTTGCCTTAAGACTAAAATTTCTGCATGTGCACAGGGATCGGAATTTTGAATACATTGATTATGGCCACGAGCAATCACCTCTCCGTCTTTTACTACAACGGCACCAACCGGAACTTCATTTTGACAATGAGCAACTTGGGCTTCTTGTAAAGCCTGTTGCATATAAATTTCATCGTCTTGTTGCATGCTGAGAAGCTAAATCTTTTGAATTGTTTTGATGCTGTTGATTTTAACTTGAATGTTGTGGCCTGTGTGTTGAAAGTAAGTCAGGCCCACTTGGCTTGAACTACTCCACTACAAAAAAAAGCTATCGCAACACGTAAGTTGCGATAGCTTTTAATTTCAACCGTTTTACAAACGGTTCAGTGAATTCGACTCAACTAAATTAGTTGTAGTTGAATGAAAATTAATTATTTAACTAAAACGATTGCTACACGGCGGTTAGCTGCGTGTGCTGCTTTTGTTTTTGCTGTGTCTGCAGGACGTGAGTCAGCATAAGAAATAGTAGCCATACGGTTTAATGCAACGCCTTGTTGGCTCAAGAATAAACGAACTGCTTCGGCACGGCGTGCGCCTAAACCTACTTTGTGTGCAGCGTCACCAACTGAATCAGTGTGGCCTTGAATTTCAACTTGAACGTCTTTGTTTTCTGAGTTCAATTTTTGTGCAAGTGCTGTTAAAGTATCTTTGTGTGCTTGACCTAAAACTGATTTGCCTGGTGCAAATGTGATAGATTCATCAGTGCTGATTACTTCGTATTTAAAACGGCTTTCAGCTAATTTGTAAGCTGCATTGGCACGTGCCAAAATTTGTACATCAGCTTGTTTTAATGCTACTACGTCAGCCGCTTCTTTAGCAACGATAGCTTTGTTGTTAGCACTTTCTCTTGCATCTAATGCGTTGATGGTGGCAGTAATTTCAGCAACTTTGTTATCTGTATCATGAACAGTTGCACAACCACTTAAAATGGTTACGGCGACAAGTGCTGAAGTAATAAGTAAACGCATGATCAATCTCCACTATATTAAAAAAACCAATAATAGTACAGTGGTGTATGTAAATGACTTGCAAAAGTTGTCAAGTCTTATAAAACCTTAACGACATCATGTGTCGTATAGTCCTAATATAAAAAAAAGGCACTTTACCGGAGTTATCAAACTCCTAAAGTGCCCTTTTTGCTTAGATTAAAAAATACGGTTTTGAAAATTATTTTCTGGCTGGAGGTATATCGGTGCAGCTTCCATGAGCTACTTCAGCTGCCATACCAATACTCTCGCCTAGGGTAGGATGAGGGTGAATGGTTTTACCAATATCGACGGCATCGGCGCCCATTTCAATCGCCAAAGCAATTTCGCCAATCATATCGCCGGCATGAGTGCCAACCATACCACCGCCTAAAATTTTGCCATGACCGTGTGCTTCTGGGCTGTCATCAAACAATAGTTTGGTAACGCCTTCGTCACGGCCATTCGCAATTGCCCTACCCGATGCATTCCAAGGGAATAAGCCTTTTTTGACTTTAATACCTTGTGCCTTGGCTTGATCTTCGGTGAGGCCCACCCATGCCACTTCAGGGTCGGTGTAGGCCACACTTGGAATGACTCGTGCGTTAAAGGCAGCGCTAGCTAATTCTTTATCGCCTAACAATTCACCGGCAATTACTTCAGCTGCTACATGGGCTTCGTGAACCGCTTTGTGTGCCAACATAGGTTGACCCACAATATCACCAATCGCAAAAATATGAGGAATATTGGTGCGCATTTGAATGTCAACTGGAATAAATCCACGCTCGTTGACGACTACACCGGCATTTTCTGCCCCTACTTTTTTACCATTGGGCGTACGGCCTACCGCTTGCAACACCAAATCATAGGTTTGTGGCGCTGGTGCTCCTGGGCTGCCATCGGCATTTTCAAAACTCACTTCAATGCCTTGGTCAGTCACTTTAGCACCTACGGTTTTGGTTTTTAACATGATGTTGTCAAAACGGGGCGCATTCATTTTTTGCCAAATTTTAACTAAATCACGGTCAGCACCTTGCATTAAGCCATCCGTCATTTCCACCACATCTAACCTTGCACCCAAGGTGGAGTAAACCGTACCCATCTCAAGGCCAATAATGCCACCACCTAAAATCAACATCCGTTTAGGCACTTCTTTAAGCTCTAATGCACCAGTGCTGTCAACTACGCGTGGGTCTTTAGGCATAAAAGGTAAATGTACAGCTTGTGAACCCGCTGCAATAATACATTTCTTAAAGCCAATAGTTTGGCTCGTACCAGTAACCTCTTGGCTTTTGCCAGTGGTTTCTAGGACTTGTAAATGATTGGCACCTACAAAGTGGCCTACACCACGAATGCTAGTGACTTTACGCATTTTGGCCATAGCAGCCAAACCACCAGTTAATTTACCAATGACTTTTTCTTTGTGGCCACGTAGTTTGTCAATGTTGATGGTCGGTTCACCAAAACTCACACCTAAGGCTTCAAAGTGTTTGACTTCATCCAACACTGCAGCCACATGGAGTAGTGCTTTAGATGGAATACAGCCCACATTTAAACACACTCCACCCAAGGTGGAATAACGCTCAACAATAGCTACTTTTAAACCTAAATCAGCAGCTCTAAAAGCGGCAGAATAACCACCAGGACCACCACCTAATACCACCAAGTCAAAGTCGGCATCGGAGGCGCCACTATAACTAGCAGCGGTTGGTGCTACTACTGGTGCAGCACTAGACGTAACAGGGGCAGTTGGAGTAGGTGTTGCCGAAGCCACTGGTGCGCTGGTTGCAGCTCCAGCAGCTTCAAGGCTTAAAACCACAGAACCTTGTTTGACTTTATCGCCTAAATTAACTTTCAATGCAGTGACCACTCCGTCATGACTGCATGGAATTTCCATAGAGGCTTTATCGCTTTCAACAGTAATTAAACTTTGTTCGGCTTTAACAGTGTCACCTGCTTTTACCAAAATTTCAATTACAGTTACTTCATCAAAATCACCAATATCAGGGACTTGGACTTCAATTTGAGCCATTTTGTTTTCCTTTTATGATGATCAATTAGAGAATAATGCGTCTAAAGTCGGCCAAAATTTGACCTAAATAAACATTAAAGCGAGCGGCGGCTGCACCATCAATTACTCTGTGATCCCAGCTTAAGCTTAAAGGCAACATGAGACGTGGTACAAACTGTTTACCATCCCAAACAGGCTCGGTGGTGGATTTGCAAACACCTAAAATGGCCACTTCTGGAGCATTAATAATAGGCGTAAAGTAACGACCACCAATACCACCTAAAGATGAAATCGTAAAACAAGCACCCGACATTTCAGCTGGGCTTAATTTACCGTCACGGGCTTTTTTAGCTAATTCACCCATCTCTTGAGAGATTTGCATAATGCCTTTTTTGTCGCAGTCTTTAATCACCGGAACCATTAAGCCGTTAGGGGTGTCTGCTGCAAAACCAATATGGAAATATTGTTTGTAAACAATTTGATCACCGTCTAGGCTGGCATTAAAGTCAGGGAATTTTTTGAGTGCAGCAACACAAGCTTTAATTAAGAAAGCTAACATCGTGACTTTAACGCCCGATTTTTCGTTTTCTTTGTTGGTGGCGACACGGAAGGCTTCGAGGTCGGTAATGTCAGCATCATCATGATTGGTCACATGAGGAATCATGACCCAGTTACGATGTAAATTGGCGCCACTAATTTTCTTAATGCGCGACATATCTTTACGCTCAACTGGACCAAATTTGGTGAAATCCACTTTTGGCCAAGGAATTAAACCTAAGGCTGCACCATCTGCACTGCCCCCTGCTGCCGGTTTTTGCTTGGCTGATTGGGCTGCAGTCTGCACGGTTCCTGCCATTACTGCTTTAGTAAAGGCTTGAATGTCTTGCTCGGTAATACGGCCTTTGCCACCGGTGCCTATTACTTCGCTTAATGGCACGCCTAATAAACGTGCTAATTTACGAATAGAAGGTGATGCATGGGGTAATTTGCCAGTCGGCGCCACAGTAGGATTGTGGGCTGGAGTGGCAAGCGCTGTAGCAGGAGCCGCAGCTGTTGTTAC
>CAZKWC010000045.1:7093-23826 GCA_964556425.1 uncultured Limnohabitans sp. | reverse complement strand
CTCATCAATAAAGCACTTGCCAAAGCAATAGTTGATGAAAAACAACTCCGACTACTGGAATTAGAGTTTTCAGCTCGATTTATTTCACTCCATATAGGCATACAACTTCGTTATGCTTTTGTGCAGTTTAAAGTACGTTTTGCACTTCATAGTTTTGAAATTAGCCGATCTAAGCAAGAAATTGTACTTCGTAGAGTCGATGATATTGAACTCAGTTCTGGAGGGTTTTTTAGCCAACTTTTATTTAGTATGGCTAAAAGAATCATCCAATTGAGCACGGGTAAAACCTTAATTGAAATGGGTTTAAAAGACGTGCACTTTATTCAACTAGACAAGGACCTGTTAATAGTTAACTTCAAAGAGGCCCAAATATTAGAGCGTCTTAAAGAGTCTTTAACCGACCATCTTAGCCCCTTGCTTTGCACGATTATTTCAACCCTTATTGACCAGCTACTGATTCAAGTGGGTAAGCGATTTGCCATTACCGATTTAAAAAGCAACTCCAATGGGCTTGCACTCAAAATCATACAACTCAATCCTCCCGCAGAAGACGATCTTGAACTTGCATCATTTGCTGGCGAGATATAAATTATGAAATCAATTAGAAAAAGCAGCAATTATTGAATTTTATTGCTGCTTTTTACGCCATTTTGCTTCTGAACATAAAATAAACGGCACCTAATAAACACAAGCCAGCCCACAAATAATCTAGTTTTAAAGGCTCTTTCATATACCAAACCGAGAATGGTACAAACACACTTAAGGTAATGACTTCTTGAATAATTTTAAGCTCGCCTACGGTTAAGTGAGCTTGTGAATAACCAATCCGATTAGCAGGCACTTGTAGCAAATATTCAAATAAAGCAATCCCCCAGCTGACAAATGCTGCGATAAGCCATGGCGAACTAGATAAGCTTCGTAAATGGCCGTACCAAGCAAATGTCATAAAAACATTTGAAGCAATTAATAAAAAAATGGTAATAAAGGTGGGTGAAAAATTAAGGAAATTCATTTTTGCGTCAAGTCAAATTGTTTTTGTTGTTCAAGTTGATTTTTGGTACTTACGACTGCATACCGTAGCAAAGTTTTAGCTCTTGCTTGAGCATGGTCCACAATAGGATAAGGATAGTTTTGCCCTAACACAACTCCAGCATGGTCTAATAACATCTTAGGCATTAACCAAGGTGCGTGAATATTTTTATGATCTAGTTTTGCCAGTTGTGGCAAATAACGTTTAATAAATTTGCCATCTTTATCAAATTTTTCGCTCTGCGTAACAGGGTTAAAAATTCTAAAATAAGGCTGCGCATCACATCCACTAGAGCTCGCCCACTGCCAACCTCCATTGTTCGACGCCAGATCAAAATCATTGAGTTTTTTGGCAAAATAAGCCTCTCCTAAGCGCCAATCTAAGCCTAAATGCTTGACTAAAAAACTTGCCACTACCATGCGCAATCGGTTGTGCATATAACCCGTCTGATTTAATTGCTCCATGGCTGCGTCGACCAGTGGATAACCGGTTTTAGCCTGACACCATGCTTGGAATAATTCTTGTGCCTTAGGACCTTGCTCCCACTCTATTTTGTCATAGGCCAGCTTAAAGCTTCGCTCTACTATGTGGGGATGGTGATGCATAATTTGAGCATAAAAATCACGCCATATTAACTCACTCAACCACACCGTTGCACCCTCTTTATTTTGCAGGTAATGCGGCCAAGCCAAGCGTGCTAATTGTCTTATTGAAATAGTTCCAAACCTTAAATGCACACCTAAATAACTAGGGCCTTTTATACTAGGAAAATTTCGTGTTGCCGAATAGTCGTTAATACGGGACTCAAAATCTTGTAATAAAAGCTGTGCACCATTTTCCCCTAAAGGAATTTTTAACTCGCTCAGAGCCGTTTTTTCAAAACCTAACTGCTCCAATGATGGCAAGGGAGAATGAGCACTCAAGGGGGTAGCAGCCAAGCGATGGACCAATTGCTTGATTGGAAACTCCTGCAGATCAGCCTCTTGAATAATTTTTAACCATGCATTTTTATAGGGTGTAAAAACACTATACGGCTTTTGCGATTGGGTTAGTACTTCTGAGCGCTCCAATAAAACATGATCTTTATAATGGAAAAATCTAATTTTAGATTGTGCTAAGATTTGTTCGACTAAGCTATCACGACGTAGGCTTTGAGGCTCATCATCGTGGCTACAAAACACAGCATTCACCTCTAATTGTTGTGCTAAAGAAGTAATTACTTCACTTGCCACGCCATACTTCACAATTAAACTGCAACCATTATTTTGACTCAGCTGCACTAGATTGGCATTCACTTGAGCCAGACTTTCCCAAATAAACTCGACGCGTTGATCATGGCGGTCTAGTTCTTTTAAGATTTCTGTATCAAATACAAAGGCGACAAATACTTTTTTACAAAGTTGTAAAGCATTTGATAATGCAGCATGATCGGTGGTGCGTAGGTCGCGCCTTAACCAAACCAAGCCGGAATCCAATAAATTTTCCACTTCTTTGACCCTTTACAATAGTTTTATATTTGATCTTCAAAATCAAAATTGTTTATCCACAAGGTTGTACCACATGACTCAACGCAAATCCCATTTAGATGGCACAGCACTATCAGTTCTTTTTTTATGCTGCCTTTTTTGGGGAACACAACAAGTTCTTATTAAAGCGACTTTGCCATTTATGGCTCCCGTTTTTCAAGCCAGCGTGCGTTTTTTAGGCGCAACACTTTTGTTAATGGCTTGGTGCTTTTATAAAAAAATACCATTATGGCAAAAAGATAAAAGTATGTGGGTTGGCATTATTGCAGGCTTACTTTTTGCCCTAGAATTTGCCTGTCTTTATACCGGCTTGCAATACACTAGCGCCTCTAGATTAACCGTTTTTGCCTATACCGCTCCATTTTGGGTAGCCTTTTTAGTTCCAATTTGGGTACCATCTGAAAAACTCAATTCGATTCAGTGGCTAGGTTTAATTTTGGCGTTTTCTGGCGTTATATTAGCCCTGCTAGATGGACTGGTAGGCAGCTCTAGCCTGCATTGGCAAGGTGATTTATTAGCCTTGTTAGCAGGCCTTTCATGGGGTTTAACCACAGTCGTGATTAAAACCACTGTGTTAAATAAGCTGTCCCCAGAAAAACTCTTGTTTTATCAAGTGGCCATGAGTGCCATCAGTTTGCCATTTTTATCTTTGGCACTTAACGAACCTTGGACCATGCAAATGACCTATTTTTCGGTCAGCTCTCTTGTTATTCAAACCGTATTGGGCGCATTTATTAGCTACTTAGCTTGGATGTGGCTACTAAGTCGTTATCCGGCTACCAAAATGTCGGGCTTTGTTTTTTTAACACCAGTCGCCGCTGTAATGGTGGGTAATTTATGGCTACAAGAGGCCATTACTTTAGCCTTAATAGGCGGGCTTATTTTGGTGGCAATTGGCATGATTTTAGTCAATCGCAAAGCCAATTAAAGTATGGCCTTGATTAGGCAACAATACTCTGCTGATAAAAAAATCAACCAGCAGAGTTAACAAAAACAGCAAGAAAATAATATATTGTGCTTTTTTTGAGCCACTGCAGCTTATCAAAAATGAATGGTAGTGAACACTGTATGGAATAAGTGGCTATTAAGCTGGTTTTTTAAAACTACTAAACACCTTGGGTAAATACATCGCAAATAAACCAGCGACTACACCCCAGAATGCAGACCCTATACCCAACAAAGTAATACCACTTAAGCACACTAAGAAAGTGACCAAGGCCGCCTCGCGGTGTAGATTGTTTTCTAGAGCACTAGCCAAACTATTACCAATGGTAGCAAGTAGTGCTAAGCCAGCAATTACCACAATTAAAACGGTTGGAAATGCGGCTAAAACTAAGGCTACAGTTGCACCAAAAATACCAATCCCTATATAAATAACACCGCACACAATAGCGGCAACATAACGTTTTTTAGGATCTTCGTGTGCCTCTGGTCCCATACAAATAGCAGCCGTAATTGCACTCAAATTAACTGAAAAGCAACCAAAAGGGGCTAACACCAAGGTAAAAAGTCCAGTTAATGAAATAATTTTTGAGACCGGAATACCTTTTTCTCCCCCATAACCACAGGCATTGATAGCCGCCACACCTGGTAGATTTTGTGAAGCCATAGTGACAATCCAAAGGGGTAATGCTAAACCCATGAAGGCAGCAAAACTAAACTCTGGCCACACTGCTTGAGGCACGGCTAACTGCCATTGCAAATTTTGTAAATTTAATTGCCCTTGAAAAAATACCATGACAATCGCAACGACAAGACTCGTCGTAATCGCCCACCTTGGTGCGATTTGTTTAACAATCCAATAGACCAACAACATACTAATTACTAAACTAGGATTAGCCTGTAGCATTCCAAAAGCTTGTAGGCCAAACTTCGCCAAGACTCCGGCTAATAGGGCATTTGCTATTGCAACAGGAATACGCTTAATAATGGCATCAAACCAACCGGTCAATCCTACTATTAGAGTGAGTAGGCCGCAGATGATGAACGCCCCCACCCCTTGTGCCAAAGTGTAGTTGCCGGTTGCACCCGCTACCGCCAATACAGCGGCACCCGGAGTGGACCAAGCCACCATAACGGGTTTTCTTAACCACCAAGAGGGAAGCGCAGAAGCTACCCCCATTGCAATACCCAAGGCCCACATCCAAGAAGCAATTTGTGCCGAGCTAGCGCCTAATTGTGTCGCAGCCTGAAACACAATAGCCACTGAACTGGTAAACCCCACCAATACAGCAACAAAACCAGCCACACTAGCCGAAACACTAAAGTCTTGAATTATTTTTTTCACACAAACCCTTTGAAAATCTAATCAGTGCGCTTGTTCACTTTTTGGAGTAATGCTTATGACTTGAACTTTTTAATCACCGAGCCCACAACAGTCCATATTAGCACGGCAATTGCGCCAGCCAATACGCCAAAAATAGCCTCTAAAACCAATGGTGTAAAAAATGCCAAAGCACCACCCACCCAGCTAAGCCCAGATACCATGGCGACGCTTGCAACTGAAATATCATGAAAACCATGCCAGCCATGTGCCAAAATACTGCCGCCCACCATAAACATGGCAGCTGTTCCTACTACCGTCAACGTTTTCATCAACCACGGTGCCAACAATAATAAGCCTCGACCTATTTTTCTTTTGAAGGTGGCGAAAGCATTTTTATCGGTAAGTGATGCAAGACGTAAACCAACATCATCTAGGCGGACAATACCAGCCACAATACCATATACAAAAATGGTCATGGCAATAGCCACTGCAAACAAAACAAAAACCTGGGTCATAAAGGCCTGTTGTGCGACCACTCCTAAAGTGATAACAATAATTTCTCCCGATAAAACAAAGTCGGTTCTAATAGCAGAGGTAATTTTTTCTTTTTCGAAGGCGACTAAATCAATCGTTGGGTCAGCAATAGCCTGTTTTAACTCTTTGACATGCTGTTGATCTTCTTGTTCTGAATGTAGCCATTTATGGGCTAATTTTTCAAAACCTTCAAAACATAAATAAAGGCCACCCAACATTAATAAGGGGGTAATCGCCATGGGAATAAAAGCACTAATTAACAATGCCAAAGGCACTAAAATTAATTTGTTGATCAACGAACCTTTCGCCACCGCCCACACTACAGGTAACTCGCGGTCAGCTTTTACACCCGTCACCTGCTGAGCATTAAGCGCAAGATCATCGCCCAATACACCCGCTGTTTTATTGGCTGCTACTTTGGTCATGGTGGCAACATCATCTAATAAAGCAGTAATGTCATCTAAGAGCAAGAAAAAATTTGCAAAGGCCATTTTAGAATTCCTTTTAAATAATAATTATTTTAAACAGCTCCAATTTTTACTAATACAACTGAAGCTAACTATGATGTAAAAAAATAGTCGAATTAAGCGAGATAAAAAAATCTGTTATTCATTTGTCAGTCGCTCAATCACTTGATCAGACACCGCATTTAATTGTGCTTGGCTTACTAGTTGTGCAGAGACATCATGTAAGGGAAATAATACAAATGCCCTTTGATACATTCGAGGATGTGGCACTTGTAAAAATTGGCTTTGAATCGTGCTGTTACCAAATAACAATAAATCTAAATCAAGTGTTCTTGGCGCATTTACGTAAGGCCTTTCTCTACCGTGCTTTTGTTCTATTTTAAACAACTCTTTTAACAAATCTGGGGCAGATAAAAAAGTAGTAAGGCGCACCACTGCATTGATATAGTCAGGACCAGATGAATCAATGGCAGCTGTTTTATAAAAACTCGAACTTTGTTCTAGATGCGTAGCAGGAATGTTTTGAATCGCCTCTAAGGCTTGTTTTAAAGCCCCAGCAGCGTCTCCCAGATTAGCACCTAAAGCCACCCATGCAGAAACTTTAAAATCACGACGTAGCACTTCCACCACCTCCATTTTGATTGGTATCTGTTGCACCGCGAGCATCTTTAGGATAACGCCTAGGTTTACGTTTACGTTTTTTAATGGGTGTCGTCTGCTCTAACTCTGAGTTAGACGCTACGTCCTCGGTGATGGTAGCTGCCGTCGTTTTTGGATTGTTTGGCACTTTTGTTTTCGTGGCGGAGTGAGAGCGAGTGCTTTTGACTTTAGATTTTTGCATCTCATCACGCACTTGCAACAACATATCTGCTTTGAGGTCTTGGTCAGCTTGGGCAAACTCTTGCCACCAATCGGCCAAACTTTCTTCTACCTCACCAGACTTGGCACGTAATTGTAAAAAATCAAAGCCGGCGCGATAACGTGGATGGTCAACTAATGACCAAGGGCCACTACCTGTACGTTTTTCAAAACGGGGCTGCATCGCCCAAATTTCACGCATATCGGAAGCCAATTTGCCGCGGCCAGATACATCACCAATTCTGAGGTTAAAAACTTCATCGACTGCCTCTTGCAAGGCAGGCACTTTATGTATGCCTTGGGCGACTTTGGCATCCCAGCCTAATTTCACATCTTCCCATAATACACAGGCCAATAAAAAGCTCGGCGCAACGGCTCTACCTTCTTTTACCCTTTGGTCAGTATCGGCTAAAACCGATTGCACCAAAACATGCTTGGAACGCTCTACCACCACTGACAGTAATGGATAAATACCGTTTTGCAATTGAAGTTGAATGAGTTGCTCTATGCTGGCAAGTGAATGACCAGTTTGCAGCAATTTAAACATTTCATCAAACAGACGACTTTGTGGAACCTCTTTTAATAAGTCTTGCGAGGCCACCAAGGGCTTGGCAGTTTTAGGTTCTAATTTAAAACCTAAGGCACTTAATTTTGCAGTAAAGCGAACCGCACGAATAATGCGAACAGGGTCTTCGCGGTAACGAACTGCTGGGTCACCAATCATTCGAATAAGGTGTTTTTTGGCGTCTTCAATGCCTTTATGATAGTCTACCAACACCTCTGTTAATGGATCGTAATACATGGCATTAATAGTGAAGTCTCGTCTAGCTGCATCTTCATGCATAGGGCCCCACACATTATCACGTAATACCCTACCACTTGAATCGACTGCATGCTTCATGTGAGCGAGCTCTGACTTACTGGTTTTTTCATTTCCAGCTACGGCTTGCGCTGCATTGTTATCTAAAAATGCTCTGAAGGTAGAAACCTCTACCACTTCATGTTCGCGGCCACGACCATAAACCACATGTACAATTCTAAATCGTCTGCCAATAATAAATGCTCGTCTAAAAAGCGTTTTGACCTGCTCTGGTGTAGCGCTTGTAGCGACATCAAAATCTTTGGGGCGTAAACCTAATAACAAATCGCGAACTGCACCTCCGACAATATATGCGTCATAACCTGCACGCTTGAGAGTATGAACGACATCATAGGCTCGACTATCTACTAACTCTGGATTAATACCATGTTCTTGAGCACTTAATTCCACTTTATGACCAAAGGGATTGGCGACTTTTTTCGGTTTACTTACCGAAGGCGATTTGCCTAATAATTTATTGATAAAATTAGTAATCATACTTTTAGCCCTTCTTGAATAGGCTCCAATTAATTAACAAGCTCACTTGAATATTGAGTGACTTGGGTGTTTATCTTTTATCAAATAGATCAAGTATGCGCCAAGCTCTAGCTTGTGCAATCGAGCGCAATTTGTCATCTGGATTGGTTGCGACAGGAGTAGTGGCTCGCTCTAAAAGAGGTAAGTCATTAATTGAGTCGGAATAAAAAGTCAACTCTATATCTTGCCAAGTCAAGCCCATGGTACTTAACCATTGCTCTACCCTAATCACCTTACCTTCTCTCATGGAGGGCACACCTTTTATTTCGCCATTTATCCAAAGCAATGGATTGCCCTGTGCATCTTGACCTTGTATGGTTTTTTCAAGTTCTACGGCAATTAATTCGGTAATACCTAACTCGCTGGCAATAGGCCTTGTAATAAACTCATTGGTTGCAGTCACAATCGCCATTACATCTGCAACGAGACGGCTTTGTTGTAAGAGCTCAAGCACCACTGGCGTAATAGCGGGACGAATTACTTCAGTTAAATATTGTTCACGGGCTTTGACAGAGACAGTTTCGCCGCGCTCACGAATAGCAGCGGTGGCAAAACGGACATAGGCAGGCACATCCAAACGACCTTCTTTATATTGCATATAAAAAATTTCATTTTGTTTGGCAAACTCATGGGGATCAGTCCAACCAATACGGGTAGTAAATTGCCCCCATTCATAGTCTGAGTCTATGGGTAGCAAGGTATGATCTAAATCAAAAAGTACGACTTTTTTCAAAGTTTTTCTCGTTTTTAATAAGGCAAAAGATTGAGCAACTCGGCAGCATTAATCGGAACTTTTAGTCGTATCTTGGCTTGAAATCAACTACTGGGTAGATTTTAAAATCTCTTAGCGTTTGCTAGGAATTAAAATCCAACCTTGGCCAGTTATTCAAGCCCTAACACTTATGCTAAAGGGCATTATGCTGCAGCTTACTTAGCTCTCTTGCATCATTGCGTTAATAAAAGGAATAGTTATAGCTCGTTTCGTTTCTAAGCCATATTTATCCATCATGTCTAATAATTGCATTAGGCTACCAAGATCACGACTAAAGTGTAATAACAAATAATCTAAGACATCTGCAGGTAGCTCAAAGCCTCTGGTTTTAGCTGCATTTTGCATGACAATTTTGCAATTAGTGTCATTAAGTGGAGTGAGGGCATAAATTTGCCCCCATCCCATTCTTGAACGTAAGTCATCACGCAAACTTAAACTCATTGGAGGAGCATCACCTGATGACACAATCACCGTATTGTTTTGTGTCGCATGTATAAACCAAGCAAATGCATGCTGTTGCAATTGGAGTCCATACAGATGAACATCATCCATAATAATGGCAGACCAATGAGGATTAAAAGCTTGTAACTCCTCTACTTCAGAATTGAGCCATCCTACGCTTTGGTTGACTTCATTAAAGGCAGTTTTTACCGATTGTAATAAATGAGTTTTCCCTGACGAAGCAGGCCCCCACAAATAAACCGGAACAGGACTTTTTTCTGCTACCGTAGTTTCAAGGCAAGTTAATGCCTCAAGGTTAGAACCAGGAAAAAAGCGTTTAAAACTCGGGCCAGTCTCTAATCCTAAATCAAGCGCAATTTGCTTCAAATTTGGCCTCTTTTTTACAAAATCTAATATTCACAAGTCAGCTCAACCATTTAACAGAACAAATAAGTATGACTCGTTAGAAAGCACGAAATCATTTTCGAACCTATCTCGTGCGTGTATTTTAAAGATTAGATCAGTTAATTATCGAAAATTGACTAAAACTCTTTAGAAGTATGTAGCATCAATTGAAGCCAAGCAGCATTTGTCGAACTAAAATAAGCCAATTAAAATGAATACCGCTCATAATTCACATTATGAAATAAAAGTTAAATTAACTCACTGATGAGTCTAACAGGCGTAAAACATATACTTGTTGATAAATACATTTTTTTGAGCATCTATGACACTTGTCAGCTGCGAATACAACTGTAAATTCTACCGACACCACGAGTCCTACAAGCAATACTGATTTTACCCCTCATAATCATATCTACGATCAAAATACAAATAAAGATGGCTATTCAATTACCTAATGTAAGTCACTTCCAAGCCATCTTTAGTGTTTAACTCAGCCAAGTGATAACAACAGGGCCTATATTGATGTCGAAGTCGAGTAAAATAATGCTTATTTCTAGGGCATCTGATCCCCAAAAGTTCAAAGATGCATGGCCAATCACCCAAGGAATCTCTAACAGTAGCTACTAAAGCATCTTTTTTTCTGTTCAATGATTAAAGTTGTTGGTACTTTTGCCTTTCATATGATTGCATAGCGTAAAAGTTCAGTTTTTCAATCATTCCACTGCCTATTTTGTCTGCTAATGTAGATTGTTACTACCCATATTTTCCGTCTTGTTTATTTACGCATAACCCTACCATGTTCCAAAAAAATCCAAATACTGCTCTCAGCTACAAAGATGCCGGCGTTGATATTGTTGCAGGAGACGCACTTATCGAAAGAATTAAACCCCTTGCTAAAAAAACACTCCGTGAAGGTGTTTTGGCTGGGATTGGTGGTTTTGGTGCCCTTTTTGAAGTGCCAAAACGTTATCAAGAACCTGTTTTGGTGAGTGGCACTGATGGTGTAGGCACTAAACTAAAATTGGCTTTTGAATGGAATATGCACGACACAGTAGGTATTGATTTGGTTGGTATGAGTGTGAATGATGTGTTAGTACAAGGCGCTGAACCCTTGTTTTTCCTCGATTATTTTGCTTGTGGAAAATTAGATATTGATACTGCAGCGGCAGTTATTGCTGGTATTGCGAAGGGTTGCGAAGATAGTGGTTGCGCCTTAATTGGTGGCGAAACTGCTGAAATGCCAGGTATGTACCCACCTGGTGAATATGACCTTGCAGGTTTTGCTGTGGGCGTGGTTGAAAAATCTAAAATCTTAGATGGCCGTGACATTTGCGAAGGTGACGTGGTGATTGGGTTGGCTAGCAATGGTGTTCACTCTAATGGCTTTAGTTTGGTGCGCAAATGCATTGAACGCGCTGCGAACGAACTTCCCGAAACTTTAGATGGTATGGAATTTAAACAGGCATTAATGGCACCTACAAGGCTTTACGTCAAATCCGTTCTAGAAGTTTTACGTCAACACCCAATCAAGGCCTTGGCCCATATTACCGGTGGTGGTTTGTTAGAAAACATTCCTCGTGTATTGCCTGAGGGTACTTGCGTTGAACTTAAAAAGGGCAGTTGGCCTAAATCAGAATTATTTACTTGGTTGCAAGACACTGCTGCGATTGACGACATTGAAATGAATCGCACCTTTAATAACGGTATTGGCATGGTATTAATCGTTCCAGAAAACCAATATCTTGCTGTTCAAACTCATCTTGAGCAACTGGGTGAAAAATCTTACTTAATTGGCAGTGTACAAAACACCTCTGAGAAACCGTTCGTCAAACTTGCTTAACTTTTAGTATTATTTAAACTTAAGCTAGCTTCTTGCTGGCTAGCTTAAGTCATCTATTTTCTTGCAAGCAGAATTCTTACAATCTTTATCCCTATAGATATTAGTAAGGGGAAAATGTAGCCTCATAATGCACTTTGTCTTTGTATTAGATCTAAGTCTATTAAGTTGCACTGTGTTTCTCGACCTAGCAAAAAGTGTATTAAGTCACTAAGCATCTGTTTATTTGGTAATAATTGCCTACTAAACCTTGCCATCTCTAGCAATTTTTAACTATGATCACTAAAATAGCTGTACGGGAGTTTTTATATCTATAATCTAAAAACTGGGCGCATTTTTGTAATATTGAGAAATATTAAACATTTCTTTTATCTACTCAATACGTTTTTTTTACACTGTTTTTTTGGTTCAAATTATCCATGCCTGTCATCGCAGTCATTAATCGTAAAGGCGGTAGCGGAAAAAGCACCCTCGCCACACATATAGCAGCCTATCTCGCTAATAAGGGAGCCTCTGTTATGCTTGGCGATATCGATAGGCAACAATCCTCTAAAACTTGGCTAAGGCTTCGTGGTGACAAATACAAACCCATACTCGGTTGGGCTGTTGATCATCAATACGTAAGACGCTTACCCACGGGTGTGAGTTATGCTGTTATTGATACGCCCGGTGGGCTTCACGGATTTGACCTTGCTAAAGTAGCAATGTCAGCCGATTACATTCTCATGCCAGTTTGTGGTTCAATCTTTGACCGCGAATCGGCAGCAGACTGTCTGGCCGAACTTAAACAACTCCCTCGTATTAGTACAGGTCGTTGCAAAGTAGCAGTGGTTGGTATGCGCCTAGATTCACAGAGTGCAACTAGCCGTGTTGTTGAAAATCTGGCTGCAGCGCACCAAACACAATTATTAGCTAGCATCAAAGAGTCTCGTGCGTATGTCAATTGTATTGAACAAGGCATGACTATTTTTGATATGGAAAATGAAACGGTGAAGCAAGAGTTAGCGGATTGGGACAATCTTTTAGCTTGGATCGCTCCCGAATATGCTCCTGGTGCAATTGGAGCATTGGCTAATGCTAACAATGCTATATTGGCCAATCGTGGTGTTCCTGCTGCCATGCAAAGAAAACTCAATATGGCTAGCGCAGGTAATAGAGGAGTTTTACCTACCAGTTCATTACGTCCTGCTACTCAACCTGGTTTTAGACCAAGTTACCCTACTGCACCAGGTGGTCAGGCACAAGCTGATGAGCAAAAAGCATGGTTTGAAGCCAATGCAATACCTGCATTTTTAAGACCTAAGGCTTAAAACATCAATTGGTAGCCTTTACGCTCATCAGTTAGATTAGCTTTAATAAAAAATGACCTCAAAGAGGTCATTTTTTATTGTCAATCGCCATCAAGAATTTTAAGATCTGAGGTCTTGTAGGCACTTTAATACAGCTTCATGCTCTGGCCCTTCTTCAGACTCTGCTAAAAAAATTTCAAAATCTTGCTCTGCTCTGCTCGCATCACCTAAGCGGGTATAAACCCAACCTCGCTCGCGGTAATAATCAATTTTGTCTGGCAGTAAAATCACCATTCGATTCATTACCAATAGGACTTTGGTCCAGTCTTGACTCATCTCAAAAGTTTGGGATAGTTGCAAAGCCAATTTTTCAATGATAATTCTAGGCGTTAAGTCGGCTGAGTAAAACGCAAACATCATCTCACGCCTTTTGACGTCTTGTGCCTTTACTCCATTCCCCATTCCCATTAGGGCATCTAATTCTGGTCGGCTATAAGAAAAGCCGGTATTGGGCTCAAGCATTGCTTGACCGTCGGGTAAATATACTTTAATTAAAATTTCTTTGTTAAAACAAACCAAAGCAGACCGGACACCAATGGCTTGGGCTAACTCCATCCAAATTAATGCCAATGAAATCGAATGTCCTCGTCGATTACGAATCACACAAGAAAGATAGGAGTTTTCGGAGTCGTGGTAATGATTGAGGTTAGGTGCAAATCCACATTCACGATAAAAAAAACGGTTGAGAATTTGTACTTTACGTAAAGGTTCAACCGTTTTTGAAATTTGAAGCTCTAGACGCCTAATAAGATGATCCATTTCATTCGTCATCTCTGCGAGATTAAGCTCGGGATGCTCGTCATGTGCCAAACATGCAGCCACCTCAAACAAAGGAAAACCCTCATCGCCCTGAACCAAAGCAGAGAAATATTCAAGAGCGGTGATTGATTGCTGTAATGGATACATGAATTAAAACAATTAAAAAACGAATGAAACAATCGAGTTATTGAAACCACTCAATTGATAAGGCAACTTACTTAATTGATTCAGTATATTAACTTGATAAATCATCAATTTTGCCCAGCTACTAGCAAAATTTTAAGGATAACCCCATACAAGGGTGCTTTCAATCAATAAAGTAGACGAGCAAGGGCATAAAATCCCCAAAAATAATTATTTATTCAGTATTGCGACTGGGCGAAGTAGATTTTTTATTTTTACTCCTGTCAACCATAAACATGCAGGGTAAAGTAAGGCACATGCCATTAAAACAATTGCCATTACCGCCACTCTTAATAATTTACTAGACTCTGGGTCAATCCAGGCCCAATGCTGAGAAGCATAAAACAAAACTCCAGCAAGGGCGGCACTTGCTAGCGACACTTGCAATAGCAACTTCCACCACCCTTTTTGAGGTTGATACAAACCTTTTTTAATTAATCCAACAAGTAGCCATAAAGCATTAATTAATGCACCAATAGCAATAGACAGCGCCAAGCCTGCATGCTGAAATAAAGGAACTAATACTAAATTGAGTAATTGCGTAATAATTAAAACCACTACCGCAATTTTGACCGGTGTTTTAATGTCTTTACCCGCATAAAACCCTGGTGCCAAAACCTTCACAGCCACCAAGCCCAATAAACCAACGCCATAGGTTTGCAAGGCATAACTAGTTTGTAGTACATCAGCGGCTTTATAAGCTCCATAATGAAAAATAGTCGCTGCCAAAGGCAATGCAAATAATAATAAAGCCACTGCGCAGGGCACTGCTAAAACCACCACCAAACGCAAGCCCCAATCAAGCATGGCACTGTAGTCTTGAGTTTGATTTTTTGCCTTTGCAGCCGATAACCTAGGCATTAAAACCACTCCTAAAGCCACCCCTAACATAGCAGTGGGGAACTCCATTAAACGGTCGGCATTATTAAGCCACGTCACGCTGCCAGTCGTTAAGCGTGAGGCGATTTGGGTATTGATAATCAGAGATATTTGCGACACTCCAACACCTAATAAAGCAGGCACAAATAATCGGGCAACACCCTTTGTTGCGGGGTCTTGATAAGAAGTTTTAAATGCAGTCCAAGACAAGCCAAATTTTGGAAAACGACCAATTCTAGATAAGGAGTAAAACTGCAATGAAACCTGCAAAATACCGCCTACCACCACCCCTGCAGCCAAAGCCATAATAGGTAAAATTCCCCAGCTCTGAAATAATGGTACTAAACCCCAGACCGCTGCAATCATGGCGACATTTAACAACACAGGTGCAGCCGCAGCCATAGCAAAATGTTTATGCGTGTTTAAAACCGATGCAGCCAAACCTGCCATTGAAATAAGCCCTAAGTAGGGGAACATCCATCGCGCCATTAAAGTGGCTGCATCGTAAGCCTGTGGATTTTTCTGCAGTCCTCCGGCTATTAACCAAACCAAAAAAGGCGCACCGACCACACCAATAATACAAACTACCACCATGACCCACAGTAAAACAGTAGCGATTTTGTCCACAAACAGCCTAGCATAAGCATCACCTTGTTGACTTTGTGCATAGCCCAAACTAGGAACAAAAGCTTGGCTAAATGCTCCCTCTGCAAAAAATCGCCTAAACATATTGGGAATTCTAAAAGCCACGTTATAGGCATCGGTGTAGGCACTTGCTCCAAAAATAGCGGCAATTAACTGATCTCGAACAAGACCTGTGACTCTAGATGCAAGCGTAAGAAGAGACACTACAGAAGCTGATTTAATAAGGGACACAACAAAAACTCGCTTTTATAAATAAATAAACTGTGCAAACAAATAATGGATCATTGATGGTAACCGTATTACTTGTACTAAATTTGGATATAGTGATATAATATTAGGCTTTTCTGACAACATCTACTTTCACTAAGGAAATATAAATCATGGCATCAACCAAACCAAAAAAGAAAAACCCCCGCCTTGCCTCAGGACGTAAACGCGTTCGTCAAGACGAAAAAATCAACGCTGCCAACACTTCTTTGCGTTCAAAATACCGCACAGCAGTGAAAAACGTTGAAAAAGCAGTATTAACTGGCGATAAGGCCAAAGCTACTGAATTATTCTCAAAAATGCAAGCCATCGTTGATACAGTGGCTGACAAAGGCATTTTCCACAAAAACAAAGCAGCACGCGATAAGAGCCGTTTAAGCTCTAAAGTGAAAGCTTTGGCAGCCGCTTAATTAGCGATTGTTCAATTCTTCATTTTAAAATTAACACAACCGCACAGAATTCAAATCAATTCATTGACCTGAGTTCTGCCGCATTGTAAGGTGCGCTGTCAGAAAAATTAAAAACCGCCTTTTTAGGCGGTTTTTTCTTGCCCCTATTTTTCTTTTACACAGTGGTATTAACCACCTCTGATTTTGCGAATGGAATTTCAATATTAGCTGTCTTTAATGCTTTTAAAATAGCAAAATTTACCTCTGATCTCACATTGCCTTGGCCGTTTTCTGGGTCGGCAATCCAATAACTCACCACGAACTCCAATCCCTCGCTGCCTAACTTTAGCAACTGTGCACTCGCCTCAGGTTGACTCAAGACCCGCTTACAACTGCAAGCCGCTTGGACTAATAATAATTGGACTTGCTCAGGATCGGATGCATACGTAACGGTTACTGTGTTTTGCAACAAAATAAGCGTATCAGCAAGAGACAAACTTTCTACTCTTTCTGTTAACAACATTTCGTTGGGCACTACTGACTCTCTACCGTTAGAAGCTCTAATTAAGGTATAACGTGTTTTAATGTCAGTTATCACGCCTTCAAAACCCCTAATATTAATCGTATCGCCAATACGTAGGCTACGCTCTATTAGTATCACAAACCCACTAATATAGTTGGCTGCTAATTTTTGCAAACCTAGGCCTAAACCAACCCCCAAAGCACCACC
>CAZKWC010000045.1:0-6993 GCA_964556425.1 uncultured Limnohabitans sp. | reverse complement strand
CTAGCCCAAGCTGAACCAGGAAATACATTGCTTAAAACACGGGCACTTAAGCGAATAATAGCCAAGCTAAGTAATATGGGTACTGCAATACTAACAGCCCCCATATGTTGGTTAATAAATGGACTTTTGGAAGCTGCATAACAAAAAGCAAAGGCGACAAAGGGGAATAAAATTCCATCAATTATGCTCTGGCCAAACCATAAAGAATCGTTGGCACTTTTTCGCCCCCACCACCAAGAAACTAAAAAGGCCAAGCCTAAAAAGGCCAGCACCCACAACACTTCTATGGCTAATTTTATTGGGGTAGCTGCTATAGACTCTAATAGCTCTTGCATAAATGGCTCTCTTTGGAACAAATCACTATTCTAATAAGAGAAGCGAGCTAGAAAAAACAATAAATGAGTTCAATCAATGAATTTCAACTCAAAAAATTACTTTAGAGGTCAGCCAAAACTCTAATATGGGCCTCTACACTTCTTGCTAAAGCATCTAAGTGATAGCCGCCTTCCAAACAAGAAACAATTCTTCCTTTGGCATGACTTTTAGCCACTTGTTTAATGCGCTCGGTTATAAATACATAATCTTGCTCGACCAAGCCCATTTGACCTAAATCATCTAGACGATGAGCATCAAAACCAGCACTAATAAAAATCATTTCTGGGCGGAATTCATTGAGTTGTGGCAACCATTCCATTTCCACCAACTCGCGAATTACATCCCCACGTGAGTAAGCATTAATGGGAGTATTTTTTATATTTTTAGCCGTACTATCGTGCCCACTAAAAGGAAATAAAGGATGCTGAAAAAATCCCAACATTAAAATTCTGTCGTCATTGGCGACAATATTTTCGGTTCCATTTCCATGATGCACATCAAAATCAATAATGGCAACCCTTTTTAAATGATGGCGCTCTAAGGCATATTTAGCGGCTAATGCAATATTGTTAAAAAAACAAAAACCCATTGCCTCTTGACGTCCAGCATGATGGCCAGGCGGCCTAATTGCACAGAATGCATTTTCAAGTTCTCCCGCAATAACGGCATCTGTGGCCGCTATTGCACTACCAGCAGCCCTTAAACTAGCGGCAAAGGTGTGCTTATTCATTCGGGTATCAGGATCAATTTGAGTATAGTGAGGCCCGCCTGCAGCGAGTTCATCTAGTAACTCATCATGTAAGCCCCTAATCGCAGCCACATGCATTTTGCTATGCGCTAGTTCAAGGTCATGAATAGATACCGGTGTGGCTTGTCGTTCATCTAGGGCGTCGCTCACGCCGGTAATAAGTAAGCGGTCAATAATGGCATCTAAGCGATCGGGACACTCGGGATGACCCTCGCCCATTTCGTGCCTGCGGCATTCCGGATGTGTGTAAAAACCTGTCTTCCCCATAGGGTCTCCTACTTAATGCCTGATTTTTAATAAGAGTGTAACGGAAACCAAGAGCGCTTATGTACTTGGCCCATTGGGCTTAACCCTAAAAAGTAACTGTTTCAGCTACACTTTGGTAAAAATCTAGGGTTTATGCAGCTCATTTATGAAAAAAAATAGAATGCTCCAATATTTAGTTAAACTCTATAAAATTGTTAATTAACGAATCTATTCCATGCCTACAGCCAGCCGTATTTGCACATTATTAGTGGTTACTTGTGCACTCATTTCCCCCGCTTTTAGTCAAACCACTCAAGCAAGTCCAACTAAAAATGCAGTCGCCCCTCAAAAAAATGCAAGCGCTGTTAAAAAAAATAATGCACCCAAAAAGCGTGTAAAAAACACAACTCAAAACCTTAAATCAAACACTGAGTCACAAAATGAAATTTATGCTCCTTCGTACTCAGAACGAGCTGAGGTGATGGCTCAGGTGCCTGAAATGGCACAACGCCTTGGTCTGGATGCTGATTGGGTAAAAAGCGTAATTGGTCAAGCCAAACAACTTGATCAAGTCAGGCGTTTTATTTTGCCAGCTCCTGCTGGAGTGGCTAAAAACTGGAATCTCTACCGCGGTCGCTTCATTGATCCTATTCGCATTGAGGGTGGTGTACGCTTTTGGGAGGCCAATCAGGCTGATATAGAAAAAGCCGAGCGTATGTATGGAGTACCCGCAGAAATTATCGTGGCCATTGTAGGAGTAGAGTCACTTTACGGTAAACAAATGGGCAATTTTAGGACTATAGATGCCTTGGCCACTCTTACTTTTGATTTTCCAACCAGCCACCCCCGAGCCCCTGAGCGTCAAGCATTTTTTAAACAAGAACTTGAAAATCTTTTAGTCTTAAGTCATCACAACAAAGCAGACCCCCTACAAGTAAAAGGCAGTTATGCAGGTGCCATTGGAATGCCCCAATTTATGCCTAGTAGCATTAGCAAATATGCGGTTGACTTTGACGGTGACCAAAAAATTGATTTACAAAATAGTACTTCCGATGTGATTGGTTCTGTGGGCAACTACTTTAAGAGTTTTGGTTGGGTCAAAGGTATGCCAACCCACTACCCAGTGAAAATCAATCCTGAAACCGCCAATATGCCAGCACTTTTAGCAGCCGATATATTGCCCTCTTTTACCCCTGAGAGTTTTCAAGAAAAAGGCGCTTTTCTAGAAGTTAATAGCCCCGCTAGTTCACACGCTGGCAAGCTTGCTTTAATCGAGTTACAAAATGGTCCTAATCCTGCCTCTTATGTGGCTGGTACCGATAATTTTTATGTCATTACACGTTATAACTGGAGCAGTTATTACGCCATGGCGGTGATTGAATTAGGCCAAGCTATTGTTAATAAACGAGCTGCGCAATAATTTTGATCTAGCCAAGCGCTTGGCGCCCTAAAGGTATTTGAAATACTCTAAGTTAATAAGCCTCGTTCACTATCAACCCAAAAAAGGTCAATAGTGAATGAGTGATGAAAATGAGTTTATTCAATGCCTTCAATGACAAACTTTACCTTTTTTTCACCTCTAAACTCTTCTGCTGATAAACGATAAGCTAAGTGTGCAATTTCAGGTAAAGGCTCTGTTCGACCAAACCAAATTCCATCAATTAAGTCCTTGCCATGTTTGAGTTTTAAAGACAGGTGTTTTTCGCCTACCAAACGTTGTGACATGACTTGTAATTCTTCACTAAAAACCGGTGCTGCAAACCCTTGGCCCCAGACCTGCTGATCTAAGTGATTGACTAAGTCAACTCTGCGGTATTCCACTGGTAAGGGACCATCTGTGACTAAGGTATGTTCTAGGCTGGCCTCATCTAACAACTCAAGTGCTACCTCATGAAAAGTCTCTTCGAATAAATCTAAATTCTCTTCTAATAAAGTGCAACCCGCTGCCATAGCATGACCGCCAAAACGCAGCAAAATACCAGGCTGACGCTTCACTACCAAATCAAGGGCATCACGCAAATGAAAGCCTGCAATCGAACGACCAGAGCCCTTTAACTCATGCTCTTTACCAGGCGCTGCACTGCTGGCAAAAACAAAGGTAGGCCTATGGAATTTATCTTTTAATCGAGAAGCCACAATACCTACCACCCCCTCATGAAACTCGGGGTCAAACACACAAATAACCGGTGGGGCATCTGCTTCATCTTCAAATAAAGAGTCGGCATATTCCATCGCTTGCATGCGCATATCGCCCTCAATTTCTCGGCGCTCTCGATTGATTTCATCGAGTTGCTTGGCTAAGTTTTGTGCCGTCACTTCATTGTCAGTGATCAAACATTCAATGCCTAAACGCATATCAGATAAGCGTCCAGCCGCATTTAAACGAGGCCCTAAGGTAAATCCCAAATCAAAGGTAGTGGCTATTTTTGCGTCTCTTTTAGCCACATTAAATAAGGCGGCAACTCCTGCTGGTATGACCCCAGCTCGCATTCGTTTTAAACCCTGCGACACCAGCACTCGATTGTTGCGATCTAACTTCACAACATCGGCAACTGTGCCTAGTGCTACCAAGGGTAATAAACGGTCGAGTCGGGGTTGATTGCTGGCATCGAATACCCCTTGACTGCGAAGTAATGAACGCAGGGCAAGCAAAACATAAAACATCACTCCAACACCCGAAATGGACTTGCTTGAGAAATCACAATAGGGCTGATTTGGATTCACAATGACATTGGCTTGCGGCAAAACAATTTCACCATCGAATACCGCTGGTAAGTGGTGATCGGTAATAAGTACTTGCAGGCCCAAGCGATTGGCTACCTCTACACCTTCAATGCTTGCAATGCCATTATCAACGGTGATTAATACGTCAGCACCTGTCGCTTTGACACGCTCAGAAATAGAGGCGGTTAAGCCATATCCATCTACTACACGGTCGGGTACTAAAAAATCAACATTTTTGGCGCCTAATAAACGCAAACCCCTAATGCCCACGGCACAAGCAGTTGCACCATCACAATCGTAGTCGGCCACAATACACAATTTTTTATTTTGAGTAATGGCTAGAGCCAATAATTGGGCGGCCTCTTGTGTACCCTTCATTGCAGACGGAGGAATAAGTTTGGCTAAATCATCTTCGAGCTCCTCTTTATTTTGCACTCCTCTAGAGGCATACAGTTGTGCTAATAAGGGATGAATGCCCGATTGCTCTAGGACAAAAGCCGCACGAGGTAAGGTTTCTCTTTGTTCAATTCTCATAATTTAGTGGTTTCTAATGTAAGTGTAGTCCAGTCAGGAGTCTGAAACCAATCAACTAATTTTTGCCATTTATTTTTCTCGCCTAGCTCTAATAAAGTCCAGGTCTCATCACCGCAAAGGGCTATATGAGTGGGTTGTGTATAGGGCTGATTAAGGATTGCTTGATTCAATTCACTCCATGCTTTCAACCAATTGTCTAAACTGGGTTCAGTCGCCATTAAATCAAAACAGCTTTGGGTATGAATGGGTAAATCGGCTGCACCATAAGGGTGATGAGTGACACTTGATATATCTTGTAAAGAACCCGCCCCTGTCATCCAAACCGTGTTAATGGGTAATAGATTAAGAAATTGCCTTTGATCATTGACTTTATGAGTGTAAAACATCATTTGAATTTCGCTTAACAAACGCCTAGCTTGCCTGGCTTTTTCAGAAGTGTCTTGCCAATTTTGTAAACTTTTTTGTTGCACTCGGCAAGGGGCTGCGGTTCTGAGACCTCTAAACATATCACCTTTAGCCAACCACAGATTGGGATTGCAATAAATTAAATCTTGGTCTGGTTGATCGAATAATGTTTTTACACTATTGAATAAAGCCATTGACTCTTCTTCATTTAATTGCAATTGATGCTCTGGAGTCATAGTCACTTCATTCATGCCCATTGTCCAGTGGCCTAGTTGCAAATAAGCATAAGAAGCGTTGGAATTAGCAGGTATTTGTGCATTGGCTTTGGCATCAAGGGCTGCCCAAGGGTAATACCCATCTTGCTCTGGCCAACCCATTAAAAAGGCTCTGGCGGCCTCATGACTAGAGCTCCATGCATTGGGTGATAAAACAAAAGTATGCTTACGGCTAAGCAAGCTAAAATCACGTTTTACAAAAGCTAGTAGTTGCTGCTTTAAAGCCACTTGCCAAGGGGCTTGATTAGTTTTTGCAAAGGGCACAATCCAATAATTAGTGGTGTACATGCCTTTTTGTGGCCCTGCTTGCCAATCTGGCGGCGTTGTTAATGAACTAGATATGGCAGGTTTTTTTGTATTCATCGTTTAATACCCTTTAATGTCTTGGGTGGCACGCGTTCTTACGGCGTCTAAATACGCATGACCATCTGGAGGTTGGCCACTTCTTTGACTTTGCCAAATCATTTGTCCTAAACAATCCATTACCTCATGATGCGCCAAATGAAGATCGCCTCGTTTGGCGGTTAACAGTTCTACCGCTTGTCTAATTCCTTTGGGCTGATCAATTGAACATTGCTCGGAAATGGTTAAATGCATTGAAATATGCAAAAACGGGTTTTCTTTGCTGTCCGAGGCCTCTGCCATATTGGCTAAAGCTTGTTCAAGATCAGAGAAGTCAGCATCATATTCTGGGTGCTCTAGCATCCATTGAAACACCAAACGCTCCATGGGTTCTAATGTTTGTTCTTGCTTACCTTTAGCGTAAACACTGCAAAAAAATCGTCTGACATCGACTTGTGAAGGTTGAAACATATAAGCCTTATTGTTCTACACTTACTGATTGGGTATTGATGAATTGTCATATCCCCTGCTGGCTATTTTACCCAAAGGTATTTTATGAGTTTTGTTTTTATTACCGATCCATTTTTTTATGCGGTTGCCATACCTGCTGTTTTATTGCTAGGTTTGAGTAAAAGTGGTTTTGGTGCAGGTTTTGGTGCTTTGGCAGTGCCTTTAATGGCCTTGGCGGTGCCTGTACCACAAGCAGCGGCAATATTAATGCCTTTGTTATTGGTAATGGATTTGCAGGGTATAGCAGTTTTTAGAAACGATAAAAACACTTCTTTTTTAAAACTGACTATTCCTTTTGGCTTATTGGGCACTTTATTAGGATTTTTATTATTTAAAGTGTTAAGCGCCAAAGTGGTGGCAATGCTGGTGGGAATTTTAACTTTATTGTTTTTAGCTCAAAAACTGATGTTTGCGCCGAAGGCCAATGGCATAGCACCCAATAAGCCATTGGGTGCTTTTTTAGCCACTATATCGGGGTTTACCAGCTTTGTAGCACACGCCGGAGGCCCTCCCATACAAGCCTATGCGATTCCGCTCAGAATGCCCCCACTGATGTTTACTGCCACTATGTCTTATCAGTTTTTTGTGATTAACCTGTCTAAATGGATACCTTACGCGTTTTTAGGTCTATTAGATTGGAAAAACGCCATGACCTCTTTGCTACTTTTACCCCTAGCCCCAATTGGAGTGACTATTGGAGTAAAAATAGCCAAGATTATTCAACCCAATTTATTTTATAAATTAGTTTATGTAGGTATGTTTTTAACAGGTATAAAATTGATTTATGACGGTTTATTCTGATTTAATTTTTTTAACTTTTAGATCGGAAGGATT
>CAZKWC010000044.1:17787-24367 GCA_964556425.1 uncultured Limnohabitans sp. | reverse complement strand
TTTTGGGGAGTTCAATATTTTGGTATTCGCCAAGCCAAAAGCTCAAACGAAAACCTAGAAAGTATTGACCTTGGCTTTCAAGGTATAGAGCCCAGCATGAGACCTCAATTGTGGACAGCTTTGGCTAACTCCAAACAAGCTATCTTAAAAAAAGCAAAAACTGTTGACGTGTTAAAGGCAAAATATCCCAATTCAAAACCAGCCATAGACCAAGCTATTCAAGACAGCCAATTACCACCAGAACAACTGGTTTGGCTACCTTTAGTGAGCCGCAGAAGCACCGAATGGACGGTTTTTGTTAATAAAAATACAGGTTTTCCGGTGGCTTATATTGCTTTAGATGGTTTTTAAGAGCAAATAAAAGTCCTCAAATCACTTCAAAAATCAAATAAACGGCAACTATTTCACGTTTATTTGATTTTTCGTAAGGCTTGCTAGTTTTCAAATAACAATAAAAATATTATCATTAAATAATAATTGAGGATTAATAGCCATTGTTATTGGTATTGGTTTCAGTTATTTAATAAGAATTAAAAAATTTTTATGAGTGCCCTTGCATTCACCCCTAAAAGGCCTTATTCAAAAGGCGTCTTTTGAAAGTTTGAAATATGTCTGCCATACAGAAAGGTTTTACCTTAATCGAATTAATGATTGTGGTTGCCATAATTGGTTTGTTGGCTGCTATTGCTATACCGCAATACCAAAACTACACCATTCGTGCCAGGGTCACTGAAGGGCTTTCTTTGGCATTTCCTTTTAAACTCGCCGTGTACGAGGCGTTTGTTAATTACACTGGCACTAAAGTGCAGGGCTGCGACAATCCTTGTTATGCAGGCTTACCCGCTTTTAGTGTGCCCTACACCACATCTAAATATGTAGCAGGTATTGGCATTCAAACTATTCCAGCGGGGGGGTTAAGCGCCCCTTCTAGAGCGGGTGGCCCCGGACGCATCACTATTCAATTTTCCGATGCAGTGGGCATTAAAAATCTCAATATTGTGTTAATTCCTGGTACTGGAGTGGTTAATAACGGTGTACCAAGCCAAAAATTACAAGCAGGTCTACCGGTAGTATGGGGCTGTGGGGCTGGACTAGGAGTTGGAGACGCAGGCAGAACGGCTACCAACACTACTGTTTACAAATATGTGCCTGCCAACTGTAGAAATTAATTTATTGATGAATTGGGCTCATTCAAAATCTAGTGGTTTTAATTCAGAATTATTTTGACCCCGTAATAATTGAACCACTTAGTTTAGGGATAATATGCCCTATGAATTTAAGCTCTTTTTTCTCTAGTCCTCAGCAACTCACTCCTAGCAAACAGCAAGGCCTGCTGGTGTTTGTTTTAATTTTTTTATTGGTTTACCCATGGATTAACCCAATTGCACCAAGCCCTTCATCGGGAGTGGTACCATGGCTTTTTTCCTTGGCCTGTGGACTGGTGGCTTGGCTGTTAATTGTTGACAAAAAAGGGCCATGGTTTTGGCAAGGGGCCAATTGGTTGGCTTGGTGGTTAATTGGCTTGGTGTTAGCCATCTTAAGCCATACCGCCAGTTTTAATGGCGAAACCGTTCTTACCTTAGCTGGCTTGGCTTTATTAGCCCTTGCCATTGATATTGGCGCAAAAGCCAAAAATAAAACCAGCTTGCTGTTAATTATTGCTTACGCTTGGTTTATGGCGGCTTTTATAAGTAGCATTATTGCGCTTAGCCAATATTTTAATTTTGATGATACTTTGTATCCGATATTTAATATTGCTAACGAAGGCGAAGCATTTGGTAATTTGCGCCAGCGTAATCAATTAGCCACTTTATTAAATATTGGTTTGGCGGTTGTTATTGTATGGCCTATGTTGGCAGTAAAAGCGGGCTATTTAGGCCAAAACTCCAACGCTAGCCCTGGTATTAGTTCTGGCATTGCTACACGCATCAACGGTTGGCAATGGCTGATTACTTTGTTGGCTATTCAGCTCATTACAGCTGCTAACGCAGCTTCTGTTTCTAGAACTGGTATGGTGGGGGTGCTGGTTTTATTTGGGCTCACACTGGTTTGGTTCAAAAACATTCACAAAGACAGCCTATTAATTGCCACGGCCAGTTTATTGAGTTATGCTTTTTGGGTATTGGTGTTACCCTATGCCTCGGAATGGATTACCGGCACTCATGGTTACAGTTTATTTGGTCGTTTAGGCCTTGAGGGTTTGGGTTCTTGCACCTCACGTAAATTTTTATACCTCAATGTCATTGATTTAATTATTGAAAAACCATTTTGGGGTTGGGGCTGGCGTGAATTGTCTTTAGCTCATTTTAGTGGTGCGTATGACAACCGTTTTTGCGAAATTTTAGACAATGCACATAACTTACCGCTTCATTTTGCGGTGGAGTTAGGCCTTATGGTTACCCTTTTATTAATCGTGCCATTTGTATGGATGTGTATAAAAGCCAAACCTTGGGCTGCTTCTACGGTGGCTAGTCAAATGGCTTGGGCGGTCTTAAGCCTTGTTTTACTCCATTCTATGTTGGAATATCCGCTGTGGTATGGGCCGTTTATGTTGGCTTTTGGTATGTCATTGGGCTTGTTATGGCAAAGCCCCACCCAACAACCAAAAAATCAAAAAGCTGCACAATTCAGAAGTGCATTACCTGGTTGGTTAGGCTTTTTAGGATTAATTGGCTTGTTTTATGCCACTTTTGACTATATTAGAATTTCTCAAATTTACACTGTGCCAGAAGACCGCTTCGCTATTTTTGCAGACGCACCTTATTCTCACGCTAAACAATCTTGGTTATTTGCTGGGCCCGTGTATTTTGCAGTACTGCTAGAAACACCGGTGACGCCACAAAATGCACAGGCTAAATATGATTTAGCCAAAAAAATCATGCATTATTCACCCGAGGGAGCGGTAATTGAAGTGCAATTACAAGCAGCTCAGTTATTAGGTCATGCAAGCGCTGAAATTGAATCCCTAAAGGCTCAGTATAAAAAAGTGTACCCCAGTGACTATGCTAAATACTTAAAAGCCTTGGCTAACCCAGATACAACAGAGGTAGTAGAAGAATAAGCACTCACTCAATAATAAGTTGGTAAACAAGGAGAAGTGAATACCCAAAAACTAAAGCAGTTGGTATTGTTCTCCCCCTGCCAAATGAGAGTAAAAGGGGGTTGCCTGACCCCCCTCAGTCCCCCCTTAACAAGGTGGGAAGTGAACACCCCAGAAACTAAGGCAGGTGGTATTTTGCAGGGGTGACTAGTTGAAGCTTGCTCACATAGCGTTTTTTTAAGACATATCACCTTGCCGTAGGGCCTTTTGCGCAAATTCTGCTCTTAAGGCCCTTAGTTTTTCTCGTGGGTCTTCTTTGGCAGTGGCTTGGTTCAAGCCCATTTCAGCAATAAATCGACTTGGCATAGCGTTGATCATTTCGCGGCCTTTTTTGCGTTTTTTACTATAACTCACCGCTAAACTCAGCTGCGCCCTAGTAATACCCACATACATCAGCCTGCGTTCTTCTTCAATTCTTTGGCCTATCACTTCAGCGCTTAAATCATCAGAGTCGTTGGGTTTAAAGGGCAATGAGTCTTCATTTACCCCTGCCAAAATCACATGTGGCCACTCTAAACCTTTGGAGGCGTGAAGGGTAGAGAGAGTCACTAAATTTTGGTCTTTTTCTTTTTCGCTTAAGGTGGTAATTAAGGCGATGGTTTGAGCCACCTCCAAAACTGTTCTGCGTTCACTCACTAAATTAACTGCTGTGCTATCTTCAATTTCACCGCCACAACGCTTGGCCATCCAATCAATAAAATCAAGCACATTGGCCCATCGGCTGGCAGCAGCTTTTTCACTGTCTTCGCCATCCATTAAATGTTGTTCGTAATCAATATCTTTTAACCATTGCAGTAAAAAAGCCAAGGCCGCCTCTTGCCCCGATATTTTGCCGGCTTGGTAACTTAAATCATTGACTAAGCGGCCAAATTCATGCAGGCTTTCTAAACCTTTTTGATTGACCACAGAACCCAAAGACGAGGCAAACAAGGCTTCATATAAACTGGTTTTGTATTGGGTTGCAAAATGCCCCAATTGAGCCAAAGTTTGGTGGCCAATACCGCGTTTTGGGGTAGTGACTGAACGCATAAAAGCGGGGTCATCGTTAGGATTCACCCACAACCTTAACCAAGCGCATAAATCTTTAATTTCAGCTCTATCAAAAAAGCTTTGACCGCCACTTACCTTATAGGGAATTTGCGCTTTACGTAGGGCTTTTTCAAAGGGTTTGGCCTGATGATTAGCCCGGTAAAGAATAGCAAAATCTTTAAATTCGGTGGCGGCTTTCCCCGCTAAGGACAAACTCCCAGCCCTAATCGACTGAATACGGGCTACTGCTCGTTCTGCTTCATGCTCTTCAGTGTCAGCTTCCACCACTCTGACTGGCTCACCTTCACCTAAAGCGCTCCATAAGTTTTTAACAAACAAACGTGGATTGGGCGCAATCACATTATTAGCAGCTGTCAAAATAGCGCTGGTACTTCGATAGTTCTGCTCTAATTTAATGACTTTTAAATGCGGATAATCAATCGGTAATTGTTTTAAGTTTTCAAGGGTTGCACCACGCCAACCATAAATCGACTGGTCATCATCACCTACCGCTGTAAAGCGGCCATTTTCTCCGACTAAATATTTCAGCACCGCATATTGAGTGGCATTGGTATCTTGTACCTCGTCAATTAACACATGGGCCAAATGTTTTTGCCACTTGGTTCTTACTTCTTCACTTTTAGCTAGTAGCTGTAGTGGCAAACCAATTAAATCATCAAAATCAACACTTTGATAAGCGCTTAAACGCTCTTCATAACGGGCCATTAACAAGGCCACACTTCTGTCTTCATCGGTTTGGGCCTGAGCCAGGGCAGTTTCAGAATTAAGGCCAATGTTTTTCCAACTACTAATTTTCCATTGCCAAGCCCTTGCAGTGGCCGTATCGGCCCCCGCGCCAGCATCTCGAATAATACCAAACACATCATCGCTATCTAAAATACTAAAGTTTTGTTTTAAACCCAAAACCTCACCGTCCTGCCTGAGTATGTGTACACCCAAGGCATGAAAAGTACAAATGGTCAGGTCTTTAGCTGGCTTGCCAATTAAGCTTTTAGCCCGCTCCCGCATTTCTTGAGCCGCCTTATTGGTAAAAGTAATGGCGGCAATTCTTTTAGCCGGCACACCGGTTTGAATTAAACGACCAATTTTGTGGGTAATCACTCTGGTTTTGCCTGAACCTGCGCCAGCCAACACCAAACTAGGCCCGTGTAAATAATTGACTGCCTCTTGCTGTGCAATATTGAGTCCAGAATGCGACAATTCAACCATAGGTAATTTATCTTAAAAAGAAGTAGAAATGAAATAAAAATGCTGTTTTTAATTAACTTTAAAAACACTTAACAGCAATAAAGGTAATTTAACAACTGTTAGATTAAATCAGCAAAGACTTGAAATTTTATATGTGGAGTTCAATATCCTGCGACAATCAATGACTATGAAAGAAGTCTTTTTTGTTACCTTCCCATTTTTTGCTTTAGTCTTAGCTGGCTTTTGGGCAACCTATCGATCTATTTTACCTTTGACTGCCATCACAGGTATGAATGCGTATGTGCTTTATTTTGCTCTGCCGTGTTTATTGTTTAGATTTGGCGCCAGCACCCCTATTGCCAGCCTATTAGACCCCATCACCATGGTGATCTACATCTTAGTGGGCGCTATTATGGTGGGCTTAAGTGTGAAACTAGCCCTGCAACAAAAAAACAACTGGGCCGACGCCTCTTTAGGCGCTTTGGTCGCTGCATTTCCTAATTCTGGTTTCATGGGGGTGCCCTTATTGGTCGCTTTGTTTGGTGCTGCGGCTGCCGGCCCTGTCATACAGACCATTATGATTGATATGATTTTGACTTCATCGGTGTGTATTGCCTTATCACAACTAGGCAATACCCAGCATCAAAGTTTACAAAACTCTTTAATGAAAGCTATTCAGGGGGTATTTAGCAATCCTATGCCTTGGTCGATTGGCGCTGGTATGTTGGTCTCGGCTAGCAGGGTATGGATTCCAGAAGCGAGTCAACAAATGGCCTTGGAACAACTGCAGCCCCTAGCCAAAACAATTGGCTTATTGGCTGATTCTGCCTCGCCTGTGGCTTTATTTACCATTGGAGCTGTATTGGCTAGAGCACAATTACAGCAAAATCAAATTAACCAAGAGATTCAATTAGGCCACGCTGTAGCTAACACTCATAGTGCTTGGTCTGCCGCCATTCCAGTTGCCCTGCTTAAACTGTTTTTGCATCCGGCCTTATTGTTAATAGGCTTGTTAATAGCCAAACAAATGGGTTTTGTGATTTCTGACTTTAATGCCACAGTATTAGTTTGTGTAGCCGCGCTGCCTAGTGCTAGCAATGTTTCTTTGTTAGCAGAGCGTTTTGGTGCAGATAACGGCAGAATAGCCAGAATTATTATGTTATCCACAGCCATCGCCTTTATTAGCTTCTCGGCTTTAGTCGCTTTTTACAAATAAGCAATTATTATTTAGGGTAAAAAATC
>CAZKWC010000044.1:3876-17687 GCA_964556425.1 uncultured Limnohabitans sp. | reverse complement strand
TTTACCGTCACCAATACCATCATTAATGATTTGATCCCAATCTTTTCCAAAACTAGTCGGCAAATCTTCTGCATAACGACCTACAAAATACCTCACATCGGTATTTTTCCAAATCTGTGCTTGTTCTGGGTTAGTTATTAACAAACTTATCCCCACGTCTAAAACTATCATTCCGGCTGGGCATTGGGCATATTGAGACTGAAAAATCTCTAAATAGCTGCCACTATTTTTAGCTTCTTGACAAGCAGGTACTTGCTCGGCTTTATCTAGTTCATTCCATTGCTTGATATGTTCGGTTAAAGCCACCAAGCTAGGGCTGCAAAAAGCCTCTTGCATCACCGGTTTTTCGCTGGCCAAACACAACATCAGCTCGCAAGCCCATTGATTTTTTTCAAACGATGGCGATGGCACTTGAGCCATAACAGGCAAGCTCGCCATCAAAAAACAACAAGCTACGAAACAAATACCAAATAGAGCTTTTATTAAGCTGTTGTTTTGTCTCAATAAGTGCCAATTTTTAAACCCATAGTTAGGATTGAACGGTTTCAATGATTTCATTTTGACTCCAAAAAAATAAGTTTTTCTCAAAATAATTTACCCATAATATCAAATTTGAGCAATAATAAATACATCAAAATATTATTTTTGAGGTTTTATGAAACATTATTTTCTGTTTTTAGTTGGTTTACAGGCCCTAAAAAAACCACTTCAACCGTTGTCTTTCGACTACAAAAACCTTTTATTAAGGTCAAACCAAATAGTAATTGCGACCCTTTTCTGGCTAGCCCTTGGAGCCTGTGCGCCCACCCCGCAATTACTAGAACCCACAGGACAAAACAAAATCAGCATTCAACAAGCCAATGCTAATTTGCAAAAAAAACCAAAACCTGTTCCCGCACCACTCACTCTCGAACTCGAGCCACTACAACAAGAACTCAACTCTCTCAAACAACTGCTTCATCAATTACAAACAGGTAGGCAAACACCCACCACTGAAATAAGCCAGCAAAAAGCTATTTCTCATTTAGTCATTAAAGCAAATAGCCCTCAAGCAAGCACTGAAACCAAGCTATCTGGTCATTCAAATATCAATCAAGTTGCCGCACTAACATCCGAACCAAGCAGCTCAGTCACTAAGGTCACTGAAAAAACAGTGGTGGCTCCACCTGCTAAAGCTCAACTGTTGCAAATTCAAGCCGATGCACGTTTATTAGCCTTTCACGTATTGGCCTCCGACAAAACCGTTATTAACACTCTTAGGCGCTGGGCAAACCAAGAACAATGGACGGTCAAACTCAATGGCGAATTAGTCGATTCCCGCCATTTTCCAGCCCATACCGTGGCCTATACCGACTTTACCCATGGAGACAACATCAACTCGATTGGTGGGCCTACCTTGCTACTTGCAGTGGCCAACCTTATGCAACAACACAAGCAATACCAGCATCAATTTCAATTAGAAATTCAGCTCAGAAAAGCCGAATCGCAAATGGTGCTTACTGCTTTACCTAGTCCCAACAAGCTCAATGTGCAATCAGTGGCCGGTATTTCTCAAGCCTCCCACTTCAATCAAAACACCAATTCAATGCCACACCCAAGCACCAGCATAAGTGCAAGCCCCTCACCCTAATCTTGGAGACTTATCATGCAACAAAGCGCTAATGCTTTTTTCTTTCTAGCTTCATTGGCTAGGTATGCTTTGCTAACTTTTATCAGCTTGGTGGGTGGCACGGCCGTCCAGGCGCAAAACTGTCACTTGTCGATTGCCAATGGACTTCAGTATGCCTGCGATGCAATTAACAACAACATCATCACGAGCTCAGACGCTAGCATTAGCGGGCTTGTTCTGCCCCAAGCAAGCAGTGTAAAAACAAATAGTAGCAATGAGGCTAACCACACTCTCGCTACAGTGGCAGCTAATAGCACCTCAACCCCTCAGTTAATAGCGACGACCAACCCAGTTATCACTCCAACCCCAATCAAGCTTGCTCCAGTCACTCCCATTACTGCCGAAAAATCAATTCCTGCTCCTATCGTTTGGGAAATCAAACTGCAAGACATTACTTTGGCACAAACTCTACAACGCTGGTCACAAAAGGCCGGTTGGAAACTCATTTGGGATGTTGATAAGCATTTGTTAATTGACAGTCCTCACCAACTGGAGGGTAGTTTTGAAGAGGCTGTCGGTTGGTTACTCAGTACACCAAGTTTGGCTGCTGCAGGCATACCCCTAGAAGTTTGCTTTTATCCCAATACGCCGCCATTAGCTCGAGTCACCAAAAAAGGCCAACAAGATCAGGAGTGCACATAATGAAAACACCCTGTCCATTACCCTTGCCTGTAGTGCAAAACACAGCTTGTAAAAGCACTTGTTCGGCTCAAGCCTTAAGCACCAAAATACTCATCAAGCAGGTTTTTCTACATTACCAATCCCATCCTCAATATTTCCTCATTTTGCAAAATCTAATGGTGTGGTTATGCGTGGTGCTTATTAGTGCCTGTTCACAATTGCCCTCTCAAAACTCAATGACGCCCGCTAAAAGTGAAGCACAAAGCCAGCAATTACAAGCCCAAGCTTATGCAGCGCAGCAGCATATGATTAGCACAGGAAGTTCGGTTCTGCAAAGTACTTTAGCGGGCAGTAAAGTGCATATTGATCAAGTGGCCACTTTGGCACAAAAAAAGAATGTCACCAAATATGCACAACAAGCCTGGATAGGCAAACGTACTATTGCCTTACCTCATGATGCTCAGTTGCCCGCTTTATTTTCAGAGCATATCAGTATTCAATTCAATGACAGGCCCTACGGTAGCCCTATTAGCTTAAACCTAGTGGCAGAGCGATTGTCTAGAATTGCAGGACTTGCTATTCGCTTAAGCCCCGATGTAAACGAAGTCACACCAGCCACTACTAGTTTTGCAAAAAGCTCCACAGGTATCCATCAAAACCCTAGTAATTTAGCACTGACTAGTGATCACATACCCATTTTAGAACCAGGTACTGCGCTAGAAATAAGCCCAGAAACCAAAGCTGAACTACAAAAAAATAACTTTTTATCAGCTATTTCTTCAAGTAAAAAAGGACAGGCTAAAACCGTTGTTTCATATAAGCAAACAAGCCCTATACAAGACACAAGTCCCACTGATTATTCTCCCAGCATTAAGCCGCATCAAATGCAATGGCAGGGTAGCTTGCAAGGCTATCTTGACCACATCACCAACCAGCTCAATCTTAGCTGGCGCTATTCTCAAGGCACAGTGGTAATTGAACGTTTTGTGACCGAGAGTTTTGAAATAGCTTCCTTTGGAGGCAGTCAAGAATATCAAATGGGCTTGTCGGGAGGCAATCAAGGCGGTGGTGGTTTTGGTAGCTCAAGCGCCAAACTAGACGTGCAAGAAAATGGTAAAAATGCTGTTTTTGAAAGCCTGAAAAAAAGCCTAGATGCCATTATTATTCCCTCTGGTGGCAGCGTAAATCTTAATGAAGCCAGTGGTCGCATTACTCTACATGCCCCAAAAGATGTTATTGCCAAGGCCAGAGAAATTATTCAAGCAGAAGACCGTCAACTTAAACGTCAAGCCCATATTCAACTTGATATTTACAGTGTTAGCCAACAAAACAATCAACAACTAGGCGTAGATTGGTCGGTGCCAATTAGTGACCTTGCCAAAACCTGGTCAGCAAGCATTGGTAGCCCCATTTCAAGTTTAAGTAGTAACTCGGCTGGCTTGGCTTACACCTTACTCAAAGACATACCAGCTGCATCCGAAAACTCGGTACAAAACACAGCCACTCGCTATGGCGGTAGCAAAGCATTTTTAAAAGCTCTGCATTTAATTGGCCACACCGTGCAGTACCGTCCTGTATCCCTTATTGCCATGAATCGGCAATGGGCACGTAGTACTAGTCTTAAGGTAACTGGCTATGTCTCAGAAACTACTCCTTCCACTTCTTCCAACGCAGGCTCTGGTGCACCAGGACTTAAAACAGCCAGTGTTACCACCGGAGATAAATTTTTAGTCCAACCGGCCATTATGGAGGACGGCACCATCATCTTAAAGTTTGGTATTTCATTAACCGACTTATTAGGACTTTTTAATGTGAGTGCGGGTTCTGGAGATTCTTTGCAAACCGTGCAAACTCCCGAAACTTCAGGCACTGATGACCAAGGTTCGATTCGGCTTCGTCCTGGGGAGGCCATGATTATTACCGGACTATCAAGGCAAGTGGCTAATCAAGATCAAAACAAAATCGCTGAACCCTTGCCACTCATTTTAGGTGGCTCACAAAAACGAAGTTATCAAAGAGAAGATTTTTTAATCATCGTAAGAGCCACACCACTTTAGCTTAGAGAGCTTTGGGTAACTGAATTCAAGCATTCATTGGAAGAAAAATTATGAGTACGATTGTGCATACCTTCGAGCATGAAGCCTTGGTAGCCGGTTTAAGTTGGAGTGTTTTGCGTACTGATGGCGATGAGCAAAAATCACATCAAGATGGCAAAAAAATCAGACGTCAAGCTGCTTTGTTAGGCGCCTCTGCTTATTGTCAGCAAGTGGCCAACCAAGCCTTGTATTTGGGTTTATATAGTGCTGGATTATTGCAAAAAAACAAAAATAGAAAAAAAATATATTCATTGGCTTTGGCATTTTTATCGGCATTTGAAGCCAATCAGCAAAAAACCCTCAATGCCATTTTGTTAATGCCTCTAGAGCAAGATGAAAATAGAAAAGTACTAGTTGTGATTGAAGCAGGACAAGTAGTGCATGACAAAATAGAACGAGGAGTTGATGCACACCAAGTTATAGAAAAATATAGACAGCAAGTAGGAATGAGTTTTCATATTTTTACTGCCGATGCATTACTCCCTCAAAGCAAACTAGTGGCATGGCAAGACCTTCAACAACACTGCCAAAAATGGAGTCAATTAAAACCCTTACCCAAAAATAAAACTGCCATTTCAATTTTTGTGGTGCTGGCAATTGTGGCCTTAGCTAGTTTTTTTTATTATCAATTGGTTTGGCAAAAACAAAAACAGCAAACTCTGCTACTTCAACAAAATGAACTTAATAACCACACGCCCAAGTATTTATCTGAACTTGAAAAAAATTTGAATCAATTGGCCTGGACGAATCAGCAGTTAACCCTTTTAACCAACAAAATCGAACAAGAAAAAAGCTATTTAAATGGTTGGGTGCTCACTACTATTGCGTGTAGTTTTGCCAATCAAGAGTGTCGATATTCCTATCAAAGAATTGGCGGGAAAACACAAGATATGGTGGATTGGGCTTCAACTCAAAATAAACAATACTCAATTGAATCTAGTCAGCAAGACGTTTTAGTATTAAGCCAAAGCATTGCTGCTGCCACCGCTTATTTGCAATTAAGGCCCCAACAAATTCCACCACTGCGATCATCTCAAATAGAGTTGCATTCAGTATTTCAACAATTACTTAATGCCCAGCTACAGGTCTCGATAGGGCAGCCCTTGGTTTGGCCCCACCAAGGCATTGATTTAAGCAAAGTCAATCCAAAGGCAAAAGTATTACAAACCCCGATTGAAATCAAACTCCCCTGGGCCCTCAGGCAATCCACCTTGTCGCTTATACCGGCCTATATTGCATGGCGTGAACTAACACTACAAGTCTCACATGACGCTAATAACAACCAGTATCTCACCCTTACTTTAAAAGGACATAGTTATGTACAAGCTCATTAAGCTATATTTTTCAAGCACGCAATATCCATTAAAAAATCTCTATTTAATGATTTTTATTTTGATGACGGCATTCAATAGTCAGTCCATCAATGCGTCGAATTCTGTCGCACAACCAGTAGTAAGCGCTCTAACTGCTAGCCCAAACAGTAGTCAAGCAAATACTAGCACCCCCACACAATTACAAATAAGTGATCTTGCCAAAATTCAGCAACAAATTTTGCATCTAGAATTTCTAAAAAAATTAGCTCTTACTCACCCACAACCATTACCTGTGACGGTGGCGTCTAGCATTCAAAATAAACCAGTACCATTAGCACCAGAGAAAAACACAGCAATAAATACAGGCAAAAAACCAGTCATAACTCACTTGGCACAACATCAATTACAAGTCTTAGCCATTTATGGTCCTATTCAACAACCCACTGCTGAAATTATTTTAAATGGTCAACACTATTTTTTATCTGGGCCTTTAACGCTGGGAATTTTTCAAATCCTATCCATACAGCCACAAAAAATTATGCTTCAACTGCATGGCCAAAATGCTTTAGCTAATCATTCAGTCAAAACGAATCATCAAGCAAAAGCCATATTTGAATTATTACCAGGCCAACAATTAGAGGTGCTACCATGAGCTGGTTTAGGAAAAACACCAAAATATCCACCATTCAAATTCAAGAACCGAGTGGGCAATTTTTAACCTCAACTAAGCCCTTGCTTCATACATCAGAGGCCATGCTATCGAATCATCTTGGTCCTACTAATCAGCAACATTCCAACTCAGATAGTCCTACTAACGGCAACACTAATACACTGTTATCTCATCATCATGGTCACTCATTAGACCAAGGGTTAAGCGCATCTAACCACATTATTGAAAAACTAGCCGACTTTCCACGTCGTGAAGATGTCATATCCGGGCCTCATGCGCTCACACCAGGCTTACAAATTCCGGTTTCTCTACAAGATTTTGTATTGGTGGTTAAGGTTAACGCTAGCCGAGCCGTATTAGTCTATGACCCTAGCCACACTACTAAAGTAAAAAATTATTTTGCAGCCTTAAAAAGTGCGGTGGTCTCGCAGGGCCTAAGACTAGATCATCAACCACTGCTTGCAACTAGCCAAGTGTTGCGTGATGTACGGCTTGCATCAGAGGCACAAAAAACCAAATCCAGTTTAACTTCCAGTAATAGTAATGGTGCCAACTTGTTTCGCGAATGGGTAGAGCAGGCAAGTCTTAGTCAGGCCACTGACCTGCATTTATCGATTATTGATGGGGGTTACGGCCAAGTGACTATGCGAGTCGATGGTGAACTAGAACCTATTGGTTTTCAATCAGAGGGGATTTTTACCGATCGTGATGTACGCAATGCGATGAAAGCCGCCTTCGAAAATTTAGCCGACGTACACAGCAATAATGACGGCACTTTTAGCGATGCAAAAGCCATGAGTTGCATGATTGATCAACGCCTTGGTCTGCCAAATATTCGCTTACGATTTTCAAGTCAGCGTGGTTTTTTTGGACCCAAAGTGGTGTGCCGCCTATTACACTCCGAATTAGGCACAGAAGCCATGCCATTTTCTAAAATGGGTTTGGCCCCCTCTCAAATTGAACTTTTACAACAAGCACAAAGATTAGAGTCAGGGGCCATTATTCAAACAGGCATTACCGGTTCTGGTAAAACCACTGCAGCCAAAACCTTAATCGAAACCCATCCTAAAAATGGTCAATCGGCTATTTATGCAGTAGCCGACCCTATTGAATATTTACTTAAAAATGTCCATCAAATCTATGTTCAACGTGATTTATTAACGCTTGAAACAGCAGGTAAAAAAGATCCTTATTCTGAAGTGATTGAATCACTTATGCGAATGGACCCCGACTTAGTGGATGTAGGGGAGGTAAGAGACCAAATTAGTGCCAGAGCAGTAGCCAATGTAGCTAAATCTGGCCATGTCTCAATGTGCACCCTACACACCGACTCGATTGGTGGCATTATTAATCGACTCACCGACCCCAAACTAGGCCTCACGCGCCAAGAACTCACCAGTAGCAAGGTATTAGGCTTTTTATCTTATCAAGCTTTAGTTGCCAAGCTTTGTAGCTGTGCCTTGCCACAAGCTGAAATAGAATATTTTTATAAGGCCAAACAACATGATCACGAAGCTATTTATATTCAATCGATTACTTCTCAATTGCAACAAAAATTCAATATTGACACCACCGTTTTGAGATTTCGAAATCCTGAAGGCTGCTTACATTGTCGGCAAAGAGGTACTAAAGGCCTGACTATGGTAGCTGAAATGATGATTCCCGATGATACGTGGCTAGATATTGCCGCCACCGGTAATGATCGTGCGGCCATGCGTCACTGGCGCTCGCAATATTCTGACAAAGATATTTATAGTGGCAATATGCAAGGCAAATTAGTCACCGAACACACTATTTATAAAGCCATCTGTGGCGAAATAGATGCAAGGCAAATTGAACGTTTTGGCCCTCTCGCAAGTTTTGAGGTGCTCTCATGATGAATCGTTTCAAAAATTATTGGGCTGCTTTTCAAAGGCAACAACACTTGTATTTATTTTGGCAACAGCGCACTCTTTTTTATCGTGATTGTGCTAGTGCTCTTGAAGAAAAAGAATTATTGCAAGACTTTATTGCCGGTGAGTTATTCATCGCCACACAAGCTCTTACCGCCAACCGAGCAAGAGCGAAAGGGCTTGCCTATATACAAGAGGTCATGCAGGCCGGTGATTTAAATTTACAACAAATTTTAACTCGTAGCATGCCTGCATCAGATGCGGTGGCTTTAAGCACCTTAAGATTTGCGAACAATATTCCTGAGGCTTTACGAGAGTTAGCCAATAATTTAGATCAGCAAAGCCAAATGAATCAAATGTTGAAATCAGCGCTTGTTTCACCCATGATTTTATTGCCTGTTGCCTATGTATTTGCCTATGTGTTATCTAGCATTAGTATTCCAGAGTTTTCTAAAGCAGCACCTGCTGAAGTCTGGACACCCTTTAATTTATTGGTGAAATCAAGTGCAGAATTGTTTCAGGCCTATGGTGTTTGGCTCGCTTTTTTTACTCTCGTAATGGGTTCTTGGTTACTATTTTGGGCCTTGCCACAACTCACTCATAGCTGGCGTTATCAACTCGAAAATGCGCAGGGAATTAAAAAAATAGTCTATTGTTGTTTAGTTCCAGTACAGCCTATTTTTAGCCTCTACCGAGACATACAAGCAACCCGTATGCTAGGGAACTTAGCTAACCTAATGCAAAGTGGAATGCTACTGCAAGATGCAGTTGATCATTTATTACAAAACGCGCCAGCCTGGATGAGAAAACATTTAGCAATGGTCAACGAACACTTACAAATTGCACCAGGCGACTATATAGGCGCTTTCTCACATGGCGTTTTATCACGCTATTTATTAGCCCGAATGAGCTCTATGGTGAGAAGAGACTCAGGAGCCCAATTTGACAAAATTTTAATTATCTTAGGTACCTCTGGTATGACGCAAGCAATGGACTCGGTTAAAAAATCGGCAGTGCAATTAAATGCGGTTTTATTAACTTTTACTTTTGCATTAATTGTCTTTTTTTACGGGGGCCAAAACAGTATTGCGTTTGCCATTCAAGAGGCTAATTCTCCCGCCTCTATTATGCAAAAACAATTGCAAAAGCAAACGCCTATTCCACCACAAAAAAATCAAAACTCTAAGCTAGATTCTTACGCGCCATTTTCCCCCAATAATTCTCAAACTGCCCCGTTTGCTAATCATCGTTTCATTGGTACTTTTTCTTTGACTGCCATTGATTTTGTTTAGTGCGACTTTGTCCTTTGTGTCGCAGCTATTTCCTATTTGAAATTTTCAATTTTTTATTCATTTAAGGAGCATTATCATGCGTCAAATTTTGTCATCTAGCCTTCTTTGTCCCATATCACAAAAAAATACTTGTATTACTTTAAAAAATACGACTAAGCACAATGGATTTTTGTCACTTGAAGCGGGTTTGGTTTTATTAGTAGTGGCCTTAGCAATTGTGTCTGCTGTTATGTATTACCGAGACAATTTAAGAAAGACTTCAGTTAATAGCAATGTGAACCAAATATTGGCTACTGCTGGGGCAGCCCGCAGTGTGTTTGGCCAAGCGAATCAATATGCTCAGGTCACCACTGCGATTGCGGTGTCTGCCAACATTATTCCTAGTGCCTTACGAAACGGCACCACACAATCTGCAAGCAATAATTTTGGTGGTGAAATTTCTATCAGTCCTGTCAATTTGTCAGGTACTTCGGATGGCCTCAAAATTTCATGGCCTAATGTGCCATCTAATCAATGTATTGAAATTATCATGGGGGTTCATACCGAACTACGAAAACTACAAGTGGCGGGTAGCGATGTAAAAGCACTTGATAGCCCATTAAGTTTTGCCAATCTTAGTACTCAATGTGAAGCAAGCAGTCATTTAGTCTTAGATCTGTTTGTGGGCCGTACCTAATTAATTCAAACCATCACGCAAGTTAGCACTCAATGTCAACTTGCGCGCCAAGCACTTTCATTTATTATTTTTTTAAGTGAGACATCAAAATGAATTCTAACTTTTGTTTGACACTCTCGCCCCAAAGGCAACAGCTACTTTATCAATTCAACGCCCATCATAAAATTACTCAGCAGCCTTCTTATTATTGGTTTCCTAGTCCTTGGTTGCATCAGTATCGTCCTTTTATTGATGGTTTACTTTTGGCAACCACCAATGATATAAAGGCTAACCCCAAAAGCCCTAGATCTGTTACTTTTACCCCCAAACAAGCATCAAAGTCATTGGCTTATAAAAAATCCAATGGCGGTTTTTTAATGTTAGAGTTATCGCTTGCACTATTACTTTCTAGTGTGGCAGCCGGCCTTGCTTTTTGGTCGGCACATAGAGCTGAGCTGGCTAGTCAAGCGATGATGCAGGCCGATCAACTACAAAATATTGCGTACGCAGCAGAAACCCTGTTAATTGAACACTACCAAGCCTTTCAAGCAGGTCAAGCTATTATTAGAAACGGTGTCAGTATAGAGTTTGGTAGTGCCTCAGGCCAAGCACTTGCCCCCACTCTAGAGCAACTGCGCTCAATGGCTTTAGGCCTTAGCCCAGGAAGCAATTTTGGAAGCTATAAAAGTCTTCAAAATGCAAGCTATGTGACTAAAATTGAAAGAATACCGGCCGGTTGTGAAAGTAGCGCCTCTGGTGCGAGTTGCAATTTAGCAGGTCTTGTCTGCCTTGATCAACCTGTTCAAGATGAATCGATATTAGCAGGTTCACAAAAGCGAGAGATTGATGGTTTTGCACTAGGTAAAATGATGGGAAAAATTGGTGGCAATTCTGGTATCTCGTTATTAGGATTAGCTCATCAAATTACAGGCGCAGGCGGTGCTTGGACGACTAAAAATCCGTTTCCAGAAAATCCTGCAGGCATCATTTGTATTCGATTTGGTTTTGGTGCTTCTGGCTTTGGACAGTTTTTACGAGTCAAAGATAATCGTGACCCACAATTTCAAAACAATCTCACGGCACAGGGCAATATCAGCTCAGTTAATGGTAGTTTAGGAGCTGGCACAGGTCAAGCAGATGACCACGATTGTCGATTAGGTGAGATTTTAAACTCTGGCGCTTTTTGGTCTCGCTCTAACAGTTGTATAAAACGAGCTTGGGTAGAGGGGCAAACAGGTGAAATAGGGTTGGCCGACAACAACGGCAAAACTAGAGCTCAACTTCTTTCTAATGGCGAAATCAGCAGTCATGATGCTTCTGGACAAATTAAAGCCGGATTTAGCTATCAGGGCCTCGTCTCTATGGCTAAAGCAGATGTGATTGTGAACAATCAAGGTAACGCTGGTCTTAGAGCCAACGGAGAAAGTTTTGCCGACTCTGTAGTGATTCAAAAATCAGCCAATGTGGGCAGCAGTTGCCCCACCAATAATGCCATGATATGGGGGACCAACCAAAATTATTTACGACTCTTAAAATGTGAAAATTTTATTTGGGTTGCGACAGGACTTCATCAAGCTAATTTAGGAGATGCCTGCAACGTAAATGGGGAAATTGGACAAAGTCCTAACAAGGTTAGCATTATTTGCGTAGGAAATACTTGGCAAAGCACCACCAGTCGGATGGGCAAGTTTGCCACCGCAGCCACCTTTATTGCACAAAATGCAAGTGTAATAAAAAAGCCAGCTTGCGGTAGTGGCGGAATTGCCAAAATTATTGAAATACCTCAAAGCATTAATGCAAGCAGACTTTTTCTTAACTTTAAAGCAAAAGACAACGGTAATAGTTGGACCACCTTAATTACCGACGGTGAAGGCATAGCCATTAACAGTAGCGCATTAGTTGAAACTGGATGTTGGTACAACTAAGAAAACCTTTTTAACTGGAGTCAAAAATGAAACGTCAAATTATTTTATTATTTTTAGGCCTGCCTATTTTATGTTACTCACAGGCCGACTCAACTACAGTAACTGAGTTAAGAGGGGTTCCAACTCTATCTCTTCGCTTTCAAGAAAGAGAAACTCCTGTTATCAACAATATTACTCAAGTAATTGGTAGCACAGTGAGTTTTTTTTCCAATCAATATTTTGTATCTTCTGTTTGCACTGAAAGTGTAGCGCCTAGTGTAGCTAGCCCTGGATGGGTAATTACCTGTGGTTCTAGGGCTTGTCAAGCCAGTGGCTATGCAGGCGGATATGTATCCGAAATGCAATTACCTCAGGTCATTTTGTTGTGCTTCCAGTAACTATGCTTTAACCATTTTTAACGACTACTAAACCATTTTGTTTTGCGTATTGGGAATATCATCTAACTCTTGGCGTTCTGGTGTCGGTTGATAAATAGGTAAAAAAATGGTCACTTCAAAACCTTTGCCCAATACACTATCAATTCGCATATGACCGCCCTGAATTTGAATTAATTCTCTTGCTAATGGCAAGCCCAAACCAGTACCTGAAACATGACTTGCATTACTTCCCCGGTAATAACGCTTAAACAGATGCGGTAGGTCTCTTTCTGCAACACCTGGCCCATTATCAATAATTTTAAGAGTTAAGCCTTTTTCATCATAACTGCCCTTAATCCAAATAGAGCTACCCGCACTTGAATATTTAGCCGCATTACCTACAATGGTTCTCAAAGCCAACCGAGTCATATCAGGATCACATAAAAAAGTATCTGGTAGATTATCTAGATTAACTGATAACTGATGTTTTTGTGGACTAAATGCAAGCGAGTCACAGGCATCTGTCACAAGTGTTTGTAATTGGGCATGCCTTCTTCTTAGACCTCTATTAAGGGGCTCAAAGCGGTCCTCTCTAAAACAACGCTTTACTAAATCCGATAGTTGTGCAGTTGCTCTTTGTATTCTTTGAAAACGTTTTTTAGAAACATCATCAAACTCATGCGCATCCAGCTCCATATTTTTGGCAGCGGCATCAATTACCGCTAGAGGCGTTCTTAACTCATGAGATACAGTTTCAAAAAATAGCCTTTGGTCTTCTTGAGCTTGCCTTTCAAACTCCAGTGTAGTTTTCACTAGATCCAATGCATGCCTTAACGAACTGGTTCTTTTGGTAACCTTTTCTTCTAGTTTTTTTTCAGCTTCTTGAGCTGTTTTTAATGCCTCAGTTAAAACTTTATCTTTGGCGGCAAGACTATCGCGAAAGGTAAGTGAAGCCACAACATTCATTAATATAAGATGACCAATTACGCCAAAAAAATAAGAGTAATATTGAAAGTCACCATCTGGCAGATAACCCAAATTTCTAGAGATTCGAATAAGTACTCCAATATTCAATACAAAACAAGCAGCTAATACCACATAGGTATAAGGAAAAACATTTCTTGTTAATAAAACTATGATGGGAATGAGTAGTATGGAATTGATTACGTTCCAAAACTGGTAAATAAACATAGCCAGAGGAAATGAATAAAAAACACCAATATTTATCGATATAAACGCAAAGACAATTAATGAAATTAAATAGATTTTGGAACTGACTTCATACCGCTCAAATATTTTTAAATAATGGAGCAGGAAAAAAA
>CAZKWC010000044.1:0-3776 GCA_964556425.1 uncultured Limnohabitans sp. | reverse complement strand
TACCAATCACTACTTCTGTTTTCAGTGGTTTCTAGTTCTAGCTTAAACCATAGTGCTCCCGTTACGTAACCCTTTGTTATAGAGCCGGTCTGTGGCTGAAATAATTGCGCTATATTGGGCTGCTGAATTTCTGCATAATCTAATTGAGCAGACTCATCATAATAAAAATCAACCCTTGCCTTTAAACCTTTTTGTGAATAAGCGTCATATTCTTGCGCAACCACTAAGTTTACCCAAAAGAGTATAAACACTGTTAATAGCGTTTGAAAGATAAAACGACCTTGATTGATTTGCATCATTGAAAAGCTTTCTAGTTAACTTAGACTGTAACCAATCTATAACAAAAGTTAGTCGGTGCAAGCAATTGCAAGACTATTCAAGCATCTATGGATAACAATCAAAACAATTTTTTTGTTATCTGTTTTTTAAAACCTTATATAAGTTTTTATCTAGTTTTATCATACTTATATAAGTTAAATTTTTTGATTATGGTGGGCCTTTCTTTTTATTCATATGAAGAATTTATCCCTCCCCCATCATCAAATTATGCACCTTGTTATTTTACCCATTAGGAGTCATTCATTATGAGAGTTGTCGTTGTAGAAGATCAAGACGACTTGAGAGAAGAGATTGTGATCTTTTTGAACCGACTTGGTATGGATACCGAAGGTGCTAGTACGAGTATTGAGCTTGATAGAATTATTGCGAACCGCAAGCCTGATTTGATTTTATTAGACATTGGCTTGCCTGGTGAAGATGGTATTTCTATTGCCAAACGACTAAAAGAAACTCCAGGTTTAACTGTTGTAATGTTAACTGCAAGAAGTAGTTTAGAAGATCGCGCTTTAAGTCTCGAAAGTGGTGCTGATAATTACCTCGTTAAACCAGTTAGCCTGCGAGAACTGCAGGCCGTGATTGAGCGTGTCAGTCAAAAGTTAAGGACAGGAGTAGTTGGCTCGCCTAAGTCTTGGTACTTACTGCGTTATGAGTGTGTGCTACGTTCGCCCTTAGGTAAAAATATCACTCTGACTGCTTCCGAGTTTAAATTATTAGAATGCATGATTGCACACCGTGGCCAACCTGCCAATAGGCGTGAACTGATTGAGGCTCAAGGCCATAATTTCTTGACTTATGACGAGAGGCGTATCGAAGTAAAAATTAGTCGTCTCAGAAAAAAAATTCGAGAAATAACTGAACTAGATGATCCTATTAAAGCAGAATGGGGACTAGGTTACGCTTTTAGTGCACCTTGCTCATTGCAATAAATGATTCACTCAGGGTGGCGGTACTAATCGAGCACTAATACACTGAGTCACAATTTTGGTTGAGATCTCCCATTTTTTTTCTACATTCTGAATAATTAATTGACCACCAATAGCGATATCAATACTCACTGTTTCGTTGTCGCTATTAGGTAATCTGACGGACCAAAATTGACCAACTCTTTTTAGGGCAAACATTCCGTTTTCGGTGAGTGCCATAGGTTGATCCATAGTGAGCGGTCCTAAACTGGTGTTACCTGTTAGATAAATTCCCATTAACACCTCTGTATTAGGTGGCCCTGTCAATTGCACAGCCCCAGGTGAAGGGGGGAAGCGGTTAGAAAAGGCAATTCCAGGGGAAACTTTTGCACCACCACTGGCATCTACCACCGCCCAACCCGTTACACCTCTTCTAATTCTTAAAAAACCAAACTGTAAAGTACGCAAGTCTTTAAAATCAATATCGGCACAAGCCACGCTAGAAGAAGCATAGGCTATACCAGGACTGATTGTTAATCCTGCTAATAATGAAACAATAAGTAGCTGGTTGATTTTATTTTGTAACTGGCTTTTGTATTGGCTGATCATTTTTGACCTCTGCTTTTTTTTCTGTTGGAGGTAAAGGTGGAGTGGGTGCTTTATTATCGGTCTTGAGTTCTGCTTTAGTTTCTGGTTTTTGCTGTAACGATCTTACCCCGTCATAAGCCCCATTGGCTTTATAGAAAATAAGCACATCATTTTTAGTCCGTGCATCGGCAGTTAACTCTATTGTTTGCTCTACCGCCTCTAAAGGGGTTCCATACCAATTTTGATTAGGAGCGACTTTTAAAATCCATTTGCCAGGATAAACATTATCAAAAGTAAAGTAGCCATCCGATAAACTTCTAATTTCACCATGTAGCTTGCCATCTGGTCTAAAAATTTGTAAACGCATAGAGCTAATGGTTCTTTCTCTAACACCATTAATAACGACTGTTTTTCCGCCGACAAATGTGCCTGTTTTGGCTTTGTCTTCAGTGCTTGCAGGGGTTTGTGTTTTGTTATTGAGCTCGGCTGCGACCACTTGTGCGGTACCCGCTTTTACGGCTGAAGGAGGCACTTTATTGGCTAACTCTTTGCTCGGTTCTGATGGGGTATTAGAGGCTTTGTTTTTATCATCTTTTGCAACTACCGTATTATTTGCTACTGTGCTTGTATTAGTAGCCTTAGCACCGGTAGTTGCAGTGGAAGTGTTAGATGGAGTAGCGGTGGTGGTTTTAGGCCCAACTACACTGACAGGTGGCAACTCCATTCGAATATAGCCCGAGATTTCACCCGCTTCAGTTAATGGATAGTTCACTAACAAAGCGTTTCCTGGTCTAGGCCACATTTGTATTTTAGGATACATGGGAACTAAAAAGCCATCACTGACTTGACCCAAGCCAACAGCCACTATTGCAGGCCCAAACACTGACAGTTCATCCAAACCTAACTTACCATTTTTATCAGACTGTTTATTCTCAACTACCTGTGAGTTCAAAGTAATGCCCACATCAGGGATTGGTTTATCAACCCCCTCATTAAACACACCGTCGGCATCGACATCTTCGTAAATATGAATATCGGCCATACCCATAGTGGATCTTTGACGGGAAGTAATATTTAAACCTCTAGAGCCTGTGTAACCCAATGAAAAATTAACGGCGGCAGCTAAAGACCATTTTTTCTCAGCATAACTGACACTCATGGCTACATTACTAAAACCAAAATTTTTACTCACACCCAAGCCCACTGAATAAGATCCACCAGGCGAATAACTTATATTGCCTGACACTGCATTCATATCATCAGGGCGATATTGCCCTGATACAGCAATACTCTGAACTCCTTGGCCTAATAAATCAGCTCTTAACTCAGCTCTTACATCCCAGAAATCATGTCGGTAGGTGGACTTTAAGCGGTATAAACCTGAATGACTTGCATCGTTGGAGGCACTAAAGGTGCTTTGTACATCCACTTGATGGCTAAAGAACAAAGGTCCTAAACGATGACCATAACCTAAACCAGACTTTAAAACTTTGGTGTCGTTGGTTTGAATGCCTAAGTCAAAGCCTAAATTAATAGCACCAAGCTCAGACCCTGGGGCTCCCAATGGCAAACCCAAACCTAGTGTACTTCTACTGGCAAGGCTTCCGTTGCCATTATCTTTGGCTAAATATTTTTCGCCATAATAATCATGGGTAAGACTTACTGTTGTTCCAAAAATAGGCATCGCAAATCGAATATATGCAGCCTGTCCGCCTTGACCACGGCCGGTCATACCAGTCTCGAGGGCGTAACGACCTAAAGAAGGCCTTAATTCAAATCCGTAATAAGTATCCAACTGATTGGCTGCCAAAATAGGATTAAGGTCGGCATCATAAGTAACACCACCCACTGGGGTGTAAACACTTTTGGCGGCAAATAAGCCAATGGTTAATCGATTGCTAAAACCATAATCCACTCGACTGCCCATTACTAAAAATGACTCTTTTA
>CAZKWC010000043.1:0-24496 GCA_964556425.1 uncultured Limnohabitans sp. | reverse complement strand
TAATATTAGTAAAACTAGGCAATTTTCATTAATTGTTTCTAACCCACCGTATATTGTTCCGAATGACTCGCATTTAGCTCAATTACAATTCGAACCTATTTCTGCTTTAGTGGCAGAAAATCAAGGCTTAGCCGATATAGCTCAAATTGTGAATCAAGCCACATTACATCTTCGAAACGGTGCATATTTATTATTAGAGCACGGCTATGATCAAGCTGAACAAGTACAGCAGTTATTGATTCAGCAAGGTTTTAATCAAGTCCAAAGCCGCCAAGATTTAGGTGGGAACTGGCGTTGTACAGGCGGTTGTTGGAATCCTTCATCCATTTTGTAGTAGCCCACAAGCTACAAGTTTGGTGTTTGGCCAACACTTACTTTAATCCCTTTAGAAATTCACCAAATAACTGCAAGCTATTAGAGTTTTATCAGTTCAGTGGCACAATATAGCCTATTGCTAATTTACTTATTCATAGCAAACCATTTTTTATTTTGTAGAGGACATTTTATGACCACCGCTCACGAACGTATCGACCAACTGGTAAAAGGCAACGAAATTACTTTATTCATGAAGGGAACTGCTAGTTTTCCCCAATGTGGATTTTCTGGCCGTGCTATTCAAATTTTAAAAGCATGTGGTGTTGACACCAAAAACATTACCACAGTCAATGTATTAGAAGATCAAGAAATTCGTCAAGGCATTAAAGAATATAGCAACTGGCCTACTATTCCTCAGCTTTATGTAAAAGGTGAGTTTATTGGTGGTTCTGACATCATGATGGAAATGTATGAAAACGGTGAATTGCAACAAGCAATTAACGGTCAATAAGAGATTCCAAGTAAAAAAACCAGCCCCAAAGGCTGGTTTTTTTTACTTCATAATCAATCGCTAAATATCAGCATTCACCAATTCAAAACTAGCGGCATTAGGCAATTGATAATGCCACCACTCACGTGGATGATGGACAAATCCTGCGGTCAACATCACAGTCAATAGACGCATTCGACTAATTTGCATGCTCTCTTGCCCTAGGCCTAAATAAAAATGATGGGAGCGCACATCCATCGTATCAAAGCCTGTTCCCATATCCAATTCTTCACCTGTTGTCATATCAAGCAGGGTCAGGTCAATCGCCACACCTCTTGTATGATTGGAGCCAATTTTAGGATCTGCAACATAGTCAGGATTGGGGCAAACCTGCCACAAACGCTCTTGAGCACTTTGCGGTCTAAATGCATCAAAAACTTTAATTTTATAACCTAAGTTTTTAGCAACAATTACTGCTTTTTGTAGAGCTTTAGCTGCTATAGGATGTAAAAAGCATTGATCATGCAAATAAATTACCTGCCCAGTGAAGTTATCAGTTTGCGCGTATTTCAAATCAATTACTACATCGAACTCTTTTTCTGTGATGTGTACCAAACCAGTATGGTCAAAAAAAGGTGCTGTACTTTTTGTATTAGAGTTGGTCATTTCTACATTTCCCATTTTCTTTGTGCGCCCAATACAGCATCAGGATAAGGCGATTTTCCTCTAGAGCCGTTATATCGTCCTAAAGCATAAAATAAATTACCTTTTTCAATATCAAGATAATGGCGCAAAATCACGCAGCCAAATCTTAAATTGGCTTGCATATGAAATAACACACTCGCATCACTATTACCAATCACACGAGTCCAAAAAGGCATCACCTGCATATAGCCTCTAGCACCCACTACACTTACTGCGTATTTTCTAAAATTACTTTCAACCTGAACCAAGCCCAAAACCAAACTCACTTCTAAACCAGCTCGCTTGCTTTCATACCAAATAGTTTGCAAAAACTCTTTTCTTTCAGTGTCATCACGAATTTTTGCCTTCAGTCGTAATCCCATTTCAGATAACCACAGAATATATTTTTCTCTGGCCAAAGGGTTGGTAAATTCGGGCACAGGTGGGGCGCTATAAGCAATAGCAGCACTCATAGCACTTCTGACCGAGTCAGCAAGTGGTTCTTCTAACTGCCGGCCAGCCCAACTTTTTGAGTAAGGCAAGGCCAACAAAAGTGCTATAGAGGCAGAGCGTTTATAAAAATGCCGTCTGTTTGACTGTAAAACTGGATCTGTCATGACTTCAGTTGGTATTTTGCTCTGCTTTAAATAGTCAATTAACACTTAATTAAAGAGCGTAATGTACTGGCTACTTGGTCAATCGCAATTTTTTTAGGTTCAGCTTCACGGCGATGCAAAACTTCATAACTGCCGTCCTTAATACCTCTATCAGACACCACCACTCTGTGCGGCACGCCGATTAACTCCCATTCTGCAAACATCACACCAGGACGCTCATCACGGTCATCTAAAATAACATCGACACCTAAATCTAACAATTCTTGATAGAGTTTTTCAGCCGCGGCTTTTACTTCAGGAAAACGATTGGCACCGATAGGGCATAAAACTACTGTAAACGGAGCTAAAGCATCTGGCCAAATCATACCTTTTTCATCATGATTTTGCTCGATGGCAGCTGCAGGTAAGCGAGTAATACCCACGCCATAACAGCCCATTTCAGCAAATTGTGGCTTGCCATTAATATCTAAGAAAGTCGCGTTCATGGCTTTGCTGTATTTATTACCCAAGTAAAAAATATGACCTACTTCAATACCACGCTCAATTGCTAACGCACCTTTACCATCAGGAGATGGGTCACCCGCCACCACATTACGGATATCGGCTACTAAATCAGGTTCTGGTAAATCACGTCCCCAGTTCACACCGGTGTAATGGAAATCGGGTTCGTTAGCACCACAAACCCAATCTGACATCACTGCGACTTCTCGGTCTGCCACTACTTTTACAGGCTTTTTAAGGTTAATTAAACCCAAATAACCTGGTTTAGAACCAAAATACTCATTTAACTCTTCTAAAGTTGCAAAACGGAAACCAGACTCCATACCGGCAATTTTGTTCACCTTGACTTCATTCATATCATGATCGCCACGTAACAATAAAACCCAAATCGTGACCTTGATGGAGCCATCTGCTTGTTGATCATCAGTGGCCATGACCAAAGTTTTAATGGTCGAGTCAAGTGGAATATTTAAAAACTCGGCGACATCGGCACAAGTGCTCTTGTCAGGGGTATGGGTTTTAGTTAAAGCTTGCAGACCTGTAGCTCTGGTTTTTGTAGGTGCCAAAGCTTCTGCTTTTTCCATATTGGCAGCATAGTCGCTATTAGGGCAATAAACGATGGCATCTTCGCCTGTGGCTGCAATCACTTGGAATTCTTCGCTTAAATCACCACCAATAGCACCGCTATCAGCCGCTACTGCTCTGTAAGTTAAGCCAAAACGATCAAAAATACGACGATAAGCGGCCGCCATAATTTGATAACTTTGTTTTGCACTATCGGCATCACGGTCAAAACTATAAGCGTCTTTCATAATGAACTCACGACCACGCATCAAGCCAAAACGTGGACGGCGCTCATCGCGAAACTTAGTTTGAATTTGATAGAAATTTTTTGGTAACTGTTTGTAACTCTTGATTTCTTGTCTAGCGATATCCGTTACTACCTCTTCACTAGTTGGCTGAACCACAAAATCTCTGTCGTGACGGTCTTTAATTCGGAGTAATTCAGGGCCCATTTTGTCAAAACGACCAGTCTCTTGCCATAATTCAGCTGGCTGAATCACGGGCATTGACAGCTCAATTGCGCCAGAACGATTCATTTCTTCACGCACAATCGCTTCAACTTTGCGCACCACCCGTAAACCCATAGGCATATAGGTATAGATGCCGGCACCTAGTTTTTTAATCATGCCAGCACGTTGCATGAGCTGATGGCTGATGATTTCGGCATCAGCTGGGGCTTCTTTAAAGGTAGAAATTAGAAATTGAGAGGCTTTCATATGGATCAATCGTAGTCAGAAGTAGAAAAAAATAAATTAACTTTACTCAAAAACCTTGCAGAGCCCTTGAGCTTGTGCATAATCAAAGTAATTTGAAAATTTTAAGGTTTGATTATGCTTGACAGAGAAGGCTTTAGGCCCAACGTCGGCATCGTTTTGCTTAACCAAAAAAACCAAGTATTTTGGGGTAAACGGATTCGGACACATTCATGGCAGTTCCCGCAGGGTGGCATTGATAAAGGTGAAACTCCTGAACAAGCTATGTTTAGGGAGCTCCACGAAGAAGTGGGCTTAAAGCCCGAACACGTCCGTATTGTGGCCCGTACAAGGGATTGGTTACGTTACGAAGTGCCGGAGCGCTTCGTAAGACGCGATGCACGAGGTCTTTACAAAGGTCAGAAACAGATTTGGTATCTGCTTCAACTAGTTGCGAACGACTGGGATTTAAACTTAAGGGCTACCGACCACCCCGAATTCGACGCTTGGCGTTGGAATCATTATTGGGTGCCACTCGATACCGTTATAGAGTTTAAACGAAGTGTCTATGAGATGGCTCTAACCGAGCTTTCTCGGCATGTTCCATGTCAAGAAACTGTTGGACAAGTACCACGCCATTTTAGGGTAAGACGCACCAGTATTTTAGGAAATCATCCAGGAATTAATAATCCCTACGAGCTCAATTCTAGAGCGGATCTACCTCCTGGCGCATCTTATGAACCCCAACCCCAAGAGTTCACGTTTAATATTGCAGAGCAAAATTTTGAAAAATCCTAAGTTCTTGAATGTAATCATCAGTTGCTTTTTTTTGTTGTCATTTACCAACAGTTTAGTAGCACAGTCAGTCGATAACAGTGCCGATTGGATTGAACAAGAATCTAATCCACCGACTCAATTCGATCCATCTCAAACTATTGATTTTGAAATAACTAACTCTGCAACTGAATTAAAATGGGGTATTGTTACCAACACCATTGCAATTGGCAGCGATGGCGTAACGCGTTATGTCGTGGTTGCAAAAGCGGCCAACACTTCTAACATTAGTTATGAAGGCATTAATTGTGCAAAAGGCGAATTAAAAATCTATGCCAGATGGACTAAAAACCAATGGAGTCCCAATAACAATGCCCGCTGGATTGATTTGACTGATAGAGCGAGAGCGCATCATGCGCTAGCTCTCGCTAGATCAGGCCTCTGCGATGGCAGTTCTGCTCAACTCAAAGTAGAAGATATTATCCAAAATCTAAAGGGCAAAAAAACAGGACGTACCTCCTATAAAAGTTAATCCGTTTAAGAAATCAGTCTTCAATTGGAGTTGAATGACCTCAATTAAGTAGATTTTGATCCATTCAAAGGTAATATCGCTCTATAAAATTTTTGTAATAAATACAAGCAGTCGCAATATTCATTTACTTAACTTTGCCTCCACCAAAGCAATACTCTCGGGTAAACCAGAAATAACTAATGTATCGAGTCCCTGTAAAATAGGATTTTCATTGGGCGAACGAATATCACCATTCGTTCGCCTTAAACTTATCACCTTTACTTTGTAAGTGTGCAACAACAAGTCATCCAGATTTTTGCCAGCATGGCGAGTGGCAAATGGTAGCGAAATACTTGCCAAGCGTTCTTGGTTTAACTCATCAGCGGTGTCATCGTCGGTGCCATGAAAATAGCCTCTTAGCATGCCATATCTGGCATCTCTTTGATCCTGAACCACTCTTATCACTCGTCGCATGGGCACACCCACCAAAGCTAAAGCATGGCTGGCTAACATTAAACTACCCTCAATTGCCTCTGGCACCACTTCAGTTGCCCCAGCCTGTTGTAAGCGTTCCAAATCAATATCATCAGTTGTTCTAACAATCACTGGCACATGAGGAGCATGCCCTCTCACATTTGCCAATACTTTTAAAGCGCTACTTGTATCGAGGTAGGTTACCACTACCGCACTTGCCCTCACCAAACCCGCTGCCATTAAAGCCTGTAACCTTACTGCATCACCAAACACTACCGAATCGCCAGCAGCTGCCGCTTGCCTTACACGATCAGGATCTAAGTCAAGTGCCATATACGGGATATTTTCTTGCTTAAGCATTTGTGCCAAATTTTGTCCGCAACGGCCGTAACCGCAAATAATCACATGTTGTTGTGTGCCTATCGCTTTACTTGCAATTCGTGTCATTTGCAAAGACTGTTGCAACCATTCACTGCTGACTAACTTCAAGACAATTCTATTGCTATACATTATGATAAATGGTGTAAACATCATTGATATCACCATCGCGGCCAAAATTGGACTCACGGTTGCATTACTTATTAATTGATGCTCTTGCGTAAGAGCCAATAAAACAAATCCAAACTCGCCGGCCTGCGCCAAATAAAGTCCCGTTCTTAAAGACACTCCAGGCGTAGCACCTAATATTTTGGCTAAAAAAGCAATCAGAATTAATTTTGCTAAAACAGGCACAATTAATAATAATAAAACCAATGGCCAACGCTCTAAAATAGCATGCCAATCGAGCATCATGCCAATTGAAATAAAAAATAGGCCAAGCAGTACGTCATGAAATGGACGAATATCAGTTTCTACCTGATGTTTAAATTCGGTTTCAGAAATAAGCATACCGGCAATAAAAGCACCTAAGGCCAAAGATAAACCAGCGTGTTCGGTTAGCCAAGCCAGCCCCAAAGTGACTAATAATAAATTCAAAACAAATAACTCGTCACTTTTGCGTTTGGCGACTAGTGTCATCCACCATCGCATGACTCTAGGCCCACCCACCATTAATAGCGTGACTAAAACTACAGCCTTTAACGTAGCCCAACCCAAGGCTTCAAATAAAGAGTCACCCGTGGCACCAAGTGCAGGTATTAATACCAATAAGGGCACTACGGCAATATCTTGAAACAGCAATATACCCACCACTCTTTTGCCGTGCTCAGACTCGAGCTCTAATCTTTCAGACATGAGTTTAATGACAATTGCCGTACTACTCATTGTGACTGCGGCACCTAAAGCCAAAGCAGTTTGCCAACTCATATTCCACCAATTTGGTAGCAACCAAGCTAGCGCCAATGAGCCCAAAGTACATAATAAAAGAGTAACCAAAACTTGAGCCAAGCCCAATCCAAAAACATGCTTCCTCATAGAATAAAGTTTGGGTAAACTAAATTCTAGACCGATTACAAACATAAGAAAAACCACCCCAAACTCACCCAAATAACTTATGGAGTGAGTATTTTTAGCTAAAGCGAGGGCGTTGGGACCCAACACCACTCCAACCACCAAATAACCCAACATGGGTGGTAGTTTTAAACTACGACAAGCCACCACACCTAAGACGGCAGCTAATAAGTACATTAAAGTAAGGGAAAGTGCATTCATGACTCAACTTTAACTGATTAAAACCTAAAATTACATGACAATCACAATATCAATAATGATTAAAAGCAAAATCATATTTTTAAGCGTAATGATTTATTTAGAGTCGTCACCAGTCTGACTTAAAATCAAGTGCAATTTTTAATCACTAGTTCCTATCATAATCAACCGAGTAATCGTGATGACTTTTCCTGCTTTTAATCCCGCTCAAGCCTTACAGCTTGCACATCAAACGTTCGACATCGAAGCACAAGCTTTATTAGGTTTAAAGCAACAAATCGGCCCTGCATTTGCAGATGTGGTTGAAAAAATCTTACACACTAGAGGCCGAGTTGTTGTGACGGGGATGGGAAAAGCAGGACATGTGGGACGTAAAATTGCCGCAACGCTGGCCTCTACTGGAACACCAGCCATGTTTGTCCATCCAGCAGAAGCTAGTCATGGCGACTTAGGCATGATTAAAGCCATTGACTTAGTGCTTGCCATCTCCAATAGCGGTGAGTCAGATGAAATCAATGCTATATTGCCCACACTTATCCGTTTAGGAGTTCCATTAGTAGCCATTACGGGCGGTATTCATAGTTCCTTAGCAAAACACGCCCACTTTGTTCTCAACACAGCAGTCCCTCGCGAAGCCTGCCCACTCAATTTAGCACCCACCGCAAGTACCACAGCACAAATGGCCATGGGTGACGCCCTGGCAGTAGCACTATTAGATGCTAGGGGTTTTAAAGAAAATGATTTTGCCGTATCTCATCCTGGTGGTGCATTAGGTAGGCGCTTACTTACCCATGTTTCTGATGTAATGCGTCCTATTCAAGACACACCAAAAGTTTTAGCAAGCGCAACATTGGCACAAGTTATGAAAGAAATGAGTGCAAAAGGTTTAGGTGCTTCTGCGGTAATAAGTCCAGAGAATAAGGTATTAGGTATTTTCACTGACGGGGACTTAAGAAGATTAATTGAAAGTGGTCAAGAATTATTAAGTCTTAGCGCTGAAAAAATCATGAAACCGGCACCACAAACAATTTATGCTAGTGCTTTAGCGGTTGAAGCCGCACAACTTATGGAAGAATTTAGAATTAATAGTATATTAGTGGTCAACGCCCATCAAGAATTAGTGGGTTCACTTAACACCCACGATTTGCTCCGTGCAAAAGTCATCTAATTAGCTCAAGTCATTACACCACCTATACCAACTTATTTTTATGACTTCATTATCGCATCAGCAAAAAGCAAAAATTTCTTTTCTCCCCGAATTATTATTAAAAGCTCAAAATATCAAATTGCTCTTATTAGATGTAGATGGCGTACTTACCGACGGTGGATTATTTTTTGCCGAAACTGCTAAAGATGACTCGCGAATTGCCACAGAAACCATTAAACGCTTTAACACGCTAGATGGACACGGATTAAAAATGTTAATGCAAGCAGGCATTACTCCGGCCATTATTTCTGGCCGAGATTCCCTACCATTGCGCCAAAGATTAAAAGCATTGGGTATAGAGCATTTTTATTTAGGCAACGAAAGTAAACTGCAAAGTGCACTTGAACTTCATCAAAAACTAAATCTTACATGGGGTCAAACTGCTACCATGGGAGATGACTGGCCCGATTTGCCTTTATTATGCAGAAGTCAGCTAGCAACGGCTCCTAAAAATGCTCACATTGAAGTATTACTTCGTTCTGACTGGATTTCCGCCTATGAAGGGGGACACGGCGCAGTACGTGAACTATGCGACTTATTGCTTTGTGCCAGTGGTAATTATCAAGAAATTCTTAGCACCTATACCTCTTCTGAGTTACCTGTATGAAAACTACTATCCGCCTACAAATTTTAATAGATAAAATTTATTTACTGATGCCAGTGATGCTCATGGGATTATTAGCTTTAGGGAGTTACTGGCTTTATCAAAACACACCTATTAGTAAAGAAAACAAAAAAAAGACCGTCTTAAGTTCCGATCCAGATTATTTTTTAAGTGAATTTGCGACAAGGCAGTATGTAGCCAGTACCAATCAATTAAAAAGTGAAATTATTGGAGAAATTGCCAATCACTATCCCAATCGAGATGAACTAGAAGTTTTTAAAATTAAAGCAAAAACAATTAGTCCAGAGGGGTTTATGACACATGGAACAGCGGAAAAAGCAATCCACAATTCAGTCTCCAACGAAGTAAAACTCATTGGCAAGGCTCTTATTACCAGAGAGCCAGTGGATCCCAACAAAGTGGCAAACGGCAAAAAAACTCCTGTTTACTTTACTGGCGAATATCTCAACATTCAAACTGATCAAGAAAAAATAAGTAGTAATATGCCAATTAATGTCAAACAAGGCAACAATCAATTTACCGCTAATAATCTGAATTACGATAATAAAACTGGGGTTATTAACTTAGGCAACGGGGTACGAGTAACACTTGCCGGTAAAACGAAATGACGATACAACAAGCTCCCCTTTTATTTATTACTGGCGCATCTAGTGGCATTGGGCAGGCCCTGGCTTTACGCTATTTTCAAGCAGGCTATCAACTCGCCTTGGTGGCACGCAGAACTCAAGCTGTGCAAGAATGGGCGGAACAAAATAATATACCGTCCAATATGTTTGTGGTTTACCAAGCCGACGTTGCCATTAATGCCAGTATTATTACGGCCGGCAAAAAATGTATAGAACAACAAGGACTGCCTCAAGTGGTAATTGCTAATGCGGGCATTAGCATTGGTATCGACAGTTCAATTGAATCTGATATAGATGTTATGGCTCAGGTTTTACAAACCAATATTACTGGTGTTGCGGCCACTTTTTCTCCTTTTATCCAAGCCATGCAAACTCGCAAAAGTGGCACATTAGTAGGTATAGCTAGTGTTGCGGGAATTCGAGGTTTACCTGGCCATGGTGCTTATTGTGCTAGTAAATCAGGTGTTATCAGTTATTTGGAAAGTTTAAGGGGCGAACTAAGGCAAGATAGAGTGCGGGTAGTAACCATTTCTCCTGGCTATATTGATACACCTCTTACCCAAGAAAACAAATACAGAATGCCCTTTTTAATGCCTGTTGCGCATTTTGCCGATAAAGCCTTTACCTCTATTCAAGCAGAGAAAAGTTATACGGTTATTCCTTGGCAGATGGGGGTTGTTGCCAAACTATTAAGACTTTTACCCAATTTTGTTTTTGATCACTTGTTGTCGGGTAGACCAAGAAAACACCGTAGTAAAGAATAAACCATACAACATTCGTTAGGGTGTGCCTAATGTATTTTAACCACCGCCACGTTGCATATACAAATCAAAGCGCTTCATAAATGTGTAACGTTGTTCATCAGAGACCCCTTGAAAAACAAAGTTCACTTTTAAAACAGGCATACGCATAAGAGCGATTTTTCTGTCAGCAGCTGCCTGCCAAGTTATATTTAATTGGCCATCAAAAATTTTAGCCTCTAAACTACTGCTGTGTTTTTGCCAGTCTACATCGCCCATCGCTGCATCTAGCCAACCCAGCCACTCAAGTTCGGTACAACCCATTTCTCGGGTAAATTGCATTGCATAAAATGATTGCATTATCCACCTGCAATCGGAGGCCAAATAGCCAACACATCTTGATCTTTTAGAACATGGGTTTGCCTTTGTTCGGGGTAAATATAAACTCCATTTACCAAAACCAAATGTACCAATTTATCTGGTAGTTGAAAAGCTTCAATAATTTGTTGAACTGTTTGATTTTCTTTTAACGGATACAAAACCTGGTTGGCATATTTTGCTTCACTAGGTAAATAGTCCGATAAAGAAGCAAATAATTTAAAGGTAATTTGCATAAAAAATGAAGTTAATTGAGTAAGAAAATTGAAGGGCTGAACCCATCATAATACAAAGCAAAAAGGCAAGTAGGCTAGAGTGTCAATGATGGTCTATAACCAAAAATAACACTCTTAAAAAAAACATCTCATACTAACTACCTCTCTAGCAACAAAAGAAAAGTAGTCTTCAAAATAGGCCTGTTTCTGCCTATTTTTGATTAACGCCTTCTTTCATCCTGCGCGCCACTCCAAACATCCTGATGAGAGCTGCAGGCGGTAAATGCAGAGGCAAATAAAGTGGGGTCTTGTAAGAGTTTTTCCTTCCATTCACCCAAACGCAATTGCCCCTCAACCAAGCCTCTTAAAGCACCTACATTTTCAGTCCAGCCCACGGTATTAGAGCCCACTAATAAATCACCTTTAAACTGCAAGCTAATATGCTTGGAGTGAGCAGTGTCAGTTAATTCAGAATGTTGCCCGCCGGCTACGCCCTCCCAATCACCAAAACTAGTAGAGATTAAACCCAAGGTATCAAGTACATTGATTTGTGTAACACGGCGCAGTGCACTCGTACTTCCCAACATCGCAAAAGCAGCACTACGAGCTTGCTCAGCGGCATTAGGTTGAATAGCACTCACAATTTGATTACCACTATGGGCATCAAATGCTTGAGCGCAATCTCCAGCCGCAAACACATCAGGCAAATTAGTTTGCATATTGGCATTGGTTAAAATGCCATGATCTGTTTTTAAACCTGAATCTTTTAAGAAACTAATATTTGGTTTAACACCTGTTGCACTAATAATTAAATCAAGCTCTAAGGTTTGGCCATTTGATAAATGTGCTGTTAAAGCATGTTGACCACCTGTATTGGCTTCAATTTTAAGCACTTTGGTACTGGTATAAACTTGTACACCTTTGGCTTGTACCCAAGCTTTAATCATAGAACCGGCAGCAGGTCCCATCATACGAGGCACCATTCGGTCACCCATTTCTACCACCGACAATTGCACACCTCGTGAGGCTAATGCTTCCATAATAATACAACCAATAAAACCAGCTCCCATCTGCAAAACTTTTGCACCAGGTTGAGCTAACTCCATTATTTTTTTAGCATGATCTAAGGTCCAGCAGGGATAAACACCTGGCAAATGAATACCTTCAATTGGAGCACTTGCTGGGACAGAACCTGTCGCTATTAATAACTTATCATAATCGAACTCCTGGCCATTGTGAGTGATTACTTTTTTACTAGTGGTGTTAATAGAAGCTACTTGTGCAGAAATTAAATCAATATTTAAATTCTTAAAATGATGAGCATCTTTGCGCAAATAAGTACCTTGTTGCTCTATATTGCCTATCAGCATATAAGGAATTGCCATTCGAGAATAAGGTGCATATGCTTCATCACCAATCATAGTAATGACAGCAGTAGGTGAGTTTTTACGAATGGTTTCTGCGGCAATGACACCTGCAGGTCCCGCGCCAATAATAAGATGGTGCATGGTGAATTTCCTTACTAATAAATATTAATTTCCAAAAATAAAAAAGCACCTTACCAAGTCAGAACAGGACTCGGTAGGGTGCCCTAGCAACTCACTAAAAAGTGTTTACTTTAAACCGAGTCTTGCTCTAGTTTCTGGCTTGACTGTACCATCAGCATTCCAACCACGAATTTCGTAATAAATTGGAAGCATTTCTGGCAACATACTTACCTTACCTTTGGCAGGACCAGATTTAGCCGCTTCAGTTAATAAACGTTTTGGCAAGGAGTCATCTTTGGCAGTAAAACCAGCACGGTTATTAAAGTCACGCTCCATATTCCAAATACGCTCACCAATCTTCTCTAGTTCTTCAGTAGTGTAGGCTTCATCGCAGGCAGCTTGCATTTGTGGTGCTAAATCAGCTAAGCCTAAAGCAAAGGTAGTGAAAATACACAAGCCAGAAGAGTCAAATGCAGCAGTTGCATCTTGGAATGCTTTGACTAATTCTGGTTTACCAGCGTGCTCTAATGGGTCGGTTTTCACTGGAATGCCCAACACTTCACTAGCGATGGTGTAGCCACGTAAATGGCAAGCACCACGATTAGAAGTAGCATAGGCCAAACCAATACCTTGAATACCACGACCATCATAGGCAGGGAATTCTTGGCCTTTTACACTCATTGATAAATCGGGGTGACCAAATTTAGCAGTTAGACGTTTAGAACCTTGACCAATTTCGATACCAAAACCACGACCATTGACTGTTTCTTCTGCTAAGAAAGCCAAGGCATGTGCAGAACCAAATGGTGCTTCAATGCCGACTTGCTCTTTAGTTAAAACACCCATTTCGTAGAGCTCCATAACGGCGCCTACTGTCGCACCAAAACTAATAGGGTCAATACCTTCTTCATTGCAAAGCAAATTAGCATATTGCAAGGCTTCAAGGTCATTTACACCATTAGCAGCGCCCAAGGCCCAAGCTGCTTCATATTCGAGACCGCCAGAAGCGCTATGATATTTTGGCTTACCTGCCACTGTAAAATGGTTTTCGTCCATTTTACTAATACGACCACAAGCAATAGTGCAACCAAAACAAGCTTGATTGGTGACCAAATGCTTTTTACCATCGGTAGCACGTGGAGTTGCCATGGCTTCTGCGGAGATATCTTTTGCACCTTCAAACTGAGTATCTTGGTGATTACGAGTTGGCAAAGCACCTACTTCGTTAATCACGTTCATTAATACTTGGGTACCGTAAGCTGGTAAACCTTGGCCGGTTACGCCGTTTTCAGCAAGGATTTTTTTCTTCTCGGCAACCGTTTTCATAAAGGCTTTTGGATCACGGATATTACCAACACCCTTGGTGCCACGTACTGCAATAGCTTTTAAGTTTTTGCTACCCATAACGGCACCAACACCCGAACGACCTGCTGCACGGTGTAAATCGTTGACGATACTAGAATAAAGCACACCGTTTTCGCCTGCTTTACCAATACTACAAACGCGTGAGAGTGGATCTTGTAAACCTTTTTTGATAATCTCTTCAGTTTCCCAAACGCTTTTACCCCAAATATGAGAAGCATCACGAATTTCAACTGTGTCATCGTTAATGTAAAGATAAACTGGTTTCTCAGATCTACCTTCAAAAATAACCATATCCCAGCCAGCCATTTTAAATTCGGCTCCCCAATAACCACCAGAGTTAGAACAAGCGATAGCACCTGTTAACGGGCCTTTAGTAATCACTGTATAACGACCACCTGTAGAGGCCATAGTTCCAGTTAAAGGACCTGTTGCCCAAATGAGTTTGTTATCAGGTGAGAAGGGATCGACATTGGCATCGACTTCTTCCACAAAATACTTGGTACCCAAACCACGGGAACCAATATAGTCGCGTGCCCATTCTTGATTAAGGGCTTCAACTGTGACGGTTGATGTAGAAAGATTAACTCTTAAAATTTTTCCGGTCCATGACATAGCGAGACTCCTTAAGTGTTATTGTTTTGATTGCCAAGCTTGTCAGCCCACGCAGCCATTTTGCCAAGACCCGTCCAGTTAGCATCAACAAATGTGATGGCTTGTGTTGGGCATGCATCTGCACATGCAGGATCGCCACCACACAAGTCACATTTTTGAACTTTGCCAGTTTCTTGAACATAATTAATGGTGCCAAACGGACAAGCAATCGTGCACACCTTACAACCAACGCAAGTAGATTCAGCCACTACTTTTGCACCAGTCGCTTTATCAAGACTAATAGCTTCTACTGGGCAAGCATGTAAACACCAAGCCTCGTCACACTGAGTACAGGTATAAGGTACTTTTTTGCCAGTGTGATGAAAATCAAAAACTTTAATACGTGATTTTGCGGTAGCAAAGGTGCCGTAGTTTTCGAAAGAACAAGCCATTTCGCACTGGAGGCAACCAGTACATTTATCGGGATTGATGTGCAACACTTTTTGCATAAGTAACTCCAGTGTGTGACGGGTAGAAAAATTTTAGTCTTGTTAAATCATAAGAAGCTGGTATGCTTTAGTTATGAAATTGACTTCATACCTATTGTTCTACAACATACCCATATTAGATTTAGGGTTTTCCCTGAAAGTAAAAAGTGAAACCAAACTTTTCTCAATTTGCGACACTTTAAACACTAGCTCATAATCTAAATACTTGACAAAATTAATTGGTTTTCAAGCACTATGTCACCACAACAGCATCGACTTCAAACAATTGAGCAAGCCAGAAATCAAGTTTTACAAAACCAAGCACCCACATCGCATTCGATACAAAATCCAAAAGAACTAATTGCTCCTTGGGTGCTTAGATCATGGCAACGCTGTTTGCAACAAGAGCTTAGACCTAACCACAAACCATTTTTTAACCCTGTAAGTCAAGCACAAATCAAACGAATACAAGCCGATAACCACCATTTGATTCAAGCTGCTATGCCAGTGCTTGAAAGCCTTAGTCATACGCTTGCTAAAACACGATATTTTGCAGTGTTGACCAACCCAATGGGTGATGTAATTGCAGCACACGGACCCATAGATCAATCTGACCCGGCTGCCGAACGTATTACCCGAGTGGGAGTCAATCTATCTGAGGCAGCCATAGGCACAAGTGCAATAGGTTCGGCACTCATTGAACAACAAACCGTTTGGTTACACCGAGGCGAACATTTTTTTAACGAAACTAGCCTCTATAGCTGCGCAGGAGCCCCCTTATACGGCAGCAAGGGTGAGTGTGTAGGAATGCTAGATTTAACCGGCATCATGGCCGAAGAAAGACGCGAACTTTGCCATTTAGTCGAGCAAGCAGCCGGGAACATTCAAAACCAATTAGTGTTGGCTGTACCTCATCAAGTCGTATTAAGATTCAACTGGCCAGGACAAAGTCTCATGAATAGCCAAGATGCTATTGTGTGCCTCGATTCTGCTGGTTTTATTCAATCAAGTAATAAGCAAGCCAGGCATATGCTAGGACTAGATGCATTTCAAACTCAAAACCATTCTGAATCGCCCCATTTTCAAGATTTATTTGCCACCGATCAAGCATGTGTAATGGATGCCGCCACTCAGGATATGCAATTATTATGCCTGCCCTTATGGAGTGGCCTTTGTGTAGATGCGGTTGCCCTATTACCCCATCAACATACCCAACAATTAACCAGCCCCACTTATGCAAAGCTGCAGCCCATCACTAGGGCTACATTGGTTCCCGAACAAGCTAAAGCCCAACAAGGGCTCAAGGAAGTGGAAAGCGAATTAATCGCCAAAACATTAAGGCAATTAAAGGGGAATGTGGCGCAAACTGCCAAGGTATTAGGCATTAGTCGCGCCACTATTTATCGGAAATTAAAATAATACTAATTAATTAGCTGAAGGAAAAAACAACTGTTGACCGTTAATTTTGTAGGCGGCAATATGCGCTTGACCTTCTTTTGAAATTAACCAGTCAACCCATTTTTGAGCCAAAGCTGTTTTCACTTGTGGATGCTTTTTATTACTCACAATCATCACTGAGTACGGATTAAATAAGCGCTTATCGCCTTCCACCAAAACAGACATTCCTGCATTGTTTTTGAAGTTCAACCAAGTTCCACGATCAGAAACCAAATAGGCTTGTGTGCTGGCCGCAATATTAAGAGCGGGCCCCATTCCACAACCGCACGACTTAAACTGAGTCATGCTTGCTGGGTCAATATTTGCCATAGCAAAATAACGTTGTTCAGCTGCATGAGTTCCACTTTTGTCACCCCTAGAAATAAATGGAGCTTGAGCTTTTGCTAAAGTTGTTAAGGCTTTGACCATATCTTTACCTTTAGCGCCAGCCGCATCAGAGGTTGGGCCAATTAATACAAAGTCGTTGTACATTACGCTGTAGCGTTTATCAGCAAAGCCTTCTTCTACAAATTTTTTCTCTGCAGCTTCATCGTGCACAAAAGCAATATCAGCATCGCCTCGACGAGCTAAATCTAAAGCTTGCCCTGTTCCTAAAGCTACGACTTTTACATCGATTCCAGTGACCTTCTTAAACTCAGGTAGCAGGTGTGCAAATAAACCAGACTGCTCGGTGGAAGTAGTTGATGCCACTACTATACTTTCTGCTCTTGCTAATAAAGCGACAGAAAATGTCGCCATAATAGCTAAAACTTTAAAAGAAAATTTGCCATTAATTTTTTGCCTTGAAGTGCTCATGTAATATATTCCTCGTTTAATAAATCCTGCACAGGCAGGGGAAAAGATGACCAAAGTTGAACATTAAAAAAATCAGCATGAGACAGGTCTAAAATGATTTTTCCTTTGTCAACAAAAATAACCCGGGTCGCTAATTTTTTAACTTGGCTGAGTTGATGGCTCACCAAAACCAAACTAGTTTGTGGATATGTTGAAAAATCCAACATGAGTTGCTCTATTTCACGCTTTGAGTGACTATCTAAACTAGCGGTTGGCTCGTCTAACAACCACAGTTGAGGCTCACTTATCCAAGCTCTTGCTAAGGCTAGACGTTGCTGTTGACCACCTGACAAACTTCGACCTGACTGATGGCAATGATCTAATAAGCCTACTTTTTCTAAAGCTAACAAAGCCTTTTTCTTAGCTAAAATCCAGCTAACGCCTCGCCACCATAAACTTAAAGCAATTTGTGTTTGCAAATGAAAACGCATGACATAAGGTTTTTGAAAAACCATTGCCAAACGCAAATTAATCATTGCTTTTCTTTGGCCCATAAATGGACTAGATTGTGCTAATACTCTTAATAAACTACTTTTACCTGCACCATTAGGTCCAATTATTGCAATTCGCTCACCAGTACGGATTGATAAATTAATTTCTGACAGAATACTTTTTTTGGCTTTAGTTAAACTAACATTCTGAAGTGCCAATAACTCAATCGGGTTTAACATTTTTAATCCTTCACCAGGGCCGGATGCCATGATTTGAACAAGGCCATCAATATGTGAAGTAAAAAAACCAAGCCCAACAATACTAGGCCTAAAGCTAAAGCAAGAGCCAAGTCACCCTTGCTAGTTTCTAATGCAATCGCAGTCGTCATCACCCTAGTAAAGCCATCAATATTACCACCCACAATCATTACTGCACCTACCTCTGCAATAGCCCTGCTAAATCCAGCGACCATCACTAACAGCATCGCTTCTCTAAAATCCCAAATTAATACCAGCGCTCTAGCCAAAGGGCCTGCCCCCATCGCTTTTAATTGTTCTTGTACATCCATTTCTGGACTTTTAACTGCCCCATTAGCCAATGCAATCATAAGCGGCAAAATAAGCAAGGCTTGTGCTAAAACCATGGCCTTTATAGAAAACAACCAACCCAAATGGCCTAGTGGCCCCGACCTCGACAACAACAAATAAACCAAAAGTCCCAACACCACCGAAGGCATTGCTAACATGGCATTTAAAGCCAATTCGCAAAAAGGCTTTAACTTAAAATCAGTACTTGCAATTAGCGCACCTAAAATAATCGCCAAAGGTGCTGAAAATAAAATAGATAAACCACTTACAGTTAATGAGCGAAGCACAATTTCCCAAAGTGCCGAATCAAGCGTTAAGATAAGATGGTAAGCCACCAATAAACTATCTGAAAAAGTATTCATAGGGGTGCCATCTTAAATGTTTCAATTCCTTTTGACCATATGAACTATCGTGCATAAGTTAAGCCTATCCTATCAATTACATTCACTTGATTCTGCATCTAAAGTGGCTAGAACCCTTGTTGACAAAAATGATCGCCAGTTACCGGATTGGTCTGCCCCCCTAGCCAATAATCGACTAAGCAACCCCTTAATCGATTTGTTATATGCCGTGCATAGCCATGGCTCTATTGCAGCAGCGGCAAGGCATTTGGGTTTTTCCTACCGTCATGTTTGGGGTACTTTAAAACAATACGAAAGTTCATTGGGTTTTGCGCTTGTTGCCTGGGAAAAAGGGCAATCAGCCCAATTAACCGAATTTGCCAACAAATTATTATGGGCTGAACGACAAGCCCAAGCCCGATTAGCACCAGCGATAGAATCTTTACACAACGAACTCGAGCGCTGTTTTGCGGTAGCTTTCGATCCCAACACATTGCTGTTAAGTGTTGCTGCTAGTCATGATGAAGGTCTGAGCCATTTACGCCAATGGTGTGCTGATCAAACCAAGGCCTTACAACTCGATATTAGCTTTGTGGGAAGTGTAGAGGCCGTCAAACTTTTATCTGCCGGCCAGGCTTTAATGGGGGGCTTTCACACGGTGTTAGGCGTCAACGCAAAAACAAATACTAGTCAACTTGCTTTTCAACCACATCTATATCCCAAGCAACAATGCCTTATTGGCTTTGCCATGCGTAGTCAAGGTTTAATGGTGGCAAAAGGCAATCCATTTCAAATCCAATCTATACAAGACTTAACAAAATCGAATTTAAGATTTGTGAACAGAGCACAGGGCACAGGCACTCGATTACTACTAGATCAACTCTTACAACAATTCAAAATAGAGAGTGATCAAATACGAGGTTATGAAACGATTGAACCCTCACATGCCGCAGTTGCTCAAGCTATTGGCGGTGGCCTAGCCGATGTAGGATTAGGCATTGAAGCTTCTGCAAGAGCCAAAAACTTAAGTTTTATTCCTATTGTTCAAGAGCATTATTTTTTAGTTTGCAACCAAACTACACTTACCCATGAAAGTGTAAAAAACCTTTTGCACAATATGCAATCAACTGAATGGCAAAATCATATTAACCAAATTCCGGGTTACCAGAGTTATTTTTGTGGTGAAGTTTTAGATATGGCCAGCACTTTAAGATGGTGGCAAGAATAAATATTCAACAACTAACCAGTAGCCATTTGGTCTTATGTGAATAAGATCAATACCCAAGCCAATTTTTAATTCAAATCGCTATGGCGAGTTGATGCCCACTGAGCCATGCACCTTGCACTTTGCCACCGTTTAGCCAATCACCGCATAAACCAATTTGTAACTCGGGATCCCAAGCATAAGCATTAGGTATTGCAACCATATTGTCCAAATTGGCATATTTCCAGCGGTGCAATGTAAGCGAGGTGGTTTTTAGATGAAAAGGGTTATTAGCTATTGAATCCATCTCCAAACCTTTATCCAATAAAACCCACTGCTCGAATGCTTTTAACATTTGTGCCTGAACCCATTGTGGATCTTTTTCTAAATGCTCTTTACTCCATTGTGCACTCGCGTGCAACAACCATGTAGGCGGCCCCGTACGCTCTGGTTTATGACTGTTAAAAGCAATCCAACTGAGTGGCCCTTGATTAACAAATGCCGCATTAAAACTCAGCTGTGGTGAGGTTTCAAACTGTACCATTAATGCGAAACAGGGTGTCATATTGATATTGCAGATAGCTGCTAATGACTGATTGTGCGGGCTAATTAAAGGGTGGACTTGGGGTGCCGGAATAGCAAGAATAACAACATCAAAAAATGATTGATGATCTTGTTGTTCGAGGCTTGTGAGTTGCCACTGTTGACCCACTTTATTGATCTGACTAATAGTGTGAGACGTTAAAATATTCACACCTTTATTTTTTAACTCTTGTTCAAGATGTTTGGCTGGTGCTGTCATTCCAGGCAAGCCTACATATCGAATAGTATTAATTTTTTTGGCTTGTCCCGAACTAGACCCCTCTAAATCTTGTTCTTGAGTAAGCTCCTTAGCACGTGCACTCCCCCCTAAAACTGCAGGCTCAATATTCCATACGGCCACCACTTTGGCATCTAGCCATGTTTGAATTTGATTGGCAAATAAAGAATCGTTGCATGTAAAGTACTGAGCCCCATGATCACAAAAACCCTGATCTAATCTTTTAGTACTCATGCGGCCCGCTACACCTTTACTTTTATCAAACACCGTTATTAGGTGACCTTGCTGATGTAGTTGAGCAGCACAACTAAGCCCCGATATACCAGCCCCAATAATCGCAATTTTTTTGCTCGAAAAAGTGTTAATTTGAGTAGGCATCATAGAGGAGTTAAAAAATGAAGACCAAGCTATTATGGAGTGGTTTTAGGATCTTTCTGTGAGGCAGATTGATCCACCCAAATTAATTTTTCGGTACGAATACCAATACTTTTAGCTTGAGCAACTAATTGTGCTCTTATTTCGGGGCTAAGGGTTTTATCTCTAGATAACAACCAGAAATAATCAAGATCACTGCCCACCACTAATGCCCAACGGTAATCAGGGTCTAATGCAAATACATGATAACCACCATAAAATGGGCCAAAAAATGAAACCTTTAATGATGGAACATTAGGATTGCCTAAAGGCAATGCCTTTCCAATCGCTTGGCTCCATTCATTTTTATTAGTGTCATAACCACGATTAAGTACTTGAATACTACCATCTGGGTTGACTGTGTAATTAGCAGAAGTATGGGTCATGCCTCTTTCAAATGAATGGTCAAGCCTAGCAATTTCATACCAGTTGCCTAAATAGCGTTGCAACTCGAATTGTGGAACCACAGACACACCTTTAGGTGGACTAGTAGAGCAAGCAGCCAAACTTAAAATGACTGCCAGCACGAAGGCTTTAATAAAAGATGAAAACATAAATTGTTCCTTTGTAAATGTATGAACTGTAGAGGCAATCAAAAGTGTTTTATTGATAAAGGTCAAGCAGTTAAGGAAATTAAACCTTAAAAAAGTAACAAAAATAGTGTTGAAAAAAATAATTTAAGTATTGAGCTACTTTTAGTTCAAATACCCGCGATATACACCATAGAAAAAAGAGTCATTAATATACGCATCAAGAAATTACTAAGCATAAAAAAGTACAGATATAAAGTGATAAGCAAAAATAAATGAAATATATTGTCAAAAATTTAAATTTTATCTAAAACTTAGACGATCCTAATATAGTCCTGCTAAACGAGATCAAATCTAGAGTAATGAACCCTAATAAAGTAAGAAAATGCAATTTTCTGCAATGTTTAGCAATTGCTTTTAATTAGAGAATTAGAAATCATTCTAATAAGGAAATTTTTAATTGGTATCTGAAGCCAGTGGAAAGCTAAAAATAATGCATCGAAATAACAAAGGTATATCATTTTATGGAATGAAAAAATGTCTTTTTCAATTAACAAAATCCCATTTATTTTTTATGTATTTGGTTTCTCTATTATTGGAAATAGTATCTATTTTAATCAAATTACTCATCCTGACCTAAACCAAGTTACGATTATAAAAAGCAGTACTGATAAGACTTTTTTATTTCCTGATAGTTCAAGTTTTACCCAAGTTTCTAATAATTCAATTAAATTGAATAAACTTGGAAATGGGATGACAGAACTCACTAATTTAGACTATCAACCTCAAAGTTACAGGGTTTTTGCATTACGGTGGACGATTGTAAATGGTCACAATATATATGAACCATCAGAGGACTTATTAATAAAGCCAGCCAGCTTTTCACTTAACTCAAAAGAGAAAAAAATAATCAATATTCATTTAAAAAAGCGAAATAAATCACAAGACCAGTTATTTTACCGATTAGCAGTTAAAGAGATTCCCCCATTAGTAGAAAACAGAATAAATGACGATAATTATAATTATAATTATTTATTATCTGTATTTGTACCTTCTGAAAAATAATAAAAAATAATGTATTTGAATAATTTATATATTAAATAAAAATATTTCATTAAAATGAATACTGATGACTTAATTTAAACTAATATAAGCAAGCGTTTGAAAAGAATTGCGATTAATTGAGAAGGTTCAAGTTTAAATTTTGTTTTACAATTTTGCTATGAAGCAAAAAATAATAAAAAAAATATTAACTTGTTTATTTTTGTTAATACAACTAATTGGAAGCCAACTGTATGCATCTAATAATCAAATTGATTCGTATGTTCTTAATCAATCATCTATTAATCTTATCGAATACATAGATTATTATGAGGACACGACTTCCCAATTGAGCTGGGAGGAGTTACAAAGATTACAAAGTCAATTAGCATGGAAAAATCATCCAGTTAAAGATGAAGGTTTTAACTTTGGTTTTACAAAATCAGCCTACTGGTTTCGTTTGAATCTGGAAAACAACTCAGAAAAAGCTCTTGATAAAGTGCTGGAACTTTCAAAAGCAAGATTAAATTATGTGAATTTTTATCAAATTGATATGACAGGTCAAGTGAAGTCATATTCGACCGGTGATTTATTACCTTTTTCAAGCAGGCCCTACCATAGTCGATTTTTTGTTTTGCCTGTGAATATTCCGGCACAATCAAAAATGACTTTTTTTGTGAGGGTTCAGTCAGAAAGCTCATTGGTAATACCTTTGAAATTATGGTCTCCCAATGCTTTTATACAAATGAAAGACTTAGCTACGCTTTTCAGGCAATGTATTTTGGTTTAGCCATAGGAATGATTCTATTAAACTTATTAATTTTTATTTCTATTAAAGACTCTAGTTATTTATTGTATGCAGGTTTAGCTATTTCATTTGTATTTTCAATTACAGCGTTAAACGGTTTACAAAAAGAATTTTTACCTTTTGAATCCGAACTATATTTTCGTATAGCAAGCCCCTCTGGATTTGCTATTGCACAAGTATTTGCCCTGTATTTTTTACGCAATATGCTTAAAACTCGGACTAATATTCCCAAGTTTGATCCTTGGCTAAAAGGTATGGCACTTTGTCATCTGTGTTTACCGTTTGCCTATTATTTCTCGGAACATTTATTTGTTATACCAGGGCAGGCATTAAATTTTGTGACGATGTCAACTATTTTTGTAGTCGCTAGTCAAGCAGCATTACGTAAGCAAAGAGAAGCTTATTTTTTCTTTGTTGCATTTTTTATCATTATTTTGGCAGGTGCAGTGACTGCAGCTGTTCCATTATTTCTTTTTCCTGTTTCTATTTTTAGCTTAAATGCTTTACAGCTAGGATCAGCAATTGAAATGGTTTTAATGTCATTTGCTATTGCTGACAGGTTTCATGTATTACGTGCTGAAATGTTAAATGCACAATCAAAGGCCTTAAATATTCAAGAAAAATTAGTTGAAAATCTTAAAAAATCAGAAAAATTATTAGAAGAAAAAGTTGCACAACGAACCTCTGAACTTCAAGTCGCTAACCAAAACTTGCAGGTGACTTTACTTGATTTAAGAGAGATGCAAAAAAAGTTAATAGCGTCAGAAAAAAAAGCTAAATTAGGTGAGGTATATGCTAAAAAAGCACTTGATGAGCAAAGGCAATTTATTGCGATGGTATCACATGAGTTTAGAACCCCCTTAGCTATCATTGACAGCGCTAATCAATTATTAGAGCGAAAAATTCCACATCAACCTGACACCGCATCTATTTTAGCTAGGGTAAAACGCGCAGTTTCAAGGTTGACCAATTTTCTTGATAACTATCTAACTCAAGATAGGTTAGCAAGTTACGAATTAAGGATCAATTATGGCGA
>CAZKWC010000042.1:0-24772 GCA_964556425.1 uncultured Limnohabitans sp. | reverse complement strand
CCCAAAAAGAAACGTGCGTCACCACTTGTCGCAGCTTGCAATAAAGCCAAACGGTGTTTTTCACGTTTTAACACGGGTAAACAATAATAGTGAGGACGAATACCACCCGTAAAAATGGCATTTCGGTTAAACATTAAATGATGTACCGTTAAAGTTGCCGCCAAATTATTAGCCGCTTCTTGAACATATTGTGCTGCTTCCTGGGTCGTAATATGTTCAAAAACAATTTTTAAACCAGGAAAGTCTCGGCGCAGTGGCTCTAAGTGTTGGTCAATAAAAACAGCTTCTCTGTCAAATAAATCGATATCTTGACTGGTCACTTCACCATGTACTAATAAAAGCATGCCATGCTTTTGCATTGCCTCTAGCACTGGATAGATTTTTTTAATATTAGTCACTCCAGCGTCAGAATTAGTCGTAGCTCCTGCTGGATACAGTTTTGCAGCCACTATCCCTGCTGCTTTCGCAATTGCTATTTCAGCTGGATTGATATTATCGGTTAAATACAAAGTCATGAGTGGCTCGAACTGCGCACCAGTTGGTACTGCATTTAAGATTCTTTGTTTGTATTCTAAAGCCAATGCAGCAGTAGTCACTGGTGGCTTTAAATTCGGCATCACAATGGCTCTGGCAAACTGGCTTGCCGTATGCGGCACCACTGTGTTGAGTGCTGAACCATCACGTAGATGTAAGTGCCAGTCATCGGGTCTGGTAATAGTTAATTTTAATGGGGCCACAATAATGAATAGTTAAAAAAATTAAAATAAATATAGCAACTGACCTATTGCCCTTAGCCTTTTCAATACCCAAAATGGAATCCAGTAATGAGAAGAACCAAGGCAAGGTGAATAACGCATTTTACTCAACTATGGATTGTATGAGGTATGTTGTGGCGTCAGGTAAAACTTGTTATGTAGAGATACTGACTCAAATGGATCTTAAAGTGAAATTTGAGACTCCAATAATACAAATGCTTATTATGGTGATTACTTAAGAAGCCTGTCGTCAGGCTAAAAATAGGCATTCAATTTCTATAAGTAAAAATGCCAACATTGACCGCCCAAGCCAATGCCGTTAAGACGATAGAGAGTTTTACTATAGGGTGCTTAAGGAGGACTCGGGTTTAAGTAATCCCAAAGTGCCTGAACTACTGGTTTGGCCAACCGCCTAGTGCTATGCCGCTCACGATATGCACGAATTTCCATACTAACTGCTTTTTTAAAGTCCACACCCCAATTTAACTCAGTTAGCTTGCCACTCTCTAGTTCACGTTTAATGGCGCTTTCTGGTAAAAATGCAACGCCTAAGCCTTCCAAAGCCATGGCCTTTAAACCTTCAGCCATATCTGTTTCATAAACTCTTTCTAAATGCAAGGCGTTACCCTCTTGCTTTTGCCATTGTTCAAGTACTCGTCCTAAATAAGCATCGGGTCCATATGCCAAATAAGGAACAGCATAATTAGCTCGTCCAGGCAAACTAAACATAGGGCGCCCGTTGACATCGGGTTTGCAACATGCAATCATGGTTTCCCTACCCAAAACCACCATTTCATAACGATCTAAGTCGAGTTGCAAAGGTTGAGCTGCATGGTGATAAGCAATTAAAACATCACAATTACCCTCTACCATTTGCAATACTGCATCATGCACATTAAGGGCTTTTAACCTGGTTTTTAAAGAACCAAAACCCTTAGATAATTGAGCCACCCACTGCGGGAAAAATGTAAAGGCCAAGGTATGTGGTACAGCGAACTCAATCACATCTAAGCCAGCGGCAGACTGCCCTCTAAGCATGGTTCTTGTAGTTTGCAAAGTTTGTAGTAACTCTAGTGCTTGGTCATAAAGAGCCTTACCTGCTGGAGTTAAACGTGTGGGGTAAGAGGATCTATCAACTAAATCTGTACCTGCCCAAGATTCTAAGGACTGAATTCTTCTTGAAAAAGCAGGCTGGGTAACATGTCTTAATTGTGCAGATCGACTAAAACTACGGGTTTCAGCCAAACTAACAAAATCCTCTAACCATTTGGTTTCCATACATACTCACTGTTTTTTCTACTCAACCACTAGAATGATGGATTGAAATATTGATTTTATATCTTATCAGTTTTGAATAAAAAAGCTTATTGAAGCCACAACTAAACTCTACAAAACTCAAGACATGCAAACATGATACGGATCAAAATGCATAAATAAGCCAATTTCAAACTCTATTAGCATTTTTAAGGGTAGATGACTCTATCCAAGAGCTCACACATTCCCGTACTGTTCATGCAGTTCAAGGTTTTAATACAGCTTATTTGATCTTTTTGAATTGATGGATAATTCAATTCATGGTGGGATAAAGACTTTCAACTACCTTGTCTAACATGATGGACTGGGCACTATCATTTAAATGTACCAAATCGGGATGATAAAATTGATTTTTAAACAAAGTGTCTGCAGTGATGTCAATATAAATTGCGCCACCATTTGAAGCAGCTGTTTTTAAAGCATTTGAATATTGAGCTGCATAATCAGTGCCACGTGCTTGAAAGCCATAACCTAAGATAAAGGGTTGAGCACCACTTGCTCTTACAGTGGCCGCCATGCCACCAAGGTTTCCAGAAATAGATCCTAAGTCAATAGCTGACCATGCGTCATTGGTACCATGACCCAATAATACGTGAGTTGGTCTATATTGAGCCAACAAGCTAGGAAGCCTCGCTGCTCCACCAAAAGTGAATTCACCACCAAGACTGGCATTCAACACAACTACACTAACTTTTGAGTCTATACCGTCCGAGCGAATTTTATTGGCCAATAGTTGAACCCAAGTATTACCTGGAGATACAAATTGGTAATAAGTTCCACCCGTACTATTCCCATAACCAGCTGTAAGAGAATCACCAAATGCCATGATAACAACTGGTTTAGTGGGTGTTGGAATACTGACATCAGAGCCACTACCGCAAGCTGTAAGAAGGACACTAATAAACAAAAGGCAGAAGGTAGAAAACTTACGTAGGATCATGATTAACTTTGATTTTTAAAAAATAGGGGTAGTTGTGTTTAAAAAACGAAAACGCTTTTTTTTAACCACCTCGACTTTGTACATACTACAAAAGAATTGAGGTAAACCCTACTTAATATATGCAAAGCCACCCGCAGTAAAAGTTGAAATCATAAATAAAAATTAGTCATTATGTGCATAAAAATTATTATGTACAAAATTTTTTATTTGTATGCTAAACCAATTTATACCACACCTGAGGTTTTCAATAATAAATGTACGAGTTTAAACAATTCATTATAACTAACTTGACAATCTGATTAACGCATTTTTGTATAAAAATTTTTGAGTCAATTTTTTCTACAGAAAAATAAATCTTGATTAGCTGCAAAAATGAAGAATCTGAGTTGCTAGTTACTGATGCTCGACTAGGGACACAATCTAGGCCAGAAATTTTTGAATTCAAAGCGTTTATTGATAAAAATTAGTGGAGAGGCTAATCAAGCAAGTCGCAGGTTATTGATGGGTATTGATCATACAAATTTTAAAATGCAAGTCAATTTTGAAGTTGGCTTGCATTTTAAAGGAATTGTTTTTATTTAAATTGGCGTGTGTGTACTTGGCAGAGTTCCATTTTCTTGATCGAATAATTGATAGACACCTTCATTTAACTGAGAGTTTTGATCAAAGCTATACCATGCTATTACCCAAGGTAAATCTTCGTAATATTCAAAAACTAAAATTTCATTTTTAGAGTCACCGTTAAAATCGCCAACTTTTACAATCGACTTTTTATCATAGGCATTGATGGTTTTAGTAGATTTGATTTTAGTAACTAATCCACTTTGACTAAACTGTAAAAGGAAAACTTGGCCGTTTATTTTGTTTCTAAATACAATATCTGCAGAAGAATCTCCAGCAAAATCACCCACTCCAATGACATCCTCTCTTGCTGTTAAGCCAACGACATCTTGCCACATACCTGTATTTTCAGATATGTACAAAATTGCTAAGACTCCATTTGGTTTTTGCCACAAGATATCTGAGTAACCATCATTATTAAAATCAGCTATTCCTTTAAAAGCTAAATTTTTAGATACAACAAAAGTCTTTTCTAATGCTGAGACTTCATTACTTGAGGAAGATGGGAGCGCGTCACCAAACTTCTTAATTACTATTGTATTGTTAGTTTTATAACGGAACACGTACTCATCAAGGCTATCAGCATAGAAATTACCCTTACCTAATGGAATGTAGCCGGGCTGCATATTGACTAATTGGTAGGGGGCACTAATGGCCGAGTTCTCAGTTAAAACTAATCCATTTGTATTATTTAAAACCGTAGTAGCTAAAACTTGGTTAGCCTCAGAATTAAATTTACCAATACCAAAAACATTGCTATTGTTATTAGATAAATTAATACCAGATAATTCTGGCTCAGTCAGCGTCAATAAATCTGGGTTGGCCCCGTTGTAGTTAGAACTGGAAGAGGCAAAATTTAAAATACTTGTGTAGTAACCACCAGAGCTACCTTTCCAGACAATTTGTGACTTGTTGAGGCCTAATAAATCATTGTTGACAACAAATGGCTTTGTCCCACTAATTGCAGAAACTACTGCTGTTGCATCCACCAAACCCACACCTGCGGCCGTTAGATTAGGTGAGGTCATTTTAGGTATGGGGCTCACATGTAACTTTAACAATGTAGTGGCCATATTAGGAGCTAAAGTAGGCTGAGCTGCATACATTAAAGCCAAAACACCAGAAACATGTGCTGCAGCAAATGAAGTGCCACTAGTAGTCACATAGTCATGAGATATAGGTGTGTCTGGTTTGGACACAAGGGTATTAAAACTCGCTGCTACTATTCCTTCGCCAGGAGCTGAGACATCCACTAAGGCACCAAAATTTGAATAATCGGCTCTTGAGCCTGACTCCTTAATAGAGCCTACTGTTATTGCACCAACACAATTGGCAGGTGAAGTAAAGTTCACTGTAGTTCCAGATAATTTTTTTGAATTACCAGAGGGCACGACTACCACTGCACCTCTTGCGTTAGCAAAAGCTATCGCATTTGCAAGTGATGGCGTACAAATAGAACTAGGGGTAGCCAAAGACAAATTGATTATTTTTGCTGGGTTACCATTGACAGGTACTCCTTTGATAGATCCACCAACAGCCCATCTAATAGCTGTAGCGATATCACTCAGGGCAGCTCCACATGGACCAGTAACACGAACAGGTACAATTTTTGTATTAGGTGCGACACCCACCATGCCTCCTAAAGAGTTGGAGTTGGATGTAGAGTTATTCATGAGTGCAGCAATAACACTTGCGACTTTGGTCCCATGCCAAGAGCTGGCCAGATTAGGCACACCAGTACCGCAGAAATTTTTTGAGTGACTATCGCCTGGGTCAGTGGGGTCATTATCCCAACCATTACCATCTTTTGATTTTTTTGCGTTGCTTACAAAATCGTAGCCGGGTAAATACTGCCCAACTAGGTCTTCGTGTTCCGTACTACCTGTATCTAACACCGCCACCACCACTGGAGCCCCAGTGTTATTGACCCCTATAGTTTCACCAGTCGTTTTAGTCCAAGCTTGCTCTGGGTTGACACCAAAACTTTTATTGGTCGCAGCAAAGGTTGGACTATATTGATTAAGCCCCCATTGCATTAAGAATTTTTGATCCGAAACAGATTGACCAGGAGTAAGTGCAGAAGACTGAAACAACAAATTGGGCTCGACGTACTGAATACGATTATCGGAAGCCATTAATTGGGAACTGTATTCTGAGGCTTGTTGTAAGGTAATTGTTTTATTGAGTTGTAACTCCGTGCCATCAGCATTGGGGGTATTAACGACTTGTAAAGCTAAACCTAAAGATTTTCCTACTTGGTTGTATTTTAACAATGATGACTGGGCTAACAACTTTGAATTACTGGCTACCTCATTTAGTTTAGCTGAACTCAATGTAAGGTTGGAGTCTGAACTATTTGAAGTTTGATCTTCCTTGTAGTGAACAATAAAGCCATCGACGTTAGCTTCTTGGGCAGCAAGCGTGTTATAGGTGTTTTCAGCTTCTTTGATGTCGGCAAGTTCTTGAGGGCTGCTTGGAATTAATTGTTCCCCATTAGAAGCGCCTAGATCTGAATACGCTATTGTATTTTTATAAGATGAGGATTCTTGTACCGTATGACTAGCAAGATCTGACTGAGTATTAGGTAATTCGCCACCGCAGGCGAAAAGAGAAACAATAACAAGTGCTACACCAGTTTGCTTTAACACTTGCCTAGAAGTGAGTGAATAAGACATTTTTATCTCCTACTTTAAGTATTTTTGCAACAACAAGCATTTAGGAATTTTGCACAATGCTTTTTTTGATTCTTTACAAGTACTTAGATGATCTATTTGGATTGAAGTAAAGCCTACTTTTAACTTCTAACTTCAGTACAAGTAAAATAACCCGAAAATTGATAATCAGTAACAAATTATAACCAAAACATTACTTTTGTAGTGTATTAGTTGGTAATAGTGAAGCCAATTGACACAAATATATACAATTGTTGTATTTTTTACCCACAATTTTTACATTTATTCACTTTTAAATTGCACCATCAAAATAATACAAAATTTTAAAAATTAGTAACTTATCGTTGAAAACTAAAATACTTATAAAAATTAGTTAATAAACATAGACCTGTATCAATTTTTTAGCATAGATCTAGCATTATGTTATCTAATTATTATTTATAGGCATTTTTAGTGTTATTTAAAAAATGCTAAAAATAAATAACTTGGCCGATTTTTAATATCATATTAAAAATATTGGCCAAGTTAATTATTTGCCAATTAGCACTATTTTTTAGTTTTTAATTAAAATAGCACAATTAAAACTTATTAACATACGCCAAAGGAACTTTTCCAGCTAATGGATTTTTACTCCATACCAGTCTATTAGCATTAACAATTACATTAAAACGAATCATTTGAGTTGTATTGAGATTTCGAACCATAACATCATCTTTGCCATCACCGTCATAATCGCCTGGGGCTAAAATAGCAAAATGTTGAGGAATGACTACTCCATTAAGCGTGCTGTATAAAATTTTACGGCTAGGTTTAGCTGCATTAAAAATAATCGCTAAAGCGCCTGTTGACTTATGCTTTAATAAAACATCGGGGTCTTTATCACCGTTGAAATCACCTATCATAACGGGTAGATAATTGGCTGGTGGAGTACCTAAGTTTTCAAAAAGTCCCACTCTAGATGACAAATAAAAAACTGTCATTACTCCGGCTTTGTTTTGCAATATAAAATCATTAAAACCATCACCATTAAAATCGCCGGTTCCAACGCCGCTTAAATTAGTAGAAATATTAAAATAATCGGTGCGCCACACTTCAAAACTATAATACATGAATGAAATAAAAGATACGCCTTTTGAATTTCTCCATAAAATATCGGTATGACCATCGTTATCAATATCTCCAACACCAATCGCAGTGTAGGTACGATCAATATATGGAGCGTTATCCATTCCAAATTCATTTCCGCCTGTCGCCCAACGCCCCACCATAGTAGTAGCCCTGGTACTGCCTGTACCTATATTGCGCCAAATAATGTCATTTTTTTTGTCACCATTAAAGTCGGCAGTTGCTTCAATTCTGTACTGAGGATCGGTATAAGGGACACTATTTGGCAATAAAAAGATCTCATTGGTATCAAGCGATGAAAGGCTTACATTCGAAATTTTAGTGGACCCATTTTTTAGGTTTCGCCATAACAAATCTGAAATTCCATTACCATCAAAATCGCCTTTCGTTTTCCAAATTTTTTCTACATTTTGTGAGTTAAGCGTCTTTTGGGCATCAATAATGCCAGAGCCACCAATATCAACAAAGCCTTCGTCAGAAGAAAAATGGTTGGTGGTCATTTTGACTATTAAGTCAATTTCTTTTAGTGATGCTGTTTGATTGACTTCAAATACCATGGCATACAAGGCGGCAACATGAGGAGCCGCCATTGAAGTACCACTTAAATACTCATAACTATCGGCAGTGGCGCTAGTAACCCCAGTGTTATAGGTTGAATAAATGAGGTCACCAGGTGCGGAAACATCTACTAATAATCCATAATTTGTCCACCAAGTTAAATCGCCCCGATAATTAGTAGCGGCAACTGTAACAGCCGCAGGACAATTAGCCGGAGTTGCATATTTCACGTTGACAGAATCGTTACCTGCGGCAACCACTACCACAGCGCCTTTTGCATTAGCCGTATTAATTGCATTTGCCATGGTAGTGCTACATACGTTAGATGATGCACCCAATGAAAGATTAATGACTTTAGCTGGGTTGGGATTAAGAGGCACCCCCTTAACCACACCACCTGCGGCCCAAACAATTGCAGCGGCAACATCACTTAATAAACCACCACAGCGACCTAAAACTCGGACGGGTAAAATTTTAGCGTTATACGCCATTCCTACTATACCAATACCATTATTGGCTGCTGCAATAGTGCCTGCTACATGGGTACCGTGCCAACTGCTAGGCTCAGAATCACAGGTATCACCAGTATCAAGAGGGTCCGCATCACGGCCAGGGTTGGGGTCATTGGCAATGGTATTGTTGCTAATAAAGTCATAACCAGCTACTACTCCGTTATTTCTAACATATTGACTGTTTAAATCTTCATTAGGTAAATAACCCGTATCGAGTACTGCCACAACAACTCCATTTCCTGTGGCTTTACTCCAGGCCTGATCGGCCTTAGTGCCATAGGTAGAACTTGATTTGAGCGCCCATAATTCTGTTAACTCATTACTACTAGGAAGAGCAGTAGATTTTAAATTTAAATCGGGTTCAATGTATTCAATATTACTGTCTTGCGCCAGAATTTCAGCTGCCAATAATTTTGCTTTGTTTTGTGTCATTGGGGCGTCGCTAGACATAACGGCAGCGTTGCCCACTGTTTCAGCTTGAAACTGTAAATTAACCCCATGTTTTGCAGATGCTAAATTCAGTTGACTGACTTTAGTTTGAACCATTGCTGCACTCATTGATGAATTAGCACTACTAGCACCTGAAAGAAATTTACCTTCGGGAGGAGGTGAAATAGTTTCTTTGTATTTAACAATAAAGCCTTTGACACTGGCTTGGCTAGCCGTTAACTGATTGAACTTCGCAAGAGAATCTTGTTCGCGCTGAAGTTGTTCGGGGCTTACTGCCAATAATGTTTCGCCATCAGAGCGACCATCTGAAGAGGATGGAATAAATTTTTGTTGCGATGACAATAAATTTTCTGAATTGGTAACACTCGAGTTTGAGTTTGAACCAGAATTAGCATCGGGGGTAGAGCCACCACATGCATAAAGTGTAGTAAGCAACCCAGCAAGAGCCAGTATTTTTGCAATTCGATTAATTGAAGGAGTTAACATAATGATGCCTTTTTATAGGTTTAACTTGAATTAAGCCTAATGACCTCAATCAAAAGTCAGTAAACAATAAATCCTAATTTACCTTAAACGGGCAACTCTTGCATAAAAAATCTTTTTAAAATCTTTCTTTCGCAAAAACTTTGACTCAAATCAGACGATGAGCAAAATATCTTTAATATATTTAATAGGTTTAATTATCTAAAAAAATAAAACCTAACAAACAAGTTACCTCATTTGTTAGGTGTTATTAAAAGCCTTTCGAAGACTCTTTTTTTTCCTTATTGTGCTGCGAATGTTAAAGGCACAGTACCTAAGGGAGCAGAATATTGAAGTGATAAATAACCACTGTTAATCACTAACTTGGCTTTTGTTATAACTCCTGTAGTGGAGTGTCTTAATAACAAATCTGCTTTTCCATCACCATCAAAATCACCAGACTTTTGAATCACTTGTTTAGCGGCGACACCATTCGAACTTGTCAAAAGTTCATTGTTGACACTTATCGGATTAGAAAAAATCGTAATTAAGGAACTATAGCTATTTCTGAATAAAATATCATTTTTACTATCGCCAGTGTAATCACCTACACCCACAATTTGGTAATTGTTTGATGCGATGGCTACTGGCATCAAATAAGCACCTGTCGTACTCATTAATAAGATGTAAATATAGCCACTAGGCGCCCTTAATAACAAGTCAGCCACTCCATCACCATCGTAATCGGCTACCCCTTGCAACACAAGATTGGTGGCTATGCTGAACACACTACTACGACTTAATTCTTGAATTCCATTCATGTAAGAAATAAACGATTTACCTGCAGCATTTCTCCATAAGATATCTTCAAAACCATCATTATTAAAGTCACCAGAGCCTACTGCCACAAAATTGACAGGCACCGTTGCAATTACACCTTGCGCCAATATGGTAGGGCCTTCCATTAAAGTTACTATGGCTCTGCCGTTTGCGGTGTGACGCAATATTAAATCTTTGTTTCCGTCACCGTTAAAGTCACCAGAGGCTTGTAATTGATAGGTTTTACCATTTAGCAAGGTAGTTTTTATATCTGCTAATGTCATGCTACTTGCAGAGATTAAACTTAAACGGGTTACACCGGTATTAAGATTTCTCCAGAGTGCATCCGCAATAGAATCACCATTAAAATCGCGTGATTTAGCAATTCCCTTTTTAGGTACAGTCGGTGTAGGTTCTGTCGGAGTAGGCTCGCTTGGATCGGGTGTAGTCGGAGGAACTGGTGTAGTTGACGTTAAAGCGCTAACTATTTTAAAAGCATCTACAATGCCAGAACCACCAAGTCTAGCCGTATTAAAATAGGGCCCAAAAGCTCTAGTTCCTAAAATTAATTTACTCTCTGCCAAACTAGGTGTTAAGCTCGAATTTTTTGAGAACATAAGCGCTAAAACACCAGCGACATGAGGTGTCGCCATCGAAGTGCCATTGTAGTTGGCATAAGCATTATCGGCAGTAGGAACAGTAGCACCTGCATTAATAGTTGACCGAATACTCACGCCTGGTGCAGAAATATCAACCAAACTTCCGTAGTTAGAAAAACCTGCTAGCAAACCATTGGATTCGGTTGCGGCCACTGTAACGGCTGCAGCACAATTGGCGGGGGTTGCATACTGCGCATCTGTTCCTGAATTTCCAGCTGCTACCACTACCACTGCGCCTAAGGCCCGTGCGGTATCAATGGCGTTTTTCATAGTGGCGTTACAGGTTGATGAAGCACCACCTAATGATAAATTAATTACCTTGGCTGGGTTTAAGTTTTGAGGTACACCAGAGACTGTTCCACCAGCAGCCCAGACAATGCCGTCAGCAACATCACTTAAATATCCACCACATTTACCCAAGACCCTTACTGGTAAAATTTTGGCACCATATGCAACACCGGCAATACCAGAGCCATTACTAGCTGCGGCAATAGTACCTGCCACATGAGTACCATGCCAGCTACTAGGACTACCGTTGCATGAATCGCCAGGGTCAATCGGGTTATTATCACGGCCATTTCCATCACCCGAAATCGTCGTGTCACCAATAAAATCATATCCGGCTACCACGCTACCATTCATTACAAATTGCCCAGCTAAATCTACGTGAGGTCTGTAGCCAGTATCTACCACAGCCACTACTACCTTATTACCATCTGCTGTGCTCCAAGTTTGCTGAGCATTAATGCCATAAGCACTTGCTGTTTTTAATGCCCACAATGAAGATAGCTCGATGCTGGTCGGAAGTGCAGTCGAGGTCATCAAAATATTAGGCTCTACATATTCAATTTTGGAATCTGCCGCTTTCATTTCTGCGGCAATTTCTTTGGCTTTAGAGAGTGTTAAATTTTGATTTGAGTTAAGAACTGCAGCTCCAGTAAAGTTTTGCGCTTTAAAAGTGAGGTCAACTCCATGCTTTGCAGTAACAGCACCTAGGCTAACCACTACATTGGTAGCATTGATATTGGTAGCGCCTGATGAAGTAACAGCTGTAGCAGTACCTACAAAATCAGATGCTCCAACTACCGAGCTGTCATCATTTTTATACTTCACAATAAAACCATTGACATTGGTTTGTGTTTGCGAACTTTGTTCGAAAGCTTGAAGCGACTGAGTTGCGTTCGCCAGCTGTTCTGGCGTTAATTCAAGTGCAGAGCTTCCATTAGTCAGACCTTCAGCCGAATAAAGTGGAAAATCAACCGCTGTATTATTAGTGGAATCATTTGCACTAGAGTTAGTACCATTGTTAGCCCCACCACAAGCAGACAATACAAGTAAGGCTACAACAGTAGCACTTGTCTTAAAAATATTTTTTCTTTTAAAGTTCAACATGACTCGCCCCTAATAATATTCAGAGATGTTTTTGTGTGCCGGCCAACAAAAACACAACACAATTAAAAAGCTGCGAAATCAAAACAAAACAACTCTTTATTGATGACTAAATATTACTGAATGGGATCTATCATGCTTTTACATGAACTATCGATTTGTACTTGATATGTTAATAATTAAAGAAAAAATTAGGTACTCAACATTATTGTGTTAGATAAGTCCTGATTTCAAAAAATATATAATGAAATAAATTTTTGAACTTACACTTAGCTAAATAAAGTATCAAAGCCTTATGTAATAATTTTTTGAATCAAGATTAATTAACATTTTATAATTCTTCTACATGTTTGTATTTTGCGAAGCCTCAGACACCTTGTTTGTTTGGCCAACGAATAAAAAAAGCAGAGCATTTTTGCTCTGCTTTTTTAACCCATTAAAGGCTTATCGCTAGATTCATTGCGCAGTTAATAACAGCATCAATTTATCTACAATAACTTTTAACTCGGTTTCACTTGCATCAACCACAAAACTAGGATTTGTAGGCTCTTCATAAGGACTATCTATGCCAGACATATTAGGCAATAAGCCTGCTCGGGCTTTTTTATACAAACCTTTTACATCTCGCTTTTCACATACCTCTAAGGGGGTTTTTACATAAACCTCAATAAAATTGGCCGAACCTATTAATTCTTTAGCCATTTCCCTTTCTCTTTCGAAGGGTGAAATAAATGCCGTCATTACTATTAAACCCGCATCTGCCATTAGTTTAGCTACTTCAGCTATTCGCCTAATATTTTCAACTCTATCGGCATCCTTAAATCCTAAGTCTTTATTTAACCCTTGCCTAACATTGTCACCATCTAAAATATAAGTTCTTTTTCCCTGCTCAAATAATGCAATTTCTAAAGCATTGGCAATGGTTGATTTACCCGATCCAGATAAGCCGGTAAACCAAATTACTTTGCCAGTATGCCCATTCATTCTTTCTCTGTCATGTCGACTAATAGAAAGTGCTTGCTGATGAATATTTTGAGCGCGACGTAAACTATGGTGAATTAATCCGACAGCTAATGTCGCATGTGTAAATTTATCAACCAAAATAAAACTACCCATAGCTTTTGAATTCTCGTAAGTATCAAAAACCAATGGTTTACTTATAGAAATATTGGCAACTGCAATATCATTTAGCTTTAAATCTTTATATGCATCATGCGATAAGGTATTAATGTTAATACCAAACTTAATGTTGGTAATGGAGGCGCTAGCCCATTGGTTGGAAAGTTTTATTTCATAATTTCTGCCAATTAAACCTTTGTCCTCATTCATCCAAATAATCGTAGTTTCAAATTGATCTGACATCTCGAGAGGCGATTGTGCTAAACAAAAAACATCTCCTCTTGATGCATCAATTTCTTTATCTAAGACTAAAGTCACTGCCTTACCCTCTTTGGCTTCTTCAAGTTGCGCATCAAAGGTAACAATGGCTTGCACTTTTGCCATTTGGCCAGTTCTCACTACTCTGATTGCATCACCTTTCGCAATTTTCCCTTTTACGATAGATCCTGAATACCCCCTAAATTGAGAGTTGGGCCGATTCACCCACTGAATAGGAAAGGCAAAACCTTGGCTATTTTGTTGGCTTGGATGAAGCTGCAAGTGGTAATCTAAGTGATCTAAATGATGAATTAAAGTGGGGCCCAAATACCAAGGTGTTAAACTTGATTTTTGTGTAATATTATCGCCCTTCAAGGCACTAAGGGGTATAGCCGTTACAGTGGTAAACTGAAAACTTTGAGTAAAATCTAAAAATGTTTTTTGAATGGCTAGAAATTGTTGCTCGTCATATTGAATTAAATCCATTTTGTTAACCGCCAACACAATATGCTTAATTCCCATTAATGAGCATAAATAAGCATGTCTTCTGGTTTGCGTTAAAACGCCTTGCGTGGCATCAATTAGCACAATGGCTAAATCTGCTGTAGAGGCCCCGGTCACCATATTTCTGGTGTACTGCTCATGGCCAGGGGTATCAGCTACAATGTATTTTCTATTTTTGGTGGCAAAAAATCGGTAGGCTACATCAATCGTAATACCTTGCTCTCGCTCTGCTACCAAACCATCTACCAATAAGGCAAAATCTATATCATCACCTTGAGTGCCAAATTTTTTAGATTCTGCTTGTAACGATGTTAATTGATCATCAAACAATTGATGTGACTCCCAAAGCAGTCTTCCTATCAAGGTGCTCTTGCCATCGTCTACGCTGCCACAAGTTATAAAACGAAGTAAATCTTGTTTATTTTGTTGCTGAAAAAATTCTTCTACTAATTGATTGGAGTTTTCTTGGTTCATAAGGTTGGTCATTTTTTATTTCTATTTTTGATGAGTAAAAAAGTGATGTATTTAGAAATAACCTTCTTGTTTTTTCTTTTCCATACTACCTACCGAATCAGTGTCTATTTTTCTACCTTGTCGTTCAGAGCTTCTGGTGTGAATCAACTCCAAAATAATTTCTTCAATTGAGTGGGCTTTAGATTCAACGGCACCTGTTAATGGATAACAACCTAAAGTTCTAAATCGGACTTGTTTGTTTTTTATCTCTTCTGTTTGGGCTATTTCACACCTATCATCGTCAACCATCATTAACATGCCTGCTTTATCAACTACGGGTCTATTTTCAGAAAAATAAAGTGGCACTACTGGTATATTTTCTTGATAGATATATTGCCAAATATCAAGCTCAGTCCAATTAGACAAAGGAAAAACACGAATACTTTCACCTTGCTTTTTTCTGGTATTAAACAAGTCCCATAATTCTGGTCGTTGATTTTTTGGATCCCATCGATGGGTGCTACTTCTGAATGAAAAAATTCTTTCTTTAGCTCGTGACTTTTCTTCGTCTCTGCGTGCACCACCAAAAACAACATCATATTGATACAAATCTAAGGCCTGTTTTAATCCTTCCGTTTTAGTAATGTCGGTATGAACTGAAGATCCATGTACAAAAGGACTAATGTTTTTTTCAATGGCTTCTGGATTGGTATAAACCTTTAACTCCATACCACTTTCTTGCGCCATAAAATCTCTAAACTCGTACATCTCACGAAATTTCCAGCGGGTATCGACATGCAATAAAGGAAAAGGCGGCGGTGCTGGGTAGAAAGCTTTACGAGCTAAATGCAGCATAACGCCACTATCCTTACCCACTGAATAAAGCATGGCTGGATTTTGTGACTCGGCCACTGCCTCCCTTAAAATTTGAATACTTTCGTTTTCTAGTCGCTCTAAATGCGGTGATTTGACTTGATGGAAAATAGTTTTACTTCTGCTTGCAGCTTGTAAAGTTTGTTGCTTAAGACTTATAGCTAAGGGTTGGGGATAGGCCAATAAACTAACGCAAGGCAAATCAAGCAGCCTTAAGTACTGAACCATTTCTAAATGCGGAAAAACAGCCAAATCTTTTTCGAAGTGACTAAAAAACTCTTGGAGTTTTGTTGTTAAAAATACTTCTGTAACCAAGTCCTTGGTTGAAATATCGAGATTAAGCCAATACCTTGCTCCTCTTGCATCATTGGCATGTAGGGACAACTGACCATTAGGCAATGTGTGAATTTGTAAAAACAAAACCAAGCTTCTTTTAGCCCTTGCATTTTTTAATTCTTGTTGAATTACTTTTTGTATGACAGCTTGCTGGTTTTCATTTTGTAACTTTTCTACGCTTAATTCTTCAGGCCATATACCTAAAGTATGAAGTCTTCTTTCTGTACTTCTTTTAGAATCAACTTCTCCAATTTTTTGCAAATGAGAGAATGCTAGGTCAGTAGTCCAAAATTGTGGTGATTCTAAACCTAATAAATGTTGAGCTGTCATAGTGATTTACCCTGTCGCTAAATGTATAAAACATAAAAAAACTTTAAAAATTCAATTAAAACTATTTTATTTGTTCAAATAATACACTAAAATTACATAATGCGTCAAAATATATTAACTCCCAATCTCATTCAAGCAGTTTTAGGCATTGCCAACCAAGCCAGTGTCAAAATTACTGAAATCTATACCCATTATTGTTCGCTTACTAGTCAGCAATCACAAGAGATGTGGGAGATAAAACAAGACAAAAGTCCACTTACCGTAGCGGATACAGCTGCCAATCAAATTATTGTGCAGGCATTAATGCAACTAACCCCCTCTATACCTGTCGTAACAGAAGAAGATTCCAGCTCATGGGACTTCAGAAACTCTGCACAAGATTTTTGGCTAATTGACCCTTTAGATGGAAGCAAAGAATTTATTTCTAAAAATGATGAGTTCACTGTCAATATTGCATTAGTAAGCCAAGGCAAAACTGTTTTTGGGGTGGTGCAAGCGCCCATTCTGAATAAAGTTTATTGGGGTGGGAAATCTATGGGTAGCTTTTCTTCAGTACCCAATCAAAGCTCAACTCCAGAGGTGCTAAATGCAAGCCAATTAAATTTAAACCAACTAGAAGAGCATACTTGTTTAAAAATTATTGCCAGTAAAAGCCATATGAGTACCGAGACTCAATTATTAATTGATCGTTTTAAAAATAGCCAATTAGTACAAGCCGGTAGTTCATTAAAATTTTGTAGAGTAGCTGAAAATCAAGCGGATCTTTACCCACGACTAGCTCCTACTTGTGAATGGGATACCGCCGCTGCACAGGCCGTTTTAGAGGGGGCCGGTGGAGTGGTATTACAGCTAGACGGTAACAACTTAAACTATGGTAAGCCCAATGTACTGAATCCTTATTTTATTGCAGGCCCATTAAGTTTAGTACAGTGGTTACAAGCAAAGTAGTAAGCACTCTAAAAGTAAATAGACATGATTGATTATTCTTATTCGCTCGCTGGAGCCTTAACCGGTTTAATTGTGGGATTAACGGGTGTGGGCGGCGGCGCTCTAATGACTCCCTTGTTACTCTTATTTTTTGGAGTGTCGCCTGTCACAGCTATTGCTACTGATTTATGGTTTGCAGCTATCACTAAAATAGTTGCGACTACGATTCATAATAAAAAAGGTCAAGTTGATTGGCAAGTAGTAAAGCGGCTGTGGCTAGGTAGTTTGCCTAGCACGGCTCTAATTGTAATTTTGGTTAGTATGAGCCATGAAGTAGTCAAAATGACTTGGCTAACCAGTGCAATTTCAGTGGTGGTTTTTGTTACTGCAATTGGGCTTTTATTTGCCAAAAAACTCAATGCCTTTGCAACACAACAAAGAACGCAACATGCGCAAAATTTTAAACGCGCTCAGAAACCACTCACGGTGCTTGCTGGAGCCATTTTAGGTTTATGTGTATCTTTAACAAGTGTTGGTGCTGGTGCAATTGGCAGTGTTATGTTGTTATTTTTATATCCGTTTCGAATGACACCACATAGGCTGGTTGCCACCGATATTGTGCATGCTATACCACTGGCAATATTTGCTGGATTAGGTTATTTAATTGCAGGGAAAGTAGATTATTGGATGCTAGCTAGTCTGCTATTAGGCTCTTTGCCTGCTGTTTTAGTAGGCAGCCTTATAGCAGGTAAAATGCCAGCACGATTATTACAAATCATGCTGGCCTTGGTACTCATGATTATTGCAATTAAAATGATTTAACTCACAAGCTTTCTGTCTTCTCAAAATTGGCGTGCAAATCAGTGAAGCCAAAAAAATGAGGTGTAGGTTCAATAATTAAATGCACGCAATCAAAACGTCTATCGTGAGGTTCTAAATCTTGAGTTTGTTGGCTTGCCACACCAAAAGATAAAAAATAATCTCCAGCAGATAAATTGGCTTCAAAATTAATTTTTGCTTGCACCACACTACCTGCTCGGCCCATCGATTGAAACACTTGAGCACCTCTTGACTCAGATATTTCAGTGTTACTTCCATACACTACCTGGCCTGCTTTAGTTTTGACAGTAAAGCCTAAAATAGGTCTGAATATGTCTTGGAGAAATAAGATATTAACCAAGACAGTGAGTTTTGATCCTGTCGCAGCACTAGCTGGATATTGTCTGTCACCATCAAGCAAAATATAGTCAATAATTTTTGCTTTTGCATCACCCCACCGATACTCATGTTCGTTATAACCAGAATGCTCACTAAAAACATCTTCGCAGGTGCTTAAATTAAAGCGTGTTGCCTCTGATTGCGCAAGAACTGGGTACTCGGGTAAAACTTGTACTTCATCTACAGACACTTTTGTTGATTTTAATTGAGTCGACGTTTTACCAAATAAAATATCATGGTATTGATTCACTACTTGTTTAGGCTTACCTTCTGCAATTTGTTGCCCATTATTTAACAACAAAGCATAAGAACAATGTTGCACAATTTGTTCACTCGAATGAGTAACCAATAAAATGCTGGTGCCATTTTCTTTGAGTTTTTGTAAACGACTAAAACACTTCGCCTGAAACCTTGCATCGCCTACTGCTAAGGCTTCGTCAACGATTAAAATGTCTGGCTCTATTTGTGCCTGTACAGCAAAGGCTAGTCTTACACTCATACCGCTTGAGTATTTTTTGACTGGTTGATCTATAAATGCTCCAATATCGGCAAATGACAAAATATCGTCTAATTTGGCTTCTATTTCTTCTTTTTTTAAACCCAAAACCGAAGCGTTTAAATAGACGTTTTCTCGACCAGTAAACTCGGGGTTAAAACCCGAACCTAGCTCTAATAAGGCGCCAATCCTGCCTTGTGTATTCACTATGCCTGAAGTAGGTGTTAGAGTGCCACAAATAATTTGTAAAAGAGTTGATTTGCCCGATCCATTTTTACCAATAACCCCTACTGTTTCACCTTTAGGAATCACAAAATTAATATTATTTAAAGCCCAAAAATCTTGGTAATAATTGTGTGCATGTTTACCCAGCATACGCTTAATACTAGGGTATAAAAACTGTTTTAAACGATCGCTTGGCTTGTTATAAATTTGGTAACATTTACTTAAATTTTCGACTTGAATAGCTACATCAGATGACATCTGCAAAACCTTTACGTGTTTTTTGAAACCAGAAAAAACCCAGACTTGCCACTGCACAAGCTACTAACATATAAGCCAATAATCCTAAAAAATTTGGCATATTGCCCCAAATTAAAACCTCTCTTGATTGCTCGATAATAAAAGTAAGAGGGTTTATATAAATAAGGGTTTGTAAACGAACTGGAACCGAAGAAATAGAATAAAAAACAGGGGATAAAAACATTAAAACCGTAACAAATACATTGATGGTTTGCGCCAAGTCGCGCACATAAACCCCTAAAGATGCAAGTATCCATGCAACCCCTGTGATTAAAATAATAAAGGGTAAAAACACAAGCGGTAACAATAAGACGCTAGGATGCACAAAACCGTTAAAAATAACAAATGCAATAATGAGCACTAACAAGCTAATCGCTGAATGAAACAGTGCTGCACCCACGCTAATCACCGGCAAAATTTCTATTGGAAAAACTACTTTTTTAACATAATTGGCATTACCTAAAATAAGCGAAGGAGCCCTAGAAATCACTTCCGCAAATAAGCTGTGCACAATCATGCCCACAAATAAAATCACTGCAAATTGTGTTTTACTATCACTGCCTGCCCCGTCACCCCATTTAGATTTAAACACCACTGCAAAAAAATAGGTATAAACCATTAACATAAAAACGGGGTTTAAAAACGACCATAACAGACCCATGGCCGAACCTCTGTAACGGCCAATTACCTCTCTGTTGGCCATTTGTAAAATAAGGCTTCGGTTAGTCCATAAACTTTGCACCAAAGCTTTTACAGAGCTAGGCTGGGCGGCATGGGGGTTCATTAGTGAGCACTTTCTTCTTTAATCATTTTAAGCAAATACTGACCATAACTACTTTTAGCCAAGGGCTGTGCTAACTTTTCTAACTGCTGGGTATTAATAAAACCTAAACGCCACGCCACTTCTTCGGGACACGCAATTTTTAAACCCTGTCTTTGTTCTAGCGTGGCAATAAATTGTCCGGCTTGTAACAAGCTATCATGCGTGCCAGTGTCTAACCAAGCATAACCTCGTTTTAAAATTTGTACTTGTAAATTGGCTTGCTCTAGGTAGGCCTGATTAACAGTAGTAATTTCTAGCTCGCCCCTGGCACTAGGCTTGATTGACTTGGCAATGCCTACCACTTGCTCATCATAAAAATAAAGGCCTGTAACCGCATAATTACTTTTGGGCTGCAATGGCTTTTCTTCTATGCTAATAGCTGTGCCTTGTTTGTTAAACTCTACGACGCCATAACGCTCTGGGTCTTGAACATGATAGGCAAAAACAGTGGCACCGGTTTTATTTTGATCTGCTTGTTGTAACAAATTTTGAAAATCGTGACCATAAAATAAATTGTCTCCCAAGACTAAAGCACTTGGGCAATTATTAATAAATTTTTCACCAATAATAAATGCTTGAGCCAAGCCATCTGGGCTAGGCTGTACCGCATATTGAATGGAAATACCCCACTGAGAGCCATCTCCTAGCAATTGCTCAAATCTAGGTGTATCTTGGGGTGTGCTAATTAATAAAATTTCTTTAATGCCTGCCAGCATTAATGTAGTTAATGGGTGGTAAACCATGGGCTTATCGTAAACTGGCAATAACTGTTTGCTCATGGCAAGAGTTGCAGGATGCAAACGAGTGCCAGAACCTCCGGCCAAAATAATACCTTTACGATTTGTCATATGAATGCCTCCAACTTATATATGGTAATTTAGAACTGAAATTTTAACTGCATACTTCGGTCACTAATCGCTCTACCCCTATTTGCCAACTAGGCATTAATAGCTTGAATTTGTCTTCAATCAGTAGATGATTAAGCCTTGAATTAAGTGGTCGCTTGGCTATTGTAGGGTAAGCGGCGCTTGGTATGGACTGTACTTGGTGAGGTAAAACTTTTAATGTTTTGCCTAATTTTTGAGCCGTGGCAAGTACCAACTGCGTATATTCAAACCAACTACAACTACCAGAAGCTACCAAATGATACAAGCCTACTAAATGGGGCTGAGCCAATGTTTGCACAATTGCGTGAGCCGTTACATCAGCAATTAAATCGGCACCAGTAGGTGCACCAATTTGATCGTTGATAACTTTTAACTCTGATTTTTCTTGAGCTAAACGAAGCATCGTTTTTGCAAAATTAGCCCCTTTACTGGCATAAACCCAACTGGTTCTAAAAATAAGGTATTTTTCACAATTGGTTTTAATAAGTTGCTCGCCTTCTAGTTTACTTAAACCATATAAGTTAACTGGATGAGTTGCATCGGTTTCTAATTTGGCAATACTGCCAGAGCCATCAAATACATAATCGGTTGAATAGTGCACCAATAAGGCATTTACTACTTTGCAGGCCTTGGCTATTTGCGCCACTGCCAAGGCATTAATTAAATAAGCTTTATCGTAATCATGTTCGGCTTTATCGACCGCTGTGTAAGCAGCAGCATTAACCACCACTTGCGGTTTTAAAGTTTGAATAGTCGCCTCAATTGCGCAGGGGTCTTCAAGGTTACCAGCATAATTACCGTTATTATCACCATTGCGATCTAGCGCAATAACCGTGCCTAACAAGGACAAACTACGTCGCAACTCCCAGCCAACTTGGCCATTAGCACCCAATAATAAAATAACTGGGTGGTAAGACTGGGCTAAATTATTCATACTGCTGATTAATCCAATCTTTGTACGAGCCACTTTGTACATTGGCTACCCACTGCTGATTGTCTAAGTACCATTGCACGGTTTTACGAATTCCTGTTTCAAAGGTTTCTGCAGGTTTCCAGCCTAAATCGGTGGCAATTTTACTCGCATCAATCGCATAACGACGGTCGTGGCCTGGGCGGTCAGTCACAAAAGTAATTTGCTCTTGATATTTTTTTCCATCGAGGCGCGGTTGCATTTCATTTAACAAATCACACACCATATGCACAATGTCGAGGTTGGGTTTTTCGTTCCAGCCTCCGACGTTATAAGTTTCGCCTAACACGCCTTTTTGCAATACAGTACGAATTGCACTGCAATGGTCTTTTACATATAGCCAGTCCCTAATTTGTTGACCATCGCCGTAAACAGGTAAATTTTTTCCAGCTAAAGCATTCACAATCATGAGAGGAATTAACTTTTCTGGAAAATGGTAAGGGCCATAATTATTGGAGCAATTAGTAGTCAAGACTGGCAGACCAAATGTGTGATGATATGCCCTGACTAAATGATCACTAGCGGCCTTGCTTGCCGAATATGGACTATTGGGTTCAAAATTCTTTTTCTCGGTAAAGGCAGGGTCTGTTTTTGACAATGAACCATACACTTCGTCGGTTGAAACATGTAAAAACCGAAAGGCAGCTGCTTGGTCAGGGGCTAGGCTTTTAAAATAAGTTTTGCTGGCCTCCAACAATTGAAAAGTACCCACAATATTGGTTTGAATAAACTCAGCAGGGCCATGTATTGACCTATCGACATGGGATTCGGCTGCGAAATTAATAATTGCACGAGGCTGATGCTTGGTCAACAATTCCAACATGAGCTCGCCGTTAGCAATGTCAGCTTGTACAAAAATATGCTGTGCATTATTTTTTAAACTAGCTAGATTTTCTAGGTTTCCAGCGTAGGTTAATTTGTCAATATTGAGTACTGTTTCTTGGTTTTGAGCACACCAATCTAAAACAAAATTAGACCCAATAAAACCTGCTCCGCCAGTTACTACAATCATGATGAATCCTACTTATTGAAAAAATTAAAACTGCTTTTACCTTAACAACTCAAAATAAAATTTTTAAGGTTTTGAAAATGATTTGAAGATCTTGAATAAAACTATTATTTTCTACATAGCTCGTATAAAGCCTTATTTTAATCGGTAAAACCTCTTCAACATAAGCTTTTTCTGGGTCTTGAGCTTTACCTAAAATTTCATTCTCATCTCTAAATATAATTGAAGCGTTATCGGTAATACCAGGCCTTACACTTAAAACGCAAGTTTTTTGCTGCGGTGTGTAATAAGCTATGTATTGGGGTACCTCTGGCCTTGGACCTACTATACTCATTTCGCCCTTCAACACATTAATTAGCTGTGGTAATTCATCTAATTTTGTTTTTCTTATAAAAGCACCCGATCTAGTCACTCTTGCATCTTGGCCAACTGTAATTAATAAACCAGCTGTTTGACCTGGTAAAACGACAGACATAGAACGAAATTTTAAGATTTTAAAATTGCGTTCATAACGACCCACTCTGGTTTGTTGAAAAAATACCGGCCCCTTAGAGTCAAACTTAATCCAGAGGGCTAAAGCTAAAAATAGTGGCCATAAAACTAATAAGGCAAAAATAGCCATTAGCATATCAAAGCTTCTTTTTATAACTGAATTGAGCATATTAAATTGGAGTTGGAGGCAATAAGCTTGTATATGGTGTTAAGCCAATAGATTTTTTAAGGCTGTAATAACTCGATCTTGGTCGGAGTCTGTCATGGCGGTAAACAAAGGAATACTTAACATTTGCTGATAAGCTAATTCTGCAACCGGAAACATAGCGGGCGTTAATTGATACCGGTCTCGCCAATAGGGATGACGGTGCAACGGTACATAATGTACGCTAGTGCCAATGCCTGCATCTGATAAGCCTTGGATGACTTCATCTCGATTGAGTTTAGCCTCAGGTTTTAACCTAATTACATACAAGTGCCAAGAGTGAATATCGCCTTCTGGTGCATTGGCAGGCAAAATTAAAGGCAGGTCTGCTAATTGCTGATGATACTTAGCAGCTAAATACTGTCGCCTTTTTAAAAAACCGGGTAATTTTTTGAGTTGTTCTATGCCCATGCTAGAAGCAATATCAGTTAAATTATATTTAAAACCAGGCGCCACAATTTCATAATACCAAGCTGGCGTTTTAGAGGTAAAACGGTCAAAGGCATCACGATTCATTCCATGCAGTCTCATTATGCGCATACGCTTAGCTAGTTCTGAGTTTTTAGTGACTGCCATACCCCCCTCTCCTGTGGTCATGGTTTTGTTGGCATAAAAACTAAACACCGTAATATCGGAATCCAACTGTCCCACCAAGGCTTTATTAAAAGTAGTGGGCAATGCGTGCGCTGCGTCTTCTACTACCTTTAAATTAAACTCTTTGGCAATAGCTAAAATAGCCTGCATATTACAAGCCAAGCCCGCATAATGCACTGGCATTATGGCTTTGGTTTTAGCAGTAATGGCTTTACGAACTTGGGTTGGGCACATGTTTAGCGTAACTGGGTCCACATCCACCAAAACAGGCTCGGCTCCTAAATACCGGACCACTTCTACTGTGGCGGTAAAAGTTAGGCTAGGCGCAATCACTTCATCACCTGGGCCTATACCAAGTGCTTCTAGGGCTAGGTGCAAGCCTGCGGTAGCAGAGTTTACGGCCAAACATTCTAGACCGCCACCTAAAAACTCATTGAAATTAGCCTCAAATTGTTTGGTAACAGGGCCTGTAGTTACCCA
>CAZKWC010000041.1:0-25070 GCA_964556425.1 uncultured Limnohabitans sp. | reverse complement strand
TGACAACCCATGGGCCTGCTTTGCAGTCCTGCGCTTACATCCCCGCCCTGAAGGGTGAGGTTTTACGCGCTAGCCGATAAACGGCAGACACCAAATTTTAAGTTCTGTATAGCGTTGCAAACCTTGCTAGAACATGCGCTTCATCCTAAGTCTAACATTAAGCTTGGTGTATTTTACTTTTTTAACTCTTAAGTTGAAATGCAATTTTTTAACTTTTAATAAGCGACAATAAATGTCGTAGCTTAAATTACTAACAAATATATCAATATCAATTTATTGTGTTTAGTCGGTGCAAAAAGCTTGTCAAACAAGCTTTATTCACTTTTACCTAAGCTACAGTGTGTATTTTTTAGAAACTGTTTGAAACAGGAACGTAAAGTTGGGCTCATCTATTGTTAGAAACACTTTGTATTGGCATGGGTGACTCACAAAACATCCTCTAATTAACTCATTTTTTATATTTGAAAAATAACCGCAATAATTAAAAAAACAAGCCATTTGACTATTAGCTATTGAGTTAGATATACAAACTAATGGAATACTAATCATAAATTCACAGCCCCTACAAAATCAAGAAAGAAAGCCATTATGAAATTAAAACTGGGTGGTTTACGGATATTTAAATTAATTGCCGTGGCAAGAGGATTTAGTTTTTTACTGCGATATTTTGGATATCAAACGAGAAATTTTGGCTCAAATTTTTATGCTGTCTTAGCCGGCGTAGTTATATTAGTGATTATTGGCAATACTGCATTAAAAGTAAAATCGGGTGAAATTGACACTCACGCATTAGATATTGCACTCAACTATCGTTTGTCTAGTCCTAGCCCTAGTTCACAAATTATTATTTTAGATGTTGATGAAAAAACTCTTGCTGAAATGGCGAATAATCACGGTCGCTGGCCGTGGCCCAGAGAGGTCTTAGCCGAGGGCTTAGCAAAATTAAATGAAGCAAAAGTGGCTGCTGTTGCCTTTAATATTATGCTGTCTGACCCTGACCTTAAAAATCAGTCTTCAGATGAGATTTTTAACCAAATTGCCTCTGAGTCAAGCACTACTAGTTTCCCTTTAATTCGACTAAACGCCGACAACGACAAACAAAGTCAAATTAAGCTCAAGATGATTAAAGGGGTCACAGGCCCAAGCGCAGAACTAGAAAAACCAATTGCTTTGTTGTTTCCAGGATTTACTGGTACCCACGACAAACTCGGTTTAGTCAATTTACATACTGAATCGGATGGAGTAGTTCGAAGTTATTCAGTTTACTCAAAAGAAGGACAAGACCAATCGGTGCGCCTGCCATCAATTGTGGCACGAGTTTTTGAGACCTTAAAGCAGACAAAAAATCAGCAAATTAAAACCTCAACAGAAACTCTACCAGACTCCATTATTTTAAATTGGCGCAATAAAAAAGGAACTTATCAACGAATCTCTTTTTCAGATTACTTTAATGCAAAAGGACAACAGGAAAAGGATTTCAAAACTTTGATGACCGGTAAAATTATTATTTTAGGTGTCAGTGCTCCAGGCATAGCAAATGTAAAAACAAGTCCAATTTCGAGTGCAACAGACGATAACTTAATCATTGCAACTGCAATAGATGACCTCATTTCGGACAGTGAATTAAAAATACTTCCTGAAGCACTGCAAGCCAGCGTAGCCATCTTATTTATTCTTGCTCTAATGCTGTCTTTTTATTCGTCAGTAGAAGATAAGAAAATTGAAGGAGTTTTTGCTGCCTCACAAATTGCAATTTTAGGTATTACGATTATTTCTATTAGTTATAGCTATTATCTTATTGATTTAACGTTGGCATTTATGTTTAGCACTGCTTATTTTATTGTGGCTAAAATTTATTCTGAAGTTGAAAAAGGGGCTTACCGAGGAAATAAAAAATTTTCTAAAGCCTTAATTACCGCTAACACAGTTTGCCATGTGATTAGCCTTGATGTCACTAAGACACCAGCCTCGCTGCTAGTAACTTTCAAAAAAGAACTAGAAAAAGAATTTGGATTTAGCAATGTTTTTTATCTAGATAATGTTTTTGGTAATGGAAACTTAATTGAAGACTTAAGTGAAACCTACCACTTTTTTGTATTTTTTACAGAAGCCGATATTGCATTTACCAGCACAGTGAATGAAATTCAAAAAGGCCTTAATTTTATATCCTCAACCAAAACATTAGCGCTACAACAACAAGCTTATTATGTAGGCTTCCCGTTTCAAGCCAATACTGACACTAGTGATGATCAAATCGTTTTTACAGATGTGGCTTTAAGTATGTTAAAACTAGTGAGATTTAGCTTAAAACAACGTTAATTCAATTGATATTTATAGTTGAGCTTACTGGCGGTGGTAGTTGTGGCACCAAGATTTCTACCTTTAAACCGCCTAATAACGTACTGGTTTTAACATCTAAATTAACCTCTAATACACCCACAACTCTTCTCACAATTGACCAACCCAAACCACTGCCTGCTGTATCGGTACCTAACTGCCTATAAAACCGCTCGCCCAATTTTTTCATTTCTTGGGCTGGCATACCTGGGCCACTGTCATCTATCGTAAGCAAAAAAAACTTATCTGAAACTTTGATTTCAATACGAATTTTTGCTCCGTGTGGACTATACCGTATCGCGTTATCTAATAAATTGCGAAATAAAATTTCCCACAGAGTTGGGCTACCGTTTACCATTGCATGTTCTGGGGCAATTAACTCTAAATCTTGAGACCTAAGCAAGGCCAAAGTAGCTAAGTCTAACGACATATTTTGACACACTTGCGCCAAATCTGTAGTGGCGTTTTCAGTCGCTTGATTTGGACTATTTTTTATAGTATGCCTTTGATTTTCTTGAGCATCCAATTTTGATAAAGTTAACAGCTGATCCACTAACCGAGTCGCTCTATCGCAGCCATTCAAAGTCGATTTTAAAGCATGTATTTCTTGCTCAGAATTTTGCTGCTGATAAGCCTGCATCGCTACTTGAGCCTGCATTCGAATAGCGGCAATAGGAGTTCTTAATTCATGAGCCGCATCGGCATTAAACCTTTTTTGCTGCTCTAACAAATCATTTATTTTAATAAATAAGGAATTAAGCGCCTTCACAATTGGTGCAATTTCAGTAGGAGAATCAAGCAAAACTAATTCCTCCATATTCGAAGGATTTCTTTGTATTAATAACTTTCTTAATTGACGCAGTGGGCTTAAAGCGGCTCTAGTGGTAATAAAAACAATAATACTTAAAGCACCTATAACAGACATTAAGGGAAGACTCAAGCTTTCTAAAACATCATCCACAATTCCATAACGCTCATCATTGAGCTCGGCTACAAATACTTGAATATGATGCTTATCATCCTTGGCACTAAAGACTCTCCATGTGTGACCGTCTTTTGCTTCAATTTCAAAAAATCCAATTTTAGTTTTATCAAACATCTCATGCTCAAGTTGACTGGAATGCCAAACAATTGTATTGTTTTGATACACTTGAAATGCAACCTTAGAAGCATATTTATGCAACAAGGGAAGCTCATCTGAAGTCTCATTATTACTTGTGCCATGAGTGGCTTGTTGTGAAATTAATAGTGCAGCAGATTGAGCCAAGTGCGCATCTAATAACTCATCTACTTCATGGCTGGTAGCCGACCAAGCTAAAAATGCAGCAAACAGCCACAGAACAGTCGCTACACAAACAGTTAGTACTACTACTCGGGTTTGCAAGGAGGAAAACCATTGTTGAAATATACGCATATTAAAACCAAATCACTTATTGGTTTGGAAAAGTGTAACCAATACCTCTTACCGTTTGTATCAATTCTGGGGCCAATTTTTTCCTAAGATGATGAATGTGTACTTCTACGGCATTGCTATCCACTTCATGGCCCCAGCTATATAGTCTTTGTTCTAGTTGTCCTCTTGAAAGCACTCGACCCGCATTTAACATTAAGCCATGTAAAACTTCAAACTCTTTTCCCGATAAGTTGACTAGCTGATTTTTATACAAGACAGAGCGTTGTGATGCATCTAGACAAACGTCTTTAATTGTTAATAAATTTTGTACATGACCATGAAAACGGCGACTAATGGCGCGCAATCTTGCAATCAATTCATTAATATCGATTGGTTTAATCAGGTAGTCATCAGCTCCTAAATTTAAGCCCCCAATTCTGTCTTCTAGGCTATTGCGAGCTGTCAAAATTAAAATTGGAGTTCTTAAATGCTGCGCTCTAGCAAGGGTAAGCACCTCCATACCATCTAATTGTGGTAGGCCTAAATCGAGAATGCACGCATCATAATTTCCGGTGCTCAATTCTCTTAAGGCGGCCCTACCTTCTCTCACCCAATCGACTTGAAAACCCATTTGGCGTAAACCCACTTGAAAGCCATCTCCTAATAAGCCATCATCCTCGACTAATAATATGCGCATATGAGAGCTTTCATTATTGAATTTATTTTGAAGTGCTAATACTAATGAGCAGAGCTTAAGAATTTCTTAGCTTTAGCTCACGGCATTTAGTTTTGATTTTTTATTTGGAGAGCACGTTCATAAATTTCATTTTTATTTTGTCCTGTAATTTCAACGCATAGCTTTACGGCAGTTTTAAGTGGTAATTCTTTTAATAAAAGCTCCAACACTTTGGTATCTAAGCTGATTGAAGATTCGTTTTGTGGTGCGGGATGTAATATGACCACAAATTCACCTCTGGCCGACTGTGGCTGATCTTTTAATCTGCGTCCCCAATCGACGGCTGCTAAAGTAATAATTTCTTCGTATTGTTTAGTTAATTCTCTGGCTGCTGTCACCTGTCTTTGATCAAAAATAGCCAAATCATCTGCTAAGGCTTGAATCCGGTGAGGTGCTTCTAAAAAAATAACTGGATAGCTAGAACTTGCTAACTGCTCTAATCGAGCTTGTCTTTGTTTACTAGAGCTCGGCAAAAAACCTTCAAATAAAAATCCACCCTCCTCAACTACTCCAGCCGCACACAAAGCCGTAATCACACTGCTAGCACCTGGTAAAGGCATCACTCTAAATCCAGCCTTTCTTACCCAATGGACTAATTTAGCCCCTGGATCACTAATGGCAGGAGTGCCGGCATCACTCACATAAACAACTCGCTCGCCTGCTGTTAAACGATTAATAATAGTTTGCGCTGCTGCAGTTTCATTATGTTGATGCAAGGCCACTAAGTTGCTTGCACCTTTAGATGCAAAGCCGTAAGCTCTCAGAAGTTGACCTGTGTGCCTTGTATCCTCACAAGCAATGGCATCAGCTAAATCAAGAACATGTAAAGCACGCAAACTAATATCAGCTAAATTGCCAATTGGAGTGGCGACTAAATACAAACAAGAGACCGGATAGTCTTGGTGCTGACAAACACCTCGAGCCGCCTCGAGCGCAGGAAAAAAGGATGAATTCAAAAATTACTCCAAAAGTTTTACAACCCAAAAAATCAAATCGCCCCAGCACGAAAGATGTAGGTGACAAGGGGGAAGCTGTTGCCTTAACCTTTTTGCTGGCAAACGGTCTAAGCCTAGTACAAAAAAACTATAAAACACCAGGCCGAGGAGGCGGTGAAATTGATCTTATTATGAGAGATTACGACAACACACTTGTTTTTGTAGAAGTCAAAAAAAGACGCTCACTAGGACATGGCGGTGCAGCAAATAGCATAACCTTAATCAAGCAAAAAAGAATCAGTAAAGCAGCTCTAGCTTATTTATCTCATTTTACTCGCCTACCAGCTTGTCGGTTTGATGTTGTTTTAATTGAATCAGCTATTACTTGGATAAAAGCTGCATTCAACTTTGCTGAAGCTGACTCTTAAACCTCAGCACATAATATACGCATGTGTTGATAATATAAGCATAAAACCACTACCGAAATTAATTTTTTGATTTTTTAATAAACGTCCTGTTACTATTGCATTTGAGTAATATCTATTGAATGGAAAATATTCCTTCACAATAACAAATATAAATTTGATTGACTTTTTCATAAGTTCAAATTGTGAAGGGAGGGTAAAATGTTGCCATCAACTAACTTGCGGCTCCATTCAATCAAAAGGTATTATTTCAACCATGTTAGAGCAAAGAATTCATCAACACTTCATTGAAAGTGCCGATTTAAAATATCAATCAGCGCAGGCACTTAGCAAGCCCATTTCCGATGGCATTGCCGCGTTTATGGCCTGTATTACGGGTGGGGGCAAGATACTTGCTTGTGGTAATGGTGGCTCAGCAGCCGATGCGCAGCATTTTGCAGCCGAGTTGGTAGGACGTTTTGAACGTGAACGACCAGAATTACCAGCGATAGCACTCACAACCGATAGTTCCATACTCACGGCTATTGCCAATGATTATGATTTTAATCAAATTTTTTCGAAACAAGTGCGAGCTCTAGGTCAGCCAGGAGATGTTTTGTTAGCTATATCAACCAGTGGCAACTCAAAAAACATATTACAAGCTATTGAAGCGGCTCATGCTAGAGACATGATTATTATTGCGCTAACCGGTAAGGGCGGTGGCCAAATAGGAAAGATTTTGCGGGAAACAGATGTGCACGTTTGTGTGCCGCATGATGTCACCGCACGTATTCAAGAAGTTCACTTATTAGTGCTTCATTGTTTGTGTGACGGTATTGATTTTGAGTTATTAGGTGAAAAGGATATTTCCAATGAAGATTAATCAACATAACTTCCCATCAAAACTCACTTTAAGCTTGTTGCTTGTGGCTTTGTTGTCAGGATGTGCAGCTGCCGTGGTAGGCACTGGTATTGCAGTAGGTGCCATGGTTGCAACCGATAGAAGAACCTCTGGAGCACAACTAGAAGACGAAACGATTGAATTAAAGAGTAGCAATGCTATTAAGGGCGCTTTAGGAGATAAAGCTCATGTCAATATCACAAGTTATAACCGTCGAGTTTTATTAACTGGTGAAGCAAGCTCTACTAATGACAAAGTTTTTATAGAGAAAACAGTCATGAAGGTAGAGAACGTACAAAGTATTGTAAATGACATTGCAATTATGCCTACTAGCGACTTGACTCGTCGTTCTGAAGATGCTGTTATTACAGGTAAAATTAAAGCTTCTTTATTAGAAATGCATGGTTTGCAAGCTAATGTAGTTAAAGTAGTCACCGAGCGAGGCGTTGTTTATTTATTGGGTAAAGTAACTCCCGCCGAACTAGAAAATGCTACCAAAGTAGCAAGAGGTGTTTCTGGTGTACTAAAAGTAGTGAGAGTTGCCGAAGTCGTTCCAGCCAAATAAAAAATAATTTATTAGCTTATTTGATTCATACAAAAAACCGTCTTTACAGACGGTTTTTTGTATTAGGAGAGTTTATTTTAAACGCTTAATTAAACTTGATGTGTCCCAACGATTTCCGCCCATGGCTTGTACCTCGCTATAAAACTGATCAACCAATTGAGTAACCTCCACTTTGGCCCCAATTTTATTAGCTTGTTCAAAAACCAAACCTAAATCTTTACGCATTAAATCAACAGCAAAGCCGAAATCAAATTTATTGGCCACCATTGATTTGCCTCTATTTTCCATTTGCCAACTTTGTGCAGCACCTTTGCTAATAACTTCTAAAACTAAATTAGCATCAAGACCGGCTTTTTCTGCAAATGCCAAGCCCTCGCTCAGCGCTTGTACCAAACCAGCAATACAAATTTGATTGACCATTTTGGTGGTTTGACCAGCACCAACATCTCCCATTAAAGTAACTGCTCTAGAAAAAGCCATGGCAACCGGTTGAATGAAGTTAAAAGTTTCAGAACTTGCACCGCACATAACTGTTAAAACACCATTTTGTGCGCCAGCTTGACCACCAGAAACGGGCGCATCTACAAAAGCTAAAGATAGACTTTGTGCTATTTGACTCAACTCTTTTGCCACCTCCACCGAAGTAGTACTGTGATCAACCACAATAGAACCTGGCTTCATCGCCATAAAAGCACCAGAACCAAGCCTGCTATTATTGGTTTGTAAACTACCTAAACAAACATCTCTAAGGGCTGCATCATTGCCTACACACGTAAAAACTATTTTGGCATTTGCAACAGCATCAGCAGGTGTTTTAGCATCTTTTACGTTATAACTTGAATATTCATTCATCCAAGCCTCTGTTTTTTTAACATCACGGTTGTATACATGAACTCGATGGCCTGCTTTAGCCAAATGACCAGCCATTGGATAACCCATCACTCCTAGCCCCAAGAAGGCCACGTCTAAGCGCTGAGAAACAGGTAAAGGGGTAGATTCAAGCATAATGGATTCTTTCAATTAATAAATTCATAGCTATTTTATGATGAGCGATGACTAATAGGGCCCTTGGTAAAAATAATGAACCTTGAACTAGTAATTGAATAGAGTGTCAAAAAACCGATTAACTCTAGTACCTATCACGTCCTATCTTTCGAGATTCGTGACAAATACCCAAGCAAGCGACATCATGAACTTCCTCACCCACAACCAAAACTGATGAGTTAAAACTCTGCTGATTCATCTGTTCCCAATCCACCAAACGATGACCTGTTTTGTTGTTAGTGCAAGCTCTAGAAAATAACAAGGTGATTCAAAACCTATTGGGCTATTATGCCAATGCTTGGTTTAGTTTGGGTGCTCAAAGTTGTGATTGTCCTAACAAAACAGCAGTATTTACAGGAGATGGAGTTTTTCTGTACCCTCATTAAAGTCCGAAGATTTAGCCCTGTTACTCTCGGTTTTAATCAATAAGCGTAAATCATTGACAGAGTCAGCATAGCGTAAAGCCTCGCTATAACTAATCACACTGGTTTCAAACAGTTCAAATAAAGATTGATCAAATGTTTGCATTCCTTGCGCACGACCTTTTTTCATGACCCCTTTAATATCACCCACTTGGCCTTTGGCAATTAAATCCGAAATAAATGGGGTATTAAACATAATTTCAGCTGCTAATGCACGGCCTTCCGTGTCTTGCATATTGACTAATCGCTGGCCAATCATGCCCACTAAATTCATTGATAAATCTTGTAAAACTTGGGTTTTTCTTATTTCTGGGAAAAAATCAATAATACGGTCAATGGCTGAGTTACAGCTATTAGCATGTAATGTAGCTAAACATAAATGTCCTGTATTGGAAATTGCAATCGCATGCTCCATACTCTCCTTGTCTCGAATTTCCCCCATTAAAATCACATCAGGTGCTTGCCTCAAAGAATTTTTTAAAGCTGAGGCCCAATCTTCAGTATCAATACCAATTTCCCTTTGAGTCACAATACTATTTTTGTGCGCATGAATAAATTCAACTGGGTCTTCTACCGTCACGATATGACCATAAGAATGTTGATTGCGATGATCAATTAAAGCGGCCAAGGTAGTCGATTTTCCCGAACCGGTAGCTCCCACTACAATACATATTCCTCGCTTAGCCATTGCTAATTGTGATAAAACTGGTGGAAGTCCTAAGGCCTGCAAATTGGGTATATGGTCTGGTATTCGACGTAATACCAAACCGACTTTTCCTTGGCTCAAATGGGCGTTGGCTCTAAATCGACCAAGGGCATTTCCAGAAACTGCAAAATTACATTCTTTGGTATGTTCAAAAGTTGCAATCTGCCTATCGGTCATAAGCGCCCTAGCTAATGCCATGGTTTGATGCTCATCAAAACCTCTTTGACTTAATTTAGTGAGCTTGCCATTGACTTTAATAGCGGGTGGAAAATCAGCTGTAATAAATAAATCACTCGCCCCACGCTCTTGGCTAATCACCATTAAATCTTGAATTAATTTGCTTGCTTGTTGACGGTCCATGGAATTTTTAAGCGTTATAAAATGAAGGTTTAAAAATAAAATCTAGAGCGCTTTAGTTAACCAAAATTAGCAGGTATTTTTGCTCTTGATTTAGCTTCAAGAATATTCACTTGATTTTTCTTCACTAATTCAAGTAAACACTGATCAAGCGTTTGCATGCCTTCGTTGGTACCAGTTTGAATAGCCGAATACATTTGAGCGACCTTACCTTCGCGAATTAAATTGCGAATAGCACTAGTTCCGACCATGATTTCATGGGCTGCAATTCGGCCTGTACCTGCTTTATTTTTAAGCAATGTTTGAGATATTACGGCCTCTAAAGACTCGGAAAGCATAGAGCGCACCATTTCTTTTTCATCAGCTGGAAACACATCAATAATACGATCAATTGTTTTAGCAGCACTTGAGGTATGCAAAGTACCAAAAACTAAATGTCCTGTTTCTGCTGCGGTTAACGCTAAACGGATAGTTTCTAAATCACGCATCTCGCCCACTAAAATAGCGTCTGGGTCTTCGCGTAAGGCGGACTTTAAAGCGGCTGCAAAACTATGGGTATGCACCGAGACCTCACGCTGGTTGACCAAACATTTTTTTGATTCATGCACAAACTCTATAGGGTCTTCTACGGTTAGTATATGACCATGCTCGGTTTCATTGAGATAATTCACCATAGCAGCTAAGGTAGTGGACTTTCCAGAACCCGTAGGCCCGGTCACCAATACCAAACCCCTTGGTTTTAATGCTAACTTAGCAAATATAGGTGGCGCATTTAACTCCTCTAGGGTTAAAACTTTAGATGGAATGGTTCGAAAAACCGCTCCTGGGCCTCTTTGATGATTAAATGCGTTGACACGAAACCTTGCCAAACCATTTATTTCAAATGAAAAGTCAATTTCTAAAAATTCTTCATAGAATTTACGCTGGGTATCGCTCATGATGTCATACACCATGTCATGAACCTCTTTGGCATCAAGGGCTGGCAAATTAATGCGCCGCACGTCACCATGTACCCTAATCATGGGTGGTAATCCAGATGACAAATGCAAGTCAGATGCTTTATTTTTTACGCCAAATGCGAGTAATTGAGATACGTCCATTTATTCTTCACTTTTGTTTTACTATGCCATTATGACGACTATTGAACAACGAATCCGAAATGTACAACAACGAATTGAAAAATGCTGTCAAAATTGTGGGAGAGAAGCGACTGAAGTGAGACTTTTAGCCGTTTCAAAGACCTATGATAGCTCTTTTATTGAACAGGCTATGCTAGCAGGTCAATACGCTTTTGGGGAAAATTATGTTCAAGAAGGTGTTGAAAAAATTCAACTTTTAGCTCATTATAAAAAAACCAATCCTCTGCAATGGCATTTTATTGGACCTTTGCAAAGTAATAAGACAGCACTTGTCGCAGAAAGTTTTGATTGGGTTCATAGTATTGACCGTTTCAAAATCGCACAACGTTTAAGCGCCCAACGCCCGACTCACCTGCCCCCTTTGCAAGTTTGTTTACAAGTCAATACCGATGCTGGTCCCAATAAATCGGGTACTCATGTCAGCGAAGTAATCGAATTGGCCAAGGCTGTAGCGCAACTCCCACAACTTACGTTAAGAGGCTTAATGGCCATACCAGAGCCTTACCCTACTTACCAAGAAACTCTCGCAAGCCATTTATTGTTAAAATCGATTTTTAATGACTTAAACGAGCAAGGCTTTAAGCTAGATACCCTTTCCATGGGAATGAGTGCCGACCTTGAGGCCGCCATAGAAGCTGGTAGCACTATGGTGAGAGTAGGCTCTGCTATTTTTGGCGCACGCGATCCCAAAAATTAAAATTAATTTTGCACAAGTTGCAACATCCTATTTATTCAATTCAAATTGAATTTATTAGATAATGCCCTATATATGCTTAGTGCTTCAACCGGCCTACGTTAATTTAGAAGAGAAACCAAAATGACAAAATTAAGCCCCATACACCAGCCTAAAGAACAAGAATCTTTAATTGAATACCCAAGCCAATTTCCAATTAAAGTGATGGGTTTAAAAGTTGACAACTTGGTTCATGCTATTACGGAAGTAGCCAAAGCTTTTGACCCGACCTTTGATGCCAGCACAATAGAATTGCGTGAAAGTTCAACAGGCAAATATTTAGGTATTACGATCACAATTTTAGCTACCAGCCGAGAGCAACTCGATGAACTTTATCGCACCTTAAGCTCACACCCATTAGTCAAAATCGTGTTGTAATTATTGTATGCAAAAATAAAAAAGCCCTCAAAAGAGGGCTTTTTTGTAGCTATTATTACTGCATTGCTACCGATGTTTGCGCCAAACCTGAGTAACTCTCTAGGGTAGCTTCGACTTCTTCTTGGGTAGGGGCATTTTCTTGCCAAGCTCGTAAATGTTGTTGGAAAATTTCGGCCCATGAACCATCAAGGTAAACCTCTTTACCTACTCTTTTATCAACAATTTCAAAACCATAGCGTTCTAGCTTAGGTTGGACTTTTTTAGTAGCCGATTGGGAGCTTGGATCTTGACTATCAAGCTCTACCGAGACTTCAGTTGCACTTATAGTATCTGCCTGTAAAGCCATCACTACAAAAGTCTCTGAGTCATAAAGCATTTGCATATTTATTCTTTCAATGTAGCTATATCAAACGATGAATTTATATGTGGGTATAACAAAGTAAATTTCAAGTTCACTATGCTTTTTGTCACAATAATTTAAAAATTGAAATGCGTCAATTTTTATTTTTAAAACTTGTAGATAATGTCTCTAATTACTTGTTAAATCTTATAGTTACTAACTAATTTAACAGCTTTATTGCCCCATCCAAATCGCATCAAATCCCGCCCCATTAAGGGGTGTTTGTTTGATTCTTATCGGCATATATTCGAGTTCTTTGGCCATCCATAATTCTAATTGAGCATCATAGGGTTTACGGGCTTGTCTTTGCAGTCTAAGGGTTTCATAAGACTTACCATAAACATTAAGCGACTCGGTTGACACCACATTAAAGACCCAAGCTTCAGCTATTTCAGAGTTAGCCACTTGAATGACAATATTTTGACCCGTTTTAAAACGTTCTGGATCGGCACCAATAATAGAGGCTAACTGCAAAACCACCGAAAATCTGTCTTGCGCACCTGGCATCATGGCAGTTTTTCCTTCTTTTTTGCTAAAACTGATTTGTTGGTTGTCATAGTCAAAATGAGCTGCAGTCTCAGAACTACGAAATCTTTTTTCAGAAAACTGAACTGGCTGCAGCCCTAACTCACCTAGATAACCTTGACTGGCCCAGCGAATGGTATAAAGAATGGCTGCGGTAGCTTCAAAGGTAAGTTGATAACTGGCTGGGTCAGGCTGACTCCAAGTGAGGGTAGCCGCACCTCCTGGCGCCACCACATTAACGGCTTGAACTTTATAGCGTAATGTCTTAGGCTTGGGGATTTTGACTGTTTCAAAGCTAGAAATAAGGGTTTCAGTGCCGAGCTTGGCTTCTGAAGCCACAGTTTTTGCCATTTGAGCCAATTTTTCTTGTCTGGCTAATTTGAGTTCTTGTTCGTATAAAAACTGTTGCCGCACCAAATCTTCAGTAGTGAGCTCTTTGGCTGGACCTTCTGCAACTATTTGAGGAGCATCCGTGACAAGTGCTGTTGGTTCGGCAGGCTGTTGGTTTTCAGGAGTTGCCACAGTAGTCGGCAAAGGCTTTGGCTTAGCCTGCACAGGGGTAGGAGCATTTACAAGTGCAGGTGTTTTAACGACCTCTTGCGGTTGATTCACCACCGGAGTAATCAAGGTAATGGCTTGTACTACACCATTCACCGGCTTGACAGGAGTAACAGCAGGCAATCTCCAACTTTGTACAAAAGGGAAAAAATGAAAAAAAACAACACCCAAGACTACTATTAATAGCCAAATTTTAGGTAACAATTTTTGATCAAAGAAAAATGACATAAATTAGCAATAATTAAAAATTAAAACCCCAAATTTAATATTATGAAAACATTTTAATAGGGAACAGCAAACTATTTGTGTAATTAAGACTATTTTTTGAAAACCCATGTAAGCATAACAATTGTGGTTTAGAAATCCTATGCACACTTATGGAACTTGAAAAACAGCTTGCACTCAAGACTATTCAAATCTGTATCATACTTGGCTCTCAGGCTCGAACAATCAATGCAAGCTAAACACTGCTAATTTTAAAGCTCGCCTAGCCTAACCCCAAAAATCTCACAGCATGCAGGATGTACTTTGCAAGTAATAAAATACTGATTAGCCTTGCTTTTCAACCTCAATTAAAAAAAGAACACAAAACATGAAACTAGCTAACTATAAAGATGGCTCAACAAGTGGCCAACTAGTCGTCGTATCTAAAGACCATTCTTTAGCTCATTACACCACAGGAATTGTAAACACCCTACAAGAAGCCCTAGATGATTGGAACTTTATAGGCCCTCAACTACAAGACCTGTATGACCAGCTCAATTTTGGCAAAACAAAATATCATTTTGCTTTTCAGAATTCTATGTGCAATGCTCCTTTATCTAGGTCCTATCAACACTTGTGGAGCCCTGCTTTTGTCTCGGCACAGCAACTCATTCAGTCACCTACCACAACTGAAAATAGTAATGATGATGCACCCACTCAAACCCAACCACTCAGATCTTTGACCCGAAGTGACTTAAAACCTTACCACTCTTCATCAACTGTCATTCATCAATTAGCCAGTGATGTTTTCTTAGCCTCAAACTCTACTATCTCTATTTCTAGTCAACAACAAGATGTTGATTTATACCCACAAATATCAGTGATATTAGGCGATGTCAAAATGGCTTGTGAGCCCGAACAAGCCATAGACTCCATTCGATTTTTAATGCTGGGTCAACAAATCGTTTTTGACAAACTGTATCAACAAGAAAAAGAGCTGGCGGGGCCACTCATGCAAAGTCGAGTTGGTAGTAGTTTTGCCCCTTTAGCACTTAGCCTAGATGAGTTGTCTGACTATTGGAAAAAAGGTCGAGCCAAATTTTTATTACAAATGCATCTGAATGGCAAACGCATGGGGAGCTTTGATACCAGCCAAGAAATGCTGTTGCACTTTGGCCAGTTAATATCATTTGCAGCGAGTACTCGCCCATTAAGTGCAGGCACTATATTAAGCTGTGGACCTATATCCCAGTTACCTGAAACTATTAAAAAGCAAACTGATCTTAGTGTTTGTTTTTCATCTATTGCAGAAAAACGTGCCATTCAAAAGCATCAAAATGCAGTTACCTTAAGTGAGTTTTATAGATTCAATGATGTCATCAAAACCGAAATCAAAGACAACAAAGGGCAAAGTTTATTTGGTGCAATAGAATTGACTATTCAAGACACTCATGAAGCTATTGTCAACACAACAAGCAACATCGGCAAATTAGCAAATATATAGCCAAACTACAGCATAGTAATAAAATTTTCTGGACTGGACTATGCTGTTTATTGGAATTACAAATGAAAATCAGGCCTGTTTTGCAAGCCATAGTCATTGCCAAAAATGACCAAGCCAATCATTAACACCTTAGCCAAGACCGCCAGCAAAATGATTGGAAAAGAGTGGCTATCTGTGAGTTAAAGCTGCGTCGAAAATGTTTTAATGCCTTTTAATAACATTTCGATTGAAACAGAAACCAGCACCAACCCCATTAAACGCTCTAGTGCCATTACAAAACGTTTACCTACTACTCTTTGAATTCGTTCTGATAAAACAAGCACTATTGCACTTACCGACATAGTGACACACAAGGCAGCAATCCATTCAACCCTACGCTCTGGTGCTTGTGAGACCAATAACAAAACCGTGGCTAATGCAGAAGGCCCCGCAATCGCTGGGATAGCCAAAGGCACAATTAAGGGCTCTTCACGAGTTTCAGGCTCATCGCTTGCAGGTGGTGGAAACACCATACGTAAGGCAATTAAAAATAAAATCACACCTCCACCAATTTGCAGCGCTAATTCACTCAAATTCATGAGGCGCAAAAAACTCTCGCCCACAAACATAAAGCTCAGCAACAAGACAAAAGCAATCATCACTTCTCGCAAAATCACCCATGGCCTACGCTCGGGTGAAACATGTTGAAGTGCGTTCGCAAAAATTGGAATATTACCGATTGGATCGGTAATTAAAATTAATAAAATCGTGGCAGAAGCAAAGGTGTAATTCATCATGGATAGTTTTTTTAAATACTTTTAATAGAGGGCTGTGCTGATGAATAAAACGCAAAAAGATAACTGGGTAGATTAATTGCACTAGTTTAATACTCCTAGATTCACATTTCAAAACCGCATTACACAGGTGCTTTCAGTTTGCACAGGCAGACTTAATGTTCATACACGCCATCAAAACTGGCAAATCCTTTTACCTCTATTGGGTTACCAAATGGGTCTAAAAAAAACATAGTCCATTGTTCGCCAGCTTGTCCTTTAAAGCGACATTGAGGCTCTAACACAAAGTTCATATTTTTATCTTTTAGTCGTTGCGCCAAAGCTTGCCAATGATCAAGTGGTAGGACAAAACCAAAATGCGGCATTGGCACTAAATGCTCACCGACTTTTCCGGTGTTAGTTGTCACAAATGGTTGACCTAAATGCAAAGAAAGCTGATGCCCAAAAAAATTAAAATCGACCCATGTGTGGGTACTACGTCCTTCAGGGCAACCTAAGACTTCACCATAAAAATGCCTAGCTTGATCTAGGTCTAAAACATGAATAGCCAAATGGAAAAGACTTTGCATATACAATTTGCAACCCAAAAATAATAAAATACACCTGCAAGCGAGTACTATTGTGCACCAATAGCTGATCTATACACAAAAAATTAATGCCTCAGTTTTATAAGGATTATGACTTGCCTAGTGCACCGCTGGGATGCCTAATAAGATTTTAACGAAAAATAAAAAAGCCAATTCTTCAATTACCAATTTACTCTTAGGCCTATATTAGCACCAAGACCTTTACGTGCCCCACCATTGAAGCTCCTTTGATAAACCACCTGACCATATAAATAACTACCTTCTCGTATGGGTTGCTGAACGCCAGCCACCCACTCAGCCCATGGTTTTTCTTTCAGCTCGATATCTTGTGCAGCCAATTGCGAAGGGCTAGGCTGAGACACCACAATATCTTGAACAATATAAGCCCCTAAATAAACCGTAGTAGGCCGCCAATCAGATTCACCGGTGGTGAGTCGACTACTTAGCTCAGGCACCTCACCATTCCATGTGGCTCGACCGCCAATTTTGCCTCTTAATAAGGTCAAATCCGAAGCGGCTAAACTACTTGAGTTTCCACTACCAGATTGGTATTGAGTATGAGCCACTGCCACCTGTACTTGCGGCTCTAGTAACCAATTAGACCTGCGAATTTTATGAGGTTTACCCCACTGTAATGAAGCGCTTAGGGTATTTGTTTTTTGACTACCCACCGAAATGTCTCGAGTGGTTTTGGCGGTTGACTGACTCCATTGTGCCACTGTATTGACATATTCCCCATTGAGGGTGTAGTGGGTGTAATAAACACCTACCGCCTGTTGTTGGGCTTGTACTTCTGGGCTAACGCGGTTTTGATTCGTTAATACACTAGAATTAGAATCAAGGGTAGAATTGGTTTGGCCAATAGAAAGCATCACTCCGGCTGTTTGGCGACTCTGATTACTGGGGTTGAATGATCTTTTTAAATCAGCACCCACTTGAATTTGCCTGGATTGATGTTGACTTTTGGCTTGATCAAGCCGATTTTCTAAATCAGAAAATTGAACTCTGCTCCAAACTTGTTGTTTTGGAAAAATCACATCTTCTTGACCAGGAATACAGGCGGCAATTTGTGGGTTATAAAGTTCACCGTTACGCTGATGAAGATTGGCGATGCTATCTAAGGCAAATTCTTGCTGAGCATCTGATGTGCTCGCTAATACATCGTTAGTAGTATAGGGTGTAGCTTGTACAGAAGTTTGAGCTTGTGCAAGACTTACCCCCACCATCGTATAAAAAAACAATTTAGACATCAAAGTTACTCACAAATAAACGGATCAATTAATTTATAGTTTATATGACTTCGTTTTTTTTATTGTAATCAATATCCAAATTTCGCCTAATTTTTAAAAATATTTAAACAATTGTTAATTTGTGAAAACAGATAAGCCCGAATCCCCTATTAAAGGTAGCTTGATTGCTACGGTGTGTATAAGCATAATTCTTATACATGGGATGCTATTTTTCTGGGCAAGCCAATGGCAACTTAGGTCTTTAGAAGCACAAACAACCGACCAAGTGATACAAATTGCGCTGATCTCTGCTTTAGCCCCGACATCGGCTTTGTCTATGTCGCCAGCAACTTCACCCAAAACCCCTGCTAAGCGCTCGGTCATTCCAATTGAGCCCAGCACAAAAACCGAGTCCGTAAGCAAACAAGCCTCTCCTATAAAAGTGGCAACTCCCAACCGGCTTGCGCCTTCGCCTCAAGTGGCCTCACCTATAGTGAAGACCGATTCTGCCAGCCCACTAAGTGCAGTGGCAAGCAATAATAATGCGGCAACACTTAATACTCAGACCACGACTGCAGCACCTACCAGTAGCCAAAACACCAGTAACACCCTTACTAAGCAATCTGCTGGCACCACTCCCAACCCAGTCGTCAAAATAGAAAAGCCCAATGCTTTTGCAGCTCACCTACAAAATCCCAAACCTATTTATCCTAAAAGAAGCCGTGAATTAGGTGAACAAGGTGTAGTGGTTTTATCTATTTGGGTAGACGTTGATGGTCAACCGAGTCAGGTTCGTTTGGTCAAAACGAGTGGTTTTGCTAGATTAGATGATGCAGCCATCAGACAAATTAGCGAGCATTGGCGTTTTGTACCAGGACAAAAAAATGGTCAAAAAGAAGCCATGGAACTTATCCAAAGAATTCCATTTACCCTAGAAGAATCAGCGCCTTAAACCACTTTTCAGTAACGACATAAAGGGTCGTCACTAAAAATTACGCACAATCGCAAGCTTTTTTACTCGAATTATTTTATAGTGATACTGGTGTAAGCAAGTACTGGCATACTGCTGTTTATAAATAGTATAAATTGAATAATTAAGGATTCATTCTCATGAGTAATACAAACAACGCTGGCTTTGGCAATATGATTCCTGGGTTTGATTTTTTAAAAAATCTGGCCAGTCAAAACACCAATATTAATTCTGGCAATCCTATGGCTGCCGTCTCACAATGGATTGCACCTACTTTAAGCGTTGAAGACATTAATAAAAGAATTGAGGAGTTAAAGTCGGTTCAGTTTTGGCTAGAACAAAACTTAATGGGTTTAAAGGCCACTATTCAAGCGCTTGAAGTACAAAAAATGACTATTAGCACACTTGAAAGTATGAACTTTTCAATGGCCGATATGGCCAAAGCATTTACCCCTAAAATGCCTACCGATTCAGATTCAAGTGCAAATAAAGAATCAACTAGTTACTATGATTTTCAGTCAGCGACAAAAAAAGACGCTCCAAAAGAAGAACCCGCCTCGCCAACCGAAAACTCTGAAGCTACAGGCGAAGAAAATAAAAGCATTGTTGACCCAATGGCTTGGTGGAATGGCATCACTGAACAATTTGGTCAAATTGCTAGTGCCACATTAAAAGATATTCAAGAGCAATCAGAAAAAGCGGCAGCCCTAGCGCAAGAACAAGCTTTAGCCCAAGCCCAAGCGCTCGCAGACGTGGCGAATGCTGCCGCAGCTTCTGCCACTACAGCACAAGCAGACAGTGCTGCGCCAGCCCAAGACAAACCCAAAAAGACACGCACTCGTAAAACCAGTACTGCGAACAACAGTGTCAATGATGGTAGCCAAGAAACCAATACGACTAAAGTAGCACGCAAAAAAGCGACTCCAAAAAAATAATAAAAAAGGCCTGAGCTGTTGAAGAACTCAGGCCTTTTCAACCAACTAAAAATTGGAGATTTTATCGGTTAGAGGGAAAACTAAACACAGCCCCTTCGCGTACACCGGCTGATGGCCAGCGCTGCGTAATGGTTTTGCGCTTGGTATAAAAACGTACTGCGTCTGGCCCATATGCGTGTAAGTCACCAAACAAAGAGCGTTTCCAACCACCAAATGAATGATAGGCAACAGGCACTGGTAAAGGCACATTCACACCAACCATACCAACCAAAATATTGTCGGTAAAATACCTTGCTGCTTCGCCGTCACGTGTAAAAATACAAGTGCCATTGCCATACTCATGGGCATTAATCATATCCATGGCTTCTTGCAAGTTTTGAGCACGCACAATACCTAACACTGGGCCAAAAATTTCTTCTTGGTAAATCACCATGCCTGGTTTAACATTGTCAAATAAACAAGGGCCTAAGAAGTAACCTTCTTCATGTCCTTCAATAACAACACCACGGCCATCGACAATTAAATTAGCGCCTTCTGCCACACCTTGATCGACATAAGCTTTGACTTTTTCGAAGTGTGGTTTAGTCACCAATGGGCCCATATCGTTACTTGCATCAGTGCCTGGGCCTACTTTCATTTTTGCGATTTCTGTTTTTAAACCAGCAATCATGGCGTCTGCCACTTCATCGCCAATTGCAACAATTAATGGCACCGCCATACAACGCTCACCGCAAGAACCGTAGGCAGCACCCATCATGGCACTTACCGCATTTGCAATGTCGGCGTCTGGCATTACTACTGCATGGTTTTTAGCACCACCCAAGGCTTGCACACGTTTACCATGCGCACTGCCAGTGCTGTACACATATTCTGCAATTGGAGTGGAACCCACAAAACTAATGGCAAAAACACGTTTGTCAGTTAATAAAGCGTCTACGGTTTCTTTGTCACCATTGACCACATTTAAAACGCCTGGTGGCAAGCCAGCTTCAAGTGCTAATTGCGCAATTAACATGGCAGAAGAGGGGTCACGCTCAGAGGGTTTTAAAATAAAGGTGTTGCCACAAGCGATTGCCATTGGCCACATCCATAAAGGTACCATAGCAGGGAAGTTAAATGGCGTAATACCGGCAGTCACACCCAAAGGTTGAAACTCGCTCCATGAGTCAATATTAGGACCTACATTACGGCTATGTTCGCCTTTTAATAACTCGGGGGCATAACTAGCGTATTCAACGTTTTCAATGCCGCGTTGTAATTCACCCATCGCATCAGGCAATACTTTGCCATGCTCTGCAGTAATTAAGGCAGCAATTTTGTCTGCATTTTGTTCGAGCAATACTTTTAAATTACTCATTACACGTGCACGCTTAAGTGGAGGAGTAGCGCGCCAAGCAGGATAAGCAGCATGGGCTGAGGCAATTGCGGCATCTACCGTGGCAAGATCAGCCAATTGCAAACGTTTTTCTACTTTGCCAGTGGCAGGATTAAAAACATCTTGTTGTCTTGTGCCACCGTTAACAATTTTGCCGTCAATTAAATGGCCGATGGTGGGAAGTGTTGCTGTCATGAGTAAAGGTACCGAAGTAAAAAATAAAGATAAAAATAAGATGAAAACAAAAACAGGAGGGTGAGCCCTTCATTACTAGAATCACTTGAAAAATGACTGACTGCAACCTTCTGTCTATTAATTAAAACTAATCAAAACTTAGGCAGTTTCACGAATCGCTTCGCCCAAAGCATTAATCAAACTGTCAATTTCATGTTTTTCAATGACAAATGGTGGAGCTAACTGGATAGTATCGCCACCATAACGCACATAAAAACCTTTTTCTAGGCACTTCATGGCGATTTGATAAGGGCGCTTAGCTGGCTCGCCTGGTAATGAGGCAATGGTAAAACCTGCTGCTAAACCATAGTTACGAATATCGGTGATATGTTGTGTACCTTTTAAACTATGTACGGCTTCTTCGAAGTAAGGCGCTATATTTTTAACCCGATTAATCATGTCTTCTTTGACTAATACATCTAAGGCCGCAATACCTGCCGCACAAGCAACTGGGTGAGCAGAATAGGTGTAGCCATGGGCAAACTCCAACATATAGTCGGGCAAGTCTTGCTGCATAAAGGTGTTGTAGATTTCATCACTTACCACTACACCACCCAAAGGTTGTGCACCATTGGTAACTTGTTTTGCAAAATTTAAAATATCTGGGGTTACACCAAAAGATTCAGCGCCTGTGTATGCACCACAACGACCAAAACCAGTAATCACTTCATCAAATATCATTAAGATGTTGTTATCGGTACAGATTTGACGTAAACGTTGTAAATAACCTTTTGGCGGAATCACCACACCGGCAGAACCAGAGAAAGGCTCAACAATAACGGCTGCAATATTGGAGGCATCGTGCAGTGCAATTAAACGTAATAACTCGTCGGCTAATTCAACGCCTTTTTCTGCCATACCTTTTGAAAACGCATTGCTGGCCAATTGGGTATGGGGTAAGTGGTCGGCCTCTACGCCTTGACCAAAAGTTTTACGGTTAGCCACAATACCACCCACCGAAATACCGCCAAAATTAACACCGTGATAACCTTTTTCACGACCAATAAAACGGGTTTTAGTGCCCTGGCCTTTGGCGCGCCAGTAGGCTCTAGCCATTTTTAATGAGGTATCGGCTGACTCGGAGCCTGAACCAGTGAAAAACACATGATCAAGACCAGCAGGTGTTAAAGCTTTGATTTTGTTGGCTAACTCAAATGACAAAGGATGACCAAATTGGAAAGCAGGTGAATAGTCGAGTTTGCCAATTTGATGAGACACCGCCTCGGTGATTTGACGATTGCCATGGCCCAAACCAGCACACCACAAACCTGATAAACCGTCTAATATTTTACGACCATTGCTATCAGTGTAATAACAGCCCTCGGCACTCACAATCATGCGGGGATTGGCTTTAAATTGACGATTGCCTGTATAGGGCATCCAATGCGCTTCAAGGTGTGAAGCTGGGAAATCAATTTGGGCTTGGGTTTTGCCCAAATGCTGGCTGTCTTTTAAATCCATGGTCGTCTCCTTGTTTCAATAAAATAACTGTATAACTGATTGTGAGGTTTTGTGATACTCTTATAAAGTATGAATTATCAAACCTTAGTTAGCAATTTATGAAACTAAAAAAACGAAGCCAAGTGGGACAAATTAGCGATATGGACATGCGTTTATTGCGTGTATTTAAAGCAGTTGTCGATTGTGGTGGTATGGCCGCTGCAGAGTTAGAGCTCAATATTGGCATTTCCACTATTAGTCGGCATGTAAAAGATTTAGAAATTCGTTTAGGTTTGGCCTTGTGTCGGCGTGGTCGAGGTGGGTTTTCACTCACTCAAGAAGGTGAACAAATTTATGCCCAAACCCTGTCATTATTGGCTGCCACCGATGCCTTTAGAACTGGTGTAGATGAGATTCATCAACATATGGGAGGCCAACTGCATATTGCTTTATTTGATAAAACAGCCAGCAACCCCGCTTCTAAAATCAATCAAGCGATTGCCCTATTTTGCCAACTTGCCCCCGATGTGAATTTGCAATTACATGTTGCCCCGATTAACGCCATAGAGACCGGGATTATGAACGGTCGCTTTCAAATTGGCGTAATTCCTGGTCACAGAAAATCGGATTCACTCGAATATGAAAACTTATTTGATGAAACCATGTATTTGTATGCTGGCCACCAACATAGTTTGTTTAATCAAGAAAACCTTTACCCAAAAGATTGGGAAAGTTTACGAGCTTTTCATTTTGCAGGCTTAGGCTACCACTCTCCTAATATGGAAATTAGCCAACAAGTAAGGCTTAGCCGAAAAGCCACTGCTTTTGACCAAGAGGGTGTAGCCACACTTATTTTAAGTGGGCAATTTTTAGGTTTTTTACCCGACCATTATGCTCATGCATTTATCGAAAAAGGTTTAATGCAAGCCATTAACCCTGCTGTATTTCAGTACCGATGCGAGTTTTTATCTATTGTAAGACGCTCGCCTCAAGCCTCAAGAACCACACAACTATTTGCCAAATGTTTAAAAGATTTGCACAATCCGACTAGTTAATATCTCGCTAGCAAAGAGGATCAAAATGAGTTCTAAAAAAAAATCATGGGCCGAAAAACTTTTAACTGGCAAGCCACATATTAGTATCTTAGAAAAACCATTTTCTGGCCTGCCTATAGGATGCAAATTATTAATTTCTAGTCCATTAGAAATACATCAATACATTCAAACTCAAATTCCTGCAGGTAGCACATTAAGCCCTGCACAGCTAAGAGAAAATTTAGCCCGCTTGCATCAGGCCGATGCAACATGCCCAGTTAGCACAGGAATATTTTTGAGAATTGTGGCTGAAAATGCATGTGACGAATTAGAGCAAGGCCAATCTATTCATCAAGTATGTCCATTTTGGCGGGTTGTAGCGCCCGACTCTACTACTGCCAAAAAACTAAGGGTAGATTCAAAATGGTTAGAGGCCGTTCGTGCCTCTGAAACATCTTCATAATACAAAATTGAGTCCCAAAAAAACCAAGCCTTAAAAAAGACTTGGTTTTTTCATTACCGTTAACAAAAAACGAAAAAGGTTTTATTTGCCATCCCAGGCTTGACGAGTCGCAGCCTTTTTAAAGGTCTCACGGTTAGCATCGCTTGGAGGCGGCTCGCTATCGCCAAAAATAGCTCTCATCCAATGGCCATCGGTTGGGTTAGGAAACAAAATATAGTTATTCCCATATTTGGCTTTATCTTCTTCCATTAATTTAATGCGCTCATCTACATTTTTGGTGTAGAACTTACGACGAAAATCATTGAGGTTGTCGCCTAAAAATACTACTACATCAAACGATTTAGCAATTTCATCTTGACGTTTTTCTTTGTTAGAAGTGTCGCGCAAAATAGTCACGTGGTTGGCATCTGCATAAGGCAGGCCGGCTACTTTTACATGGTTAATGCCGTACTCTGAAGTTTTTTCACCCTGGTCACGGCTACTCACATAATAAACCTCTACTCCATTGGCTTCGCAAAACTTAAAAAACTCTAAAGCACCAGGGGCGACTACCATTTGATTTTTTGGAATCCAAGCATCCCAAATTGGGTCATCAAAAAAGTCTTTATTTTGATTGATTAAATGACCCCAATAAGGCAGAGGTAATAAAACAGTATCGTCAAGATCAGTCACCACTGCCAATGGCTTATCGCCTGCTTTGCGTTTAGCAATGGCTTGCTCTACTCGAAATTTAGCTAGGTTGTAGCCTTGGTAATAAAGGGCACGGTATTCGGCAGCCGTTTGTTTCCA
>CAZKWC010000040.1:20912-26437 GCA_964556425.1 uncultured Limnohabitans sp. | reverse complement strand
AAATCACTATGGGGATGATTTTTGCAAGCAATTTATTACTAGGTAAAACCTTAAGTCCATTAGAAGGTATTATTAATTCATGGAAACAAGTTTCTGAATTTAAAAAATCGTTTGCATCTATTAAAATTTTAGCAGACAACCAAAATATTCAAGAATTTAGTATTGAACTTGGCCAACCTATTGGTAATATCGTAACTAAAGATTTATCGTTAAATTTAAATAAAAACACTAAACCTACTTTAAAAAATATTAATTTAATTATTAATGCAGGTACTACTACTGCAATTATTGGTCCTAGCGGAGCAGGTAAAACTTCACTTTTAAAATTATTATCTGGAATTTACAAGGCCAATGAAGGGTTTGTATATTTAGATAATTCTGATTTAACCAAACGTGATTTTAATGATTTAGGCAAATATATTGGATATTTAAGCCAAACAACCGATTTATTAGCAGGAAAAGTTTCTGAAAATATTGCACGCTTTGGAGAGGTCAATAGTGAACTAGTTATAGAGGCGGCACAAACTGCTGGTGTGCATGAAATGATTATGTCTTTACCAGCTGGTTATGAAACAGTTCTAGGAGATAATGGTTTTGGCTTATCTGAGGGGCAAAAAAGAAAAATAGGTTTTGCTAGGGCTTTATATAATAATCCTAATATGATTTTTTTAGATGAACCTGGTGCTGGATTAGATGATCTTTCTTTAAATCAACTTACTCATTCTATTTCTTTACTAAAAAAGAAAAATTTAACTATTGTTTTTACCACCCATCAAGCTAAATTAATTTCACTTTCAGATTATTTAATATTAATTAATAATGGCGAATTAAAAACTCATAACTCTACTGCTAATGTAATTAATAATTTAAAAAGTAGTTAATAATAAAATATATAATGTATGAGTAAAGAATTTCAAGGTTGGTTAGTTGTTATATTTGGTTTTTTTGGCTTTATTATTTGGTCAGCCACTTTTTCTTTGGAAAAAGGAGTTTCTGGTACAGGTTTTATTATCTCTCAAAATGAAAATATAATAGTAACTGCGCCAGCAACCGGATTAATAACTCAATTAAATAAAAAGAATGGAGATTCTGTTTTAAAGGGTGAGGTTTTATTAGAATATAACCCCAAACCAATTGAATCTAGTTTAAGAGCGACCGAAGAATCTATTAGAGGACTAGAACAATCAAATCGAACTTTAATCGACGCTTTAAGGTCAAGAAACGAACATATCGAAAGCTTAAAGTTGTAATTAAAAAGTAACCAAGAACTTTTTAACTCGGGTTTCTTAAGTGCCAATGCTTTGGCATCTCAACAATCACAACTGTCTGTTGCTTTAAGTGATAGTCTTGAAATGCAATCAAGAATAGAACAAAACGAATCGAGATTAAAAGAATATAAAGAAAAAATAACCGCACTCGACCAAGACCTCAACTCCTTAAAAGTCTTTTCTCCTACTAGCGGTTTGGTGATGAACGCCAACGTAAAAGCTACTGGGGTTTCTGTAGGGGCGGGTACAGTCCTGTTTGAATTAGTCCCAGATGACGGCCAATATTTAATCGACGCAAGAATTCCTGTTGACTTTGCCGATAGAGTAAAACCTAACATGACAGTGAAGGTGCTTTTCCCAACCCTTGAGGGAAGTAAATCGCAGCATATTGATGGCTTGTTGATTTATGTTTCTGCTGACCGTATTACTGACCCCAAAACTGGAGTACCGTATTTTGAAGGTAAAGTAAAAATAATAGATGCGGATATTATGAAAAAACTTAACCTACGAATTGGTGTGCCTGCTACTATTATTATCAATACAGGCTCTAGAACTTTACTTAGCTATATTCTACGTCCCTTTACAGAACGCCTTGACCAAGGTCTTAAGTAACTTAACTTGCAATGTAATTTCTGGTTTTATTTTTATCAAACTAAATTGTGATTTTATTTTTATTTTTTGTTTTAACTTTTCTGGTAATTTTTTACCAGTTGGTAATTTGACGTATTAAATTGCAATTTAATCGCAATTTTAAACAAATATTCTCTTATTGCTTGCGATCTTGGTTTTTTGAAGACAATTCATCACTTTTGTTAAACACTGCTTAAACGATTGAATTTTTTATCTTTTTTACAACAACTTTTTTGTAAACTCACAACTATAAGTTGTTTTATTGTCTTCATTTGCTTACATCTTAGGTGGCAACTTCCTTATTAGAGCTTTTTCAATTTTTTAGTTTTCGGCTATGGTTTTCCCCACTAGTTTCTAACTCTTGTTACGAATATGGGCAAAAAAAGGGCTTGTTCACGAACAAGCCCTTTTTAAAATGTATACAGTTCAACTATTCAGTGGTTTAACTCTCTAACTGACTCATTCTTTCACTTTTCCAATAAACATCATCGCCGCCATTCATACGGTTAAAGACTCTGGCCAGCACAAACATGAGGTCGCTTAATCGATTTAAATACTGACGTGGGGTGTCTTTTAAGGACTCTTGCTCCCCTAATAACACGACGCTACGCTCGGCACGGCGTGCGACAGTTCGGCACACATGGGCTAAAGAGGCGGCTCGGTTACCTGCTGGCAAAATAAACTCTAATAACTTTGGTAATTCGGCGTTATGGTCTGCTAAGGCTTGGTCTAGGGCTATAACAGCCTCTGGTTTTAATAACTCGTAACCAGGAATAGATAACTCTCCGCCTAGATTAAATAGTTGATGCTGCACCTCAATTAAAACTTCACGCGCAACAGGGGGTAAAGACTCACACAACAAAACACCAATATTGGAGTTGAGTTCATCTACATCACCCATTGCCATGACTCTGGCATGGGCTTTTGAAACTCGGGTGTTATCACCCAAACCAGTGGTTCCGCCATCACCTGTGCGGGTGGCAATTTGTGTCAGACGATTACCCAATTAAAACTCCTTTAAACCTATTAACGGTGGCACAAGCTAGATAAAAAATAGCTTTTATTAGCTTGTGATGTAAAGGCTCTATTGTGACTTATTCTTCTGCACCTAAAGGCATTAGGGGCATTTTTACAATGAATCTTGCACCACCAGATGGTGCAGATTGGCAAACTGCCTTACCACCGTGGCGCTTTGCTATTGATTGCACTAAGGCCAATCCCAAACCTACGCCACCATCTTTTTCGCTGGCACCACGCATACGATAAAAGGGCTCAAAAATTCTCTCCCTTTGGTCTTCTGGAACTCCAGGCCCGTTGTCATCGACTTGAATTTGTACCCAGTTCTCTTTTTCAAGCTGAAAAACGGTTAAAGAAACCTCGACTTGTTGAGCGACTAAACTACCATTTTGTGAAATGGGCTTCGCATATTTATGGGCGTTTTCAATAAGGTTGCGTAATAATCGTCTGAGTAGTTTAGTAGAACCTACCATGGTAATGTCAGTGGCATTAAGGAGAGCCGGCATACGACGACATTCGTCGCGTGCAATATCGGTTAACTCCACTAACTCCAATTGCCCAATATCTGCATTGGTGGCGTCAAGTCGACTTGATAACAAAATTTCATCCACTAACTCATCAAGCTCATTAATATTACGATAGATTTCGAGCCTTAGTTGTTCATGATTAATTTCAGAACCTATGTTGTTGGGATTTTGACCTAACAATTCTAAACCCATACGAATTCTAGCTAGGGGTGAACGTAATTCGTGCGAAGCGTTGGCTAACAAGGCTTTGTGCGACAATAAAAGTTGTTCAATTTGTTGTGCAGCATCATTAAAGCGTTTAGCCAATACCGCTACCTCATCATGGCCTTGAACTGGAAGTCGTGTAGATAAATCACCATTTCCCCATTTTTTAACACCGCTTTCTAACTCTTCCAACCTAGATGTGAGCCTACGAATAAGTGGGTACGCACCAAGAGCTACTGCTACACCTACTAATAACATCCACCATACAAAACCAAAAGTGGGTACGAGTAATTCCCACCAAGAAGTAGGAGGTCTAATGGGAGTTCCATAACCAGGCGGTGGATTCATGGGACCCATGAAGCCACCGTCTTTTTCATTTAAATTGCGCTTCAATGCTCTGCGGGCTGGTAATTGCAAAACCAAGGGCTCACCAGCGGCAAGGGCTTTATCTAGAGTGAGAGTAAATTCTGCACCTTGGCCTGGAACTTTGGGTAGCCGAGCAATCGCAACACCGACTTGCTCGCCTTGTGCATTACGCAGTACCAATTCTTTTAAAGGGCTGGCCCCTTGCTTTTCTGTACTGAAATGCCAAACCAACATCATTAACATTACGGCTAATAATACGGCGCCTACCACAGCAAACCAAATGCGCATATAAAGTCGCGCATAAAAACGATTAAAACCCATATTTTATAAATGAAGTTATTGGCTAATTTTTTATTTTGTGTAACTAATCTTGCTGCCTAGCTAAAACATAACCAACACCACGAACCGTTAAAATTCGCTGTGGGTTTTTAGGATCTTTTTCAATGGCAGAACGAATTCTACCCATATGTACATCAATAGATCGGTCAAAAGCCTCAAGCTCTTTACCTCGTACTAACTCCATAATTTGATCTCGACTTAAGACACGGCCCGCACGCTCTGCAAGTACCCATAATAAATCAAATTGATGAGATGTGAGTTCAGCCACTTGCCCAGCAACCGAAACCGTTCTTGAGTCTTTGTCTATACTTAAAGAGCCAAATTGAAGCTGGCTATTTTGGTTGGTAGTAGCCGAACCACCACCACGCCTTAATATGGCTTTAATTCTGGCCTGCAACTCACGTGGCTCGAAGGGTTTAGGTAAGTAATCATCGGCTCCCATTTCAAGACCAATAATTCTATCCATTGGGTCGCCTTTTGCAGTCAGCATTAGTACAGGCAACCTATTGGTAGGTTGCGGTAAGGCCCGAATGCGTCTACAAACCTCTAGTCCATCAATATCTGGCAGCATTAAATCGAGCACCACCAAATCGGGGGTGTATTGTTGAATAGCCGCAAGACCGGCTATACCTGTGTTGGCGTGATAACAAACATAGCCAGATTGCTGCAAATATTGGCTCACCATATCGGCTAAGCGCTGATCATCTTCGATAAGTAGCAGTGTGGTAGTGGACATATTTTTTGAGGTCGCTTACGTAATAAAAGTGTATGGGGTGAATGATTTGAACAAAGACTTCAACCCAATTCACGATAAATTCACAATAGTCTAGTATGTACTTAGACTTTAAGCCTGCCTTTAAATATACGTAAAGATAAGTAAAGGAAACCCAAAAAAATACCACAATTACTTCATTAACACTGGTTGCTATAAAGGTTTAACTGGTTCGGAACGTAATGGCATTCGAGCAACCGCATACAAAATAAACAATACTGGTAAGCCTAGGCATGCAGTCATAATAAAAAACTGGGTAAAGCCCATACTCGCCACCATGTCGCCCGAGAAACCACCTAAAAACTTAGGCAATAAAACCATTACCGAGCTAAACAATGCATACTGGGTAGCTGAATAAGCCACATTGGTTAAACTAGATAAATAAGCAATAAAGGCTGCTGT
>CAZKWC010000040.1:0-20812 GCA_964556425.1 uncultured Limnohabitans sp. | reverse complement strand
TAGCTGAATAAGCCACATTGGTTAAACTAGATAAATAAGCAATAAAGGCTGCTGTCGCAATACCAGCACTTAAGTTGTCGGCTGTAATAACACCTACTAATGCCTGATAACTATGGGTAGAAACTGACATCCAAGCAAATAATAAATTGGTCATGGCACTCAGCACAGCCCCAAGCGTTAATATTTTAAAAACACCGTAACGCTTGACTAATATACCGCCCAATAAAGCACCAGCAATAGTCACTCCCACGCCAAAAGTTTTTACCACCGTTCCCACTTCATCTTTGGTGTAACCCATCTCGACATAAAAAGGGTTGGCCATAAAGCCCATCACCACATCGCTGATTCGGTAGACAGCAATAAACAATAAGATGAGCAAACCGTACCAGCGCACTCTTAAAAAGAAGTCTAAAAATGGTTGATAAAAAGCGGTATTTAACCAAGCACTTACCGATTGACTAGGCGGTAAAACAACTGCTTTAGGTTCTTTAGAAAACAACACCGTTAAAACTCCTACCGCCATAGAAATAGCCATAATGGTGTAAGTAGATTGCCAACTCGCTAACTGATAGCCTTTGATAAGTGGGTCATCAAATTGAGATGCCATTTTTAAAGCGATACCACCCGCCCAAATCATACCTAAACGATAACCTGCCATATAGGTAGCGGCTAAAGCGGCTTGCATATCGATTTCTGCAGATTCAATTCGGTAGGCATCTAGCGCAATATCTTGTGTTGCAGAACCAAAAGCCACCAATAAAGCACCTGCCACCATAATAGATAAATGAGTAAGGGGATCGGTGTTACCCATACTTAACAAGCCAATAATAATAAGAGCTTGAGATAGTATTAACCAGCTTCTTCGACGACCCAATATTGGCGTTAAAACAGGAATAGAAATCCTATCTACTAAGGGTGACCAAACAAATTTAAAACCGTAAATTAAACCTATCCAACCGATATGACCAATGGTTTTAATATCTAACTTGGCTTCAGAAAGCCAAAACGATAAAGTGCCAAACACCAAAATAATAGGCAAACCAGCCGAAAAGCCTAAAAACAACATGCGTAAGGCAGCAGGTTGACGATAGACCTTCACACTTTGCCACCAACTTATTTTTTGACTGTTCGTATCAGCAACAGAAGATGTATTTTTTTGCGATTCGGATACTGCCGATTCAGTAGTAGATGTTGTCACAATTAATCTCTTTAGCTATTTAATCTATTTAATCTATTTTAGGTGGCTTCATTGTGCATGAAAGATGGCGAACTTACGCAATGATTGTGTCGCAGTCGTATAAAAAAATCAAATTCCAAATGCTGTCTTTTCGTATTGCATGATGAGTGGCGCATGGTCAGAGAATTTTTCCTCTTTATAGATTTCGGCACTTAACGCGGCATTTGCAATACCAGCTGTGGCTAATTGGTAATCTAGACGCCAGCCCACATTTTTTGCATAAGCTTGGCCCCTATTACTCCACCAGGTATAGCACTCATCGGTGGTATTGGGGTACAAATGCCTATAAACATCTACTACACCTTGTTTCTCTATTAATTGGCTTAGCCAATCTCGCTCTTGTGGTAAAAAACCACTGTTATTTTTATTGCCTTTAAAATTTTTTAAATCTTGTTCTTTGTGTGCAATATTCAAATCGCAGCATACAACAAACTCTCTTTCGTGCCTAAGTGCATCTAAGTGTGGGTAAATATGATCTAAAAATCGGTATTTTGCTTCTTGTCTATCTTCACCCGAAGAACCACTTGGAAAATAGGCACTTATAATAGATTTTTTTTGACTGGCACTGTCAAAGCGCAACTCAATATAACGGCCTTCTGCATCAAACTCCTCCGAGCCACAGCCTACAATTACGTCGCTAGGCTCATGACGGGTATAAACGCCCACTCCAGAATAGCCCTTTTTTTGAGCGTGATGAAAATAGCCTTTCATTTGTGCTAATTCATCTAAAACACCTTTCATATCAGCCTCTTGAGCCTTTAGCTCTTGTACGCAAATACAATCGGCCTGCTGTTTGACTAACCAAGGCTCTAGGCCTTTGTTACTAGCAGATCGGACACCATTAAGATTGAGGCTAATTAATTTAAACAAGAAACACTCCTTTTTCTGATCTTGATATTTTTTTATTTTGACCACTCTATTTTCACATCAAATGACAACTCAATACACATCCACTCCAGTAACCTCTGCTACCCCATCTCAGAATGCCCAAGATTTTGTACGTTTTGCCATTGAATGTGGCGTTTTAAAGTTTGGTGAGTTTAAGACCAAAGCAGGCCGAATTAGCCCTTATTTTTTTAACGCAGGACTTTTTAACGATGGGGCTAAGTTGGCTCAATTGGCACAGTTTTATGCAAGAGCAATTCTACAAAGCCAAATTGAGTTCGATATGATTTTTGGGCCAGCTTATAAAGGAATTCCTTTGGGTGCAGCTGTTGCAATAGAGTTATCCCGTTTTGGTAAAAATGTCCCCTTTGCGTATAATCGTAAGGAAGTGAAAGATCATGGCGAAGGGGGTCATTTAGTTGGCGCCACATTAAAAGGAAAAGTCCTTATTATTGATGACGTTATTTCAGCCGGAACTGCTGTCAAAGAGTCTATTCAACTCATTGCCAACGCAGGTGCTACTCCAAGTGCTGTTGCTATTGCCCTAGATAGACAAGAAAAAGCCAAAGAAAATGATGTTGATTTACCGCATAGTGCCGTGCAATATGTGAAAAAAGAACTAAATATGAATATTTGTGCTATTGCAACGCTCACAGACTTGCTCAGTTATTTAGAATCGACTCAAGACCCTGAAATCAAACCCTTTTTGGATCGTGTCAAAACCTATCGTGAACGTTATGGTGTTGATGCAATTTAAATTTATTATTTAACCTAAAGAATAACTTGCAAAAAATAAATGCTCACGCAAGCTAACTGATTCCGTCGCAATAACAAATTGATTTAAAAATCATAAAATGGGTTATGATTTCACAAGTTTTAAGTTAGCGCTTCAGCCCATCACTACCTTGCGGTACGTAGTTCATTTTTACTTTTATTCTTTACTATTGCACAAACTTATTGTGAAATTAAAACTCAGTTATTTGCATACCGTACTTTTATTGGCTTTGTTCTTTTTCGTAAACTCTTACGTACAAGCACAAGGCTTTTATTCGTGCATCGATAAATACGGTCGCAAATTAGGCTCTGACAGACCCATTCCTGAATGCGCTGACACCATTCAAAAAGAACATAATGCTGCTGGGGTGGTCATCCGCCAACGAGACGGTGGCCAAATTCGCACAACTGCAGACAATTCAGCTAGCGAAGCCAATAAAGTCAATAAAACCGAACCTAGCCTAGACGAAAGAAAAGAAAAGGCTTTGTTGGCTCGGTATCGCAATCAAGAGTTACACAATCAAGAACGTCAACGTGCCCTCGCTATTGTGGACGCTAATATTGCAAGTACACAAAAAAAAATCAACGAGCTACTCACTTTAAAAGTCAATCTTGAAAAAGAAGCAAGCAAACCAGCAGATCAACAAACTCAAAACCTTGCCAGTATAAAAAGAAAAATCTCTGATAACGATCAAACTTTAAAGATTTTAAAAACTCTACTCACTGATGCAAATTCAGAAAGACAACGTACTAATCAGCGATTTGATGAGGAACAAATTATTCTTATTAAATTATGGGATGCATCTATAAAAAAATAGCTCAAAAAATTAACTCAACAAAAAGCCCCAAGAACTTCAAAATTCTTAGGGCTTTTTTAATTCTATAAGGCGTTGTAGCAAACTCTTATGGAGCCTACTGCAACTTTTATTTTTTAAGAGGCCAACTTTTCTTTGAACATGGCAGTTAATTGGGCCGGGTTAGCTTGTCCTTTGCTTGCTTTCATAGCCTGACCCACTAAAGCATTTAAAGCTTTTTCTTTACCCGATTTGAACTCTAAAACTGATTTTTCATTGTTGGCAATAATCTCATCAATCATGCTAGACAACTGACCCGTATCAGAAACTTGTTTTAAGCCTTTGGCCTCAATAATGGCGTCAACACTATCGGCCTCTTTATTCCATAAAGCTTCAAACACTTGACGTGCAGAATTATTAGATAAAGTTTGATCAACAATTTTGGCAATTAATTGGCCTAATTGTGTAGCGTTGACTGGCGACTGTTCAAGGCTAATGTCAGCGGCATTTAAGCGCTTGTTCATCTCGCCCATCATCCAGTTACTCACTAGTTTGGCGTTGCCAGAAATTTTCGCTGCATCTTCAAAAAACCGAGCTGTTTCTTTGTTTTGTGTGAGCAAAGAGCAGTCGTATTCGGGTAATGCGTATTGGGTGGCAAAACGCTCAGCCATTACACGAGGTAACTCTAACATGGAGTCACGAACTTCTTGTACCCAACTATCAGCAATTACCAAGGGAGGTAAGTCGGGATCTGGGAAATAACGGTAGTCAGCTGCGTCTTCTTTGCTACGCATAGCACGAGTCTCGCCAGTGTCAGCATTGAACAAAACCGTGGCTTGTTGGATTTCATTGCCGTCTTCGATTTGTTCGATTTGCCAACGCACTTCGTAGTCAATGGCTTGCTGCATAAATTTAAAACTGTTCAAGTTTTTAATTTCACGACGTGTGCCTAATGGATCGCCTGGTTTACGCACCGATACGTTGGCATCACATCTAAAACTACCCTCTTGCATATTGCCATCACAAATACCAATCCAAGTGACAATTTTATGCAATTCTTTGGCATAGGCAACCGCCTCTTGGCTAGAGCGCATATCGGGCTCGGTCACAATTTCTAATAAAGGAGTGCCTGCACGGTTTAAATCAATACCGCTTTGACCAATAAAGTCTTCGTGCAATGATTTACCCGCATCTTCTTCAAGGTGAGCACGAACTAATCGTACAGATTTTTTCTCGTCACCCAAGAAAAACTCGACCGATCCGCCTTGCACCACTGGAATTTCAAATTGGCTAATTTGATAACCTTTAGGTAAATCAGGATAAAAATAATTTTTACGAGCAAAAATACTTTTAGCTGCAATGTGTGAGCCTACCGCTAAACCAAACTCAATGGCTCTTTGTACTGCCGCACGATTCATGACGGGCAATGTACCTGGTAAGGCAATATCAACAGGGCAGGCTTGGGTATTGGCCTCGGCACCAAACTGAGTGGAGGCGCGACTAAAAATTTTACTATTGGTGGACAACTGAGCATGTGTTTCAAACCCAATCACCACTTCATATCCTCTTACTAACTCACTCATACTTAATATCCTTTGGGGGCTTGCAAATGAAAATCAGTTGCAGTTTGAAAACGGTGCGCCACATTTAACAAGCGACTTTCTTGTAGGTAGTTACCAATTAATTGCATACCCACTGGCATTTGACCTGCACCAAAACCGACTGGAATACTCATGCCAGGCAATCCAGCTAAAGAGGCGGGTAGAGTAAAAATATCGGCTAAATAATTGGCCACTGGGTCATTATTTTTATCACCTAAACTCCAAGCCACACTTGGTGCAACAGGGCCTGCAATCACATCGCACTGTTTAAACGCGTCTTGGAAATCTTGCGCGATTAAACGGCGAATTTTTTGCGCTTGTAAATAATAAGCATCGTAATAACCATGACTTAATACATAAGTGCCCACCATAATACGGCGCTTGACCTCTTCACCAAAAAACTCGGTTCTGGTTTTTTGGTACATATCGTTAAGGTCGGCAAAATCTTTGGCTCGTTGACCAAATTTAACACCATCAAAACGGCTTAAATTACTAGAGGCTTCGGCGGGGGCAATAATGTAATAAACCGGAATAGATAATTCGGTACGGGGCAAACTAATAGGAACTAATTTTGCTCCTAATTGGGTAAGTTCGTTGAGGGCAGCATCTACCACTTGACGCACATCTGGACTTAAACCCTCACCAAAAAACTCTTTTGGTAAACCAATTCTTAAACCTTCAATTGATTGATTAAGGTTGGTACTGTAATTTTCAGCGGGTATATCTAAACTGGTAGAGTCACGCGCGGTATCGGGGCCACACATAGCACTTAATAACAAGGCACAATCTTCTGCACTACGGGCCATAGGACCGGCCTGGTCTAGACTAGAAGCAAATGCCACCATGCCATAACGAGAAGCACGTCCATAAGTGGGTTTGATGCCTGTGATGCCACAAAATGCAGCAGGTTGGCGAATAGAGCCACCAGTATCGGTTCCTGTCACGGCAGGGGCCAATCGAGCGGCCACCATAGCAGCACTGGCTCCAGAAGAGCCACCCGGCACTTTGGTGATATCCCAAGGGTTTTTTACCGCACCATAAGCAGAGTTTTCGTTAGCCGAGCCCATTGCAAACTCATCACAATTGAGTTTACCTAAATTGACCATACCCGCATCGGCTAATTTTTGCACGACAGTTGCATCAAAGGGCGAACGATAACCTTCTAAGATTTTGGAGCCGGCAGTAGTTGGAAAATCTTTGGTTACAAAAATATCTTTGTGCGCAAGTGGAACACCCAATAAAAAACTTGTATCTTTTTGATCAAGTCGGTTTTGCGCCAGTTGTGCTTGCTCAAGTGTTGTTTTTGGGTCGAAACTGAGTAAACAATTCAAATCTTTGAATTGCTCATTACGATCTAAAAAATGCTGCGCTACTTCGACTGCACCTAACTGACGTGATTGCAATTTTTGGGCTAGTTCAGCGACAGAAAAGTCATGGATGTGGGTCGCACTAATGGTGCTGCTCATAAGGTCTTACTTTCTAAAATTTCGTTATTATTCAATGACTTTTGGCACTAAAAAGAGCCCAGACTCGACGCTAGGTGCGGTCTGTTGATTGGCTGTGCGGTTATTCACTTCAGTGACCTGGTCGGGCATTAATCGAAGTGAAACCTGTTGCACAATATCAAAGGGATGGGCCAAAGGTTCGACTCCTGTGGTGTCAACTGCACGCATGGTTTCAACAATATTGAAGAAGCTGTTAACCTGGGTCAGAAGCACATTTGCCTGCTCTGGAGTAAACTCTAAACGTGCTAATCTAGCAATTCTGTCTAATTCTTGTGTATTTAAGGCCATAAATGGTGTGTAAAAGTCGATAAAATGATCATAGGATACGGTATTATCATGCTTTTGGCATCTGGTCTTATTTTGCAAAGCTAAACTTTGTAAAAACACACCAATTTTGATTCACTAAATACATTTTTCGACGCGATAAAGCTGTATTTTCGTACAGTTTGAGCGGTTTGATTGGAAAGTTATATGTTCGGCAAATTTCGCAATTATTTCTCAACCGACCTCGCCATTGATCTTGGCACGGCGAATACGCTGATTTTCGCGCGCGATAAAGGTATTGTTCTTGATGAACCATCCGTTGTTGCAATACGACACGAAGGCGGACCACACGGTAAAAAAGTGATCCAAGCTGTTGGCCAGCAAGCTAAAGCAATGCTTGGCAAAGTGCCAGGCAACATTGAGGCAATTCGCCCCATGAAAGACGGCGTTATTGCCGACTTCGTGATCACTGAACAGATGATCAAACAGTTCATTAAAATGGTGCATCCACGTAGCTTGTTTTCACGTAGCCCCCGAATTATTATTTGTGTGCCATGTGGATCGACTCAAGTAGAGCGTCGCGCCATTAAAGACGCAGCAGAAGCGGCAGGCGCCTCTAAGGTGCATTTAATTGAAGAACCAATGGCAGCAGCTATTGGCGCTGGTTTAGCAGTTAGCGAAGCCCGTGGCTCTATGGTGGTTGATATTGGCGGTGGTACCACTGAAGTCGGTGTTATTTCTTTGGGCGGCATGGTTTACAAAGGTAGCGTTCGCGTAGGCGGCGACAAATTCGATGAAGCCATCATTAATTACATTCGCCGTAACTATGGCATGTTAATTGGCGAACCTACCGCTGAAGCCATCAAAAAACAAATTGGCTCTGCTTTCCCTGGTAGTGAAGTCAAAGAAATGGAAGTTCGTGGTCGCAATTTGGCTGAAGGTGTTCCACGTAGCTTCACTATTTCTAGCAATGAAGTCCTTGAGGCATTAACAGATCCGCTTAACAACATTGTTTCAGCAGTTAAAAATGCCTTAGAGCAAACTCCCCCAGAATTAGGTGCAGACATTGCCGAACGTGGCATGATGCTCACTGGTGGTGGTGCTTTACTTCGCGATTTGGATCGTCTTTTGTCTGAAGAAACTGGTTTGCCAGTTTTAGTTGCCGAAGATCCACTCACTTGTGTGGTAAGAGGCTGTGGTATTGCTCTTGATAGCATGAGCGATGTTGGTAGCATTTTTACATCTGAATCTTAAGTAACGTATCCAAAAGGAAACGCCCTGCCCCCCTATTTATGTTTTAATAGGGGGGCAGTTTCTTTTTTGTCTTTGGAAGCTATAAAAATTACACCGTCACACTATGCCGCTTGGTACATTTGATTCAACCCCCCCTCCGCTCTTTAAACACGGCCCTTCAGAGTTCTCTAAGCTATTGATTTATGGTGCTTTAGCAATTCTATTAGTCGTAGTCGATCAAGAGTTTCAGGTTGCAAAAGTGATTCGCTCCGTGGTGTCCACTGCCATGACCCCGGTGCAAGTATTGGCAAGCATGCCCACTAAAATTTATACAGCCAGTGCCCAATATCTTGAAGATTTAGGTAAAGCTCAGGCTGAACGAGAACAGGCACAAAAAGCATTGCTCGACAATATTATTCGAGCTAGCCAAGCCGAGCATCTTAAAATTGAAAACACAAAATTGCGTCAGTTGTTAGAGCTCAAACCTTTAGTCGGTACCTTATCGCAACCCGCTGAAGTTCTTTATGACGCTCGCGATCCTTATAGCCGTAAAGTTATTATTAACAAAGGCAGTATTGATAACATTGCACTAGGCTCTCCTGTAGTCGCTATTGCTGGTGTTTTAGGTCAAGTGACTCGTGTACACCCACGCAATAGCGAGGTCACCTTATTATCGCAACGAGATCATCCTACACCTGTGGTAAATGTAAGAACCGGCGTACGCAGTGTAGCCTATGGCCTGTCATCTATCACTGGCGACACCATGGAGCTACGCTTTATTGCAGCTAATGCCGATGTTGCAGTCGGTGATATATTAACCACTAGTGGTATTGACGGAATTTATCCTTCTAGTCTATTTGTGGCAAAGGTAGAATTTATTGAACGCCGAGCGGATTCTGGTTTTGCAAAAATTCGTTGCAAGCCTTTAGCTAACGCAATGGCAGTTCGACATGTTTTGGTACTAAAACCCATTAGCAACCCACAATTAGATTTAGCCGCAGATGAGGCTGAAGCAGCTGCCGATGCGATTGCTCTTAGCGCAGCAAGTGCAGCCTCTAGTGCTTCTGCAAGCCATTCTAAGAAAGGTACAAAACCATGATAATGCCTAGAGGCGAGCAGCTTTTATTACCCGCCAACCCTTTATTTATTTGGGCTAGCCTGTTAATAGCACTTACAATCAATGCCTTTCCAATTGGTCGCATTTTTTGGGCTCCCGATTGGTTGGCCTTGGTACTTATTTATTGGTGTGTTCATCAACCACTTCGAATTGGTCTTGGGGTAGCGTTTATCATGGGTATTTTGACCGACGTGCAAAGTACTGGTTTATTGGGTCAACATGCTGTCAGTTACTTAGTAATGACTTATTGGGCCAATGCACTGCAAAGACGACTCCCTTGGTTTTCCTTGGGTACTCAAGCCGTTCAAATTGCCCCAGTTTTTTTCTTAGGTACTGGTATTGAATTATTATTGAGTATGTTTACAGGTGGTACTACCCCAGGCTGGCTTATTATTGTGGCTCCAGCCCTGCAAGCAGCTCTTTGGCCTATTGTGAGTATTTTTTTACAAGCACCTCAACGTCGAGCCCCTAACCGTGACAATCAACGTCCTATTTAATAAGAGTTGCCGTGGCTGAATTACGCAATCTTCAACTTGACTTAGCTTACTTTCATGAGAGGGTCTCGGTCGCCCGTATTTTTATATTTTTTTGCTTTTTACTACTTTTTACTCGTCTAATTTATTTACAAATTTTTAGGCAAGAAGAATACATGCTGAAGGCTGAAAGCAACCGGACTTCAGTGGTGCCTACTGTTCCCAATAGGGGATTAATTTTGGATCGCAATGGTGTTGTATTAGCGACCAACTATTCCGCCTACACTCTTGAAATGACCCCTTCAAAAATTGAAAATCTTGAAGAGGTGATTGATCAGTTAACTACTATTATTCCCATTACAACCAAAGACCGTAAACGGTTCAGGAAACTAATGGAGGAATCTAAAGGTTTTGAATCTTTACCTATTCGCACTCGCCTCACAGACGAAGAAGTGGCAAGATTTAGCGTTCATCAATTTCGTTTTCCTGGTGTAGAAGTAAAGGCCCGTCTGTATCGCAACTATCCTTACGGTGAGCTCGCAAGTCATGTGATTGGCTATATTGGTCGTATTAACGAAACTGAAAAAAATGAGCTGAAAAACAGTGACGATGAGGGCAACTACCGAGGCACCGAATACATTGGCAAATTAGGTATTGAGCAAGCTTACGAACATTTGTTGCATGGTATTACTGGAGTTGAAGAACTAGAAACATCAGCAGGTGGTAGGGCGGTTCGTTTACTTAATAGTAATCCAGCAACACCTGGGGCTACGATTCAGCTTTCAATTGATATTAAATTGCAATATTTAATTGAAACCATGTATGGAAATAGGCGCGGAGCATTAGTCGCTTTCAACCCAAAAAATGGTGAAATTTTAGCCCTTGTGAGTAAGCCCACTTTCGATCCCAATTTATTTGTTGAGGGTATTGATAGTGAGAACTGGAAAGCACTTAATCATTCTATCGACAAACCATTACTCAACAGGGCTATTAGGGGTACTTACCCGCCTGGCTCTACCTATAAACCATTCATGGCAATGGCAGCCCTGCAAACAGGTACCCGCAGTGCCACGGCCGTAGTCAATGACCCTGGTTACTGGATGTTTGGTGATCACAAATTCCGAAGCCATGGTGATGGTGGTTTAGGTGCAGTCGATATGTATCGCAGTATTGTGAAATCAAGCAATGTTTATTATTATTCTTTAGCCAATGATTTAGGTGTAGATGCCATGTATGACTTTATGGCTCCATTGGGCTTTGGTCAAATTACAGGTATTGATTTAAATGGTGAGGTAAAAGGTGTTTTACCCAACCAAGAATGGAAACGCAAAACTTATAAACGTCCTGAACAACGTAAGTGGTATGACGGTGAAACCATTTCTTTAGGCATTGGACAAGGCTATAACGCATTTACCATGTTGCAACTTGCACAAGCAACTGCGATTGTGGCCAATGGAGGCATTAAACACAAACCTCATTTAATGATTGCGACTCAAGATCCTATTTCTCGCAAAATTACACCGGTTGAAAAAACTCCACCTATTGTTTTAGGCTACAAACCTGAAAATGTAGAAGTGGTTAAAAATGCTTTGGTAGGTGTGGCACGAGAAGGTACATCTGCTAGAGCTTTTGCCGGAACTAATTATGTGAGTGCAGGGAAAACCGGAACTGCTCAAGCGGTCACGATTGGTCAAAAAGACAAATACGATGCGGCAAAGCTTGAAGAAGCACAACGTGATCATGCTGTTTATATGGCGTTTGCTCCTGCCGATAACCCACAAATTGCATTAGCGGTGATTGTTGAAAATGCGGGTTTTGGCGCTGAGCATGCCGCTCCAATTGCAAGACGTGTTTTTGATTATTGGCTAAAAGGCGATTATCCAAATGAAGTAGATATGGCAGCCGTGCAAGTGGGTAATGCAGCAGCTCCAATTGGAGCTCCACTTAAAGCCGTTGACGTAAAATTAAACACTACCTCTTCTGCTAGCGCTTTATCTGGATTAGGTCTAGGCGTTGCTACATTGGCTAATTTAGCTGGTTCGGCAGCCAGTGATGCAAAGTCGAACTCAAGCACAAGTGCCAATTCTAGTTCTAGCTCTAAGTCATCATTAGCAGCTACTTCTAAAGTAAAAATAGATAGTCAGGCCACAGCATCTGTTGCCAACATCGCTGTTAATCCAGCCAGTTTTACAGGCACTACAGTCCCCACATTGATTGTGGCACCAAAAGATTCAAATATTGAGCTTAATGCTGATCAGCTAGAAATGCAAAAACGCATGCAAGTGTACACCCCAAGGCGAACCCCGCCGCCGCTTAGATAAGAGCAGTATCTGTCGTTAAAACAATTGAGAATTTCAACTGTAAAAATGCCACTTTTTAGTGGCATTTTTTTAAAGTCTCATTCACACTAAATAATTTTTAAAATGATACTTGCCAATCAACTTATTAATAACAGCCCAGCTAATTAAGGTAATACCAGAAAAGCTGCTTATAAGCTAAGATAAACAAAAAGCTTAGTCTCGCTATTCATCGCGTGTTTTTGCGGGTTAAAAGTAGGCATCAAATCCTACTTTAGCAGTCATGATTGCTACTACAAAAATAAATACATACCGAACAAATCCAGTGCCAAACCTTAGGGCAGCATAACTACCTAACAAGCTACCTAAAATGTTGGCTCCTGCCATAATAAAAGTTAAATGCCACCATACATAGCCTTTAGCACTAAACAATAATAGAGCCGATAAATTAGTGGCCACGTTAATCACTTTGGCACTGCCCGATGCATTAATAAAATCAAATCCTAACCAGCGCACCATTAAAAACACTAAAAAACTGCCTGTGCCAGGACCAAAAAAACCATCGTAAACACCAATTAAAGTACCCAAGACACAAAACGCCAATAATTCGACACGGCCTTTATACCGCGGCGTATGCGATTGTCCCAAATCTTTTTTGGCAATGGTGTAAATTAACACGGCGAACAAAACCAAAGGTAAAAATTTTCTTAATAATTCGGTGGATAAAAATGTCACCATCCAAGCGCCCATTAAAGAGCCTAAAAACCCACATAATGCGGCAGGCCACAAAGAGCCCCACTTTAAATCAACCTGCCGGCCATAACGCCAAGCCGCCATTGCAGTGCCCCAAATAGAAGCACTTTTATTAGTACCTAACAAGGTAGCTGCATGAGCTTGCGGGTAGGCAATAAACAAAGCCGGTACCAATATTAAGCCTCCTCCGCCTACTATGGCATCCACAAATCCTGCCAATAATGAGGCAAAAGCCACCCATAAAAAATCCATATTAATGTCCTTGATTATTCAATGCACTTAGCAGATTGCTCGGCATCTTGATGCATCCAAAATGCCGCTTTTTCTGCAATCATAAGGGTGGGAGAATTGGTATTACCGCTGGTAATTGTGGGCATTACTCCTGCATCGGCAATTCTTAAACCAGCCACTCCATGCACTTTTAATCGAGAATCGACCACTGCCATAGGGTCGGTCGCCAAGCCCATTTTGGTAGTACCTACCGGATGAAAAATGGTAGTGGCAATATCGCCGGCTAAACGAGCGAGCTCCTCATCTGTTTGAAATTGCACACCCGGCTTGTACTCTTCTGGCTCAAAAACAGACAAGGCGGTTTGCTGCATAATTTGGCGTGTTAAACGCAAAGAGTCAGCTGCCACCTGCCTATCTTGTTCGGTACTTAAATAATGGGGCGATATAGCAGGGGCATCTTTAAAATTGGCACTTTTAATTTGTACCCGACCACGACTAGTCGGATTTAAGTTGCACACACTCGCTGTTAATGCAGGAAATGAATGTAAGGGCTCGCCAAAAGCATTAAGGCTTAAGGGTTGAACATGATATTGCAAATTAGCGTAGGGCTGGGTGGGGTCACTTTTGGTAAATGCTCCGAGTTGACTTGGCGCCATACTCATGGGACCAGAGCGATTGAACAAATACTCAAGGCCAATTTTTAATTTACCCCACCACGAATTAGCTAAAGTGTTAAGAGTTAGCGTATTTTTAACTTTAAAGACGGTTCTAATTTGTAGATGGTCTTGTAGATTTTCTCCTACTCCTGGCAAATTTAATATCAACGGTATGCCATGCTGTTGTAATAAAGGTGCAGGTCCAATGCCTGACAATTGCAATAATTGGGTACTACCAATACTGCCAGCAGTTAAAACCACCTCATGTTGAGCCGATACTTTTACCAGTTGTTTTTGATGCTGCACGGTAAGCCCAGTACAGCGTAATTTTTGATTCGAGTGAGAGGTGATATGGGGGCTGTTGGTATCTGGCTGCGAGATATTTTCAAATAATAATTGAGTCGCTTGAGCCTCGGTCCAGACGGTTAAATTAGGCCTGCGTTTTACTTCTGCACTTAAAAATGCTTTTGCCGTGTTCCAGCGCCAGCCTTTTTTTTGATTGACCGAAAAATACGCCACGCCTTGGTTGTTGCCCTGATTAAAATCAGGAGTAGAATTAATGCCAAATTGCTGGGCAGCCAATGAAAAAGCATCTAAAATTTTCCAACTTAAACGCTGTTTTTCTACTCGCCACTCGTGACCAGCCCCGTTGTTTTTTAAATAATCATACCAATTTTGTGCGTCAGATGTAAGACGACTGGCCCATTCATTTTTAGCTCCATGCCAAAAATTTTGCCCTAAATAATGATCTTCATGAATTTTAAAAAATGGTAAAACTTCATCCCATTTCCAACTAGGGTCTTGCAAAAGCGTTGCCCATTGGTCGTAATCTCGGGCTTGGCCTCGCATATAAATCATGCCATTAATACTACTGCAACCACCTAGTGTTTTACCTCTTGGGTAACGTAGGATTCTGTCGTTTAAACCTTTATCTGGCTCGGTTTGATAACACCAATCTACCTTAGTATTACCAATACAATACAAATAACCGACCGGAATATGAATCCAATGGTAGTTATCGGTTGGACCAGCCTCTAATAACAAAACCTTTTTACTAGGGTCAATACTCAATCGATTGGCAATTAAACATCCTGCCGTACCTGCACCCACCACTATATAGTCAAATGTTGTCATAACTTGATCCGTGCTAAATAACGTTTACGCCAAAAAATTAAAATCAAAACAATAGCGATGCCTATCATGGCAATTACCGCCCACAACAAACCTAATCTATTGTGAATAAGCGGTAAAAACTCAAAATTCATTCCGAAAAAACCAGTGATTAAATTGAGTGGCAAAAAAACGGCGGTTAATGCCGTTAGAGTTCTCATGATGTTATTAGTTCTATGACTTTGGGCACCAAAATAAATTTGCACACTCGATTCTGCCGATTGTTCTAGCCGCCTGACATGATGCACTACTCTTGAAATATGTTCAATCACATCATTTGCTCTTGCAAATAAATAGTCGCGCTCTGCCGCTTCTAATTCACCGGGCAATTGTTCATGCATGGCGTCTAGCCATTCAGAGACCGCATCATGCTGCTCCTCGCATAAGTCCTCAAGCATATGCAATTGGTTGCGCACATCCATTAAAGCTTGCCAATCATTAATTTGTGGATTGGGTTTTAATAGCTCAGACTGCCACACCTCTAGGCCTTTACTCAAGTCTTTACGCACATCTAAATAGCGATCCACCACTGAATTAATCATTCTTAGCATTAAATCGGCAGCACTCGCAGGTGCTCTCCAGCGTCCTAAAATAGGACTATCAAAACCATTGATATGATGTGGCGAGTTAGGCTGACTTTGTGCAATAAAGCGGGTGGCCGCCACTTCAGCCGTATCGTCATTGACAGGGTGAACACTAATTAATAATCGGTCAAACAACACAAATCCCAAAGCACAGGTATCTAACAATTTAAAAATACTGGTGGGTTGTTGAGTTAATGATTCTGTGTGATGGGCATGACTTAATAATTTACGAAAAATAATTAAGTCATAAACCGAGGTAAAATCGTAATCGGATGGATGGGAGGCAGAAGCTAAATCTTGACAATGCAAATCTAGCAAACTAGATCCGCCCCATTGTTCTGCCCATGCTTGCACTAAAACAATTTGTGCTGCAAATTCTTCTGGGCTTAAAGTAAGCCAAATAAAGGCACTTGAGGGTAGATGTTGTACAACTTGTTCAGCAGGCAAAACTTGTACAACACCTGCATCAAAACAATAGGCTTTCATGAACCACCTTTATGGCAAACTGGTGTCAATGGGAGTGCCTACTCGTAATGGCCCAACCGGTGTTAGCTTCGCCTTTAATGACTGTGCTTGACCAGTCATTAAGCCAGCATAGACCACCGTGTTAGACAATACTTTTTTAACATAATCACGTGTTTCATAAAAAGGAATATTTTCGACCCACACTGCACCTTCTAGATCGGGGCCATCTCGCCACTTTCTCACATTTCCAGGACCCGCATTGTAGGCCGCTGAAGCCATGGCTGGATGACCATCAAAATCATTCAACACTAATTGCAAATAAGAGGTACCCAGTGCAATATTGACCGTTGGGTCTGATAACTGCGAGGGGTTGTAATCGGTCATACCGATTTTTTTTGCCGTCCATTTAGCAGTAGCAGGCATGACTTGCATTAAACCAGTTGCCCCCACCCCAGACCGAGCCACACTAATGAAGCGACTCTCTTGGCGCATAATGCCATAAGCAAAGGCCGTATCAAGACCAATTGCTTGACTACGACTGGCTACCGCATTCAATGAAGGCATAGGGTAACGCTGTGCCCAATCCATAATCGTTTTAGTTTTGTCACTGGTATTAATACATCTATCCCAAATTTGGGCTTCGCATGCCAATTGTGCAGCCGCCCTTAACTGAGGGTCTTTTAAGCCACCTTTTACATGTAAATTAGTAGTGTAATTCCACTCCCTTATTCCCTCGCTTCTTAAACCTATGGCCATTGCGGCAAGGGCTCTTTGCAAGCCTAGATTTTCTTTGGCTTGCGCAATTTCAAATGGCTCTATTGGAGGGGCAGGCTGAAACTGCAAGTTACGACCTAATTCTTCGTGGGCCAACATTTCATAAAACCCAACGGGTTGCGCAATTGATTTTAATAAGACTTGTGCCGCTTCTGAGTTAGGTCCCTGCGTGGCTTGCAAAGCTTTGGCTTTCCAATAAATCCATACAGTCTCTGACCTTGCTTGAGAAGACATGGCTTGAATCGCATCTAAAACAATAGGATAGGCTTTCGATTTAAGCGCAACTCTGGCCTTCCAAAACAAATGCTCATCTACCATTTCATGATTTTTTGCTTTTGCAAAATCATCAAGGGCTTGATCAGAGCCTTTGAGCCCCGCTTGTTTGGCAATGACCGACCAAATCCAACTTTTTTCTTCTTCGTCTAACTGTGTACGCCAACGAATTTTATTCATTTCATCACGAGCGGCTTGCGGGTCATCAGTGGCTAAGCGAACCAAAGCCAAAGTGACTAACTCGCGAGTTCTTGGCCTTAAGGCTAATAAGCGACCATTTAAAAATTTTTCTGGCGCTTCATAAATTGCCAGTGCAGTTTTGCCCCAATCGGGATCAAGTAAATCAACCGCAGAGCGAAGTAGTTTTGGCTTGCCCCACTCCATGGCTAAACGTGCTTTTTGCCATGCCAACAAACCCGGCAACTGGCCATTTCTTAATTGTTGAGAAAAAGCGTAGGTGCAAGCATCATCGGTATCTTTTAGCTGCATCCACAAATTTTCGACTGCATCTTTTACGATTATTTTTTCTAAACTAAATTGGGCTGCTAAAGAGTAACATTCGACTTGTTTATCGTCACGCATTCTAAACTCAGGGTAAAACTTAGTAAATTGTCCCCAGTCACGCCTACGCCCTAAGAGCAATAAATAATCGTTTCTTAATCTGTCCTCTTGATAGGTGCCTGCATATTGATTAAAAAAACCTTGTAATTCAGGGGTGCTTAACTCGTTGAGTTGAGCAGAATAAGTCCAATAGGCAGCCCATGGTTCTAACAAATGCCCCTTTGCTCTTGGCAATAAATTCTCTAAACTACGCCGGTCTGCTTTGCGATATGCTTGAGCCATGTCAATAATGACATTGTCTGCGCTTGTTTGTGCCACAGCCGGGGTCAAAAAAGACCATAATACAAGCGTTGCGATGAATAAAAAGTAGCGTTGAAATTTGAGCCTCATGGGTCCCTTTAGTAAGAGAAAATACATAGGTAGATTATGGACAAAAGTAGCGTCAGAAAATCACTTCTTGAACAACGATATAACTTAGCGGCAAAAAGCCAAAAAGCCGAACAACTACAGCAGGCATTACGGATTTGGTTATTAAGCCGTCCTGACACTGTAATTGGTGCTTATTGGCCTATTAAAGGCGAGTTTGACCCTTTACCTGCGCTTTATCGTTGGCAAGAAGATGGTGTGTTAAATAAAAATCGTCCACCAGGAACTGCTAACGATAATTCAGTTACTGCATTATTGAACAAAATCGAGACAAAAATCACCGACCCTGCGTTTCAAGATGAAGCAGCAGCAGGAAAAGCAGCTGACATTTTAGATGCAGCAGCGGGTTCACCTCGCAAAATTGGTCTTCCTGTGATTAATAAAGTGCATAAAACTTTAACTTTTCATGCTTGGTACCCTGGCTGCCCAATGGAAGAAGACGCTTATAAAATTCCTAAACCCAAAGACACCGAGTTATTGTTTCCTACCTTGTTGTTAGTGCCTTGTGTAGGCTTTGGTCCGGGAGGGTATCGATTGGGTTATGGTGGTGGTTTTTATGATAGAACCTTAGCCACCCTACAACCTAAACCGTTTACTGTGGGCTTGGGCTTTAGCGTTGGGTTTGTACCCGAATTTGTACCCCAAGAGCATGACATTCCACTAGACGCCATCTTAACCGAACAAGGTTTGGCTTGGGGTGGTTAAAACCTCGCCTGTGTTTACTTAATTAAAACATGGGTTGAAAATAAAAACGCCTCTGAGAGAGGCGTTTTTTGTGAGGATTATTGATAAGGGTATAAGTAATTATTGAATTGAAGTAGGTAAACCCCAACCATAGGCATCCATAGACAAGACCCCATAACTCATACCGCCATTCAAGTATTGAGCTTGTTCGGTCGGGGCTGTAGCCCCCATGGCTACCATGATAGGTAAAAAGTGTTCATCTGTTGGGTGGGCGCGCTCGGCAAATGGTGCTTCAGTTCTGTACTTGAGCATGGCGGGCACTGAATGCGCCAGCACCGCCGTTTTTACCCACTGATTAAATTCATTTGCATAAGCCACAATAGGGCTATTAGGTGGCTGTATGTCATACAAGTTATGGGTAATACTGCCAGATGCGACTATTAATACACCTTGCTCACGCAGTGGTGCTAAGGCTTGGCCCATAGCTAACGCTTTTGCTGGGCTCCAATCATAAGGAATGGAAACCTGAAACACTGGCACATTCACTTGAGGCAATAAATGCATCATAGGCACCCAAGCTCCATGATCCAATCCACGCTTATCGTCTAGGCCAGTAATAATGCCTGCATTATTGAGTAATTGGGCAGCTTGACTAGCTAATTCAGGATGACCTTTGGCGGGATATTGCAAGGTATATAACTTTGGCGGAAAACCACCAAAATCATGAATGGTTTCTGGTTGGGCGGTAGTCATGACCTTTACCTGACTAGTTTGCCAATGCGGCGAGACGATTAACACCGCTTGAATACCGCTTAATTGTTGGCCTATGGCTTGTAATTGCGGGCCCATTAAACCTGGCTCTAGGGCAAATGTGGGTGCGCCATGAGAAATAAATAATAAGGGAGTTAACTTGGAGTTATTAGCGCTGGCATTAGAGTTAGCATTGGAGTTAGTCATGAATTACACCTTTTCTTCTGAATCAACCTATAGTATTAGCTTTGATTGCATAGATAAAGCCTTAAAATTATGATTGATTGTCTTTAAAAGTGGAACAATGGATAAATTTCAAGAAATACAAACGTTTCAAGCCGTAGTAGAAGCAGGGAGTTTTATAAAAGCCGCCGACACTTTAGACATGTCTAAAGCGGCAGTTTCTCGATATGTTTCTGATATGGAAACACGGCTAGGGGTGCGTTTATTAAATCGTACAACTAGGCGTTTATCGCTTACCGATGAAGGTCAAGTTTTTTACAATCGTAGCAAAGAAATCCTAAGAGAATTACAAGAGGCCGAAGAAGAGGTTAGCTCTAGAAGCACCAATGCCACCGGCTTATTAAGAATTAACGCCCCATTTACCTTTGGTATTTTGCAATTAGCTCCCTTGTGGGGCAAGTTTAGAGCGCAAAATCCAAATGTTTTATTGGATATTACTTTGGCCGATAGAACGGTCGATTTAGTAGAGGAAGGTTTTGATTTAGCTATTCGGATTGCTAATTTAGAAAGTTCTACTTTGATCAGTAAAAGACTGGGCACCACTCGGGTGGTATTGTGTGCCTCACCACAATATTTAGCACAAAAAGGTAGGCCTTTACATCCCAATGACCTCTCTCATCATGACATTATTTCGTATAGCTATTTAGCCACCAAAGATGAGTGGCGATTTACAGGCCCAACAGGGCCCATTCATATTAAAACTAAACCTTGTATTCAAACCAATAATGGCGATACCTGCCTAGCGGCAGCACTCACCCATCAAGGCATTATTTTGCAACCCAGTTTCTTAGTTGGCCCTTATTTAGCCAATGGTCAATTGCAAGAAATACTGCCTCATTTCCCCTCGGTGGTACTAGGTATATACGCCGTCTATCCATCACGAAAACATCTGACCCCAAAAGTAAGAGTGTTAATTGATTTTTTAGCTGATGAATTTGCCAATAAAGGGCCGAATTGGTAGTGCTTTGTAGTAGCAGCATCATCCATTTGTCATCATATTTTCATGTTTTTTTTGTGTAATTGGGAAAACCTTTGTATTGCACTATGAAACTTATTAAATCA
>CAZKWC010000039.1:26329-27437 GCA_964556425.1 uncultured Limnohabitans sp. | reverse complement strand
ACATATGATGAGTTTGTTGTCTTATACACAAGCTAAATCGGTTTGGACGGCTTTGATTTGAGACTCGAATACTTAGCTATAAAAATTTAACGCACTTGACTTGCAAAGCCATAAAAAAGCTTATCGAAATGGCAAGCTTTTTTCAAAAAGACAATAAACAGTTGTTGTCTTGATGAGTGGCTGTTTAATTGTTGTTGATAAAAGAGCGAGTCATTTTTACTATGACAAAGGTCTTAGAATTTGTGATACCAACTATTACGAGTTTTAAACAGTTTTTAGATTAATAATATTAAAGTTGATTAAGATAAAACTAGATTAACCCACTTACGCAATTTTTAAGCGTCAAATTATGTCGTAGTTTTTAATTTTCAGATAATTCAATTATTTATTACTAATAGCTAGACTTGGTTGTGTTTTTTAAAAAAAATACACATAAACTGTAAGTATTAATTTAAAGATAGTGTGAAAATAAAAAAATGAAAATTTCAAAAAATCATGTATTAGGTTTCCTAATCCAATATAGTTTAATCATCAGTTTTTTTGTCCCCAATCCTGCTTTTGCGCAATTCGAGGGGCTCCTTAACGCTATCAATAAACTAAGTCAAGAATCAGGCTTATTAAATAACATACCAGGAAATATTTTTAATCCTAATTCCCAAAAACAAAATTCAAATAATTCTGGCGCAAACACACTTAACACGGCAAACAATAGTCAATATACATCTGCTAGTTATTGGTGCGAAACCCAAGTTGGCTTGTTAAATGGTGTCAATACAGACACATCGGTAATTGCATCAGAATTTAATATTCAAAATACAGAAGAAGTCCAAGATTTATTTGTTAAAGCTTTTAAAAAATCTAATATTAGTAAAACCTTTCCGGACCTAAGATTTTTTCAATCGTCTTTTGAGACCAAACAAGTGCGGTCAATTTACGATAATTTTGTTTCTTATCCAGAGCCTGAAACCCTTGCTGCTTTAATTCATATTAGTCGAGACAGAAACGGCCAAGAGGCACAGGATGCTTTAATGGCTTTAACCTTTATTCATTTGCAAGCCAATCATTTGTCCATCTCTAAGGATAGATGGCGTCAATTGCATCAAATGGC
>CAZKWC010000039.1:18270-26229 GCA_964556425.1 uncultured Limnohabitans sp. | reverse complement strand
TACCTAACACTAAAGTCGGAAAAATGTTTGTCGATGCCGCAGTGTTCAATCAAGAGTCCATAGCAATTGGCAACAGCATTGTTAATAAATCCAAGGTTGGTAATCAATTAATTGCTCAAATCGGTAACTTAAGATCTATCCAAAACAGAACCGATAAATCAAAATTAGTTTTTGAAGATATTAGCCCAGAAATTCACAGGGCTCAAATAGAAATGGTTTCCAAAACAGATAAATTTAATGATGTTCAAAAAGTTTTATTAATTCAAGCTCAAGAAAAAAGGCTTATAGCTCAGGGTGTTATTTTTAAAACACATGCTGAAATTAATAAAATAATGCAAAACAGTTTTTCTGGTGGTTTGGTTGCCATGGCTGCGCCACTACCGGTATTAAAACTAGCTAATAACTCTTTGATTCAAAGTTGTATTATTTCTGCCAAATGGGAGCAAGCTATGCGTGCCAAAGAAATCCAAGGAATAGATTCAGTAAGAACTAATAAAATTACTGCAGATATAAACGCTCAATACCAAGATTAAAGCCATTATTAGTAATGTTGATTCAAAGAAGAAAAATTGTATTTACCACTTTATTGTTGGCAACTAGCAAGTGGACTTTTGCTCAAAAATTAAAGAGTAATTTCTCGTTGGTTTGGACGGGTTTTGGACTGAATGGTAGTTTTGCACAAGATCGATTTCAGCTCACTCGTGAATATATTAGACTTCAATTTAAAAAAGACTTAAGAGACAACCAAGCCTTTGCTTTTTTAAGGCAACCACTAAAAAGTTCACTTGAAAAAAATGCCAGTTCAGTAGTATTTAAAGATTCAGTTGAGTTTGGGCAGGATTTATTGCTTGGTTTTGCTCATGATTATGAAATTACCCTGGGTGCAAGAGTGGAGTATGAGGGCCAAAATGCCAATACATTATTTGTTTTTATGTCGGGTGTAGGCTTGGTACTTTCCTTTAATCCTGCAACGGGTTGGAGAGTAATTTCATCATTTCCGTTTACTCTCAGATTAGAGCGACCCGCGCTTGATTTAAAAAATATAAAAAAACAAACTATTGATATTTTTGGTGAGGTGTATCAATCGTATGGCAATGCATTTGTGCAGGTAGTTAATAAGTTTAACAATGTTAATGATCAATGGAGTAGCAATTATTTTGCTCGGCTCACAAGCGTCAAGTTTCATGCCGTAGTGAACGAAAAACTCCTTCAATATAAAATTCAGAATTTTTTAAATACAGAATTTATTGGTTTTAGTGCGAGCTCAAATATATGTGAAAATTTTAATATTCCACTTTTACCTTTTCAAGAAAATGATGCTTTAGCAAAGCGTTATGCAGTTAAATTTACCGATGACTTAATGGCCCAAAATGCTATTTCAATTCCAGATGCCGATTTAAAATTTGAAATCATACTTAGAGACATTGATAAGCAGCTAATTAATAACACACAAAAAGGCCTTACTTATATTCGTCGTAAATTAGTCATTCAACTTCGAATAATTGATGAGTTTGCCACCACAGAGGATAAAGTTTTTTTCAAAACATTTGCAGCTCTAGAGCATGACGATAAGATGCCCTTAGGTTCGACTGAAGACGATACTCCCGAGAGAGATATCTTATTTTTTGAAAGATTATTTACTAAAATTTTAAGTAGTTTATTAGTTGGCATTCAGACTAAAAATTATTCTGCACTTTCACAATTAGGCATTCAAGCCACTAGTGTGGAAAAACAAATTCCTAGATTGCTTGAGCTATTAAAGAAAACACGTTAAACGAAAGAAAACAATGATCAATATATTCAAAAATAAAAAATTATTTAGCAAAAGTTTACTTGCTTTATTGATATGTACAAGTGTTTTAAGCGTTAACGCTCAGCAAAAATTTTTTAGAGGCACAGCTTCAGACAGCTTTAAAGAATCTACTCTTAATAAAGCAAAAATTAATGTTTGGAAAAACTATATTGGTAGTCTGCAAGGTGCTAAGTTAGACAATGTTTTGCAAAATGAAAAAATGTTTTTGGCCGATATTGATAGCATATTAACTGACGTCACCATTGTTGATGAAAAATGCTCAATGGGCTGTACGATTAGTATTAAGGCCACGGTGAATGAAAACGTCATTGATAGCAAATTAAGATCGATTGCAAAAACTAGCGCGCCTAGTAGCAATAACGATGACATCGCCTTTTTAATCTTGGCCCGAGTAGCTGATTCGCAAACCTCTTTTGATACCAAAATTGTGACTCGTACCGAGGCGACTGTGGGCACATCAGGTACAGCGGCATCAGCTGAAGCTAATGCAGGCAATCAAAATGCGCAAACAGATGTAGCCGCTGATGCAGTTTCAGTGACTCAAATGGCAAGGACTGTTACAGGTGGTTCTCAGGAAAATAAAAGAGATCGTATTAAATATGTGGCATGGCCCAATCTAGATGATTTGCAAAATAGAGTAGGCGAGTCGCTTAACAATAATAAAATCTCCACTATTCCGTGGGAAGAAATTGTCAATAATTGCAGAGTTTCTGATAACGAACCATTTTCTCAAATGTATGCCATTTCAGAAACTGGCCAATTACCATCTAACATCAGAAGCGATACTTTTAATAAGTTAAAAAGTTGTGAACTAACTAAATTTATTATGGTATCTTTTGAAGTGGACAGTTATAGAACTGACCCTAACACGGGGCTTTGGCTAGCCACAGGTAATATCAATATTAACGTTTATGATTTATCTGGTAAATTTGCAAAAAGTGTAGCTTCTGTGAATAGAGTTTTTAGTGGCCGAGCCGAGAAAGTCAATGATGCCGGTAGGGTAGCATTAGCGAACGCATCAAATTTAGCCACTGAAGTGATTGTGAATCAAATTAGAGCCAAATAATGAGTATGTGGCTATACCAAAAATCAATCAAAATTGGCTTGATTGCATTATTGAGTTGGTTTTATGGAGGTTATAGTTTTGCACAAATTAGTTATCTGAATATTGTCGCAACGGGTACGGGTGCAAGCACACCAGATGCGACAATAGATGCCGTTAACAATGCCATTGGGCAAGTCAACGGTATGACCATTTCTACATCTAGCCAAACTGTAATTTCTGAAATTAACCAAAATAACACGGCTAATTTTCATCAAGAATTTAACCAAAAAATTGACAAAATAACCAAAGGTATGGTCAAGTCCTTTACGGTAATAGAGTCGGGATTTAATGCCGCTAATCGTGCTGTCGTCACTATTGAAGCCATTGTTCCTCAATACCAATTTTCTGAGCAATTAAAACGACTCCGCTTAGCTGTAGAACCTTTTGCTGTTGCACCAGCACTTGCCAATAATACTCAGGCACTTGATTTTGCAGAAAGCTTATCGTCCTCACTAGAGGCGCATCTCACTCAAACTCGAAAATTTGCAATGATTAATCGGCGCAATATACAACAAGTCAACGTGGAGTTGAATAGGCTTAGCGGTGCTGAGATGTCGTTTGAGGAAACTGTTAGGTTGGGCTTAAAAGTAGGGGCTGACTATATGGTTTTAGTGACACTTAAAGAGTTTGCTCAACAAGTTCATCAACAAACTCAAGTGACGGGTAGGCTTACTTCACAAGTAAGTAGTCCTGTAGTTATTGATTTACGAATAATTGATATTGCCACTGGGCAAATAAAATTTGCCCATACTTATTTAAATAAAGGCAGAATTTCGCAAAAAACTTTAACCGCTCAATATGCCAAAGATATTGCAACTCAGTTAGGTATATTAATTAATAATGCAATTTACCCCATTGTAATTGTTTCGAAATCAGGCAATCAAGTCACTTTTAACCAAGGTGGTGAAACCGTTATGCGGGGTGATTTTTACGATGTTTTTCAGTTAGGTCAAAAACTTTTTGATCCAGTAACCAAAGAGTTCTTAGGTAATGAACAAAGTTTTATTGGTCAAGTAAAAGTGGTAAACGTCAATGACAAAACCTCTATTGCCAACATAGAGAGTGGTGTTTTTCCGGCTCAGTTTGCGCCTGGTTCTTTAATGGTTAAAATTTCAAGCCAAGTACAGCAAGCAGTCAGTCACAACGAGCCTAATAATAACCAAAATACAGCTGAACCCCGATTATTACAATCTCCACCAATGCCTGCATTGGATAATCTTTTAAGAAGAAATGACTCTCATCTCAATCAAGGAGATCAGGGTGACTGGTAAATTTTATAAAATGCAAATTAAAAACTTAAGTCTTTTATTGTTGAGCGCAATATCTATCATTTTTACGCCCATCGCTTATTCGCAAATTCCTTTTACAGCAGGATTTATAGAAGAACAGGCTACGCCCGAATTAAGTAATAGTATTTCAGGCAACATTTCCATACAAAGCCGAACCAGTCAGTTTTTAAGCAGTCAAGGTTTACGTGCTGGAGATAATAAAATCAACGGAAGATCTTTATTGGTATTTGTAGGAACGGCATCTATTAATGCATTGCCATCAGATAATAATTTTATTGCCTCTCGAGTGAATGCTTTTAGTAAAGCAATGTTAAATGCCAAGTCTCAATGCGCTAAGTTTCAAGCGAGTAAAATTTCGGTTGAAACGAGTTATGATTTTTCGCAACCCGATCCAGAGCGAGTTAGGCAAGATACCGAAAGATTGGTGCAAGAGGGTTTAGTGCGTGAAGCCGCTATGCGAGTGGCGCAATCTCTTAATAATGAGGTTCAAAACTCGAACTTACCTGACTCGGTTAAGATAGGTTCTTATTATCAAGAAAAATTGCTTAATCATAAACTCTCTAATGAGTTAATGAGGATGAAACTTGATCCTAAGCAAGCCATTGATGCTCAAGTGGTAAGAGGTGTGATTCAAACCGAGTCATTTCGCCATCAAATTAGGTTAATTGCAGCTCAGCGTTGCTCAGGTTTAAAAGTGGTTACTGCTTTTGAACAAAACCCTAGTAACGGTCAGGGTTCTATTGCGGTTATTACTTATTGGAGTCAGCGTTTACATCAGACAGTGAATGCAGTGTTAACTGGTAATTATGAACTCATTACAGGTGCGCCAACAGGTCTTAGCTTAGATCAACAAATCCCAAATAACTTAAGCACACTTTTAACCACTATGGGTGTGCAATTGAACACCGACGAAAATGGTCAGCAAGTTATTTTGGCCTATGCACAAGACCAACCACTCACTAAAAATCAGTCTAGTATAGATGTGGCTTACCAAAAAGCAGAACTAAGGGCAGTGGGTATGATTAGGTCATTTCTTGGTGAAACAATTGTGGTAAATGATAACATTGATGACAATGAAACCGCTATAGTGTTTGATGATGAAACAACTAGTACGCAAATGAATTCCTCTTACTCTAGCAAAGTAAAAGCAAGTGCAGAGCAACTCAAATTAACTGGTTTAAGCCAAGTACATAGTTGGGAGACCTTGCATCCCGCTTCACAAACACCCGTAGTGGGTGTGGTAGTGCAATGGAAGCCATCATCAGCTTTAATGGCGTCCTTATTGCATGGGCTTCAATCACCCCATACAAATACTCAATTGCCACTCAATAATTCTCAGTCCATGCCAAATCCAACTGGTAGAACACCCAATTCTTATTCTGGACAAGGACAAATTTCTGCAGATTTTTGAGTTTATTTTTCGATTCAAAGTTTTAAAATGAAACATGACACTTAAATTAATTCAATTATTCAAAATTTTTTTTGCAGTGATGATGCTATTGGCATTTATTGCAATATCAGTTAATGCATATGCTCAGTCAGTACGTTCTGATGTTTATTTATTAGATAAACCAGACGGGCAAGAGACAAAAAATTTAGTTAGAGCCAATGCATTAGTAAAGGTTGTACAAAGGCAAAATTTTTGGGTAGAAGTTCAAGCAGATAAAAATAAGGGTTGGTTAAAGCTCAATGCGATTAATTTTGTAACTACTAACTCTCCAGTCGCGATTGACACTGGTCGAACAGGTAGCGGTAATATTGTGGCTACCAGTGTTTCTAGGGGCTTGTCTGCCCAAGAGTTAACGCAGGCAAGCCCAAATTTTGAGCAGGCTAAACAATTACAAACTTTTAGTGTTTCAGAAAAAGAAGCACAAGGCTTTTTAAGTACTGCAGGCATTAAACCACTGTCTCAAAAAATTTATCTTCAAGCTGAAAATAAATCAACTCAGACAAATCCAGTTGCCGTCAAATCAAATGAATCAAAAACTAATCCTACAACTGGCCCTAAAACACCATCTACTCCAAAGGCTGAAGATGATTGGTAAAAAATTAGTATTCTGCATTAGTTTTTTCTTTTTGTTGAACACCACTGTTTTTGCTCAAACTGATGAAGAAACTGTGGGTTTAGCAGGTGTCGCACAAATTTTAGGTGTGGCAAAACTACATCCCTCAGATGCTATACAAAACTATGTCAATCTATTGGGTAGCAGTTTGGCGACTCGGTCTGGTGCTCGGTATAAGTGGGCTTTTGGAGTGATTCAATCTGAGTCGATTAATGCTTTTGCGTTTCCTGGTGGTTATGTAGTGGTTACCACAGGGCTACTCAAGCAATTGAAGTCCGAGGACGAATTGGCTTTTGTTTTAGCTCATGAAATTGCCCACATTACTAAAAAACATTATTACAATGTTTTAAGAAAACAAAGACTAACCGAACAAGCTTCAAAAAATTTAAAAGCCATGAGTGCAGGCTCGGAAAATACACAATTGGCCAATATGAGTGGGCTTATGTATGCACGAGGTTTAGATAAAGCGTCTGAATTTGAAGCCGATAAAGCAGGTGTGGAGTTAATGAGCAACACGGGCTATGACCCAGCTGCCGCCTTATCGGTTTTAGAGAAAATTCAAGGTCTAAAATCGGACGATTCTAGATCAGCCCTTTTGTTTTCAACACATCCTTCTGTTAATGAAAGACTAGATTCATTAGTAAAAGCCGGGATTGATCAGTTACCCAGCACTGCTACGTCGGCGGGTAACAAAATCACTCTTAATCGTTTCCAAAAACTCATCAGCAATATTTGAATTATTACTGATTAATTATTTTCATCTATAGTTCTGCTAACCAATCACAATTGGCTCTAATTAATTGCCCCGATATTGAAAAACTCGCTGGTGGTACTGGTGGTAATTCATCTTCGGGGCCAAACCATTTGGCCTGTGCAATTTCGGTTTCATCCACCTTAATATCACCACTGTCATATTCGGCAGTAAAAGCAATCATTAAAGAATGTGGAAAAGGCCAGGGTTGGCTACCAAAATATTTTAGGTCTTTGACTTTTAAACCCACTTCTTCAAACACCTCTCGGTGTACTGCTTCTTCAATTGATTCTCCCGCTTCTAGAAAACCTGCCAAGGCAGTGAAGAACTGATTACGCGGGGCGGCATGTTGAGCTAATAATATTTGTTCGCCTTTTTTAACTAGCACCATCATGGCAGGTGAAATCCGTGGGTAAGCACTATGGCCGCAGCTAGGGCATTTAGCGCTACGGTCGCCTTGTGCAAAAATTGTTTTAGTGCCGCATACACCGCAAAATCGATGAGTTCTAGACCATTCTGCAATTTGAAAAGCACGTCCTGCAATAGCCACCATTTCGGGTGGTAATACGCCAAATAAACTGCGTAGTTTTTGAAAAGAAAACCCTTCTGGTGCATCAATGCCAGGCTCCAACCAAGTGGCTCTACAGAGTTGATTTTGCCAAATACCAAGCGGATGAAAATAATCATCTTTTAGACCTAATAAGCGCAGTGCCATGCCTTCGGGTAAGTGAAAATGTTCTTCATGAATTAGCAACTGGTCGCCACAAAATACAAAACTTAAGGTTTGTTCTGGAGCTGCCTCTGGAATACTTAACAGCGCTTGAAAATTAGCAGGTGTTTGCAACATAATTTTTTTGTATTGGGGTATTTAAATATAGAAGGAACTTATTAATTGGCGAGTTAAGCAAACTGCATGTCAATTGATATTAGCATTTATT
>CAZKWC010000039.1:8801-18170 GCA_964556425.1 uncultured Limnohabitans sp. | reverse complement strand
ACTTATTAATTGGCGAGTTAAGCAAACTGCATGTCAATTGATATTAGCATTTATTGGGTGAACTGCGATAGCTAAAAGGCTTTACTTTTTACCCATAATAATGGCTATAGTTTTCAAAGTTCGCCTAATAATCGCTTTCAAACCGTAGCTTGCTTGCCTGTCTTTCAAGCTTGCAGTGGCCTCCTGCGTTTATAAATGCAGGCCTTAGTTGCAATAAATGGTAATGGTTGGCTTAAAGCCCAACCGGCTTTACAAAATAACCCGCAAAACCATCTATTGGTTCAAAACGCTTGTTACGCCAGCCAAGCCTACTAGGCCCCATTAAAACCGCTTGGGCCCTACTATGCATAGGGTCGCCGGGGTAACATAACCAACGTGCGCCTTCAATGTCAATGGGTTCGGGTTGTACCACGGCAAAGGTTTTTTCTTGGGCTTTTTTTAGCACTTCGGTGGGACTATTAAAATGGCTTAATTCGGCTAAGGTCATAATTTGTGGCGGTGCTAATTCCACTTCACCTGCCCAGTATTGTTCTAGGGCTTTAGTCGGGTTAAGCCAAACACTTTGCGTTACTTCTTGTTCGTCATGGGTGGCTAATTGTCCGTCTGGCATTTGAGCCACAAAAAACAAAGTATCAAAACGCTTGCTAGAAACCGATGGTGTTTTGGGCGTAATCCAACGCGACCAGGGTTGTAGAAACCGAGTGCCCAATTGAATTTGGTGCTCTTGCACCAACTTATTAAATACATGGCCATTTTTTAATTGTGCAGTGGCTACTTCAATGACGGCTTGTTGTTGCTTAAGCTCTAGCGTGCTGTTGGTTTGCCCTAGCAAAATACTACTTTCTTCCCATAACTCCCTAATGGCTGCCATAAAAGCGCCAATTTGCATATGTTCAGGTAAATCGAGTAGAGATTGTTGTTGTTGCAAATGGTGTGCAGATTGATCTAAAAAAGCATGTAGTTCTGGAGCTTGATCAAGGGTATCAATTTTGCCTCCTGGAAAAACATAAGCACCCCCCAAAACGGATAAATTTTGATGGCGTTTTTGTAATAAGACTTCTAGCCCATTTTGTCCCGAACGCAACAGTACCACGGTAGCTGCCGGTATCGGAGGGGTATGAACTTCGTTAAAATGAATTTCCATAAGAATTGTGATTAAGGGTTACTCAAGAGTTTGGTGCTGTATCAACTTTATTGAGACTGAGTTTCAACTCACTATTTCTGTCATTATTTCATTTTTTATCATCATAAGGCTTTGTATGTCTATTCAATTTAATAATCAAGTCGCCATTGTGACCGGTGCGGGTGGTGGTGTGGGGCGTCAGCATGCTTTGGCTTTGGCTGCCCGTGGTGCTAAGGTTGTGGTAAATGATTTAGGTGGTTCTCGTGATGGCACAGGAGGCTCGGTAAGTGCGGCTCAGGCAGTGGTCAATGAGATTGTGGCTATGGGTGGTGAGGCCATGGCTAACGGAGCTTCTGTGACAGATTTTGAAGCGGTACAAGATATGGTCAAGCAAGCCGTTGATAAATGGGGTAGGGTCGATATTTTGGTGAATAATGCGGGCATTTTGCGCGATAAAACATTTGCCAAAATGGACTTGGCCGATTTTAAAACCGTTATTGATGTGCATTTAATGGGCGCAGTCAATTGCACCAAGGCGGTGTGGGCACAAATGATAGAACAAAAATATGGCCGTATTGTAATGACCACCTCATCCACTGGTTTATATGGTAATTTTGGCCAAAGCAATTATGGGGCTGCCAAATTGGCATTAGTGGGCCTTATGCAAACCTTGGCCCTAGAGGGGGCAAAACACAATATTAAAGTCAATTCTTTAGCCCCTACAGCAGCCACACGCATGACCGAAGACCTGATGACGCAAGAGGTGTTAGACATGCTTAACCCTGCAGCCATTACGCCTGCCATGCTAGTTTTGGCCAGTGAGCAAGCCCCTACACGAATGATTTTATGTGCAGGCGCCGGCAGTTTTGAAGCCGCCCATATTACCCTAACCCAAGGTATTTATTTAGGCCAAGAAGCTGACACCCCAGAAAAGTTAGCCCAGCAATTAGCCCAAGTAGCCGACAGAAACGATGAAATGGTTCCACAAAGTGGTGGACAGCAGGGTACTACTGAAATAACAAAGGCAAAACAGGCAAAAGGTGTATGAGGTTTGAGAGATGAAGAACCCCCTCTAGCTCCCCCTTGACAGGGGGAGAACAATGCAATTTCATTCCCTGTCAAATTTGAGTTGTATTTCATGCCCACAGCCTATCAAGGGTTCCGATGTATTTCATCCCCCCCTGCCAAGGGGGGCTGAGGAGGGTGTTCTTTTTTAGGTCGAAAAATAGAATTAAATGACAAAAATAATGTCTTGTCTTCTGATAAAGCACGATAATTGAACCATTCTCAAATGTTTCTTAATTCTGCTCAAAATCTCAACACTGACTAACTAGTCATTGAGATCTTTGGAATGAATATTGGTAACAACTTACCAAAATTTTCCTACATCTCACGTTCAACCATCATTTTTATAAAATTGGTTTTTGCAACGAGCAAGCATTCATATTAAGAAGCATCAGTCCTCATTTTCAAACGGATTTAATTTATGGCAATTCAATGGTTTCCTGGGCATATGCATTTAACGCGTCAAGCGATTGCAGATGCCATGGGCGATATCGATGTGGTGGTAGAAATGTTAGATGCCCGTCTTCCAGGCTCTAGTAGCAACCCTTTGTTAGCTGAACTCACAGAGCAAAAACCCTCTTTAAAAGTGCTGAACAAGCAAGATTTAGCCGACCCTGTTTTAACTCAAGCTTGGATGGATTATTACAGTGCTCAAGAACAAACCGCTGCTTTAGGTCTTAACGCCCTCGAGCAAGCACCGGTTAAAAGAATGTTAAGTGCTTGCCAACAATTAGCTCCGCATCGTGGTAATTTATTTAAACCTATGCGTATGATGATTTGTGGCGTTCCCAATGTGGGTAAGTCCACTTTAATTAATAGTTTGGTCAAAAAGAAAAGTGCCAAAACAGGCGATGAAGCAGGCGTTACTAAAACCATGCAGCGTTATGTTTTAGCAGATGGTTTTTATTTATACGACACCCCTGGTGTGTTATGGCCTCGTATATTTGTCCACGAAAGTGGCTACAACTTGGCGGCAAGTGGTGCAGTTGGTAAAAATGCCTATGACGATGAAGAAGTTGCTTTGGTTTTATTGGCCTACTTGCGAGCTCATTATGAGCAATCTTTAATTAGTCGCTATAAAATTAAAACTGCTTTACCCGAAAATGACAACGATTTATTTGAAGAAATTGGCCGTAGGCGCGGTGCGATTCAAACCGGTGGTGTACTCAATCGACAAAAAATTGCCGAAACCATTATTAGTGATTTTAGAAGTGGTGCATTAGGTCTTATCACTCTAGAAACCCCCACTGAATATCAGGAGTGGTTGGCTGTGGGTCACGAACGAGAAATCGAGCGTCAGCGTAAAAAAGATGAAGCAGCAGCAGCTAAAGCTAAAAAACGCAGTGGAGTTAGACACGACACCAGCAATGATGCATCAGAGTCGGCAAGCCCTAGTTTAGATGAAGCCAATCTAGAACTTCCTCCGACAAATTCTGACGCTTAAATAAATGCAGTGGGTGAGTTAAAAATGAAAGTGAATTTGATTGGTGCTGGTAAATTAGGAACGGTGGTGGCTCATTGGGTGGCTCATTCACCGCCCGTTTTAGGCCAAAATACAGCGCCCTTGGTTTTGCAAGATGTATGCACTCGCTCTCTTGAGTCGGCTCAAAAAGCGGTGCAAATAATAAAAGCCGGCCATGCGACAAGTTCCATTGTACAAATGAAAGCGGCAGATGTGTGGTTATTAGCGGTTTCGGATTCACAAATTACTTCAGTGGCCCAAGCACTGGCTTTGCATTTACAAAATTTGGGGCAAAACAACTCCAATCTGTCACCTATTATTTGTCATTTTAGTGGTGCTTTAGCCAGTGATCAATTACAAGCCTTAACTGACATAGGAGCTTACTGCGCCAGTGTGCATCCTATTTTAAGTTTTGCGCAATTTGAAATGGCCGTGCAACAATTTAAAACTTCGGTATGCGCCCTAGAAGGCCACCCCAAAGCCCTAGAGTTTTTTAATACTTTATTAAGTAGCTGGGGTGCTCAATGTTTTGAAGTCAAAGCAGAAAATAAATTACTCTATCATGCCGCCGCTGTTTTTGCCACCAACTTTTTACCAGTGTTAGCGCACACTGCTTTGCAGTTGTGGCAAACCAGTGGTGTGCCCCAAAATATTAGCCAAAACTTATTACCGGCCTTGTTAAATAATGCCACAGCCAATATATTAGCCCTAGGCCCACAAGCCGCTTTAACCGGTCCAGCAGCTAGGCAAGATTTTGAATTAATACAAAAACAATTAGCGGCTTTGCAAAACTTTAATCCTGAAATTGCAAACGCCTACAACAGCCTGAGTACCTTAGCTTTACAAATGGCAGTGTCTAAATAATGTATTTTTGATGGTTAAATTGTAAAATTATCAATTCATACTACAATGACAAAAACCCTAAAACAAGTACAGAATATAGTTATTGACTTGAAATATAGAAATTAAAATTAGTGGTTTTTAATATAAATTTTTATCCTAATAAGGACACAAAAAATGAGCAATCCCACCAATTCAGTTAGGGTAAAAAGTATTCATGTTAAGCAGTTGTTTGGTATTTATAACCATGATATTGATTTGAGTCATAACAACGAACACATTACCGTTATTCATGGACCAAATGGCGTAGGCAAAACAGTACTTTTTAAATTAACCCTAGACTTGCTCGATGGAATTGGTAGTGATTTAATTAAATACCCATTTGCAGAGTTTCGTATTGTGCTGACTAATGATGCGATTTTAAAAGCAAGCAAAAAAATTGAGACCAATACTATTGAAGTGAGTGCAGAGTTTAAAAATAAGGAAAGCAAAACCGCAACCACAATGCTAGACCCAAGATTTATAAATGATTTAATTAATAAGCAAAAAAAATATGGAAGAGTTGTTCAAATTGATTCTAGTACTTGGCTTGATTTGGATACAGATGAAACTTTAAATTCAAATGATATGCATTCTCGATTTGATACGGTTTTGAATGCAAGATATCAAACAGAAAACAAACTTCCATTAAGTGAATGGCGAAATCAGTTTAACTTTTTTCCAAAAGTTCATCTAGTACAAACGCAGCGATTAATTAAATTTCCTAAAACAAATAAACGATACCAAAGAGAAAATGATGATTTATCTGTTCTTGACACAGTGAAAGAATATTCACAACAGTTAAAACAAAAAATTGATACAACCCTTGCGGACTACGGTAAGGAGGCTCAAAAACTAGATCAAACTTTTCCACAAAGATTACTCAACCAAGGTGTTATTGCCGCTGAGGCACAGCAAATAGAAGCAGATTTAAAACAAATTGAAAATAAGCAACGACTTTATCAAAAGTTGGGTTTGATTGATGTTCAGCCAGCATTGGTTCAAGGTTTAGATCAGCTTGCGGAAAACAGTCCAGTAAAAATTGCAGCAATGACGGTTTATATAACTGACATGAAGCAAAAGCTTGCCGTTCTTGACTCGTTAGCCAACCGGGTAAATTTATTATTAAGTTTGATTAATGAAAAATTCACCGATAAAAAACTGTATGTTGACAAACACCATGAACTTGCCATTAGAACTAGTCACTGTGATGAAATTTCTGTTACTGCTCTTTCGTCCGGCGAGCAACATCAAATTGTATTGGCATACGACATGCTTTTTAGTATTGAACCCAACGCATTAGTCATGATAGACGAACCAGAATTATCATTACATGTGAATTGGCAAGAGCGATTTTTAACTGATTTAAAAAGTGTAATAGAGGTAGCAAATTTTGATGCATTAATAGCTACTCATTCACCATATATTATTAATGGTCGGAATGATTTGGTGGTTAGATTGTCTGTTAAAGATCATTCAAAAGATTAATACAATTATGTTTCCCATTCACAAAACACCACAAGTTTTGAGTTCCGAATTGTTTATTAAATCTGCTGAGTTTAGTGGATTTTTCTTTTTAATTGAAGGTGATTTTGATCAAAAATTTTGGAGTAATTTTAAGAATGACTTGAATTTAAAATTGATTAATTGTGAAGGCAAGTCTAATTTACTTGGATTACTTGGTTTTCCTGAATTAAATAGCCATACCTATAATTGGATTGCCTTGTTAGATAAAGACTATGATCAAATTTTAAATCGGCAGTCCACTGTTTCTAATCTTGTTTACACTGATTTAAATGATTTAGAAGTCACCTTACTTTGTATCTGTTCAAGTAGAAATCATCTACTAATAAACAAAATTTTGAACGTATCTATTGATACTGAAAAACAAATTAATTTCGAGTCAAAAATTGGTGTGCCAGTTGTTGAGCATATTAGGCAAATCACAAGCAACTATGGAGTTTTACGTTTTATCAACGAGAAAAATCAATATGGGGTTAATTTTGATAATTTGCCTTTACTACATAATTCGTATTTTGATGCAAGGCAGTTAATTCAGTGTAAAACCGTTCTTCAACAAGAATTTATTAAAAAAGTGAATTTAGCCGGAAAAACTACACTTACCCAAGACCAGCTAGAAGCCGAAATTAGCAGGCATGTATGCACTGAATTATTAAGTGGTTGGGACCTGGTTCAGGGGCATGACTTAATGAAATTATTGGCTGTCTCAATTAATTCAGATGCTTTAAAAAAAGCATCAGATCACGTCCCAGCGAGTGAAAAAAGTCTAACCCGAGATTTGTGTCTTATTCATTTAGCAGAATTATCAACTTCAAAAATGTTCAATCAACTGGATTCATTTGGAAAACAAGCTGGACTCGAGCTTTTTAATTAACAACACTAAACCCTCCTTATTATTGAATAATAGGAGGGTGCAGGTCGAAATTATTTACCCCAGCTATCTTTTAATCCCACCGACAAATTAAACACTAAATTACCAGCAGAATGATCAATTCTGTCGGCTACAAAATAACCATGGCGCTCGAATTGAAATTGGCTGCCAGCAGCAGCTAAGGCCAATGAAGGTTCTACATAGGCAGTAATGGTTTTTAAACTGTTGGGGTTTAAATTAGCCAAAAAGTCTTTACCACCAGCGTCAGGTTGTTCATCTAAAAACAAGCGGTCATAAATGCGCAATTGTGCTTGGGCTGCATCATTTAAACCTACCCAAGTAATCACGCCTTTTACCTTTACGCTAGAGGAGCCGGGTGTGCCACTTTTGGTATCGGGTATTAACAATGCATTAACTTGAGTGATATTGCCATTGGCATCATGTTCGGCACCTGTACACTCGATAATATGGCCATATTTAAGGCGCACTTTATTGCCAGGAAACAATCTAAAAAAGCCTTTGGGTGGAGTTTCTTCGTAATCGGAGCAATCAATCCAAACCTCTTTACCAATTTTAAATTCACGCTCACCCAACTCAGGGTGGTGCGGATGAATAGGTGCTTTACAGGCATCTAAAAAGCCTGCGCCCATGACCTCATCCCAGTTAGTTAAAACTAATTTAACTGGGTCTAATACTGCCATGGCCCTATGGGCTTTTTCATCTAGATTTTCACGTAGGCAACCCTCTAGGGTAGAGTAATCAATCCAGCTATCTGATTTTGTGACACCAATACGCTCGGCAAATAAACGTAGGCTTTCTGGGGTGTAACCACGACGACGCAAACCAACAATAGTAGGCATGCGGGGGTCATCCCAACCATTCACATGGTTTTCGTTCACCAACTGGGCCAGTTTACGTTTGCTAGTAACAACATAGGTGAGGTTAAGCCTAGCAAATTCATACTGACGTGGTGGTGGTGCTTTTAACAAACCAAGTTCGGTGAGGCGTTCGAGCAGCCAGTCATAAAATGGCCTTTGGTCTTCGAATTCGAGGGTACAAATACTGTGGGTGATTTGCTCTAAGGCATCTTCGATTGGGTGCGCAAAAGTGTACATAGGGTAAATACACCATTTGTTACCCGTGTGGTGATGCTCGGCATGACGAATACGATAAATGGCAGGATCTCGCATATTGATGTTGCGGCTTGCCATATCAATTTTGGCCCGTAGTACGGCTGCACCATCGGCTAATTCGCCAGCTCGCATGGCTTCAAAACGGGCTAAGTTTTCAAGTGGGCTACGGCTACGAAATGGGCTGTTAACACCAGGCTTGTTAAAGTCACCACGGTTGAGGCGCATTTCGTCAGGCGATTGTTCATCTACATAGGCGTGGCCTGCCTCTATTAAGGCCACTGCAGCACGGTACATAAAATCAAAATAATCGCTGGCTTGGTAAAGGTGGTTGGTGCCATTGGCTTGCCAACCAAAACCCAACCATTGCACCGCATCTAAAATACTGTTGACGTATTCAAGGTCTTCTTTTTCTGGATTGGTGTCATCAAAACGCATATGACACACACCGTTGTAATCTTGGGCTAGACCAAAATTAAGGCAAATACTTTTGGCATGACCAACATGTAAATAGCCATTGGGCTCGGGCGGAAAGCGAGTACGAATTTTAGCGGGGTCGGGTTGGCCTGCTGCATGATGAGCTGCATCGCCGGGACTGCCAGCCCACATACGGGAGGCGTAGGTTTGTTTTTCTAGGTCAGATTCAATGATTTGACGCAAAAAATTGCTGGATTTAACAGCAGAATCAGTAGTTGTTTTTGAGGTTTCAGTCATATTTTGATTTTAACATTTTGCAGACACCAAGATTTTGCTTAAAAGCAATTTCTCTAATTGTAAGTAAATATTAATTACGTTTTGATACCAGTTAAGTGACTAAGTATGCAACTTTTAGCGAGCTTAGATGTTTAATAGCTACAAGTTAATTGTATTCGTCCACTTTTATTGAAGGAGATCACCATGAAATCACAATCTAAAACGCTTCGTCTAATTGCTTTGGCTACATTTGTTAGTTGCTTAAGTGCCGTCTCTGGTTTGGCTAGTGCACAATCTTTCCCTGTAGGCGTGCCATTGGCTCAAAATCATCATTACCCAACTGCACAGGTAGTGGTAAGTGGCCCTAATTATCAAATTGCTTATGGAAGACCCGCGCCGGTGGTCAACCAAGTGGTTTATCAAACGGTAAGTCCTGTTGTGCCAGCACCCGTTAGAGTTTATGACCATCGTTATGACCAACGACGTCAGCATGAGTACAGAGCACACGCACGACCAGTGTACTATGCAGCGCCAGTGCAATATGTAGCAGCTCCACGCTATGCACCAGCTCCACATTATGTTCCAGTTGCTTATGTGGCGCCGGCACCAGTTTTGGTAAAGCCGG
>CAZKWC010000039.1:6634-8701 GCA_964556425.1 uncultured Limnohabitans sp. | reverse complement strand
CCACATTATGTTCCAGTTGCTTATGTGGCGCCGGCACCAGTTTTGGTAAAGCCGGCCCCCATCTACCATCAGCGCACCCATACCAATCATCATAACGGTTGGTAATTAAGTTGTCAGCTGTATTATTGGCTTTGTTTCATTTTTAACTAGAAGCATCAAAAAGTCGGAGTGTTTCACTTCGGCTTTTGTTATTTTTACCTTAGCTTTACTTAGCCGTGGTAGGCTTAGGCAATCTGTGGCTAAGCTCGTAAATGCGTTTATGATAGATGCCTGAACGGGCTATTGGGTAGGTTTTTACACACATAGTCATAATCATGACTGTGTTTTTCAACATCACCTCATAGTTCATTCTAATCGTTACCATGTCTGCGTAGCTTGTGCTTTGCTCCAAGGTTTTACCTTATTCAAAAGTTTTGTAGGTTTTTGCCAATTATGAAAAAATCAGTTAAATGGACATTAGGTGTGTTAACAGTCGTTTGTGCTGGAGCCGCTTATTGGTGGTGGCAATCGTCTAGCACGCCAAGTGTTCAATACAAAACTGTGGCCTTGGAGCGAGGCAATTTGCAGTCCAGTGTTTCTGCTAGTGGAAGTGTGAATCCGGTAAGTCAAGTATCGGTGGGTACACAGGTCAGTGGGCAAATCAAAGAACTTTATGCAGACTTTAATAGTCCAGTGACGGCAGGCCAATTAATCGCACAAATTGATCCAGAAACCTTTGAATACAAACTGCGCTCGGTGCAAGCCGATTTAGACTCTGCACAGGCTCAAGCCTTGGGCGCACAAGCTAATGTCAATGTAAGCTTAAGTCAGGTGGTAAAAGCACAACTAGATCTGGAAGAAGCTAAACGCGATGCAAGCAGAAAAATTAATCTAGTAGAAAAAGGCTTTATTACCGCCTCCGAGGCAGATAAAGCTAAATCAGTAGTGGCTATAAGCACAGAGTCACTTAAAATTGCACAGGCTCAACTTAGTTTAGTACAAGCTCAAGCGAAAGCCTCACAAGCTTTAGTCGCTCAAAGGCAATCGAGTGTAGCGCAAGCTAAAATTGACCTAGAACGTACCAAAATCCGCTCTCCTATTAACGGTATTATTATTAAAAGAACTATAGAAAAGGGGCAAACTGTTGCCTCTAGTTTGCAGTCCCCTGAGTTGTTCGTGATTGCGCAAAATTTATCTGATATGCAACTCGAAGCCAGCATTGATGAAAGCGATATTGGCAAAGTAAAAGTGGGGCAAAAGGCAAATTTTACAGTTGATGCATTTGCGGGGCAAACCTTTGACGGTGTAGTTAAACAAGTCCGCAAGGCGGCTCAAAATGTATCCAATGTGGTCACTTACACGGCGATTGTGTCATTTTCCAATGCCAGTGGCCAGCTTTTGCCTGGCATGACGGCCAATGTGAGACTAATAACAGAATCTAAAGATAATGTTTTAAAAGTGCCAAATACTGCTCTGCGAATCAAAATTGCTGGCATAGAGCCAATGCAGGCGGGAGTGGCGGCTTCGGGTGCATCTAGTTCAATTGGTTTTATATCACCCCATCAACACAATAAGAATTCATTTTGGTTGTCTTCTGCTTATGCACAAAATGCAGCACCAGGTAATACCAGAGGTGGCGGTTTAATGGGTATGAAAGATAAACTCACTCAAGAGCTAGAGTTAAGCATTAGTCAGCAAAATCAATTAGATGAGTTGTTATTACAAGCTAGGCCAAAGTTGGTGGCATTACGTGGACTTGCTCCTGAACAAGGCCTGATTGAACGAGAAAAAATATTGCTTGAAATTCAAAAATCAATTCAGGAATTTTTAACAAAGGAACAAAAAATTAAATATAAAGCTTGGCTCGTACAGCAAGACAATAATAGAAAAAATCAAGTGGTAAGCCCCAGCGCAGGTAATGTCAATTTACCAGCTAATACCGAAGCGACCAATCCGCAATTAACACCAACGACGAACGCTTCTAGCAAAGCGGTAGCCAGTGTTAAGACGCCTACTGTGGCCAATCCGAGTTCAAAAACTGCTAGTATGGCAAGTAGCCCCAATAGTGCAGCAAGCACTACTAATAGC
>CAZKWC010000039.1:0-6534 GCA_964556425.1 uncultured Limnohabitans sp. | reverse complement strand
GCCAAAGCTAGAGAGCGCATTATGGCGGATATGAGAGCGCAAATTGCTGATTTATTAAGCCCTGAACAAAAAGCAAAATATCAAGTTATTTTGGCTGAAACAGCTAGTAAACAAGCTACTAGAGGCAAAATACACATCATGAGTGCTGATGGTAGTATCAAGGCCTTAAATGTCAGGTTAGGCATTACCAATGGCAGTTTTACTGAACTCATCATCCCTCCTAATAGTCCAGAAGCGGCCTTAGTCAAAGAAGGTAGTTTAGTGATTGTGGGTATTGCGCAAAAAAATGCCGATAACACATCGGGTAAAGCTGGCTCTACTAATGCGACAGGGGCTGGCGCAGCTGGAAGCCGTACTGCTGGTCCTCGTATGCCGTTTTAAGGAGCTGGCTTTTATGATTACCCCTGCTAAGGCTCAATCAGTTGCTGGTCCTCATTTAATAGAAACGCAAAACCTTGTTAAAACCTATGTGATGGGCACTGATGCACAACGCAAAGCAGGTACAGCACAAACGGTACATGCTTTAAGAGGTGTATCTCTGTGTATTGATCAAGGTGAATTTGTGGCTATTATGGGGGCGTCTGGCTCTGGAAAATCCACTCTTATGAATATGTTGGGTTGCCTAGATCAACCCACCTCTGGACAATATTTATTAAGTGGTGAGGCGGTGCATGCCATGAGCTCTGACGCACTGGCTTCGCTGCGTAATCGGAAAATTGGTTTTGTGTTTCAGCAGTTTAATTTATTGCCACGTACCAGTGCTCTTGAAAATGTGGAGTTGCCCTTGGTGTATGCTGGGGTAAACGCCGAACAAAGAAAACAAAAAGGCATGGCAGCCCTTGAAAAAGTAGGTTTGGCGAGTCGTTATTTTCATACGCCTGCCGAGTTGTCGGGTGGACAACAACAACGAGTAGCGATTGCAAGAGCCTTGGTTAATCAACCACCACTTATTTTTGCTGATGAGCCCACCGGTGCTTTGGATTCACAAACTAGTCATGAAATTATGTTGCTATTGTGGCAACTCAATCAACAAGGTATTACAGTGGTACTTGTGACTCATGAGCCCGATGTGGCCGAATGGGCCAAGCGCAAATTAGTTTTTAAAGATGGCCTAATTATTGAAGATGTGCAGCAAGCCGGTTACAGGTCTGCAACTAGCCAGACATCAAATACTCCTCAGGCTGGCGCCAATCAAGGAGATAGGATATGAATGGAATAGCTGCTTTCAAAAGTGCTTTAAGAGCTTTAGCATCTAATACACTTAGAAGTTTTTTAACTATGCTGGGCATTATTATTGGTGTGGCTGCTGTAATTACTATGATTGCCTTAGGAGAGGGCGCCACCGCTAGAGTACAAGAGCAAATAAAGGGTTTAGGCTCTAATATTATGTTGGTTTTTCCTGGCTCAATTACTTCTGGCGGGGCAAGATTGGGTGCACAATCTGGGCAAAATTTAAGTGAAGAAGATGCAGTCGCTATTGCCACTGAAATTGTTGAAGTACAGGTAGCTGCACCCACCTTAAGAAGCAGTGGCCAATTAGTAGTGGGTAACCAAAACTGGAGCTCTACCATTATGGGCGCTACCAATGATTACATGGAAGCTCGTGATTGGCCTTTGTTAGAGGGTAGAGGTTTTGATGCTGCCGAAATGCAAGGCGCAGGTAAAGTAGTCATTATTGGTCAAACAGTTGCTAGTCAATTATTTGGTGATGAAGACCCGCTTGAGCAAGTCATTCGGATTAAAAAAGTACCCATGACAGTAATTGGTGTTTTGTCTAAAAAAGGGCAAAATTCCATGGGGCAAGATCAAGATGATGTGGTTTTAGTACCCCTGTCGTCTTATCGAAATCGTTTGGCTGGCGCAAGTGCTGGCAAACTCAAACGAGTCTCCTCGATTAGCGTAAAGGTAAGAGAGGGCGAAGATATGAAAGCAGCCGAGCAAAACATTAAAGAACTATTACGTCAAAGACTAAAAGTTCAGCCTGGCGCGGATGAGCCTTTTACCGTTAGAAACCTCACCGAAATTTTACAAGCCCAAGAGGAATCGAGTCAAGTTATGACCATGCTGTTAGCGGCTGTAGCTGGTATTAGTTTAATTATTGGTGGCATTGGAATTATGAATATTATGTTGGTGAGCGTGACCGAGCGCACCCGAGAAATTGGACTGAGAATGGCGGTGGGGGCAAGAGCAAAGGATATATTGGCGCAGTTTTTAATCGAGGCCTTAACCCTAAGTGTGTTAGGCGGATTAATTGGTGTTTTATTGGGCGCAGTAGCTACTTATTTGGTGGCCTATTTTACCGGTTGGCAGGCTAGTTTAAGTTTAACTTCGGTTTTATTAGCTACTGGTTTTTCTGGCTTGGTAGGGGTGTTTTTTGGTTTTTATCCTGCTCGCAGAGCTTCGCAATTATTGCCCATACAAGCCTTGCGTTATGAATAAAGGGTTTTAAAAATGGTGCGTAGTGTTACGATACAAATGACACCAAGCACCATTTTTATTAAAAATAAATATAAATTTTCAAACTTGAGCTAATAAAATTCGCCTTTCCCAAGCAGACACTTCGTTTTGAAAATGATCATATTCCAACTCTTTAACAGCGCAATAACCCTGCACAAAACTATCGCCTAATAAACGTTTGGCATGATCGCTGTTTTTCATGGTCTCCATGGCTTCCACTTGACTTTTAGCTAGGCTACGTTTTTCGTTATAACCATTAGTGCCGACTGATTGTGTCGCTGGAATTTTTTCTTGAAGGCCGGCAAGACCAGCGGCCAAAGAAGCTGCAATAGCTAAATAGGGGTTGGCATCTGCTCCTGCCAAGCGGTTTTCAACACGCCTAGCGACTGGGCTACTATGTGGAATTCGAATTCCAGTGGTGCGGTTTTCATATCCCCATTGCATATTAATAGGGGCTTGGCTACCTTCCACATAACGCCTGTAAGAGTTCACATTAGGTGCGTAAATTAGCATGAGGTCGGGGGTGTAACGCTGTAGGCCACTAATATAAAAACCAAGCTCGGCTGCTTCAGCTCCATCGGCCTGGGTAAAAATATTAGCGCCAGTGCTGGTATTAACAATGCTTTGATGTAAATGCATAGAGCTACCCGCTTGGCCACTAATAGGTTTAGCCATAAATACAGCTTGCATTTTATGTTTTAAGGCAATTTCCTTAGCCGCATATTTAAAATAAAAGGCTTGGTCGGCGACATCAAGTGCATTACCATGCATTAAATTAATTTCAAATTGGCTGGTTCCCACTTCATGAATCCAAGTGTCTGCATTAATTTGTAGGGTTTGCAAAGCCTGTTTTAAGTCATGCCAAAAATGTTCAAGTTCGTTCAGTGCATTCATACTAAAGGCACTTTGCCCGACTTCTGGTCGGCCTGCTTTTTGTGTGGGAGCCGTTAAAGCTTGGTTGGGGTCGGCATTAGGGCTGACCAAATAAAATTCAATTTCAGGCGCTACCACAGGGCTTAAGCCCATATTGTCGTATTGTTTTAAAATACTTTTTAATAGGCTACGGGGGGCAAAAACACAGTCTGTACCGTCCATTTCAATACAGTCGTGAATCGCTACGGCTCGGGGATATTGACTCCATGGGCTAAGTCTTAGAGTGTTGAGGTCGGGCACTAATCGGACATCGGGGTCGGAGTCGGGAAAAATGGGATTGTAAGAATATTCGCCAGTTACCGCTTGCATAGGTATGGCTTGGCAAATTCTGAGTTCTGCGGCTTTTGCAAAAGAGGCCGCAGGCATGAGTTTGCCCCTAGGGTAGCCCGATACATCAGGGAATAAGCATTCAATATCAGTGATGTTGTTCTGTGCAAAAAATTCGGCAAGGTGGGTAAATGATTGAGGGCTGTTATTCATAAATTTAACTTTTTATAATCTTGAGATACTTTGCCATCATAATGGTGAAAAGCTCAGTTTAGGGGGCCATTTTCAATCGTTTTAATGAGTACCAATCAGCTTGGCAAGATGCTGCTTAATGGTTAGCCTAGCTTTTTATAAGGTCATTGATTGGTGAATAATTGACTTATTTTCCTCATAAGAATACTTGTGAAGATGTATTTTGGGGCTTACTCATAGCAGTTTTTATTCAATTGGCAAGTATTGAGTTGAATAGTGGTTTTTTTCTTTAATCACTTTTGGCTATTAGTTAAGTACTATTTAATTGATGTCAAGCCATTAATTTTGGTGCAAAATAGTTATTACTTGCTGCACTTTTCATTTTATTTTCAGCAACTCAATTTTATTCACATTTTATTCAAAGATCATTATGCAATTTGCTTCCATACTTGACACCATTGGTAATACTCCTCACGTACGCATCAATCGCTTGTTTGGCGATCAAGCCAATGTTTGGATCAAACTAGAACGTGCCAATCCTGGTGGTTCTATTAAAGACCGAATTGCCTTGTCTATGGTTGAAGATGCTGAAGCCTCTGGTGCTTTAAAACCAGGTGGCATTATTATTGAGCCCACCTCTGGCAATACAGGTATTGGTTTGGCTATGGTAGCCGCAGTAAAAGGTTATCAACTCATTTTAGTTATGCCAGACTCCATGTCCATCGAGCGTAGGCGTTTAATGTTGGCCTACGGCGCACAATTTGATTTAACTCCGCGTGAAAAAGGCATGAAAGGCGCCATTGCTAGAGCGCAAGAATTAGCCGAGCAAACCCCAGGCGCTTGGATTCCCCAGCAGTTTGAAAACCCTGCCAATATTGCAGTGCATGTTAAAAACACCGCTCAAGAAATTTTAAAAGCCTTTCCAGAGGGTTTAGACGCCATTATTACGGGTGTTGGTACAGGTGGTCATTTAACAGGTGTTGCAAAGGTTTTAAAGGCAGCATGGCCTCAATTAAAAGTGTTTGCAGTAGAGCCGGCTGCTTCTCCAGTTATTTCAGGTGGCACTCCTGCACCTCATCCTATTCAAGGTATTGGAGCGGGCTTTATTCCTAAAAACTTAGATACCAGTTTATTAGATGGGGTCATTCAAGTCGATGCTGAAATGGCTCGTGAATATGGTCGTCGTTCAGCCAAGCAAGAGGGAATTTTAGTGGGTATTTCTTCGGGTGCTACCTTAGCTGCGATTGCCCAAAAACTACCCGACCTACCAGCTAATGCCAAGGTGTTAGGTTTTAATTACGATACTGGTGAGCGTTATTTATCGGTAGATGGATTCTTACCAGTTTAATTGATGTCAATTTTTTGGTACGTGTATATTTTGATTGAATATATTGTTTAAAGCATAAAAAAAGCCACTTAAAAAAGTGGCTTTTTTATTAGTAAATTATGATGCGCTTTTACGTTTTTCCGTTGCTGCTAAAAAATCTTTTAACAAGGGTTCATCATTTAAAGTGCCATATTCTGACTTGTGAAATTCTGGGTGCCATTGCACACCTGCCACCCAAGCGTCTCCAGTGTGCCTAATGGCTTCTACAATTTTATCGTTGGGGCAGCGAGCTTCAATGGTGAAATTAGGCGCTAAGTCTTTAACCGCCTGATGATGCACACTATTGATTTTTTCTTTAGGATGACCCGCTAATAACTGGTCTAAACGTGAACCTTCGACAATTTCGAGCTGATGAAAATTTTGATCATAGCGGTCACTGTGGCGGTGCTCTTGATCGGTATTGAGCATGCTAGGAATATCTTGATATAAAGTACCACCAAAAGCCACGTTAATAAGCTGCATACCACGGCAAATTCCAAATACAGGTTTGCCTTGTGCCACAAATGCTTTTACTAAAGCAATTTCATATTCGTCACGGTGTTTATCACCATTCCAAGCCTCTTTTAATGGAGTTTCTTGGTAGCTACCGGGCCAAACATCAGCACCACCATGCAAGACCAATCCGTCTAGCCATTGTGCGTAATCATCAATGGTAATAGGGCCACGGAAAGTGTCACCGCTTGGATTAATAATCATGACGGGCAAGGCCCCACCAGACATCACCCAATGTGGTACAGATTGCTCGACATATTGCAATGTTTTTTTATTAAAAGCGACACGATTAGGGTCGGGATACATAAAACAAGCACTAATACCAATTTTGAGATGTGATGTCATAACAGTTGTAGCAATCTGTTGATTAAAAAATGAAGGGTAACTAATAATTGGAACTTATTTTAAACTGAAATTGAAAGTTCAATAAGGCCAATTTTTAGACCTTTGGCGGTGTGACTTTTAGCTAATAAAAAAAATGCCAAATACAAAAACGGTTTTATTTGTTTTCAAAAAATAATTTTTGAGAAAAAACGCAAGCTAATTTTAAAATGGAAGACTTTCTTTTTTGTGCTAAAAGTGCAAAAGCAAAATTTTTTGAGTTTTAAAATGAGCCTACTTTTTAAGAGAAGCAACCTTGTTTTTAAAAATTAAATCCTAGGCTTATTCAAACTTCATATTAAAACGCAAATGCCAACCCGACCAAGATGCATTGGCACTGTACAAGTCCACGTCTGAATATTTACCTACCGTGTAGCTTGCACCTAACCAAACATTTTTGACCACATTAAAGCCTAACTCTGCAC
>CAZKWC010000038.1:3170-27450 GCA_964556425.1 uncultured Limnohabitans sp. | reverse complement strand
CGAAGGTGGCCGTACTGTTGGCGCCGGCGTTGTTGCTAAAATTTTGGCTTAATCATTGTTTAAATACAACACATAGGACTAACAATGGTAACTAAGCAAAAAATTCGCATCCGCTTGAAAGCATTCGATTACAAATTAATCGACCAATCAGCAGCAGAAATCGTAGACACAGCTAAACGTACAGGCGCAATTGTGAAAGGTCCAGTACCTTTACCAACACGCATGAAACGTTTCGACATTTTGCGTTCACCACACGTGAACAAAACCAGTCGTGACCAGTTGGAAATTCGTACTCATCAACGTTTGATGGACATCGTAGATCCAACCGATAAAACTGTTGACGCTTTAATGAAACTCGACTTGCCAGCTGGCGTTGATGTTGAAATTAAATTGCAATAATTAGTTGAATAGTCTAAAAATTTTTTAGACTTCTCAAAAAGGGTGCTTTATGCACCCTTTTTGTTGTTTAAAAGGCAATGCTTGTTAAATATTTTTTTACAGGTTATAATCCAAGGCTCAGCGTTATTTAAGTTTTAGTGGTTTTGCAAAAAAACAAATAAAACAAAATAAAGTATGAGGCAACATCAACAGTCTCTAACAAACAACTTTTTTGCCAATTGAAGCAAAAATGGTTAGAGAAACGGAGAATAAACATGAGTCTTAGCAATCGTTTAGGGTTGCTGGGTCGCAAAGTTGGCATGATGCGTTTATTCACTGACGACGGGGACTCAGTTCCAGTCACAGTGGTAGATGTGTCAAACAACCGTGTGACGCAGGTCAAAACCCAAGAAAATGACGGATATGTAGCGCTTCAGGTCACTTTTGGCCAACGCAAAGCATCCCGTGTGACCAAGCCCGCTGCGGGCCATTTGGCAAAAGCTGGTGTCGAAGCCGGTGAAGTCACCCAAGAATTTAAAGTTGGTGCAGAAGACGCCGCTAAATACGCTACTGGTAGCGTATTGCCTGTTGCAGATTTATTTGCAGTAGGTCAGGTAGTTGACGTGCAAGGTACTACTATTGGTAAAGGTTTTACCGGTACTATTAAACGCCACAACTTTAAATCACAACGCGCATCGCACGGTAACAGCCGTTCACACAATGTTCCTGGTTCCATTTCTATGGCCCAAGATCCAGGTCGCGTATTCCCAGGTAAACGCATGTCAGGTCAACGTGGTAACGTGACCCGCACTGTTCAAAACCTCGATGTAGTTCGCGTTGACGCAGAGCGTCAATTGTTACTCATCAAAGGTGCTATTCCTGGTTCTAAAGGCGGTTTTGTAACCGTTCGTCCTGCTGTGAAAGGGGCTATCTGATGCAAATCGAACTCCTCAATGAACAAGGATTGCCATCTTCTAAAGTTGACGTGCCAGAAACAGTTTTCGGCCGTGACTTTAATCAAGACTTGATTCATCAACTCGTAATCGCTTACCAAGCAAACGCTCGTCAAGGCACTCGTGCTCAAAAAGATCGTCGTACGGTAAATCACTCCACTAAGAAGCCTTTTAACCAAAAGGGTACTGGTCGCGCTCGCGCTGGTATGACTTCTTCGCCAATCTGGCGTGGGGGCGGTCGCGCATTCCCTAATTCTCCTAACGAGAATTTCACACAAAAATTAAACAAGAAGATGTACCGCGTAGGTATGGCTTCTATCCTTTCACAATTAGTTCGTGAAGGCCGTTTTGCAGTTGTAGAGTCAGTTACTGTTGATTCTCCAAAAACAAAGGCATTTGCATCTAAATTAAAAGCAATGAACCTTACATCAGTATTGATGATTACAGATCAAGTTACCGACAACTTGCATTTGGCATCACGCAATATTCCAGGTGTAGCAGTCATCGAACCTCGTGAAACAAGTCCACTTGCACTCGTTCATTTCGATAAAGTTCTCGTGACTAAAGCTGCATTGGATCAGTTGAAGGAGATGTTCGCATGAGCACCACTCAAAAATTCGACCAAGGTCGTTTAATGAACTTGTTATCTGCACCTATCGTATCTGAAAAAGCTACGTTTGTTGCTGAGCAAAGTAACGTTGTAACTTTTAAAGTTTTACAAGACGCTACTAAGCCAGAAATCAAAGCTGCAGTTGAATTGTTATTTAATGTTGAAGTTAAAAGCGTTAACGTGTTAAACGTTAAAGGCAAGACTAAACGTTTTGGCAAAAGCATTGGCCGTCGCGACCACGTTCGTAAAGCCTATGTGATGTTAAAAGAAGGTCAAGAGCTCAACCTGTCAGGGGAGGCTGCGTAATCATGGCTGTGATTAAATTAAAACCAACATCACCTGGTCAACGCCATGTGGTAAAAGTTACGCGTGAGCATTTGCACAAAGGTTCTGGTTTCGCACCATTGCTCGAGCCGCAAATTCAAAACGCTGGCCGTAACAACAACGGTCATATCACCACACGTCATCGTGGCGGTGGTCACAAACATCACTACCGTGTAGTTGATTTTGTACGTAACAAAGATAATATTCCAGCAAAAGTAGAGCGTATTGAATACGATCCAAACCGCACAGCTCATATCGCATTGGTATGTTACGCTGACGGTGAGCGTCGTTATGTGATTGCTCCACGTGGCTTAGAAGTTGGTGCTACTATTGTTAGTGGTTCTGAAGCTCCTATCCGCGTTGGTAACACATTGCCAATCCGCAATATTCCAGTTGGTTCTACGATCCATTGTATCGAAATGCAAATCGGTAAAGGCGCACAAATCGCTCGTACCGCTGGTGCATCAGCTACATTGTTAGCTCGTGAAGGCATTTACGCTCAAGTGCGTTTACGCTCTGGCGAAGTTCGTAAAATCCATATCGACTGCCGTGCAACCATGGGCGAAGTAGCCAATGAAGAGCATAGCTTACGTCGTTTAGGTAAAGCAGGTGTGAAGCGTTGGATGGGTATTCGCCCAACCGTTCGCGGTGTTGCTATGAACCCGATTGACCATCCTCACGGTGGTGGTGAAGGTCGTACTGGTACTGGTCGCGTTCCTGTCGATCCATGGGGTAATTTGACCAAAGGTTACCGTACACGTAACAACAAACGCACCCAGGTCATGGTTGTGTCTCGTCGCAAAAAATAAGAGGTAGCAAATGACACGTTCACTTAAAAAAGGGCCATTTGTTGACCATCATTTGATTGCAAAAGTCGACAAAGCTGTAGCCGCTAAAGATAAACGTCCAATTAAAACATGGTCACGCCGCTCAATGGTGTTACCTGATTTCATTGGTCTCACGATCGCCGTTCATAACGGTAAACAACATATTCCAGTCTATGTAACTGACCAAATGGTTGGCCATAAATTGGGTGAATTCGCTTTGACACGTACCTTTAAAGGCCATCCAGCCGATAAAAAGGTCGCGAAGAAATAAGGAAAGACCATGGAAACACGTGCAACATTACGTGGCGTTCGCTTGTCAGTTGATAAGGGTCGCCTGGTCGCAGATATGATTCGCGGCAAAAAAGTTGATCAAGCTTTAAATATTTTGCAATTTACGCAAAAGAAAGCTGCTGTGATCATCAAGAAGGTAGTTGAGTCTGCTGTCGCCAATGCTGAGCATAACGACGGTGCTGATATCGACGAATTACGCGTCAAGACTATTTATGTAGAGCAAGGTGCAACTTTAAAACGTTTCACAGCTCGTGCTAAAGGTCGCGGCAACAGTATTAGCAAACCTACTTGCCACGTTTACGTGGTAGTTGGTAATTAATAGGGGCTGGGAACAATATGGGACAAAAAATCCATCCTACCGGTTTCCGCCTTGCGGTTAGCCGTAACTGGTCTTCACGTTGGTATGCAAGCAACCGCGATTTCGCTGGTATGCTCGCAGAAGATATCAAAGTACGTGAATACCTCAAAGAGAAGTTGAAAAACGCCTCTGTAGCTCGTATCTTGATCGAGCGTCCTGCAAAGAACGCACGTATCACCATTTATTCATCACGTCCTGGTGTAGTAATTGGTAAAAAAGGCGAAGACATCGAAAACATCAAGCGCGATTTGGGCAAGATGTTGAATGTGCCTGTAGCAGTTAATATCGAAGAAGTGCGTAAGCCAGAAATCGATGCTAAGTTAATCGCTGACAGCATTACTCAACAGCTCGAAAAACGTATTATGTTCCGTCGTGCGATGAAACGTGCGATGCAAAATGCAATGCGTTTGGGTGCTCTTGGTATCAAGATTATGTCTGCAGGTCGTCTCAATGGTATTGAGATTGCCCGTACAGAATGGTATCGCGAAGGTCGCGTGCCACTTCAAACTTTACGTGCTGACATTGACTACGGTACTTCAGAAGCCAAAACTACCTACGGTATTATTGGTGTAAAAGTATGGGTTTACAAGGGTGATACCTTGGGTCGTAACGACTTACCTGCAGTAGTTGAAACTCCACGTCCTGATGAAGACCGTCGTGGTCGCGGCAATCGCCGTGACGACCGTGGTGGTAAACCAGGCGGCCGTGGTCCTCGTCGCACTGCTGGCGAAAACGCTGCTCCAGCCGATGGAAGCGATAAACCAGCAGGTGCATCAGGTGCAGAAGCACCGAAATCTACCGTTAAGCGCGTGCGTAAAGCAGACGCGCCTGTAGCAGCAGCTGCTGACGGTAAAGGAGAATAACTATGTTACAACCTGCTCGTCGCAAGTACCGCAAAGAGCAAAAGGGTCGCAATACTGGTATTGCAACCCGCGGTAGCACTGTTGCATTTGGTGACTTCGGTCTCAAATGTACAGATCGTGGCCGTTTGACTGCTCGTCAAATTGAATCCGCACGTCGTGCCATTTCCCGTCACGTTAAACGTGGTGGTCGTATCTGGATTCGTGTTTTCCCAGACAAGCCAATTTCCAATAAGCCTGCTGAAGTGCGTATGGGTAATGGTAAGGGTAACCCTGAATACTATGTTGCTGAAATTCAACCAGGCAAAATCGTATTCGAAATCGTGGGTGTACCTGAAGCATTAGCTCGTGAAGCGTTCCGTCTCGCAGCGGCAAAATTGCCATTGCGTACGACCTTCGTAAGTCGTTTAATTGGCCAATAATTCAGAAGGAAATAGATTATGAATACTACTGAACTCCGCCAAAAAGACGTTGCAGGCTTAAAAGCTGAAGTAGCATCTTTACAAAAGACTCACTTTGGCTTACGTATGCAAAAAGGCATGCAACAGCTAAACAACACGACTACCCTGAAACTCACCCGTCGGGAAATTGCTCGTGCGAAAACTATTCTGGGTGAAAAGCTAGCTCAAGAAGCTAAATAAGGAGCACCAGAATGACTGAAGCAAAAGCAAAAAACAAGCGTACCTTGATCGGTAAAGTAGTGAGCGACAAACGCTCAAAAACTGTTACCGTATTAATCGAACGTCGCGTCAAACATGAGTTGTACGGTAAAATTGTTGCTAAAACCAGCAAATACCACGCTCATGATGAAAAAGGCGAGTACAAGCAAGGTGACATCATCGAAATCGTTGAATGTCGTCCTATTTCCAAGACAAAAACTTGGATGGCTACTCGTTTAGTTGAAAAAGCATCGGCTGTATAACCCCAGTCTTTGTCAGTGTAAGTAGTTCTGCTACCATCACTTAAGTCAAAAACGGCTCATAATATGAGCCGTTTTTGTTTTTACGGAGCTAATATTTACCTTATTTGAATTGAAAAAAGATGTGCTCTCTAAAATAACTAAAAAAGTAATGCAACTTCAAATAAGCTTCATCACTGTATTTAATTGTTTTTTCATCTACTATCAATACCTGAATCGTTAAATTGCTGCTTTTTTTTACCACCAAGGAGATTAATCATGATTAAAGTCGGAGATGCATTACCAACAGCTACCTTAATGGAATATGTTGAAGTAGAGGGAAATGGCTGTAGCATTGGACCTAACCCAGTGAAAGTAGCAGACGCAACTGCAGGTAAAACTATTGCTTTATTTGCCTTGCCAGGCGCATTTACACCGACTTGCTCTGCTAAGCATGTACCTGGTTACATCGAGCACATCGAAGCTCTAAGATCTTCTGGCGTTGACGAAGTATGGTGCGTGAGCGTCAATGATGCATTTGTAATGGGTGCTTGGGGTCGTGAGTTAAAAGCCGCTGGTGCAGTTCGTATGATGGCTGATGGTGATGCAGAATTTACCAAAGCAACCGGTTTAACGCTTGATTTAACAGGTAAAGGATTAGGCTTACGCAGCAATCGTTATTCTATGTTGGTTAAAGACGGCAAGGTTGCTACCCTTAATATTGAAGGTCCTGGCAAATTTGAAGTCAGCGATGCCGCCACTATGCTTTCACAAGTTAAAGCATAAATTCTTCAAGTTGCTGTTTTGGCATAAAAAAAGCCCATGACTAAATACCATGGGCTTTTTTGTTAAGTGCACTTAAAAGGTTTCGTACAAACTCGCTTTTAAATAATGAGCCCCAGCTAGCGGAGTATGTCTAAACGGGCTCACTTCAATAAAACCCAGCTCTTCATAAAGGCCTCTAGCCGCTTCCATATCGTCAAGAGTGTCTAATAACACACAGCTATAACCTAAAAACTTAGCTCGCTCTAAAACATCTTGCACTAATAAACGGCCTGTTCCTGTACCCCTAGCTGAAGGTGTTACATAAAGACGTTTCATTTCACAGGCATTGCTATGATCTGCATCATGGAGCGGTCTTAATGCACAGCAACCAATAGCAATTTGGTTTTGAATTGCTAACACCAAATATCCATTGGGAGCGCAATAATCACCTGGCAAATTTTCAAGTTCATAATCGAAATTCTCGAAACCTAAGTCAACATTTAGGCTATTTCGGTATTCAATAAATAATCGTTTAGCCTCTGCTAGGTGTTGAGCCGAGAGGGCTTCAGTAATTAAAATGGAGGACTCTTGAAAACCAGACATAAGAGACAGCTTTATAGAAAGTAAAAATATTTACAGTTGATTAATATAATAAGCAATGCCAAGTCCAATGCCTAAAATTACCAAAGCTAGCATACGTGTAAAAATATTATCTTTAGAGGCAGGTAAATCATCGGGTAAGGATTTATCACCATTTAGCATAGGGGTAATTAAGTTATTGTTTTTCTTGATTTTATAGTAGGCGATAGCAGCTACATGCAAAATGATTAAGATGATTAAAATAGTTTTACCAATTTCTTTATGATAATGAGTAAGTTTCTCTATTACAGTGCTAGACACAAATTGCGCAAGAGGCCCAATAAAAGCAATTTCGTCATCGCTAAATAGTCCACTCGTAACTTGCAATATTAACAATAACAAAAGTGCCCAAACTGATAAAGAACCCAGTGGATTATGCCCAGCATGATAGGCTGGTTTATCTTGTCCTTTTAAATAAGCCACAATACTACTAGGTGCATAAAAAATTTGACTAAAACGTGACCAATAGCCACCCACAAAACCCCAAACAATTCTAAAAAATAATAAGGCTAAAACAAAATAACCAATTTTAAAATGCCATTCAATAGCGTTACCACCTATTTCAGAAGTGACTACTAATGCCACCACAGAAATAACTAATAACCAATGAAACGCACGAAGGGGTAAATCCCAGATTCTAATTTTTTTCATATGAACTACATAATTAATTTTTAAAATGCCAACTTATTAAGGAGTTGTGAGCAGAACTCTTTAATCCAAGTTGGAAGTTTTGTTACTTGCTTATTAAGCTTTATGCCTCACTATAAAACAAAAAACAGTTGCTTTATTTGATTTAACAAAATCTTCATCAAATAAGAAATGTAAATTTTAAGTTTGAAGCGTTGTAAAGCATAAAATGAGCAGGTAAAATCTGGCCATCTAAAGCGATTCAAGCTTTAAAATTTTATAAAACTATTACTACTAAAGGTTTTTATCATGAAAAAAAATGCAATTCTTGTTTTGGCTTCTTTGCTTGCTTTTTCAAGCCTAGCATCTGCGCAATTTAACAAGCCAGAAGATGCCACTCGTTATCGTAAAGCTGGTTTTACGATTATGGCAGCTCATTTTAGTCGAATTGGTGCAATGGTGAATGGTAAAGCACCATTCGATGCAGCTGCAGCCGCGAGTAACGCACAATTAGTCGAGCAAGTAGGTACATTGCCTTGGGCTGGTTTTGTGGCTGGCTCTGAAGACGGCTCAAAAGCCAAACCAGAAGTATGGACTAATGCAGCTAAATTTAAAGAAGCCGCCGATAAATTCCGTGCTGAATCTGCCAAATTAACAGCAGCAGCAAAAACTGGTAACGCTGATCAATTAAAAACCGCTTTTGGTGCGACAGCTGCTACTTGCAAAGGTTGCCACGATACATTCAAAAAAGAATAAATCTCACCAAGTATTATGAAAAAAGGCCCTTATTAGGGCCTTTTTTTATTATAAAAAAAGCTGACCTATCACTAAATTTTTAATCATAAGTCACTGTTATCAGATGTTATATCTATCCAATAGCTGCTATCTACACTTATAGCGCTTAAAGTTGCCAAAAATAGAGTGCAAAAAATTAATCAATAATTTTCTTAGCTTTTAATAAATCAATTTCATGAGTCGTTTTACCTAATAAATCGGCTAATACTTGATTGGTGTGTTGACCTAACAATGGAGGTGGTAAGTCTTGCCTAACAGGGGTTTCGCTCATGTGTATAGGGTTGGCTACTAGTTGTAAGTCGGCATTTAAAGGATGAGGCATGTTGCTGACCATTCCCCGTGCTAATACCTGTGGGTCAGTAAACACTTCGGCTAAATTATTGATTGGTCCACAAGGCACTTTAGCCGCTGTGAGCGCATCTAACCAGTCAGATTTAGTGCGTGTTATTAGCACTTGCTCTAAAATGGGCACTAATTGAGCTCGGTTACGTACCCGATCTTGATTACGAGCATATAAAGGGTCATTTGCTAAATGAGATACATTGGCAACAGCACAAAACTTAGCAAATTGTGAGTCATTGCCAACTGCCAAAATAATATGTTCTTTACCGGTGTGGTTAGCCGTTGCTGCGACTTCAAACACTTGATAGGGCACAATATTATTGTGTGCATTACCTGCACGGCCAGGCACCTTGCCCGATTTTTGACCATCTACTAAATAGTTAGCACCTAAATTAGCCAACATCGCCACTTGGGTGTCAAGCAAAGCCATATCCACATGCTGACCTATACCTGTGGCCTCTGCATGGCGTAAGGCGGCCAAAATGCCCACGGTGGCATACATGCCAGTAAACAAATCAGCGACCGCCACCCCCACTTTTTGTGGTCCACCGCCTAAATCATCTCGCTCGCCAGTCAGGCTCATAAGCCCGCCCATGCCCTGTATGGCGTAGTCATAACCCGCACGATCTTTATAGGGCCCAGTTTGTCCAAAACCGGTAATGCTGCAATAAACCAAGGCAGGATTGATTTTTTGTAGGCTTGCAAAGTCTAGACCATATTTAGCCATATCGCCCACTTTGTAATTTTCTACAAAAATGTGTGATTGGGCCACTAACTCTTTAATAATGGCTTGACCTTCTGGGGTAGCAATATCAAGAGTTATGGATTTTTTGTTACGGTTAGTGCCTAAATAATAGGCAGACTCAGCTGTTTCTTGAGCTTCGTCGGTATGTAAGAAAGGTGGGCCCCAAGCACGAGTATCATCTCCAGCTCCAGGGCGTTCTATTTTTAAAACTTCAGCACCACAATCAGCCAAAATCTGAGTGCACCAAGGGCCTGCCAATACTCTCGATAAATCTAACACCCTAATTGAATCTAATGAGTTCATCGTACTTCTTCTTTTATATGGTTTAGTTCATTCAGTCACAATTGGAGTCGAATTCATCAACAAGTTTTAAACCCAATCAGACAATTGATTTTGCCATAATGTGAGTATGCCTCCAATACGAGAGCCTGCACATGTTGAATAAGCGATTCAGTCAAGGTGTTGCAAGCTTTTTAAAATTCATGTCTTAAGTGTTTAATAAGATAATTCACGCCACAATCATAAAGACAAAAATATGTTGAACAATAGTTTTAAAAAAATGAAAATGAAGGCTAGCTTGATCGTGCTGATAATGATGGCTTACGGCGTAACTGCGTGCAGCCCAAATTTTAATTGGCGTGAAAGTCGTCCCTTTGATGATGCTTTAATGGTGCAGTTGCCCTGCAAAGCCGATACTGCTCAACGTAATATACAACTCAAGCAACAAACTTTAGCCATTCAGATGGTGGGGTGTGAGGCACAAGACATGATGTTTGTAGTAGCCAAAGTTACTTTGCCAAATAAAGAACAACTCCCAGAAATTCAAGCCGCTTGGCAAGACAGTTTAAAACAAAATATCAAAGCTAAAAGCCAGCCGGTGGCACAAGACTTGGTTGTCAAAAAAGAAATTTCACAAAAACTGATTCTCCAGTCGGCTTTAACTGAGCATCAGGTACGGTATTTTGAGGGTCTTGATTCACAGAATCAACCTATCAGCCTAGAAATACTTTGGTGGTCTCCAAAAATAACCCCTGAAAGTCAGATTGCACAAGAGGGGCAACACGCTAGCTCAGTTGCAACGAAAGGTGGTAAAGTGACTCATCAAAATTTGGCAACTACAGTGCCGCTTGAGTTGTATCAGATGGCAGTTTTTTACCCAACCCCCAAACGCCCTTCAAACCTTACTAATGAAGCACTTCAAACATTTTTTCAGGGCTTAGCAGTTCAATGAACACTATTTCAAAACAGCGCGCAGTTTGGATTTTTTTAGTTTTTGCATTTGCCTACTTTATCTCTACTTTAATAAGGGCTATTACAGCCACTTTATCTCCTATTTTGATTCAAGATTTTGGCTTAAGTCCTCAAGATTTAGGTTTACTAGCGGGTGCTTATTTTTTAGGATTTTCCTTAACCCAATTACCGTTAGGTGCTTGGTTAGACAAAATGGGGCCTAAGAAAGTAGTGTTGTCATTTATGTCGGTAGCTGTATTTGCCTGTATTGGCTTTGCAACGGCCTACAGTTTTCAACTACTATGGTTGGCTAGATTTTTAGTGGGAGTTGGTGTTAGCGCCTGCCTAATGGGCCCACTTACTGCCTATCGTAAATGGTTTGACCCGAGCAATCAAATGCGGGCTAATTCTTGGATGTTAATGACCGGCGCTTTAGGTATGGTGGCCTCTACCTTACCAGTTCAGTGGTTATTACCACAAATAGGTTGGAGGCCCATCTTTTTAATCCTCAGTGGTTTAATTGTTTTAGCCATTGTTTTGATTTATTTAGTGGTGCCAAAATGGCCAGAAAAAACCATTAACCCTGAAAGTGTTGCCGAAACACCAATCGAAAAAATGGGTTATAGCCAAATCTTAAAACATCCTTATTTTATAAAAAATATTCCCTTAGGATTGTTTGTGTATGGTGGTTTAGTGGCCATACAAACATTGTGGGCAGTGCCATGGATGATAAAAGTGGCGGCTTATACCCCTATCGAAGCCTCCACAGGTTTATTTTGGCTGAATGTGAGCATGTTGCTAACTTTTTGGTTGTGGGGTTTAGTAGGACCTAAATTAGCTCAAAAAGGTATTACTGCCGTACAAATAATAAGTTATGGTTTACCACTCAGTTTTGTGACTTTAGCGACCATTGTTTTTACGGCCGGTCAAACCCACATCATAGGAATTCCAATTTGGGTGTATTGGACGCTTTATTGTGTTTTTTGTACTTCGATTTCATCGGCTCAACCTGCTATTGCAATGGCGTTTCCAAGTGAAGTGGCAGGTCGTGCACTATCGGCATACAACCTCACCATATTCTTTGGCGTATTTGTAGTGCAATGGGGAGTAGGTTTATTAATCGACCTATTTAGCCAAATGGAGTTATCGGTGGTAGATTCTTATAGTCTTGCCATTGGAATTTACGGTGCGATAGGAGTATTTGCTTATTTATTTTTCTTGTTTTTTTATCGTCAACAAGTGCAAAATATCCAATCAAAAATGGCGTAAGCCACTGATTTTTTTAGACTCAAAAACGTCCAACCTATAAGTTGATTCGACAATGAATAAATTATTAATTATTGCCCATGAACCCTTGGCTAGCGCACTTCGCCAATGTGCCCTGCATGTCTTTCCCGATATATACAACGATTTGGTTGCAGTTGATATTTTGGCGCATGATAGTGCTGAAATATCAGTTAGCAAAGTCGATCAAGCAATCGCTCATCTCGATCAAGAACCCATTCTTATCCTGACCGATATATTTGGTGCTACCCCATGTAATGTGGCCATTCAGACAGTAAAAGGCCCTAATCGAAGACTGGTGGCAGGAATTAATTTACCAATGTTATTACGAGCCATCACTTATCGACACGAAAACCTTGATAATTGGGTACAAAAAGCAACTGCTGGCGGCATGCAAGGTGTCATGCCTGTTGCCGTAAGCGCTCCACAAAACCAACAGAAAAAACATCAAAATGATCAACAACAGCATTACGATCAGCAATAAATTAGGTCTGCATGCTCGTGCATCAGCCAAGCTCACCAAGTTGGCGGGCAGTTTTCCCTGTGAGGTCTGGATGACCCGTAATGGTAGACGTATTAATGCCAAAAGTATAATGGGCGTTATGATGTTGGCCGCTGGCTGTAATTCGGTAGTCGAAATAGAGACAGATGGCGAACAAGAACAAGAAGCAATGGACGCATTATTGGCGCTCATTAATGATAAATTTGGTGAAGGTGAATAACTTTTTTAGAACCCAGCTTTTATAAGAGAATTAAACCTTACGCTTGATGAATCAATAGTCAATAAAGTCGATGTAAACGTTTAATTTTCTTGAGTTAGAAGTGTCAACAGGAGAGACTGCATGACTTTTGCCGTAAAAGGCTTGGCGGTAACCAAAGGTATCGCAATCGGCCGCGCCGTCTTAATTGGCTCAAGCCATATGGATGTAGCTCATTATTTTATTGAGCCCTGCCAAGTAGAATCAGAAATTGCAAGGGTAGCAAGTGCCCGAGACACCGTAGCCGATGAGCTTAGACGTTTACAAAAAAACATCTCAAACGCGCCGCGCAAAGACACACCGCCCGAACTCATAGCGGTCTTAGATGTGCATTTAATGCTACTAGAAGATACCATGCTTGCTGATGGTGTTAAAACCCTTATTACCGATCGTTTATATAACGCTGAATGGGCTTTAATCACCCAGTTGGAAGTAGTGGTAAGGCAGTTCGATGAAATGGAAGATGAATATCTTCGTGAACGCAAAGCCGATCTTGAACAGGTAGTCGACAGAATTTTAAGAGTCATGTTAGGACAGGTTACTGTTTTACCAGACAAAGACACCCTTGCGGACTCCTCCTCTGCGGTGGCGACTCAAGTTTTAAGACCTGGTCATGATGACCCCTTAGTATTGGTGGCTCATGATTTGTCGCCTGCCGATATGCTGCAGTTTAAGCAAAGCGTATTTAAGGGTTTTGTGACTGATGTAGGTGGCCAAACCTCCCATACTGCCATTGTGGCTCGTAGTATGGGAATTCCGGCCGTGGTTGGTGCTCGATTGGCCAGTACCATTATTCGGCAAGATGATTGGGTGGTCATTGACGGTGATGGCGGGGTAGTGGTTGTCAACCCATCGCCTATGCTGCTAGAAGAATATGGCTTTCAACAACGCGAACGAGAACTCGAACAAAGTCGCCTTACCCGCTTACGCTTTACTCCCTGCATGACAGTAGATGGTTTGCACATTCAGTTGTTGGCCAATATTGAACAACCCGCCGACACCGAACAAGCCTTGAAGGTAGGGGCTGTAGGTGTGGGATTATTCCGCTCCGAGTTTTTATTCATGGGTAGGCAATCGAAAGGCTTATCGCCCTTGCCAGACGAAGAAGAACAATTTAGGGCTTATAAGGCTGCCGTTGAAGGGATGAAGGGTTTGCCCGTTACCATTAGAACTGTTGATATTGGTGCCGATAAACCCCTAGAGCGCATGGCCAAAGAAGATGCCCATTTAAACCCAGCCTTAGGCCTTAGAGCCATACGCTGGAGTTTGTCCGAGCCCACCATGTTTTTGACTCAGTTAAGAGCCATTTTAAGAGCTTCACATTTTGGTAAAGTGAAAATCTTAATTCCTATGCTTTCGACTGCAGCAGAAATTAAGCAAACCATGGCACTTATTCAAAAAGCCAAAGACCAACTCATTAGTAGTGGTATGCCTTTTGATTTGTCCACCCCAGTAGGGGCCATGATAGAAGTGCCCGCTGCGGCCCTTACCCTGCCATTGTTTTTAAAACACTTTGATTTTTTATCAATTGGTACCAATGATTTAATCCAATACACCTTGGCCATTGACCGTGCAGATGAAGCCGTATCGCATTTATATGACCCCGTGCATCCTGCTATTTTGCAACTCATTGCCAACGCCATAAAGGAAGGTGCCTTATTAGGCAAAGAGGTGTCTTTATGCGGCGAAATGGCCGGTGATGTCGCCCTCACTCGCTTGTTATTAGGATTAGGCTTGACTTCTTTTTCTATGCATCCAGCACAAATTTTATCGGTTAAAAAAGAAATTTTACGCTCCGATAGAGGGCAATTGCAAGAGCTGGTCCAACAAGTCCTTGAGTCGGAAAACCCGCATGAGGCTTTGGGTTTGTTGAAGTAGTTGAGTATTCAATTGCTTTGGCAAAATTGGCGAAATCTAAAAAATAGCTATCGGACAAATTGGGCGGTATGTACGATAGTTGGGTGATAGGAACTGGACAGTAGATTAATATTACCTTTGTAAATCAAAAGGTTATATCAATCATAAACATTAAAGAGTGGGCGATAGCGTTTGCATTATTGATGCTTAGTTGATTACTCTCAATTTGCTCTCATTACTATCTTACTTTCGTTGCTCGCGATGTGATTCCTTCTCTTTAAGCTTGCGTCATTTGTTTGCTGGCAAACCGTATATTTTGCCTCTGCAATTAGATGGTGTAATAAAAGAGTATCTGCCACTGCATTAAAGCCAGTAGCAAAATAGCTTAATCTTTGTACCTATTATTATTTTAAATTAACTCAAATTATATATTTTGGGTAATAATAGGCCATGCCTATTTTAAGCAAGCCACATTTCAATCATCATTCCAACGCCCATCTAGCCTTCTTTTTTTACGGCTTCATTGGCTGTTTTTTGCTGGGCTGTGTTTGGCAATTACAACTTGCAGAACTTATCTTTTTAAACTTCAATCAATTGTTGCTTGGGTTTCTGGCGCTTGTATTACTTTTGATTTATTTATTGTTTTTATATCAAAAAGGCCTAGTTCAAAAGTTTCAAAAAAATTGGCTTATAACGGTTTTTTGTGCCTTGTGTTTTCAATTGGTTTTTGTGGCAGGCTATTTATTAAGCAGTATTTACGCACTTCACAGGTGGCAAAATTCTCTAGACCCAGCGCTAGAAGGTCAGGTCTTGGAGTTAACCGGGCAAATAAGCCATATGGTGCAAATAAGCCCTACCAATAGTCGGTTTCAATTCAAAATAGAGCAAGCACTTATTCACTCTAAAAATGCGCCAGCCGATGTACGGGCAAGTATTCCAAAAGCGGTTTTACTCAATTGGACGGGCGGGGTGGTGAGTACCGACACAGAGCAAGGCGGTTTTAGTGTGCAGCAAGTTGCTGCAGAATTATTACCTGGCGATAGATGGAAATTCAATGTCAAACTCAAAGCAGTGCATGGCAATAGCAACCCAGGCGGATTTGATTATGAATTATGGATGTGGGAGAAAAATTTAAGAGCGACAGGCAATGTCGTATTAAGCAAGGGTAAAACGCAACCTCAATTATTAGCCCGAACTTGGGCTTACCCCATAGAGCGTCTAAGACAATATTGGCGAGATCAAATTTTAATTGCTGGTCAACAAGCCTCTAACACACCACAGCAAAATAATTGGGGCATTATTGCCGCCTTGGTAGTAGGCGATCAATCGGCTATAGAAGCTTCAGATTGGGATATTTTTAGGTTAACAGGAGTAGCGCATTTAGTGAGTATTTCAGGCTTACACATTACCATGTTTGCTTGGTTGGCCTCTTATTTATTAAGAGGTTTGTGGAGTTTATCGGTTGCCTGTTTATATAAAATTCCGGCAGTAACCGTAGGGCGTTGGGGTGGTGTGGTTTTAGCCACTTTGTATGCTTTGTTAAGTGGATGGGGTTTGCCTGCACAGCGTACCATTATTATGTTGTTAGTCGTGGCTTTATTGCAGCAAAGTGGTTGGAAATGGCCATTGCCTAGGATCTGGTTATTGGCTATGGCTGTGGTGGTGGTACAAGACCCTTGGGCTTTGTTGGCGGTGGGTTTTTGGTTAAGCTTTGTCGCTGTTGCTGTGTTAATGGCAAGCAATCCTAGTTCATCAGGCCAAGCGCAAGATCTGCAAAATGAATCTTATTACTTAAGGTTTAAAAAAATGGTGGGGCAAATGTTGCGCGAGCAATTCATTGTGACGGCTGCCTTGGCGCCTCTTAGTTTATTGTTTTTTCAACAAGTCTCGGTTGTGGGTTTGTTAGCTAATTTATTAGCAGTGCCTTGGTTAACTTTTGTGGTGACTCCTTTGTCTATGTTGGGCATTATTTGGGCCGGATTTTGGAGCTGGGCAGTAATGGCTATTGATTGGCTCATGCAGTTTTTAGAGCTCTTGTCGCAGTTGTCTTGGGCCGTTCTAGAACTTCCTGCTGCCCCTTGGTATTGGAGTGCTTTAGCCACAGTTGCTTTGGGCTTTATTGCCATGCCAATTGCATGGCAGTGGCGTTTGGCTCTTCTGCCTTGTTTGTTACCCGCTTTGTTATGGCAAGTCAAAACGCCAGAGCACCAGCAATTTGATTTGTGGGCACTAGATATTGGACAAGGTAATGGTTTGGTGCTCAGAACTAAAAATCATAGTTTAATTTATGATACCGGGCCAGCCTATTTAAATGATACAGACGCAGGCCAAAGAGTCGTATTACCGTTTTTAAAATATCTGGCTTTGCAAACCGATTTATTAGTATTGAGTCATCAAGATATGGATCATTCGGGTGGCGCAGCTTCGGTGCTCAAAGCTCAAACCAAAGCGCAGTTTTTAAGCTCTTTGCCAGAGGGGCACGAGTTAGCCCAATTAAGGTCGGTACAGCGCTGTGGAGTTGGGTTTGACTCGTCTGCTTCTGGCCAAGTCAATCCTAATCGATGGACTTGGGACGGAGTTGATTTTGAAATTCTTCATCCCTTGGCCTCCGACTATACTAAAACCTTAAGCCCCAATGCAGTAAGTTGTGTACTTAAAATTAGTAATCAACAGCAGGTGGTTTTATTAGTAGGCGATATTGAAAAAGAGCAAGAGGCAGAGCTGTTGAGTCGCCATGCTAAAGCCCTATCTTCTAACGCTCATTATCAAGATGTTTTAAAAGCCAATGTTTTGCTGGTACCTCATCATGGTAGTAAAACTTCATCAACGGCTGCTTTTTTAGAGGCCGTAAAACCTCGTTTTGCTTTGGTACAAGCGGGCTACCGTAATCGTTACGGTCATCCTGCACCAGTGGTAAGCGAGCGTTACCAACAGCAGGGTATTGAACTCATTACTAGCCCTCAATGTGGTGCAGCTTATTGGAGTAGTGCATTACCTGCACAAATACAGTGCCACCGCGAGCAGGCACGGCGTTATTGGCATCATTCCATCTCACCTTAATTCTTTTTCTACCCCAAAATAATAAGGGCTTGAGCATTTCAATTTTTATCATTTGAGTAAAGCTTAGTCATTTTTAAAAAATATTCCGCATCATTTCATAAAACCGTTTTAAAGTTGGCTTAAATCTTGCTAAATTGTTAATATGAATGGTTTTTTGAATTTTGCCTTTGCTTTTGTTTTGCCTTGATTGGATATTTTTATGACGCAACACCTATTTGATGAAATGATAGCGGCCATGCCCTATCCAGAAAATTTTTCTAAAGACGCGGTGAGGCCTCACTATCAAGCTTTTAATGAATGGTTATCCAAACAATCACCCCAGCTCATGAGCCAAAGACGAGAAGAAGCAGAAACTATTTTTCGGCGCGTGGGTATTACTTTTGCGGTGTATGGTGCCAAAGATGAAGACGGCGCAGGTACCGAACGACTGATTCCTTTTGATTTAATCCCCCGAGTGATTCCAAGCCAAGAATGGAGCATGATGGAAAAAGGTTTGGTGCAAAGGGTGACTGCACTCAATCGTTTTATTCATGATGTGTATCATGATCAAGAAATTTTGCGTGCTGGTATTGTGCCTCGTGACCAAATTATCAACAACGCACAATATCGACCTGAAATGCAGGGGGTGAACGTTACACGCAATATTTATTCACATATTTCTGGAATTGATATTGTGCGAGCTCCAGATAGCAGTGGCAACGGAGAATATTTTGTATTAGAAGATAATTTGCGTGTGCCAAGTGGCGTGAGCTATATGTTGGAAAATCGCAAAATGATGATGCGTTTATTCCCTGATTTATTTGCACAGCACCGCATTGCTCCTGTAGCGCATTATCCCGATTTATTACTCGAAACTTTAAGAGCTAGTGCCCCAGATACGGCTGCCGACCCGGTAGTGGTGGTGTTAACCCCTGGCATGTATAACAGTGCTTATTTTGAGCATGCATTTTTAGCCCAACAAATGGGCGTGGAGTTGGTGGAGGGACAAGATTTATTTGTGCGAGATCGCTTTGTGTATATGCGCACTACCCGTGGGCCACGTAGGGTAGATGTGATTTACCGCCGAGTCGATGATGATTACCTTGACCCTTTAATGTTTAAAGCCAATTCCACACTAGGCTGTCCGGGTTTAATGGATGCTTATCGCAGTGGTCATGTGGCGATTTGTAATGCAGTGGGTACTGGAATTGCAGACGATAAATCAATCTACCCTTATGTGCCAAAAATGATTGAGTTTTATTTAGGTGAAAAACCCATCTTATCGAACGTACCGACCTTTCAATGCCGTCAGGCCGATGACCTGGCCTACACCTTGGCTAATTTAAAAGACCTGGTGGTTAAAGAGGTGCATGGTGCAGGTGGTTATGGTATGTTGGTGGGGCCGGCAGCTAGCCAACAAGAAATTGAAGATTTTAGGGCTGCTTTAATTGCAGATCCTAGTCGCTATATTGCTCAGCCCACCCTTAGTTTGTCTTCTTGCCCTACTTATGTAGAGTCCGGAATTGCACCGCGTCATATTGATTTACGCCCCTTTGTATTAAGTGGCAAAACGGTTCAAATGGCAGCTGGTGGTTTAACCCGTGTGGCCTTAAAAGAGGGCTCATTGGTGGTGAACTCATCACAGGGTGGCGGCACTAAAGACACCTGGGTATTAGAAGCCAACGATAGCCAAGTGCATAGACCGCCGCCTGCTTTTTTAAGCACGCAGCAACAAATGCAATCATCCTCAATGGGTTCAGCCTCATCGCTTTAAACAAAAAAATTAAAACAATTAAAACAATAAAGGAATTGATATGTTATCTCGTACCGCTGATCATTTATTTTGGATGTCTCGTTATACCGAGCGGGCAGAAAATACCGCCAGAATGTTAGATGTAGGTTATCAGTCTTCATTTTTGCCACAAAGCCCGTACTTAGTGCATTTAGGTTGGCAAGGCTTGTTATCTATTAGCGAATTATTGCCCGCCTACCAGCAAACTCATGGCGAAATTACTCCTGTAAGAGTAATGGACTTTATGGTCAAAGATGAAAATAATCCTTCCTCTATTGCCAGTTGTTTAAAACAAGCCCGAGAAAACGCAAGGGCAGTGCGAGGTACTTTAACCACCGAAGTGTGGGAAACCCTTAATCAAACTTGGTTGGAGTGTAGTCGTAAATTAAAGGCGGGCGAGTTTGAAGCCGACCCCAGCCAATTTTTAGAATGGGTCAAGTTTAGATCGCACTTGTCGAGGGGCGTTTTAGTGGGCACTATGCTCATGGATGAGTCATTGCACTTTAGTCGTTTGGGTACTTTTTTAGAGCGCTCCGATAATACGGCTAGGTTGGTGGATGTGAAATTCCATGCCCTAGATCACGATTTTTTAAGTCCCAATTATTCTGCCGAAAATGCCACTGAAAAAGATCAAGAATATGATTTTTATCATTGGAGTGCAGTGCTGCGTAGTGTGAGTGGTTTTGAAATTTATCGCAAAGTGTACCGAGATGTGATTAAGCCAGAGCGAGTCGCAGAATTGTTATTGCTCCGGCCTGATATGCCCCGCTCATTGGCGGCAAGTTTGGCTGGTGTTGTAGAGAATTTAAACCTGGTAGCCAATGAGCAATCGGCTGAAACTATTCGCCGCGCAGGCAAATTACACGCAGAACTACAATACGGCAGAATTGATGAAATCTTAGCCACCGGCTTGCATGCGTATTTAACCCATTTCTTAGATCGAGTGAATGATTTAGGCTCTAGAGTGAGCCGAGATTTTTTAAATAATACGCCTTTGTAAATAGTTCAAAAAAGCAGCCACCTACTGCTTTTTTGAGATGAACGTGTCGTCCTTTAGAATAGCGTCTTCAACGCTTGTTAAAAGCCACTACTTTAGTTTTTAAAGGACGATGCTACCATGATGAATTCCCACCTTATTAATCCCCAGCATAAGACCGTTTTTGTTGGGTTGTTAGTCGTCTTGGTGGCTACTTCTAGTGGCAGTTTGCTGGCGCAAGAGGCTAATACCAATCAAGTCAATAACATATTGGCCAATGGCTCTACTCAAGTTGTCCCTTTACTTGCCTCTACTGCTGGTAATACCTCCACTCAAAGTACAAGACCATGGATAAGTCTAGGCGGAGTTTCTTATCATTTGCAAAGAGCCAACGAGTTCAATCAAACCAATCCTGGTATAGGTGTAGAGTGGCCGGTACAAGCCCCTTGGACCTATGAAACTCGTATTGCTTTTGGTGGGTTTAAAAATAGCGAAAGTGCCAGATCGCTGTATGCAGGGGCTTTTATTTTTCCTTTTAGTAGTGCTTCAGGTCAATTTAAAGCGGGCGCTTTATTGGGCATGATAGATGGCTATAAAGGCGCTAATGCAGGCGGATTTTTTCCTTTAGCAGTGCCTACTATCGCCTATGAAACTGGGCATATTGGAGCTAATTTATTTTTAATCCCACCAGTTTCAACTATACCGCCTACTTTGGCTGTGCAATTAAAATTTCGGTTTTAAGATCGAATATTGCCTAGGGCTGGTATTACAAATACTTCCATTATTTTAAGCACACCAATATCAAGCTATTCGCATAGACTGCTTACAATCCATTATTCAAGTTAAAAGATCGGTTCTATTGTGGCAAAAGCTAAAACCAATTTCAGTTGTCAAGAGTGTGGGGGTACTTCTACCAAATGGCAGGGCAAATGCCCTAGTTGTGGTGCTTGGAACACCCTTGTAGAAGGCGTGGCCGAAGTGGCGAGTGCTGGTACGCACCGATTCACTTCTTTGGTCAGTGCTTCTGAATTAGCGGTACTGGGCGAAATTGAGGCCAAGGACACTGACCGCACCCCCACTTCCCAAGATGAATTAGACCGTGTGTTGGGTGGTGGTTTAGTGGAAGGCGGGGTGGTGTTAATTGGTGGCGACCCTGGGATTGGTAAATCGACTTTATTGCTGCAAGCCCTCGACTCCTTAGCTGCCAGACAATTTAAAACCCTTTATGTGACAGGTGAAGAAAGTGGCGCTCAGGTTTCATTAAGGGCCAGGCGTTTAGGGATTGCGCATTCTTTAGTCAAAGTATTGGCCGAAACCCAGCTCGAAAAAATTCTGCATGTATTGCAAACCGAGCGGCCTCAAGTGGCAGTAATAGACTCTATTCAAACCGTGTATTCTGAAGCCTTAACCTCTGCACCTGGGTCGGTAGCACAGGTGAGGGAGTGCGCTGCCCATTTAACTAGAGCAGCTAAGGCCATGGGCATTACGGTTATTTTAGTGGGCCATGTCACCAAAGAAGGCGCTTTGGCAGGGCCTAGGGTGTTAGAGCATATGGTCGATACCGTGCTTTATTTTGAGGGCGACACCCACAGCAGTTTTAGACTCATTAGGGCGATAAAAAATCGTTTTGGTGCAGTCAATGAAATTGGTGTTTTTGCCATGACCGAAAAAGGTTTAAAAGGCGTAAGCAACCCTAGTGCGATCTTTTTAAGTCAACACAGCGAGCCAGTACCCGGTAGCTGTGTAATGGTGGCGCTAGAGGGCAGTCGGCCTTTATTAGTTGAAATTCAAGCTTTAGTCGATACCGCAGGGCCTAGTCCTAGGCGTTTAAGTGTGGGCCTAGACCGTGACCGTTTAGCCATGTTATTAGCCGTATTGCACCGTCATGCAGGGGTATCAAGTGGCGACCAAGACGTATTCGTGAATGCAGTGGGCGGCGTTAAAATTGGTGAGCCTGCTGCCGATTTAGCCGTTATGCTCTCTATTATGTCTAGCCTACGAGGTAAGAGTTTGCCTAAAGGTTTTGTGACCTTTGGTGAGGTCGGTTTGGCCGGTGAGGTAAGGCCCGCTCCAAGAGGTCAAGAGCGTTTAAAAGAAGCGGTTAAATTAGGTTTTACTGTGGCAGTAGTGCCCAAGGCCAATGCGCCTAAAAAGCCTATTCCAGGCATTACCATTCATGCCGTCGATAGAGTCGATCAAGCCATAGACATTGTGCGTGGCCTGGTCTAATACATCTATTAAAAGTGCTTTAAAAATACGATTTTGAGACTTGCTGACTTTGCCCCTTTAATTTGTACTCAGTCTGTCTTAAAATCAGCTTTTACCTTATTTTATTTTAGGAGCCATGATGGCAGTTTTACCCCCTTCAATGTCTGATCGCGATGGCAAAATCTGGATGGACGGCCAGATGGTAGATTGGCGCGACGCAAAAATTCATGTTTTAAGCCATACTTTGCATTATGGTTGTGGTGCTTTTGAGGGTGTGAGAGCCTATAAAACCGAAGACGGTACGGCTATTTTTAGATTGCAAGAACATACTCAACGTTTGTTTAACAGTGCCAAAATTTTACGTATGAACATTCCATTCACCATGGAACAAGTCATGCAAGCCCAGTTAGATGTGGTTCGTGAAAACCAACTCGAAAGCTGTTATTTACGCCCCTTAACCTGGATTGGCGACAAAAAATTAGGCGTTAGCCCTAAAGGCAATACCATTCACTTAATGGTGGCTGCTTGGGCTTGGGGTGCTTACTTAGGTGAAGAAGGTATGCGCCGCGGCATTCGTGTTAAAACCTCTAGCTACACTCGTCATCATGTCAACATCACCATGACGCAGGCCAAAGCGGTGAGCAACTACACCAATTCTATTTTGGCTAATATGGAAGTTACCGATGAAGGTTACGACGAAGCCTTATTACTTGACAGTTCTGGTTTTGTGAGTGAAGGCGCTGGCGAAAATATTTTTGTGATTAAAGATGGCGCTGTTTACACCCCTGATTTATCAGCTGGTGCACTCAATGGTATTACCCGCAACACGGTTATGCATATTTGTAAAGATTTAGGCCTAGAGCTGATTCAAAAACGTATTACCCGTGATGAGGTGTATATTGCAGATGAAGCCTTCTTTACAGGTACTGCCGCCGAGGTTACTCCTATTCGTGAACTCGATCGTATCGAGTTAGGTGCAGGTAGCCGAGGCCCTATCACTGAAAAAATTCAATCTGCCTTCTTTGATATTGTGAACGGTCGTAACAAAGCCTATTCACACTGGTTAAGCAAGGTGTAATCTGCCTTTAGTAAAGTATTAATCAGTGCCTTGCGTTTTTTCACTTGAAACTTTGCAGGCCCTGTTCAATACTTCAGTTTAAGAGCCTCACTTTAAGAGTTATTCCACCGCGTTGACTCTTAATTGAGGTTTATTTTTAGCCCATTTTTTATTGTGATTTTTATATGTCTAATGCAATTGTAGAATTATTGGCCTCCGATTTAAATGCTCAAGGTGGTGTATTTTGCCCCAGCCCAAAAGCCGATATGAAACTTTGGAATAGCCATCCAAAAGTGTATTTAGATGTGGCTCACACTGGCTCTGCAAAATGTCCTTATTGCGGCACAGTTTATCAATTAAAAGACGGCGAACATTTTGACGCTCACCACTAAACAAGTGTTGTCAAAACCGTTGCCTATACCTAGCCAAGCAAACTTGGCATTGGCTCCATCGATGCGTAGTTTAGTCATTGCGCCGCAGTGGATTGGGGATGCAGTCATGACCGAGCCCCTAATGCGGGCTTTAGCAGCCAACGGTGAAAAAATAACGGTTGCCGCCCTGCCTTGGGTGGCTCCTGTTTACCGAGCCATGCCTCAAATTCAGCAAGTCATAGAACTACCGTTTCAGCACGGTGGTTTGCAATGGCAAGCCAGAAAAAAACTAGGTC
>CAZKWC010000038.1:0-3070 GCA_964556425.1 uncultured Limnohabitans sp. | reverse complement strand
GAACTACCGTTTCAGCACGGTGGTTTGCAATGGCAAGCCAGAAAAAAACTAGGTCAATCGCTAAAGGGCCAGTTTGATGTGGCCTATGTATTACCTAATTCTTTTAAAAGTGCACTTATTCCATTTTGGGCCAACATTCCAACTCGAATTGGTTACCAAGGTGAAATGCGTTGGGCTTGTTTAAATAAACGTTTGGCCAATCCTAGTAAAATTAATCGTCCGCCAATGGTGGCTTTTTATAGTGCTTTGGCTCAGTTAAGTCCACTGGCTCAGCCAACATCTGCCCCTGTTCTGGCTACTTTATCAGGTAGCAGTCATCAAGCCACACTGCCCCCAGAGCTTTATCCAGTTTTAGCTATTCCAGCAGAGCAACAAACAGCTCATTTACAAAAACTAGCTTTAAGCCCTAAGGCTTATTATGTTTTTGCCCCCGGTGCCGAGTTTGGCCCTGCCAAGCGTTGGCCTGCATCACATTTTGCCGCTCTGTTATCGAGTTTAGATGCCCCCGTACTTATTTTAGGTTCGGCTAAAGAATCGGCCTTAGCTGGGCAAATTATTCAGCAAGCAGGTGGCTCACAGGTGGCACTGGCGCAAAATTTAGCAGGTAAAACAAGTCTAGATGAGGCTTTATCTATTATTGCCAATGCCAAAGCGGTGTTTAGCAATGATTCTGGATTAATGCATGTGGCGGCTAGTTTTTCTGTACCACAAGTGGCGATGTACGGGTCTTCTAGTCCTTTGCATACTCCACCGCTCAATCAACAAGCGGCAGTGCTGTGGTTAAAAACGAATACAAGTTACCAACCTGTTTTAGATTGTGCCCCTTGCTTTAAAAGAGAGTGTCCTTTAGGGCATACTCGGTGTTTAAACGACATAACAGTCGATCAAGTTCAGCAAGCCCTAGTAAAGTGTTTCACCAAACCGCTTACATAAAATCGCGCCTTTGCCCGCCATCTGTAGTTGCAAATCCTCGCCGTAGCTGAGGCTATAGCTGTGGTTTGCGCCTAAGCGGACGAGCAAATCCATCGATTTCATTGGTAAGCTCATTGACGAAACGATGTACTAACCACCCTTTCGTAAAGCCATTCCATGCACTCATTTCAACAAGTTCCATTACAAACACTTCAATGGCAAGCCCTACCTAATTCTTCTTGTTTATTGGGTGAGGCACCGTTTTGGCATCCGCTTGAAATGATGTTGTATTGGGTCGATATTCCTGGTAAACAAATTTGCCGAGCCAATATTTTTATGGGGCAAGTGGAGCGATGGAATATGTCGCAAGAACCGGCCTGTATAGCACCTATGCAAGGCGGTGGTTTAATTATAGGAATGCGAGATGGCATTTATGCTGCGACCAATTGGCAAGGCGAGTTACAGCTGTTAGTAGCAGCACCTTTTGACAGTAGCAAACTTCGTTTTAACGATGGCAAATGTGATGCCTTAGGTCGATTTTGGACCAGTACTATTTACGAGCCCAAAGATAAAGCCATGGCCTCTTTGTATTGTTATACCGAACAAGGTGAGTTAGCAGGCCTAACCGATCATTTGCGCGATATTACCACTGGCAACGGTTTGGCTTGGTCGCCAGACAATAGCAAAGTATATTTTGCCGATACACCTAGTCATCAAGTCAAGGTTTATGATTATGATTTAGAGCACGGTATTTTGGAAAATCCACAAGTGTTTTGCACAATGCCGCAAAAGCCTAAAGACTGGAAAATAGATGCAACACATCCAGAGCAAAGTCTAGCCACTTACGCAGGTCGCCCCGATGGTGCATGTGTAGATCAAAATGGTAACTACTGGACGGCTTTATTTGAAGGCCAAAGAATTGCCCAATTTTCTGCACAAGGCCAGTTGTTAGCCCAATACAAAACACCAGCAGCCCGCACCACCATGATGTGTTTTGGTGGTGATGATTTACAAACTTTGTACATTACCACTGCCAGTGCTGGCAGAACCTCAGACGAACAAACCCTACATCCACAAGCCGGTCATGTGTTTTTTGCTAGAGTGAGCGATGTAGGATTGCCGGTGCAGTTTTATCGACCCTAAGCGATGGCCGTTTTAATATCGATACTTTAAATATGCCACATAGAGAAAAGCACGGTGAAAAAACTTGCTAATGGTTTTTGTTTTGGATGTGTAAGTTGTGGTTAATTGCCCAACTGTTTACTTTTGTTTCTTTGTAGTAGTCTTTGCCTTATGCGCCAGTCGTCATAAATAGGTACTAGAGCTAGGCAACTTAATATCATGGCTAAGGGAATAGTGGCTTTGTAACTCATGATTTGAAACATCCAAGCACCTGTAATACCGCCTAAAATAAATGAGCTTAAACTACGACTTAAAAAAAGTAGTTTGGCGGTATCGGCTTGAATATGTTGATTCGTTTGTAGGCTGTTCTTACTACGATTCCAATAAACGGCTCGGCCTAGTTCTATGCCTAGATCAGTCACAATACCGGTCATGTGAGTGGTGCGTATTTCAGCTTTAGAAATTTTGGTACCTAAAGCATTTTGTACCCCAGCGGTGTAAGACAGCAAGCCTACGGTGGCAGAAAATAACACGGTGGTGTGCAGGGCTAAAAATCCACCCAGCACGCCAAATATTAATAACAAACAGGCTTCAAACAACAGGCATAAGGCATATTCACTGGCCATTTTTTGCCGCCTTGCCCAATGAATTAAAATAGTGGCTGTTATGGCTCCTAAAATAAACACCAATAATAATAAAAAACCGCCCACCACCAAAAGCCAAGCTCCGGTAACTAAATCATCGGCAATACGAGATACTACACCTGTCATATGTGAGGTGTAACGGTTAACTGCTATAAAGCCGCCTGCATTTACAGCCCCTGCTATAAAGGTCAAAATAAAACCTAAACGCTGATTAAACAAACGGCTTCTTTGCCTGCCTACCAATTGTCGAATAAAACTAAACATAAGCCCCATATTAAGCGGTTTTTCTAAATTGTCATAAAACAAGACCCTGTTTTGTGAAATTGTTTTAAGAAATGAGCCGTTATTCGTTAATATTACGTCATGAAAAAAGCAATTCAACATTTATCACA
>CAZKWC010000037.1:15125-29345 GCA_964556425.1 uncultured Limnohabitans sp. | reverse complement strand
ATCTGTGTAGTTTAGTGCGTTTGAGGTTAGTGCACTTCAGATTTGAGAATGCCGTTTAATTAAAAGATTTTGGACTACTGCATCATTCTTCAACCAAAGATTTTAACTTTGAGTATTTGATATTCTTTATGCATACGACATATAATATTTTATAAATGCCATTTTTATTGATTTTTATAAAATAATTCACTAACATGAAAATTAAAATAAATACAGTTATTGAAAAAATAATATATACATTTAAAGTATTATCAATAAACTTTGATAAAAATGATTATAAAAATTTATTTTTTGCCATTATTTTTGTAATAGCATCTTCATTAATTTCATTTGGTGGCTATCTTTTAACGGTCAAACTTTTTGAAGAAAATAATTTTCAAAATTATGAATTGTTTGAAATATCAATTCTAATTATTATTTTCTTTTCCACAAAAATAATAAGTAAATTAATTTTAGATTTTAGATGGAAATTTTTTAATTTATCCCTTTATAGGATTGCTTATAAATTTGGTGTAACGTCTTTAAATAAATATAACGATGTAAACTCACATTCATTTTTACTCAGCAATAATGACAAAAATAATTTTTTATCTTTTTTTTCAAAATCTCAAGACTCAGTTATTACTTTTTTACATATAATTTTTTCTTCTTTTTTACCAATTTTTATTGAATTAATTATTGCAATCACATTAATTTTTTATTCTTTTGATAAATTAATTGCTCTAACAATATCTACTGCAATAGTATTTTATTCATTAATTATATTAGCTTTCAAAAATAAAGAAATAATCGCAACTCAAAGAGCATTTATTCAGGATAATAAAGTACTTGAATCACAAATTGATTTTATTGAGTCCTTACCTATTTCTGTTCAATATAATAAAAATCAATATTTTAACAAAAATATAAATATTCAAACCACAAAAAGTTTAGAGCTACATAAAACATTATTTGACATAAAATTTACTAGAGCTTTTTTAAATACAATCAGTTTATTCTTCTTATATTTTATTACCATATTATTGTTAATAATTTTATCTCCCAAATCTATCTATAACCTTAGTTTTATATACTTGTTATTTACAATTTTTGATAGAGTAATACAACCAATTAACAGTCTTACATTGCAGTTTGTCGAAATACGTGATGCAATGCTTTCCATTTCAGAAATTGAGAACTATTTAAAGAGTAAAAGTTCGAAAATAGAAATAAGCAATGGATTTAAATCACATATTAATTATATTAATATTTTTAACAATGAAAAAACTCATAAAGCACTTTTAAAAAATAAAATATGGCTAATTTTAGGAAATTCTGGATCAGGTAAAAGTACATTATCTCGTCATTTATATTACTTATTTTCAAATAATAAAAATGAGGAATTAAATCTTACTTTTCCTATTGTCAATAATTTTGAAACCAACTATATTTCAAATTCAATAGTTTATCTTTCATCTGAACCATTTCATATTCATGGAACTTGTAAAGAAAATATTATATTTGATGATGGAAATCTTCTTAGCAAAGTTGATTTAAGTCTCTTATCAAAATTTCAATTAGATGCATCGATTTTAAATCGTGATGTAAATATGATATCTAGAGGGGAATCTCAAAGAATATCAATTATTCGAGCCCTCATCAGAAATCCTAAAGTAATAATACTTGACGAAGCTACTAACGGATTAGATTTACATCTTGAAAGTGCAGTTATTAGTTTTATTAAACATTATTTGCAGGATTCATTAATTATTGTCGTAACACACCGTTCTTCAAAATTATTGAAACCAAACTTGATATTGAATATTAATTCGAATTCAGTTGATATTCAATCCATCAATTAAAAAACCCAAACAACTTAAATAGCTTTTTTCAAAAATCCACTTCTACCATTACTTGCGCTAAACCCCAATTACATTAGCCTTTTCCCAACAATTGAAATAATGGCTTGACATGCACTGTAATATCTATAATATGTAGGCATATCAATTGATATCTCTACATATTATGAAAACCATTGAAGCTACCATCTCCACATGGGGTAAATCTACTGCAGTACGTATTCCATCTTCTATTGTGAAACGTTCAGGCATTCAAGTTGGTCAAACCGTCAAAATAGAAAGCACTGCTGACGGCGTTATTATTATTAAAGCAGTGCGTGAACGTCCAAATTTAGCCGAAATGCTAGAACGTGTTACTCCACAAAACTTACCTGACGAGAAAGATATTTTGTGGGGGAAACCGGTTGGAACTGAAGTATGGTAAACGCTATTCAACAAGCTCCTAAGCAAGGCGAAATTATTTGGTTAGATTTTGATCCTCAAAGTGGGCACGAACAAGCGGGAAGAAGACCTGCACTCGTTCTTTCACACACCACATATAACCAAAAAATTGGCCGTGCATTTGTCTGTCCAATTACTTCAAAAGTGAAAGGTTACCCATTTGAAGTGGCTATTAAAACGGTATCAGTTGAAGGAGTTGTTTTATCGGACCACTTTAAAAATATTGATTGGGTCGCTCGAAATACAAAGTTAACTGGAGAACAAGTGAGTCAGACAGAACTTGAACAAGTTTGGAACATTGTTCAAAGCATCGTTTCCTTACCTTAAATACATTGATGGAAGGATTCAAACTGTTCACCTTTCATCATTAAAGTATATTATTCAAACCCAATAAAAAAACCCAAACTATTTTTATGCTTGGGCTTTTTTTATCAGATTTAGATGATGTCAATTTTTATAACTGACTAGTTTTTTATTCACTGCGCAAAGCCGCCACCAATCCCGCACTAGAAGCATCTAAACCTTGGGTGTCGCCTGTCTCTAATGATTTGGCAATGTTTTTGGCCAGCACTTTACCTAGTTCTACACCCCATTGGTCAAAGCTATTAATATTCCAAATTAAACCGGCTACAAACACCCGGTGTTCATAACAGGCCACTAAAGCACCAAAAGATTCTGGGCTTAAGCGGTCTAATACAAAGGTGGTGCTAGGGCGGTTGCCAGGGAAGAAGCGGGCACCGCCATCGCCTTCTTGACCCAACATAAGTGCTTGGCTTTGCGCCAGCATATTAGCCAATAATTGGGTGTGGTGTCCGGCAATGTGGTGGCTAGGGTGCTTCACACCAATAAACTCTACTGGCACTACATCGGTACCTTGGTGCAACATCTGGAAAAAAGCATGTTGGCCATTGGTGCCAGGCTCGCCCCACACCACACCGCTGGTGCCATAACTTAATGGTTTGCCATTACGATCCACACGTTTGCCATTGCTTTCCATTTCTAGTTGCTGCAAGTAGGCTGGAAACCTTGCCAAGGCACTATGGTAAGGTGCTACCGAGCGGCTGGTAAAACCCATAAAGTTGCGATACCAAACATCTAATAAAGCCAAGGCCACCGGCAAATTATTTTCTAATGGTGCATTTTTAAAATGCTCGTCCATTTCATGTGCACCTTTTAGCATGGCTTTAAAATTGTCGGCACCGACGGCAATTGCCAATGACAAACCAATCGCTGACCACATCGAATAACGTCCGCCCACCCAATCCCAAAAGCCAAAGGTAGTACTAATTCCAAACTGTGCTGCGGCTTCTAAGTTGGTGGTTAAGCCTACAAAATGTTCGGCAATTTGCGAGCCACCATTGGCTTCAAACCAGGCTTTTGCAGTTTGTGCATTGGCCATGGTTTCTGCAGTGGTAAAAGTTTTAGAGGCTACTAATACCAAGGTGTTATTTGGATTTAATGGTTTTAAAACACGGTTAATTTCGTGGGCATCTACATTCGATACAAAATGCATGCGCTTGCCTGTAGTGGCAAAATCATTCAGCGCAATAGTGGCCATTAATGGGCCTAAATCGGAACCACCAATACCTATATTCACTACATCGGTAATGCTGCTATTGGCACGAATTTTTTCTGCAAAAGCCAACATTGGGTTTAAAGTGCCATGCACTAAAGCATGGGCTTGTTGCACTTTTTCATTGGCAAGTACTGCGTTGGCTGGGCTGCGCAATAAAAAATGCATAACAGCACGATCTTCGGTGTTGTTGATGTGATCGCCTGCCCACATGGCTACTCTGCCGCCCTCTACACCGCTGGTATGTGCTAATTGTAAAAGGGCTTGCCAAATGTCATCATCTATCAAATTTTTAGATAAGTCGGCCCATAAATAAGGGGCGTTTATTTTTAACTTTTCAAAGCGCTGGGCATCGTTGGCAAATAAGTCTCTTAAGTCTATTTTTGTCTTTTTTTGCTCTGCTAAATCTTGTAATTGAGTCCATGCTAATGCATGCTGTTGCGAAGTAGATGCTGATGTTTGATTCATGCTAAACAACCCTTATTAAGTAACCTAGTTACCAAAAAAACCTATTTTTGGCTTGATTTTGCGTTAATTCTAATTGTTTTTCAGAAAAATATTGCATTTTTTTTGTAATTAAATTACATTTCATTTATTCTTCATCTCCAATAAAACATCCCCATGAGCTTTGATCTTATTATTTTTGGTGGCACAGGTGACCTTGCATGGCGCAAATTAATGCCTGCTCTTTTTCAGGCTTTTAGGCACGGTAGTTTGCCTGAAGGGGGTCGCATTATTGGCGTTGCCCGCGACAATCACACCAACGAGCAATATCGCAATTTAATTAGCGCTCGTTTTGATGAAGTGAGTATTGATAAACGCCCAAGCACCGACGAGTTCGAGCGCTTTTGCCAATTATTGTTTTATCAACGCATGGATTTATCTAATCCACAAGACTATCAAGCCTTGGCAGACAATGTCAAAGAGCGCAATGCCAATGTACTCATTATGTATTTGGCCACTGCCCCAGCTTTATTTACCAAAGTTTGTGAGCAAATTGCCGAAGCCGGTTTAAACGGACCCAACACTAGGGTTGTTTTAGAAAAACCATTAGGCTCAGATTTAGCCTCTAACCGTACCATTAATGATGCGGTAAGCAAGGTTTTAAACGAAAATCAAATTTTCCGTATTGATCATTATTTAGGCAAACCTTCTGTTCAAAACTTATTGGCTCTGCGTTTTGGCAATGCTTTTTTTGAACCCTTATGGCGTCGTGAAAATATTGCCAACATTCAAATTACCCTGTCCGAGAATTTGGGTGTTGATAAGCGTGGTGCGTTTTATGACAACACCGGCGCATTGCGCGACATGGTTCAAAATCATGCTTTGCAATTGTTATGCGCTATTGCCATGGAGCCACCTATTAATGCTCATGCCGACGCCATTCGTGATGAAAAACTCAAAGTTTTACGCTCTTTAAAACCCTGGACGTTACAAACTCTGAGCGAGCATGTAGTGCGTGGTCAATATGTAGAGGGCATGGTCAACGGTGAAAAAGTCCCTGGTTATTTACAAGCTACTGGTGTAGCGGCTAATAGCACCACTGAGACCTATGTGGCCCTTAGAGCTGAAATTGCTAACTGGCGTTGGGCAGGTGTACCATTTTTTATTCGCACCGGCAAACGCTTGGCTGCCAACGATGGTCATATTGTGATTAACTTTAGACCGACTCCTCACGCTATTTACCCTACTGCTTTAGGGGCGGCTAATCGATTGGTCATTAACCTACAACCAAAAGACGGTTTGCAATTGCATTTGTTAGCCCAAGGTTTGCATAACCGCCATGAAATCACTCATGGCAACCCCTCATTAAGTCCTGTACAACTTGACCTTGATTTTGATAAACGTTTTGGTAATGAGCGAGTGGGTGCTTACGAACGTTTGTTATTAGACGTGATTGATGGCCGATTAAATTTATTTGTACGCCGCGATGAACAAGAAGCGGCCTGGCGCTGGGTTGAACCTATTTTACAATTCTGGAAAAATGACTCCACTGGCCCACGCCCATACAAAGCGGGTACTTGGGGACCAAGCGCAGCGAGTGCATTAATAGCCCGTAGCGACAGTATTTGGTCAGAGGAAGCCTAAGCTCATTGTTCTTTTAAAATGCAACACTTTTTATCACTTTTTTGTAATTCACCACTATGCTAGAACGTATTAAAGCTTCCATTAGCACTCTAGCACCCGCAGAACAAAGGGTGGCAAAACTAGTGTTGCTTGACTCTCGTGCTTTTGTCAACCAACCCATTAGCACACTTTCAGAACGAGCCCATGTGAGTAAACCCACTGTGGTGCGTTTTTGTCGTAGCATGGGTTACGATGGGTTATTAGATTTCAAGCGCAAACTCGCAGGTCATGTCAAAGAAGGCGTGGCCTTTATTCATCGCAGTGTAGATGAACAAGACAAAACCAGCGATGTGATGGTAAAGGTAGTCGATAACGCCTTGGCGGGTTTGCTGAAATTTCGCAACGATGCCAGTAGTATGGGCATTGAAAAAGCTACTTTTGCACTCACTGAATGCGCCAAAACCAGTCACCGCCTTGAGATTTACGGCAACGGCACTTCTGGCACTGTAGCCCAAGATGCGCAGCATAAATTCTCTAGATTTGGCTTAGTAAGTCATAGCTACAGCGACGGCCATTTGCAAATTAGTGGTGCGAGTTTATTAAAACCTGGTGACTGTTTATTACTCATTTCCAACTCCGGAAAAACCCGTGATTTATTACAAGCGGCCTCTATTGCCCGATCAAAAGGGGTGTGCACCATCGCTATTACGGCGACGGGTTCACCTTTAGCACAAGCCTGTGAAATTTTTATTGGTGCTGACCATGCAGAAAATGCAGAGCTCTATAACCCTATGGTTTCAAGAATTTTGCATTTGGTCATTATTGATATTTTGGCCACTAATATGGCTTTAAAACTAGGGGCATCCGACCTAGAACCAGGCCTGCGGGAAGTCAAAGAAAATCTCAAGTCAAGAAGGCTAGAGACCGATTAAACAAGGGTTAAAGAGTTTTCAACTGGGTTTAATCAGTAAAAACCTGAGTTGAACTCAGTTAAAAACAGAGTGTAGCTAAGTGATATCCATTACGCCCAAGTCATAAAACTGAAGTATATTTATAACTTTAGTTATAGATTTGGACGTATTATGAAAAAGCTTTTTACACTTTCCTTAATGGCCTTGGTGGCATCACAAGCTTTTGCCGCTGAATTTCCTATTAAAGATAAGCCAGTTACAATTATTGTGCCTTTTGCAGCCGGTGGCCCAACCGACCGCGTTGCGCGTGACTTGCAACAAGCTTTAGGCAAATCCTTTCCTGGCACTAGCTTTGTAATTGACAACGCTGCTGGCGGTCCTGGTGGCTTAATCGGTGCAACTAAAGCGGCTCGTGCCACTCCAGATGGCCACACTTTAATGGTTCATCATATTGCCATGGGTGTATTTCCTTCATTTGTTAAAAACATGCCTTTTAAAATCGACTCCGATTTTGAATATTTGGGCATGATTAACGAAGTGCCCATGACGCTTATTGGTCGTGCTAATTTACCAGCTAAAAACTTCGCTGAACTCAAAACCTGGATGGCTGCCAACAAAGGCAAAATTAATTTAGGTAATGCGGGTTCTGGCTCTGCTTCCCATTTATGCGGCATGATGTTCCAAGCTGCTGTTAACACCGATATGACCACCATTCCTTATAAAGGTACTGCACCTGCCATGAATGATTTATTGGGTGGTCAAATCGATTTAATGTGCGATCAAACCACTAATACTTCAGCTCAAATTGAAGCAGGTAAAGTAAAAGCTTACGGCGTTACCACTAGCAAGCGCTTAACCACCCCTGCACTAAAGAACTTGCCAACATTGCAAGAAGATGGTTTAAAAGGTTTTGAAGTGAATATTTGGCACGGTTTGTATGCTCCAAAAGGCACTCCTGCGGATGTCGTTACAAAAATTAATGCCGCTCTAAAAACTGCTTTAAAAGATGCTGATTTTGTTAAAAAGCAAGAAGCTTTGGGTGCCGTAATTATTACCGACAAGCGTGTTGATAGTGCAGAACACAAAAAGTTTGTAGCAGCTGAAAACGCACGTTGGACACCTATCATTAAGGCTGCAGGTACTTTTACTGACTAATCAATTAGCCTTGTAAAACTTGAGTTACCACTCTGGTTTAACTAAAAAGCGCAGCTTATTTTATAACTGCGCTTTTTTATGCCTATTTTATTCAAGGGCTTACAAGAGTTTTTGAAATGCAGTAAGATGTTAAGCCCATGCCTAAAATACACATCACCGATATTGAACTCGCCATTAATTATTGGCGACATAAAAAACCCTCTACGGACGGCATTAGTTTATGCCCTGAAGTGCGCTTGCTTGCCGAGCCCTATGCCATTATGGCCATAGAAAAAAAACAAGAAATTGATGAGCAAGACCTGCCTCTTGAAACACTGTTGGCTTGGTTAGATTGGTATGAAACCACCCCCGATACACCCTGTATTGCTATTTGCTCGACTAGCCAAGGAGACGCCCTGTGCAACGGTTGTGGCCGTACATTTGCAGAGGTGCAATTATGGACAGAAATGAGCCCCACCCAAAAACGTAAAGTGTGGCGCCGTATTACCCTAGAAGCAAAAGCCTGGCGTTTTAATCGATATGCAGAAAGAGCGATTAAATAATAATCGCTCTACTTACCCATTTAAACCTTTGCCAAAGCCTGTTCAAAATCGGCTAATAAATCATTGGTATCTTCAAGGCCCACCGAGAATCGAATTAAGCCATCACCAATGCCCATATTGGCTCTGGCTTGTGCTCCAGCTTCCCAAAAAATAGTAGGTGCCACAGGAATTATCAAACTGCGAGTATCGGCCAAACCAGTAGCCGCAATTGGAATTTGCAAATGATTAATAAAGGCTAAGCCAGTTGGGGTGTCTTTTAATTCAAACGACAACAACCAAGAACCCTGCTTAAATAATTTTTTGGCAATTTCATATTGCGGATGTGAGGGCAACATGGGGTAATTGACTTTCACTACTTTAGGATGTTTTTCTAAAAACTGCGCCAAAGCTAATGCGCTCTCGCTGCTTTGCTTGACCCTAAGAGCCATGGTTTCTGAGCCTACTGCAATTGCATGAGCTTGCTCTGAAGATAAGCTAGCACCCATATCACGCAAACCTTTTTTGCGAATTTGTTGCAAGCCCCATGCTTTAGCATCGCCTTGGCGATAAGCTTCAAAAATATTAGGATAAACTGACCAGTCAAACAAGCCGGTATCGGTGACGCTACCACCCAAAGCTACACCATGACCGCCCACGGTTTTAGTTAATGAATTAATCACCAAACTAGCACCCACTTGAATTGGCTTGAATACCGCCACTGACGCTACTGTGTTATCAATTACATACAACAGGCCTAGTTGCTTACATAACTCACCAATATCTTCTAAATCGGGAATTTGTGTACCAGGGTTAGCAATGGTTTCAACAAACACCATTTTGGTATTGGCTTGTAGGGCATTTCCAACTTCTGCCACTTGGGTCGCATCTACCATTGAAACCTGAATCCCTAGATCGCGTAAAGTACCCATCAAACTATTGGTATTACCAAACACATAACGGCTAACGACTATGTGGTCACCAGTTTTTAACAAAGTGAGCATTAGGGCTGTTATTGCAGCCATACCGGTGCTAAAAACAATACTGCCATGGCCTGACTCCATTTGGGTAATTCTTGCCTCTAAGGCCGCTGTAGTGGGTGTGCCCTGACGTGCATAATTAAAACCACCTTTGACGGTTCCCTGAAACACACCAATTAAGTCTTCCACCTTGTTAAAACCATATTGCACTGAAGTGTGAATAGGTTTGTGCATAGCACCATGCTCTGGATTGGTTTTATAGTCCGCATGCACCAGCTGCGTACTTAATTGTGTGTTTTTGTGAAGAGATGATGTCATATAGATTCCCAATATTTATACTTTAATTTTTGAACAAGAGACCAAATAAAAAAGCCCAGTCAAAGGGTGTTGACCTTTGCTGGGCTGCTTGGGGTAAAAAGCAAACTAATTACTGTTTTGAAATAGCTTAATTTAAACTCGTTTAGCTAACTCAGCTGCTTTACCAATATAGGAGCCAGGTGTTAATTGCAACAACCTGTCGATATCGGCTTGTGGAATTTGCAAAGTTTTTATTAGGTCATGCAAGGCTTGCGCAGTTACTTTTTTGCCGCGAGTGACTTCTTTAAGTTGCTCGTACGCACCCTCTACACCGTAACGGCGCATAACAGTTTGAATAGGCTCGGCTAATACTTCCCATGCGTTGTCTAAGTCATTGGCCAAAGCTTCTTCATTGAGCTCTAGTTTACCCAAACCAGTTTGCAATGATTGCATTGCCAAGGTGGCATAACCAATTGCAACACCCACATTACGCAATACGGTGGAGTCGGTGAGGTCACGTTGCATGCGGCTAATTGGCAATTTTTCGCTTAAATGACGCAATAAAGCATTAGACAAACCTAAATTACCTTCGGCATTTTCGAAGTCAATTGGATTGACTTTATGCGGCATGGTAGAGGAGCCAATTTCGCCTTCTTTTAGACGCTGTTTAAAATAACCCAAGCTAATGTAAGACCAAATGTCGCGAGACAAATCAATCATGATGGTGTTGCAACGAGCCAAGGCATCAAACCATTGTGCCATGTAATCATGGGGCTCGATTTGTGTGCTGTAAGCTTGAAATTGCAAGCCCAAACCTACAGGTTCTGGGGTTTCAATAACGCGTTGGCTAAAGGCTTCCCAATCGGTGTCAGGGAAAGCTGATAAATGGGCATTGTAGTTGCCTACTGCGCCATTCATTTTGCCCAATAATTTGACCTCTTCTAGGCGGGCCACTGCCGCTTTTAAACGCATCACCACATTGGCAATTTCTTTACCTACGGTAGTGGGGCTAGCGGTTTGACCATGGGTGCGGCTTAACATAGGCACATGAGCATAGGTGTGAGCCAAAGAGCGGAGTTTTTCGATGACACCAAACAAAGCTGGCAATACCACAGCATCTCGGGCGCCTTTTAATTGCAAAGCTTGACTGGTATTGTTGATGTCTTCGCTGGTACAAGCAAAATGCACAAACTCGCCATAGGTTTTGAGGTCAGGAAAATCAACTAATTTAGATTTAATCCAGTATTCAACTGCTTTTACATCGTGGTTGGTAGTTTTTTCGATGTCTTTAATTGCTTGGCCATCAGCTTCAGAAAACTGCGCAACTAATTGATGTAAATAATCTCGTGATGCACTACTAAGGGGCGGAAACTCTTTGAAGTTTGCGTCGCTGAGGGCAATAAACCAAGCAATTTCGACTTGCACCCTGCGGTGCATATAGCCGTATTCGCTCATGTAAGTGCGTAAATTAGAAAGCTTAGAGGCGTAGCGACCATCTAGCGGGGATAGGGCGTTAAGTGTAGAGAATGACATCCCAATATTGTAATCTGAGCCAGAGCCAGCTGCTATTTTTTGTATGAATTTAATTCAAAATACCACTTCATTTTGATATAGTCTGCTGGTTTGTTGTCAAAAAATCAACCCAAAACCTCGAATAACAAGCTAACTTATACTTTATAGCTGTTAGATACTAACGAATACATACAATTGCACACTCTACCTCCATTTTTCTAAACGACTACTCACATAAGTTTTAGAATTATTTGCTTAAAAAAACTATTTCCAGATATGAAACTCATCGGCTCCAATACAAGTCCCTATGTACGCAAAGTTCGTGCAGTCATGTTAGAAAAAAAATTAGATTACTCATTTGCTCAGGAAGATGTCTGGGCTTACAACAGTGGCATCTCTGAAAGTAATCCACTGGGTAAAGTGCCTTGCTTAATCATGGAAGGGCAAGAACCTGTCTTTGATTCTAGAGTCATTGTCGAGTACCTAGATGGACTTTCACCAGTTGGTAAATTAATACCCACCAAAGGTCGTGAAAGAGTAGAGGTAAAAACTTGGGAGGCTTTAGCTGACGGTATTTTGGATGCTGCTATTTTGGCTCGCCTCGAAGCTACATGGCCTGGCCGCAGTGCAGAACAAAGAAGCCCCGCTTGGATTGAAAGACAACTCATTAAAGTGGAAAGATCGGTACAAGCGATGGAAAAATCGATTGGCGATAAACCATTTTGTTGTGGAATTTATTTTACCTTAGCCGATATTGCAACTGGATGTGCTTTGTCTTATTTAGACTTTAGATTCCCTGAGTTGGCGTGGCGTCAGCATGCTCCCAAGCTTAATCAATTAATGATCAAGTTGGAGCAAAGAGCTTGCTTTATTGAAACCAAACCTAGTTAATAACAAAAGCACTCTGTTGGTTCAGACACAAATGTGTACTAAGCATTTGGTCTGAACTTTTAACCCTGCAAAAATAATTGAACAGAATTGCTTGATTTGGCAATTAGGAGCTAATTTTGCGTCTAATAAAACGCATTAAACTACCTAGTACTGGAATTTTTTCATACATTTCTTCAGCTGCATCCCAATAGTCTCGGTGGCGCATAATAAGACCATTTTCATCGAGTGTTAAATGGCTTGCACCATGCACAACCTGCACGGTTTCAGAATTGAATTTTTTAAATTTAAAAATAAAATCCCAAGTCAAAAACACCTCATTGCCTTGCACTTGAGAGTGAATAATTTTAAATGTGGGATTGTCTAAACCCACATACATATGCAAAAAAATTGCTTCAATTTTATCTAAACCTTGTACTTGGTTAAACGGGTCTTTAAACCATGCTTTAGGTGTGTAAATACGATGAAGTTGAAGTACAGTTTCTGGACTAATCGTTTCAAAAAATTGAATAATATTGCTTACTGCGACTTCATGTGATGTGGAATTAAGACTCATTGTTTATACTCCTGTAAACTTTTTAACTGCCCAAAACTGTATCGAATAAGGAAGTGTTTTTAACAACTTTAACCACATGGTGAATCGTTTTGGAAAATGAATTTCAAAGAGGCCTTTTTGCCAACCTTGTAAAATAAATTCTGCAGCTTTTTCTGAACTAATTAAGGCCGGCATATCAAATTTATTTTGTGCGGTTAATGGCGTTTCAACAAAACCAGGGTTGATTAAACTCACATCTATATCAAAATCTTTTAAATCTAAATAAAGGGTTTCTGCCAAATTAATAAGTGCCGCTTTAGTAGGACCATATGCCAAACTATTGGGCAGGCCGATATAACCCGCCACACTACTCACTATACTCAGGTGCGGGCGAGCTTTAAGAGGCAAAGTATTTGACTTTGCACTATTAAAGTCATTAATCCAAGTCGGTAGCACTGCATCTAATAGATGTAGAAAGCCCAAATAATTAACATCCAAATGTTGTTTCATGATGTTTAAATTCCAAGCTTCAGCTCGAAGGGGCTCATACACACCCGCACAAAACATGACTCTGTCTAATCCTATTTGTGCTTTAATTTGTTGGTGTGCTTGATGCACTGCCGCTAGATCTAAAACATCTAGGGCAATCGCAATAGGCTGATGCAAACCTTGCGCCTGGTGGCTTGGATGCGCCTGTACAAAATCAAGTAAAGCTTTTTCTTTGCGCGCCGACACTACTACTTTAGCTCCTTTTAAATAAAGCGCTTTGGCAGTTGCCAAGCCAATTCCGGTAGATGCGCCAACCAACCAAACCGATTGGCCTTGCCATAAGGAGTCAGTCATTTTTTGATTCATGACGGACTCCTGTTTTCTTTCACAAAAGTTAAAGTAACCTCACCCAAATAAATTCCAAACTTACTCATTGAAGCTTTGTTGATCATGATTTGATCGTTCATTAAATACATCCAGTCATCAAACTGAACTTCATAAATAGTGCCGTCAACCGGTAATAACAAAGTGTATTTCCAATTAAGAGCGTTACCCTTGACTACGCCTGTTGCTTGCCCTTTCACATCATCAGCTGTACCGATATAACTACCATTATTTTGCCTTTTAAGAGTCCATACACGGCGTTGTTTGCTGCCATCCGAATACACAAAATCTTCTTCTAAAACACCTGTTTCTTGATCTTTTGGACCTGTCCAGTTACCCTTCATTTGAACACTAAAACGCTTGACTACCTGACCACTTCGATCTTGAAAAATACCATGCGCCACTAAATTGCCATTCAGGTATTGGCGTAAATCTAAAGTTGGTTTTTCATTGGCATAACTGTCAATATTTTGTGAGGCACAGGCTTGCAAACCTAATAACACCAGTGCAGTTAAAAACAAACTAACTCCTCTGGTCAATGGTTTTAAAGTGATCCACATATTTATTTCTCCCTATACGATTACATTTAACTTCAATGCTGAATACAGCTTTTTTATGAACTAAGAAATTGC
>CAZKWC010000037.1:5124-15025 GCA_964556425.1 uncultured Limnohabitans sp. | reverse complement strand
ACCCCATCTTTAAAGGGCTGGCTCAACTGTTGAAATACATCTCGCCAATTCCAAGCAATCACGACCTGAGGACTTTGAGTAGTAGAAATAAGACGCTGCTGACATAAAAATAAGAAATACCAAGCCGCCACCCCGATTGCTAAACTGAAGGTAAAAACCCACCAGTTAAGCCATAAACCATACAAATTGCTAAGGACACTGGCAACCAATACACCGAGCAAAGCAATAGCTTCACGGTAGGAAGCCACCTGACTTTGTTGGATGTGTCCATTGCCTAATAAAACTGCCCAAGCTTGATGAGTAATAGTAATAAAACTAAAGCAGGCATAACAAACCAGCAAAGCTAAAATAATCCAAAATTCTAATGAGCCAAAATTAAAATATTGCATTAATTTTTGCGGTTGTAAAAGTACTGCAAAACTTAAACTCATGAGGCAAGCCGCCGCTATCACCTTGCGCATTAAGGCGGTTTTTGATTGCAAATACCAACGGTCAATTAACAAGCCTAAGATGGGATCCCATAAGGCATCCACCAATCTTGTTAACAACAAGATTAGACCCACTACCGACAAAGACAATTGCAAATTTTTACTATAATAGTTGGGTAAAACCATATACAAGGGCAATGCTAAAAATGCCAATGCAAATGCTAAAGCGCCATAAGAAATACCATCTTTGTGATTGATCTTTTCTGCTAATGGTGCTTGTGTTGAATGAAGGTAAGTCATTATTTAATTTCAAATTAATATGACTAGTTCAGACCCAATAAATGCAAACGCATTTTGGGCTCTGTTGTTAAAGGACTTAACCAAATACCAAAAAATCTTTTCGCCAATTCAGGATCGCTTAATTCACCTAATAATTTTTGATTGAAAAAAAATACTGCTTTTTCGGAGGGTGTATAAACCCCGGTGATGTGATCTCCCTTTTTAACATCAGGGAAAATTTTTGTCATTTGCTCTAACCACAGCTGCTCTTGCTGAGTGCTTATTTTTGACTGCTTTTTTATTTCTTGTAATGACCGCTTTGCAATTTCTTCACCGCTTAAATTTCTAGAGTAAAGCAATTGCAAGGCAAAGCTACTCTTATCAAATGTGGTAGCATTAAATTGTGTATCGACCCACAATTGTGCATGGTAAATTTCAAGGCCAAAAAATCGAAATAAATACTGTCCTTTTAAAACCGCTAAATTTTTAGCTTGGCTTTTTAACCAATCAGTAGCAGCCGTACTTAATAAGGCTACATTATTTTGAGCCCTAGCCACACTAGGCTCAAGCACCATGGCTGTGCCGCTAGCTACTAAGCTTATACCGGCCAGCATACTTAAGCTGAGCTGCTGCTTTATCCAGATGCGTCTTGTACTCATGGTGCTACCTTTTAAAAAATAATTCTACAAAGACTTTTGTAGGGTGAATTGCACAACGTCAGTGTTATTTTCTTGAAATGCCGCCTCACAATAAGCCAAATAGAACTCCCATATTTGTATAAATTTTTGATCAAAATTTTGACTTAATACTGCGGTTTGTTGTGCCATAAATTGTTCACGCCAACGCTTGAGAGTTTCACGATAGTCTTGACCAAAACGCATTTCATCAATCACTTCAAGGCCTACTTGTTGGCACTGTTTCTTAAATTCAGAAACACTTAATAAGCATCCACCTGGGAATACATATTGCTGAATAAAATCAGTTGACTGCAAATAACGGTCAAACAATTCATCTGCAATCACAATCACCTGAATACAAGCTTTGCCGCCTGGTTTTAAATTTTGTGCAACAGTTTGGAAATAGGTAGGCCAATACTCTTGTCCTACTGCCTCTATCATTTCAATTGAAATAATAGAATCAAATAAGCCTTCTTTTTGTGTGTCCACATCACGGTAATCTTGCAAACGCAAGTCGCTTAAATGCGAGGCACCCAAGGCCTTTAAGCGCTCGTTGGCATAGACTAGTTGTTCGGTACTTAATGTTAAGCCTACCACTTTGGCTTGGTAGTTAATGGCCGCTTTTTCAGCTACTGCGCCCCAACCACAGCCAATTTCTAAAATTTTATCGCCTGCTTTTGCATTGACTTGCTGAAGTGCTCGCTCTACTTTGGCATGCTGTGCTTGCTCTAAACTTTGTTGATAGTTACCGTTAAACCAGGCACTTGAATAGTTATAACTTGGGTCTAACCACAAATCATAAAATGCATTACCTAAATCATAGTGGGCATGTATGTTTTTACGGCTATTGGTTTTAGTATTGCGATTGAGTAAATGTTTAACTCTATAAACTAAACGGCCTAACCAATGACCATACACTGCAGATTCAATATGTTTGCGATTACGAATCAGTAATACCATTAATGCTACGATGTCGGGGCTTGACCAGTTTTGTTCTATATAACCTTCTGCAAAACCAATGTCGCCAGACTTTAAACTTTGACTCAAAACTTTGTAGTCTTTGATTTTTAAGCTTGCACATACACTTGCAGTCGCTTTACTTTGGCCAAACTCGAAAACCTGATTATTGGGTAACTCAAGGCTTAAGTGACCTTCCCTTAACTGGCCTAATAGTGTTAAAACTTTTTTCACAAAAAAAGGAATTTTTTGATTCTTTGCTAAGTTGCTTGTAGCCATGAGTGAAACGCCTGCTGTGTATTGTCCGATCGGAGTTGCCATTTTTTATTTGCCTTTCAAATTGAAATTCAATTGCTTATGAAGTACATCAATTACCTGGTTAAAAACTCATTGGGTTTTGGTGGCTTACTTCTAAACCCTACTTTTTTACGCCATAAACCTAAAGCTTGCCAATGAATTCTTAACCATACCGCAAGCGTCATGGGACCATAAACTAATAGGGCTCGCCACATCGTCTTGCGACTATGGTTTTCTAGTTTTCCCTCTATTCGGGTGTGAATAAGTAAGCCAGTTTCATCATGATGATTGACTGTGGCCGATATAGAAAGCTGCGCCATATCAATGGCTTTTAAATCAGAAAACGAAGTTGGATTTTTCAAATTAAAATTAAATTCATAGTGTCCTGCCACGTCACAAAACGGTGAGACATGAAACACTTTTTTAGCGCTCACGGTTTGCGCCCAACTCACTGGATCTAATAAATAACAATGACGCTCACCAAAGGTATTATTCACCTCTGCCACTACTGCTCTTAAAATTTTGTCTTTATTAAAGCAATACCAAAAGCTAACCGGTTTAAACACAAAACCCAATACTCTTGGATAGGTTTGTAGCCAAATTTCACCGTCAGCATCATGGATTTTATTTTCTTGCAATACTGACTCTATCCAAGACAAGGCGTTAGCACCTCCCAAGCCGTGGTCTTGATGATGAAAACTTAATAGACCTGCTTGGTTAATTGCCAATGGACAGTCTTTTTCGGGAGTAGTTTGCAAACTCCGCATTGGCAATAAAATAAAATAATTAGGATATTGAAACTGATGCACCGATGGTCTTAAACGGTGATGCACCACACTACCAAAGCCTATTAATATTTTTTGACCTAAATCTACAATGGAGCGATTCTGATTCATAAATTAACCCTGCAAAGAAAAGTCCGTGATGATTTTTTTAGCGGCAGAAATACCAGCCTTTAAACCATCTTCATGAAAACCGTAGCCCATCCAAGCGCCAGCATAATACACAGCGCCTTGACCTTGAATTTCTGGTACTTTGCTCTGTGCTTCTATAGCGGCTACATCAAACACTGGGTGAGCATATTCAAACTGCTGAATCACACACTCAGCTTGAATGGCTTTATTAGGATTTAAACTCACAAAGATGTTTTCGTTTGAAGGCAAGGGTTGTAATAAGTTCAACCAATAATGCAAACAAACTCTATTGTCTTTGTCATTTTTTGCAACATCACTTTGGTCATAATTCCATGCCGACCATGCTATTTTTTTACTAGGCATAACCGATTCATCTTTATGCAATACCGCAATATTGTCTTGATATTGAATCGCCCCTAATATGCTTTGTTCTTGTGTGCTTGCTTGAGCTAATAATTTCAAACTTTGATCTGAATGTGTTGCGAGCACTACAGCATCAAATATTGACTCGTATTGAGCAGTAACGACTTGTACTTGACCGTTATCGAGGCGTTTTACTTGTTGAACAGGAGTCGATAAATGTTTATTCTGAATCGAACTCACAATTTTTTCTACGTAATGCTTGGCACCACCCTTTACAGTCCACCATTGTGGTCTGTTGTTGACTTGTAATAAGCCGTGGTTATGACAAAAACGTACCATGGTGGCAACTGGAAAGGCTAACATTTGCTCGGTGGGGCAACTCCAAATACAGCCGAGCATTGGCAATAAATACCAATTCACAAAAGCATCACCAAACTTATTTTCTTTTAAAAATACAGACAAAGGCTGCATTAACTCTGATGAGTAATTGGCTGTTTTTTGGCTATTTGCCTCTTGCTCGGCTAGCTGGGTGGCCAATTGATTAAAGCGAATCAAATCGGTCAGCATAGACCAAAATTTTGGTTTGAATAAATTACTACGCTGAGCAAAAACAGAGTTTAAATTACTGCCTCCCCACTCAATACTTTGCCCCTTGTGTTGAGCCTGTACCGAAAATGACATATCGGAATGGCAAGTCTCTACTTCTAACTCTTTGAATAAGGCTATTAGTTGTGGGTAGGTACGTTCGTTATAAACCAAAAATCCAGTATCAACCCCATGTTGACAAGCGCCTTGTGCCGTTTTGAATTCAACATCTACCGTGTGAGTATGACCGCCAAAATAACTACCCGCTTCAAATAGAGTAATGTCTGCACAATTGCGTAAAGTGTGAGCAGCGGCTAAACCCGAAATACCTGAACCGATAATGGCTATTTTCATATAAAACTCTTAGAAATAAAGATGGCTTGAACTATTTCGTTAATTTGTGACTGATTAGTAATTATTTTAACTATATAGTTTAAACAATGCAAGCTTTACATCAAAATTCAACTTTTAACATCATGAAACACGATGGAACAGGTAGTTTGTAAAATGATTGAATAATTGAAGTAGTGAAAATCTATAGCGATACTCCATGACAAGCCGGCATACTAGGCCTTGCAATAAGCAGTTTTGTAAAATTTGATGCCTAGCGCCGTTATAAAGGGTATAAAAGCGAGGAAAATAAATCATGCAAGCGTGTGACAAGAAAGGGGCAAGCAGTTTTGCGAGAGCTTCTTTCAACTAGGCTTGGGTTTCTGCTGTTAAAATTAATTGATGAGCTCTCCTACCTTCACCCCTACTTTTTTCAACAAGATTGTGAGTCGTACTCAAATCTTGCAGGCAACTGCCCAATTAGCAAAGCCTTTAGTATTTACCAACGGTGTATTTGATGTCTTGCACCGTGGCCATGTGAGTTATTTAGCTCAAGCTAAATCCTTGGGGGCAAGCCTAGTAGTAGCGCTTAATTCAGATGCTTCGGCAAAGCGTTTGGGCAAAGGGCCAGACCGGCCACTCAATAATGAATTAGACCGTGCCATTATGATGGCGTCTTTAGAGAGCGTCGATTTGGTGACTTGGTTTGATGAAGATACACCACTTGAAATTATTCAAGAAATAAAACCCAATATTTTGGTCAAGGGTGGTGACTACAATATGAGCCAATTAAAAGAAGGCCAATGGATAGAGGCCAATGGCGGCAAAGCTTTTGCCTTATCATTTGTAGAAGGTTACTCTACTACTCAACTCATTAAAAAAATTCGAAGCAGTTAATCAAGGCCGTTTGCTAACCACTTCGAATCTTGTATTACCGCATTCATTTTATGTGGCTAATAGAGTTGTTTTACTCACTTTTACTCACTTTTACTCATTTCTATGTTTGGCAAATTTAGCAGCAAAGGCTTGAGCCACTGATACTTGCCGTGCACCCGGCACTAGAGTAAACGCCTGACCGGCCTGCAGACTACCCACCTTATCGACTCTTAAATAAAAACCACAACAGCCCGCAATAGCCATGTCTTTAGAGGCTTTTGAATAACCAATAATGGCATTAAATTTACTGCAAGGCTCGCGAGGTGAGGCAATCGTTAATACACAATCGGGAAAATGAAGTTCGTCGCCAATATAAACATTTGGCTCTAACAAGCCAGATAAAGTGAGGTTTTCGCCAACTAACCCAAAAGGCAAAGCAGAATCAAACAATTGTGATTGCTGACCTTGGTAACGCTCTTGCCAAAACGGGTAATGCTCTAGGGGGTATGCATAAACGGCTTTATCTAAGCCTCCATGATAGGCTAACTCCACTTGCTCATCGCCCTCTAAGCCTAAACGTTTGACTTGAACAGCACCCTGCACCGATCTTTTTTGAAACGCTGATTTCATCTTGCGCTCACCCACTTGAATGGTCTGCGCAAGCCCTACATTAACAGAATGAATTTTCATATTGAACAATCAGCTGATAGCGATTTACAAACGCATTAAAGCTTCGATTTCATCGGCATGAACTGGCACGTCACGGGTAATTAACTCGCAACCAGTTTCAGTAACGATGGCATCATCTTCAATACGAATACCTATATTGTGAAACTGCTCTGGAACGCCTGCAGCTGGTCTCACATATATACCAGGCTCTATGGTTAACACCATGCCTGCACGTAAAATTCTGGCTGGACGATTGATAATGACATCACCGGTTAAGGCGTCATGGCGAGTATGACTGCTACCTAATTCAGATGGTTCAATGTAGTCACCGCAGTCATGTACATCCATACCTAACCAATGGCCGGTGCGGTGCATATAAAACTGAAAGTAAGCCCGCTTTTCAATCACGTCTTGCAAGTTACCTACTTTATTACCATCTAACAGGCCTAAGTCAAGCATGCCTTGGGCCAACACTTTTACAGCCGCATCATGAGGATCGGTAAAGCGCGCTCCTGCTTTAGTAGCGGCAATAGAGGCTTCTTGGCTTGCTAAAACTAAATCATACAAAGCTCGTTGTGGGCCAGTAAATTTTCCGTTGGCTGGAAAAGTACGAGTAATATCGCTGGCATAACCATCTAACTCACAGCCTGCATCAATTAAAACCAATTCGCCATTGTTGACTTTGGCCTTATCGGCTCGGTAATGCAAAATACATGCATTGGCACCCGCTGCCACAATTGAGCCATAGGCAGTGTATTGTGAACCGTGTTGTCTAAACTCATGTAGCAATTCAGCATCAAGATGGTATTCGCGAACCTCTTGACCCTGGGCCAACATACTCGCACTGCGCTTCATGGCTCTAATATGCGCACCTGCACTAATTTTGGCAGCAGCGCGCATAATGTCCTGCTCATGGGCATCTTTAATTAAGCGCATTTCATCTAAAATAGCGCACAAATCACGTAAATTAGCAGGACATAAAGCACCATAACGCACACGATTGCGAGCTTTAGTCAACCACTGTCCCACTTGTGCATCTAAGCCGGCATGAATACCAAATGGGTAATAAATGCTTTTGCAGTTTTCTGTCATTTTTGAAATCACTGCATCGACTTGATCGGAACTAAAAGCTTGATCGACTCCTAAATTAGAAGGTGCCGCATCAGGACCTAAACGAATACCATCCCATATTTCACGCTCTTGATCTTTGGGCGGACAAAACAAAGTGCTAGCACCGTTGCTTTGAATCACTAAAGTGGAGTTCGGCTCAGAAAAACCAGTTAAATAATAAAAATAACTGTCATGACGATATAAAAAATCGGAGTCTCGATTGCGCTGACGCTCGGGGGCGGTTGGAATAATGGCAATGGAATCGGCGTCTAATTGCTGTGCTACAGCGGCACGACGCTTGGCATAAATATCGTTATTCGGGTTGCTCATATCACTGTCTCCGTTCATGCAATAAATGGTCTAATTAATAAATGTCTATTTTGCAACAAAATTAGTCTTTTGTATTTAAAAGGGCTAAACGTTCAGGAGTACCTACATCGGTCCATTCACCTTCATATAACTGTGCAGTTACAAGGCCTAAATCCATGGCCTTTCTTAATAAAGGCGCTAAAGCGGCTACTTCACCATTTGGGTTACCAACCGGAATACTGCATAAAGGCTGCTGAAATAGATCGGGTTTATACAAAGCAATGGTAGAGAAAGTGTATTTAATCTCGCCATCTTGCTGTGCCAAACCTTGCTCATTAATTGCAAAATCACCTTTTAAATTATGTGCTGGATTAGGCACTAACCACAAATGGGCTAAGGCTTTGCTTTGTATAAATTGTTGTAGCACTTGAGTTGAAAATTCAAACTGAGGAGCATAAACATCACCTGCCAAAACCCAGAATGGCTCTTTTAAACAAGGACTTAACAAAGGTAGCGCACGACAAATACCGCCCAAAGTTTCTAGAGCATGGCCAAAATCTTGTGCTTCGTGCGAATACTGAAGATTAATAAAATGGCTACTATTAAGTGAAGAGTTATTGTCTGATGCTACTGCACATAAAGCACCAAAATAATCCTCAATTTGCTGACCCAGCCAAGCAGTGTTAATAATTTGTTGCGTAAAACCATTTTTAGCTAAGGCTTGCATGGGCCACCACATAAGGGGCTGGCCTTTAACTTTTAATAAAGGTTTTGGACAGGTGTCGGTTAAGGGCTGCATACGTTGGCCACGACCTGCAGCTAAAATCATGGCCTTAGCCACATTCACTGTTGATTTCATAAAAAGGCTTGGAAAATAGTTTTGAATTAAGGCAACATCAAGCCTCTATGAAGGGTGTGGGGTTCTACCATTTCAGCTTTAAATAAGCGTAATAAATCATTCATCAGCCCTCTTGCTTTATCTGAATGATCACTTGAAAAATTACAAACATAAACGTCTAAAGTAGCTGCTTTTAATTCTGGCCAAGTATGAATACACATATGTGATTCAGCTAATAAAATAGTAGCAGTGACACCTGCCTCTGGGCAGGTGGGGCTGGCAAAACTATGGAACAATTGCCCTACTGAAGTTAAGCCATTATCAGCAACAGCCTTCAAACAAGCGTCCCCTAAAATTGCAACATCTTGCAAAAGCTGTATGTCGCATAGACAATCATAACAGTCTGCTGTTAAATGAAGACCTTGCATAAGACTTAATCCACCTCTTAAAAGTTATTTCTTAAATACTAATATTACCACCAAGTAACACACCACATTTATTGCTATCATCGGTATTGACTCAAAATTTAGGGAGCACACACATCATGGGTATTTTTGATTTTGTAAGAAAACAGTTTGTTGACGTTATACAGTGGGCTGAAGATAGCAACGGTGTATTAAGTTGGCGCTACCCCATGCAAGACATGGAAATTCAAAACGGTGCGACCTTAATTGTGCGCGATTCACAAATCGCCGTTTTTGTTAACGAAGGCACAGTTGCTGATATTTTTGGACCTGGCACTCATAAAATCAGCACACAAAATATCCCTATTCTTACCAACTTAAAAAACTGGGACAAGTTTTTTGAGTCTCCATTCAAAAGTGATGTAATCTTTTTCTCGACTCGTTTACAACTCGATCAGAAATGGGGCACGCAACAACCTATTACCATCCGAGATAAAGATTTTGGTATGGTGCGATTACGTACCTTTGGTAATTTTAATTATCGCTTGCATGATCCTAAAAAGTTTTATACCGAAATTGCAGGTACCCGTGAAACCTACACCACTGAAGATCTAGACGGACAGTTGCGTGGTCTGGTTTTGCAAAATATTAGTAATGCAATTGCCAGCAGTGGGATTCCATTTCTTGATTTAGCCTCCAACCAAATTACTTTTGCCCAAGTATTAACTTCCCAACTGCAAACACAATTTGAAACCCTAGGTTTGAAGTTAGAAGGTATGACGGTACAAAATGTATCTCTACCAGAAGAACTTCAAAAAATTCTCGACCAAAAAATTGGTATGGGCATGATAGGCAACAATATGGG
>CAZKWC010000037.1:0-5024 GCA_964556425.1 uncultured Limnohabitans sp. | reverse complement strand
CTTCTCAAAAAACTAACTTGAGTTGTAGATGGCCAATTCCTCACCCTCACGCCGCTATCAATCCTTGTGCCCTGGTTGTGGTGCAGGGATTGAATTTTTAAGCGCCCAATCGACACACACTATTTGCACATTTTGCCAAAGCACGGTGGCTAGACAAGGAGATGTCTTATCTCGAATTGGCAAAATGGCCGAAGTCTTTGAAGACTTTAGCCCTTTGCAATTGATGGCAAGCGGCAAATACGAAGGGGAAAACTTTACCGTTATTGGGCGCTTGCAATACGCATACCCCGAAGGAGTTTGGTCAGAGTGGGTTTGTTTATTAGATGGAGGGCCTATTGCCTATCTATCTGAAGATAACGGTTCATTCGTTTGGTCTGCCCCTTTGTCAACCAATCCTGCGGTATTAGAGGCATCTCAATATATTTTGGGTCAATCTTACCCACTTATCAACCAAAGCTTTACCGTTTCAAGTACTCAAAAAGTCACCTTAAAAACAGCTCAAGGTGAATTAGGATCTCTTCCACCTCTCAATACCGAATTTGATATGGTGGAGTTGCGATCCAACCAATCGGTGCTTAGCATTGACTACAGTAGCACTCTTGCTGGCAAATCGGCGACAGTATCTTTAGGACAAGCAGTTGAATTAAGCGATTTAGCCTTAACTGGTCTAAAAGAAAACGTTAGTCAAGAATCAAAATCAAGACAATTTGAGTGTCCCAATTGTGGCTCAAGCATAAAACCCCTGTTTGATGACAGTAAAACGATTACATGTTCCCAATGTAAAAGTATGATTGATCTTTCAAGTGGTATTGGTGCTGAGCTCAAAGCCGCCACTCAAGACAATCCGGTCAATCCCACTATCGCCTTGGGCACTTCAGGTCAACTTGAAAACATTGATTGGCAAATTGTTGGATTTCAACACCGAATGGGAACTAGCCCGCAAGAGCCAGACGAGTCTTTTGGGTGGTCCGAATATTTGCTTTACAACCCATTAAAAGGATTTGGTTTTTTGGTTGAAAGTACCGAAGGCTGGAGTTGGGTGAAACCCATGACGGGCGCGCCAAAATCTTTAAAAAATGGCCAAGCAGTTGAATACCTAGGAAAAACCTATACTCAAACTGAAACCTATAGTGCCAAAACTTATTATGTATTAGGTGAATTTTATTGGCGTGTTTCACTTGATCAAAACACCAAAAATACAGACTACAGTTGTGGCTCTAGTTTAATTAACAAAGAACAAAGTAAAGATGAAATTGTTTGGTCGCATGGCCAAAAACTATTACCAACCGTAGTTTCCAAAGCTTTTAATATAGATGCATCTAAGGGATTATCTGAAGTTGGTGATGCACAAAATGCAAAACTGAGAAAACAAATTATTCTTTGGTCTGTCATTATTATTTTAATCATTATTATCGTTAAATGCTCAGACGACTGCAATCCAAAAATCGAAAATTGCACGACTAGAAGTTCTGGAACAGGGGGTTCTTATGGTGGCTACAGCAGTGGCGGTAGTCATAAATAAAAACTATTTAGTAGTTTTACTTTCATCGGCATTATTCAACTTTTTTCACTTTTAGGTTTACACATTATGGAATTTCAATTTTTAAATTTAGCATCCGTATTTTCTTCTATTGTTTTCGCCTTAATCGGTGTGGTGGTCTTTGGTTTGTGTTTTGTTATTATTGATAAACTCACTCCCTACCAACTTTGGCTTGAAATAGTTGAAAAACAAAACATGGCATTGGGCATGGTTGTAGCGGCCTTGTGCCTAGGAATTTCAATCATTGTTGCAGCGGCTATTCACGGTTAAACTCACACTACTCTGCGGCAATACTTTTTTATTGATGATGGCTGTAGCTTTTAAAAAAGCTACAGATAGCTAGAGTCATTCTTAAGTTTCTCTCTATATGACTCAAAAAGACACTGAAATACCTAACCATACATTAGCGAACAGAATTGCTCCTTTGCATTTAGCTTTGTTAGTCAGTGTTTTTATTATTGCTGCATGCGGTTTGATTTATGAATTAGCCGCAGGTGCAGTGGCGAGTTATTTATTAGGCGACTCTATTTTGCAGTTTTCAACCATTATTGGTTGCTACTTATTTGCCATGGGAGTGGGCTCCTTTTTAACTCGATATTTTGATAGACATTTATCGGCCTACTTTTTACGAATTGAATTATTAGTGGCATTGGTCGGTGGATTCTTACCAAGCGTGATTTTTTTAAGCAATGCCTATTTACCAAGTGCCACCCATTTTTTAATTTATTTTATGGTGTTCGTGGTAGGGCTTTTAGTAGGTCTAGAAATTCCTTTGGTAATGCGACTACTCAAAAAAAATGTGGCGCTCAAAGATTTAGTCTCGGAAGTGCTTACTTACGACTATTTAGGTGCTTTAGCCGTATCACTGGCATTTCCTTTATTTTTAGTTCCCCAACTAGGACTTATTCGAACTGGATTGGTATTTGGTATAATGAATGCTGCAGTGGCGTTTTGGGCTTTATATTTATTTAGATTTGAGTTAAAAAGCGTCAAGCTGCATTTATTGGCATGCGTACTGACCTTTCTAGTGTTACTTGCAGGATTATTTTTTGCCAAAGATATAACCAGTCTTAGCGAAGATAAATTTTATCAAGACAAAATTGTTTTGGCTCAAACTACACCCTACCAAAGAATTGTACTTACCCAGCAAGCTGGCGAGGGAAAAACAGGTTTTAGATTGTTTTTAAATGGCAATTTACAATTTGCCCAGCGAGACGAATATCGTTATCACGAGGCATTGGTACACCCTATCATGGCCGCTCATGGAGCACCCAAAAAAATAGCGGTACTAGGAGGAGGTGACGGCATGGCAGTGCGTGAAATCTTACGTTACCCTAGCGTTGAAAGCATTACCTTGGTAGAGCTAGACCCTAGTATGACACAGCTGTTTAAAAGTCATCCAGATTTAATGCAATTGAATGGCCATTCACTGCTTTCTAATAAGGTAAAAATTATCAATACCGATGCCTTTAAATGGCTTGAAGAAAGCACTGACTATTTTGATGTTATTGTGGTGGACTTTCCAGACCCAACCAATTTTAATGTGGGCAAACTTTATACCAATAGCTTTTATTCCTTATTAGAAAAACGCCTTAACGCAGGGGCCTATGCCGTCATTCAAACTACCTCTCCTTTAATTGCTAGGCAAACTTTTTGGACGGTAGCTCACACTATAGAGTCGGTAGGATTACAAGCTACACCCTATCATGCACATGTACCCAGTTTTGGTGAGTGGGGTTTTGTTATTGCTAGTCGTAGGCCTTATCGATTACCAACACAGCTACCTGCAAAATTGCAATTTTTAACAGCACAATCATTGCCTCAGTTATTTATCTTTCCACCCGATATGGCTCGTGTGCCTAGCGACATTAATCGTCTTTCCAATCAAATTTTAGTCAATACCTACGAACAAGAGTGGGGAAAAATTGTTCACTAATCTCAACAGAAGGCATTTTTTAGTAGCCAGTTCTGGGCTAATACTCAATGCCTGCGATACACCCAAACAAAATAGTTTAACGGGTAGTTTTTTAGGTGTTAATTACAAAGCTGGCCATCAGCTTAGGTTTACACAGCAATGGCCAGCACCCACACAATTTAAAAAATCGGCCCATTTAATTTTAGGAGCCGGTATTGCAGGTTTAGCGGCTTGCAGGGCGCTTGATCAACAACAAAAAGATGATTATTATTTAATCGACTTAGAGTCAAGCCCAGGCGGTAATTCTAGGTCAACTCAAATACATGGAATTAATTGCCCTTTAGGGGCGCATTATTTACCCGCCCCCTCTAATGAAGCACCTGAACTTTTAGAGTTTTTAGCTCAGTTAAATTTAGGCCAATACCAGCAGGGTAAATGGTTATGGGATGAACGCCATTTATGCCATAACCCACAAGAACGATTGTATTATCAAAATGAGTGGCACTATGGCCTTTTACCACCTACCACTCTTGATTCACCTTTACAGCAGCAATACTTAAAATTTGCAAAGCTGATTCAAGCTGCTATGCAAGAGCATTGGGCGATTCCTAGTTACCAAGCATCTTGGGGAGAGCTACAAACCAGTTTAATTGGTTTAACCATGCGTCAATATCTTCAACAAAACGGCATTTCTGCCACCGAGTTAATATGGTATTTAAATTATTGTTGCCTAGATGAATACGGTGCAGGACTCGACCATGTGAGTGCCTGGGCAGGAATTCATTATTTTGCAGCTAGGCATGGCTTTACAGCCCCAGGACAAGAAAATACGAGCCATCAAGATGCAGTATTAACATGGCCCCAAGGAAATGCTTATTTAAGTGGAGCTATGGCTGCTACTTTAAAAGATAGATTCAAAGGGCAGGAACTGATTTTAAAAATAAACGAGTTAAAAACCGAGGTAGAGGTCGATACTTTTAATATTACCACTCAAGAAGTGACTCGGTGGACATGCAAAAACTGTATTGTGGCCTTACCGGTACATATTGCTCAAAAAATAATCAAACAAACTATTGGCTTTTTAAGCCAAGCAGCCCAATTCACACAACATTCTGCTTGGTTGGTTGCCAACCTCTATTTGCCAACTCCTTTATTTGAAAAAACAAATGTGCAATTAAGTTGGGATAACGTCATATATGGCTCTAATAACTTGGGTTATGTTAGCGCCAATCATCAAAGTTTAAACCTACCCAGCAAGCAACAAGCCAATGTATTGACTTTTTATCAGGCACTAGGCCCTGATAAAAATACCAAACAAATATTACTTGAACAAAGTTGGCTCAACTGTGCACAACAAGTGCTTAGTCATTTAACTCTGGCGCATCCCGACCTTGCTCAGAAGTGCACAGAGTTATTTATTACTCGATATGGTCATGCCATGGCTATACCTAACAGCCAAAATTTAGCTTTTTTAAAAACCTTGCCTAAAGTTCCAAAAACTAAAAGAATCGCTTTTGCTCACTCGGATTGGGCAGGCTATTCTATTTTTGAAGAAGCCTTTGTAAGAGG
>CAZKWC010000036.1:7122-29506 GCA_964556425.1 uncultured Limnohabitans sp. | reverse complement strand
TTGGTGGGCCCCCCGTGAGTCGAACACGGCACCAACGGATTATGAGTCCGCTGCTCTAACCAAGCATGAGCTAGGGGCCCAATATTAAGCAGTTAACATTGCATTAACCTTCAATATTCAACTCATAATTGTAATGGGCTTTTGGCTTCATTTTTTGATTTTATTTCAAGTTTTTTACTAAAAACCATTATTTAGCTAAAAGGACTAGGCTAGCACCACATTTTTAAGGCTATGGCTTTTCACTATTTCATTTGCGTTAAGGCATTACTCACTAATTTAGAGGTAATGTCCACAATCTGAATCATACGGTCGTAGGGCATACGGGTGGGGCCTATAACGGCCAAAGTGCCTACTACCTTGCCGTCAATTTGGTAGGGGCTACTTACTATTGACAACTGCTCGACTGGTACGAGTTGGCTTTCGCCACCAATATAAATTCTCACGCCTTCGGCTTTGCTAGAGGTGTCTAGTAGTCTCAGTAATTCGGTTTTATGCTCGAATAATTCAAAGGCGCCTTTTAACTGTCCCATATTACTAGAAAAGTCGCTTACCGATAATAAATTGCGCTCGCCCGACACAATCATATTGCTTTCATCTTGTGCAAATGCGTCAGCACCTACTTCTACCGCAGTGGCCATTAACTTCGATATTTCATTGCGTAAAACATCGACTTCAGACTTTAAACGTTCACGCACTTCTTCAATGGTAAGGCCAGAATAGTGGGTATTTAAAAAATTAGAGGCTTCAATTAACTCGGAACTGCTGTATTCTCGCTCGGTAAAGATAACCCTATTTTGTACATCGCCCTCGGGAGTTACTAAAATAACCAATAAGCGTTTTTCTGATAAGCGCATAAATTCGATGTGCTTAAATACAGAACTTCGTTTAGGGGCAACTACTACTCCCACAAACTGCGATAATTTAGATAATAATGAGGCGGCGCTAGTGATGACTTTTTGAGGCTGATCTAGCACTAGCGAATGAGGTGCTTCTAGAGTTTCACGCTGCACGCTTAACATGGTGTCCACAAACAATCGGTAACCTTTGGTTGTGGGAATTCGGCCCGCCGAGGTATGGGGACTTGCAATTAATCCCAATTCCTCTAGGTCCGACATCACATTTCTGATGGTGGCAGGTGATAATTCAAGACCGCTGGCTTTAGAGAGCGTGCGTGAGCCGATGGGTTGCCCATCTGCAATATATCGCTCTACTAAAGCTTTTAATAACAACTTTGCTCTATCGTCTAACATAGCTACATTTTAATGATGTAATGAACTTATGGCATCAAAATTTCAAAAAGTCGCATTATTTGGTAAATATCAGGCTCCGGGAGCAAAAGCGGCCTTAGAACGTATCGGTGCTTTTATCGAACGGCAAGGTTGCGAGGTGGTCCTAGAGAGCGAAACCGCCCAATGTTGTGACATCCATCATTTTGCCACAGCTAGCCTGGCCAATATTGGCCATCAATGCCAACTAGGTTTGGTAGTGGGCGGCGACGGTACTATGCTGGGGGTTGCCCGGCAAATGGCGGCTTTTTCTTTGCCTTTAATTGGCATTAATCAGGGCCGCCTAGGCTTTATAACCGATATTCGCTTCGAAGATGTCGAATTAGTGCTGGGCCCTATGTTAAAGGGTCAATTTACCCAAGATAAACGGCATTTAATTGCCGCCAAGGTCATGCGTGATGGTCAAGCCCTGTTTGGCGCAACCGCTATGAATGATGTGGTGGTCAACCGAGACTCTACTTCTGGTATGGTAGAGCTTAAAGTAGAGGTCGATGGCCATTTTGTTTCTAAACAACGTGCCGATGGTTTAATTGTGGCCACTCCTACAGGGGCAAGTGCTTATGCCTTGTCTGCGGGTGGGCCTTTGCTTCACCCTGGTATTAACGGATGGGCTTTAGTACCTATTGCGCCTCATACTTTGTCTAACCGCCCTATTGTGGTGCCCGATAATTGTGAAGTGGCCATTGAAATTGTCTCTGGCCGTGATGTAACTGCTAATTTTGATATGCAATCTGTGACTGCTTTAATGCCTGGTGATAGAATTTTAATCACCAAATCAAAACTTTTGGTAAACTTCTTACATCCGATAGGGTGGACGTATTTTGACACGCTCAGACAAAAACTCCACTGGAATGAAGGAGGTTATTAAAAATGAGTTTGCGCCAAATGAGTCTAAAAGACTTTGTAATTGTGAGTAGCCTTGAGCTCGATTTTAAAAACGGTTTTTCTGTTTTAACTGGCGAAACAGGTGCTGGTAAATCTATTTTAATAGATGCCCTGCAACTGTGTTTAGGCTCTAGGGCTGACGCCAATATGATACGTGAGGGTGCCAGCAAAACCGAAATTTGTGCAGAATTTGATACTCCTGCAGGTCCTCATGCTTTGTTAACTTGGCTAGAAGAAGGTGGCTTTGAAGCGCAAGATGTCTTGTTGCTCAAGCGCACCATCGATAAAGATGGCAAAAGTAGAGCCTGGATTAACGGTAGCCCCGCCACTGCTACGCAACTCAAAGAAATTGCTGAGTTTTTAGTCGATATTCACGGTCAACATGCTTGGGCAGCGCTCACTAAAGCAGCCGATGTGCGCCGACTACTCGACACCTATGCAGGCGTGCAACTAGCGCCTTTGCATCAGGCATGGGGGGTGTGGCGTTCCGCACAAAAAAATCTAGATGAAGCCCTCGCCAAACAAGATTTGTTATTAAGTGAACGTGAGCGTTTACAGTGGCAACTCACTGAAATGAAAAAGCTTTCGCCGCAACCTGATGAATGGCCAGAACTGAATTTACAACATGGTCGCTTAGCCAATGCTCAGGCTTTATTAGATGCCGCACAATTAAGTGTGAGCTATCTAGATGAGGACGAAGCCGGGGTATTAACTCTTTTATCTAAAGCTCAAAGTTGCCTTGAAGATTTATCAAATACGGAACCAGTTTTTGCTGAAATTTCTCAAGAGTTAACTTCAAGTTTGGCCTTGGCTCAAGATGCTGTGCATAGCTTGCAGGCCTATATGCGCAAAACAGAACTTGACCCCGATACCCTCGCTGTTTTAGATGCCAGGTTATCAAGTTGGATTAGTTTAGCGAGGCGCTTTAAACGTCAGCCCGAACAACTGCCCGAACTACAACAAGCTTGGCAACAAGAACTAGAACAACTCGATGCTCAAGCCGATATTGAAGGCCTAGAAAAAGCCTGCGCAGTTGCAAAATCGACCTATTTAAAAGAGGCTAAAATTGTTTCTCATGCCAGAGCCAAAGCGGCCCCATTATTAAGTCAATCGGTGAGTGCGGCAATGCAAGGCTTGGGTATGGAGGGCGGGCAGTTTTTAGTGCAACTTTACGACCTAGAAAACCCAGCTCAATATGGTCATGAAGATGTACAGTTTTTAGTAGCGGGTCATGCAGGTAGTTCGCCAAAACCAATTGGTAAAGTGGCCTCTGGTGGTGAGTTGTCTCGTATTGCTTTGGCACTTTCTGTGGTCAATCAAGAGTCGGGTAACGCGCCTACTGTTATTTTCGATGAAGTAGATTCGGGTGTAGGCGGAGCCGTGGCTGAATCGGTGGGCAAACTCATGCAAAAATTAGCTAACGCTAGGCAAGTTTTGGCAGTTACCCATCTACCGCAAGTGGCCGCCTATGCGCATCAACATTTTCAGGTGAAAAAAGCCAGAAGTGGCTCACAAACCATTAGTAATGTGTTGGCTTTAAATCCCGCCGAGCGAGAAAATGAATTAGCCCGTATGCTGGGCGGTGAAGAGGTTTCCGAAATTTCTATTGCTCATGCAAGGCAAATGCTTAAGCATGCCCTATCAACTTAATCAAAATTTATGACTACAGAATTGGTGTTAATTACGGGAATGTCTGGCTCGGGTAAATCGGTTGCTTTACACGCACTAGAAGATGCAGGTTATTTTTGTGTCGATAATCTACCCCCTGAAATGTTAGAAGCATTTGTGGAGTTAGTCGAAAAACGCAAAACTCAAACGGTAGCGGTTGCCATTGATGTGCGTAGCGCCCACTCACTACCGCAATTACCACCTTTATTTGAAAAGCTTAGAGCCAAAGGGGTACAGATAAAATCGGTTTTTTTAAATGCCACCACTGACACCTTGGTGCGCCGCTATTCAGAAACTCGCCGAAAACATCCTTTAACTGGTATGGCTCAATTAAGCTCCAACCTTGATCAACAGCATGCTTTAGTGGAGGCAATTGATTTAGAACGTGAGTTATTATCACCTTTGCAGTATCAGGCACATTTAATTGATACCAGTTTAATTAGAGCCTCGCAATTACAAGCCTATGTGAAGTCATTTTTTTCAACTAAGGGCAATACCATTACTTTGGTATTTGAATCATTTGCCTTTAAGCGTGGTATTCCACTTGATGCCGATTATGTGTTTGATGTACGTATGTTGCCCAATCCACATTACGAAGCAGGTCTCAAAGAGTTAACCGGTAAAGATGCTCCTGTGGCTGATTTTTTAGCCCTACAAGAGCCCGTATTAGAGATGCGCACTCAGATAGAAAATTTTATTCGGCATTGGTTACCCGCTTTGGCACAAGATCATCGCAGTTATGTGACAGTCGCGATTGGTTGTACAGGCGGTCAACATCGTTCGGTTTATTTAGTCGAACAATTAGCCGAAATTTTCCAAAAAATGAACTCGCCTACTAACCTACCCTGCGTGGTGCTAAAGCGCCACCGTGAGCTAGACTACAATACCAAAACTCCTTAAAAGTAATTAAGATATATTAATTACTTTTAAAACCATCTAAAAAATGCTAAATTAAACTATTAGCACCAAGCTGCATCATTATTTTACGCACAGGCGCAGGCACACCTAAGTTTTGCCATTCATTATGAGCTAGCCATTTACCCTCTAGGGTATTAGGCCAATCTTGTAAATTAGCTTCAGTTAAGCTAGTTTTAACAAATATTAATTGAAAATCCTTATGCGTTAACACATGTTGCACAGGATCTAAGAACTCACATTTTGAATGCCACTGACGAGGTATCTGGGCTAAAAACTCGGCTTCGCTACTTGCCTCCCACACGGGTAAACAATATAAGCCAGCCCAAACTCCCTTCATTGGCCTTTGTAACCAAAACACTTGGCCCATGGAGTTATTGACCCACCATAAATAAAGTCGATGTGAAGTGCGCTTAATGGTTTTTTGCTTCAACGGCAAACTCTTGGTTTTGTCTTGTGCATAAGCGGAGCAACTATTTTGAACCGGGCACTGCATACATTGTGGATTTTTTGCAGCACAAATAGCCGATCCCAAATCCATGAGTGCTTGGGTATAAACCGGCATGGTCTGCATACCCGCCTCTGGCACCATTTTTTCTGCAAAATCCCAAAGAATTTTTTCATGGGCTGGCAAAACAATATTACCCTCGAATCCCAAATACCGAGCTAAAACTCTTTTGGCATTGCCATCAAGTATGGTGACTCTTTGTCCAAAACAAGTGGCAGCAATCGCAGAAGCGGTCGAGCGACCAATGCCTGGTAATTGTTGTAAATCTTGCGCATTTGTAGGAAACTGACCTGCCCAATCCCTCACTACCGCTTGAGCACATTGATGTAAGTTTCTAGCTCGACTGTAGTAGCCCAATCCGCTCCATAAACCCAACACCTCATCTAAATGAGCCTTAGCCAAAGCACTAACGGTAGGAAACTGCTGTGTGAATTTTTCAAAATAAGGAATAACAGTAGCCACTTGAGTTTGTTGCAACATGACCTCCGACAACCAAACTCGGTAAGGGTCTTTATTGGCTTGCCAAGGCAGGCCATGTCTGCCATGAATTTTTTGCCACTCCATAATTGCAGGAGCAAAACGGTTTAAAACCAAAGCACCTGGCGAAAAACCAAAACTAGGGCTGGCCTCTTGCACTTTAAAAGCTGGATCTTGATTCAATTTCATTATTTTTAACTTATTTTTTTTGACATTTGGAGCAATAAAAGGTGGATCTTTGACCTTGGGTAATTTGTAAAATAGGCGTACTACACACTCTACAAGGCTCTCCTTGCCTACCATATACATTGGCCTGCAGCTGGAAATATCCAGTTTGACCCTCAGCACTAGAAAAATTTTGCAAAGTCGAGCCGCCTTGTGCCAATGCATTTTGCAAAACCTTTTGAATCGCTAGACGTAATTTCTCGACTTTAGGTTTACTCACATCACAGCACAACTTGGTTGGGTTGATGCCCGCTTCAAATAAAGCCTCAGAAGCATAAATATTGCCTACACCCACCACAATATCACCTGCTAATAAAGCCGTTTTAATGGAGGTTTTACGTTTTTGTAAACCCGCATAAAACTGAGCCAAGGTAAAGCCATCTTGCAAAGGCTCAACCCCTAATTTATCGAGTAACTTTTTGGCGATGGGGGCTTGCAAACTACTTGCATACACGACTGCACCAAAACGGCGTGGATCATTGAGCCGCAAAATACCTTTGCTAGTGCTTAATTGAAAATGATCGTGTGGGCCTAAGGGCGGCAATCTACTGGGTTGTTCGGAGTCAAAACGTATGCTACCTGACATTCCAAGATGTAATAACAAAACACCTTGATCAAGTTGCACTAGCAGATATTTCCCACGTCTTTTCACCGTTATAACGGTTTTTAACAGAAGTTGCTCGGGTTCTATCCCTAAAGGCCAACGCAATGGCTTACCCATTACCACTTTTTGAATAATGGCGTTTTCAATCCTGTCCACAAAACTCAAACGAGTGACTTCTACTTCTGGTAATTCTGGCACGGTAGATGGCTTTCTGAATAAAATGAACAAATCTCTACAAAAAAAGAACTTTAACAAGTTTCTTCAGGCATTTTTACAATAGGGACAACACAATCACCTCTTCCTTGATTTATCATGCTGAAATGAAATCACACCTCACTATTATTGCAAATGCCGTCAAGCTTTGTGTATTACCCGCTTTAATGCTTGGTTTTGCTAGCTGGACCGCTTCCAGTTTTGCACAAAATGCTAATTCTGCTAGTACTAACGCTAGCACGTCTATCTTTGGTGCTGAAAGCAACCAGAATTCGGGTTTAAAAGTAGGTAATATTCCAAAAAACCTTGAAATACGCTTGATGTTTTTGTCAATGGCTGGCGAAATTAGTGCGGGCTCACAAAACTACAATGATGCTGCCGAGGCTTACTTGAGGGCCGCGTTAACCTATCCACATGAAAAGTTTTTTGAAAAGTCAGTGGGATTTGCAATGAATGCGAAATCTATTGACCAGGTAATTGTGGCCTCTAGAGCTTGGATTAAAGCCTACCCCAAATCAGAAATGCCCTACCTGCATTTGAGTACTGCTTTAATTTCATTGAAACAATATAAAGCAAGTACCGAGGCTTTTAAAAATGCATTGGCATTGACCCCTCCAGAAAACCGTGAGTCAATGATTAGAGAAATAATTCGTTTATATGGATTAACCCCTGAAGGTTTAAATGAGATTAGCTCTTTAGAAGGCATTTTAGCCCCTTACACCAAAAACGCTGCAACGGCTCAAGTAACTTGGTTTGTATTGGGTGCATTACGTTTAGAAAACCAACAGTATGATGCTGCATTTGAGGCGCTACAACGTTTAACCCTAACTGAAAACAACACTTCTGAATTTAACTATTTAGTTTTTAATTTATTAAAAAATAATCATGCACCTACCCAAAATTGGTTAGATACACAACTTCAAAATAACTACAACTCTGCTTTATTTCGGTCGTATTACCAGTGGCAAAGAAGCAACCAGCCTAGCGGTAAATTGTTTAAAACTCTTAATACTCTAGCCAACACGGATAATCCACATCCAGAAGTATTGGTGTATTTAGGTGAGCTTGAAGTGGATTATTTATTTTGGACACGTGCCAAGACTCGTTTCTTAAATGCACAAAAAAATCTCAACTTAGAAAAAGATGCCAGGAAAAAACAATTATTACTTGAATATTCCAATTTGAAATTAGCCGAAATTGCAATTGCACAAAAAAACTTCTCAGAAATTCCTAGTCTATTAGCCACTATTTCAGATGCCAGTTTTGTAGAGGCCAAATTAAAAGTGGAGATTCAATATTTAATAGCGGCCAATCAACACCAACAAGCTTTTGATTTATTAAACTCCAGTTTTTTGCCGGCCAATCAAAAAGAACAAGTGTGGATTTCAATGTTAGAAAGACAAAATCAAGCTGAAAAAGCATTGACTGCCATTGAAAAAGCCATCAAAACTCAGACCAAAGACAATTCTTTGTTGTTTAGGAAAGCATCATTACTCAATCAACTCGGAAGAACTCAAGAATCTATACAGTTGCATCAACAATTATTAAAAAAAGAACCCAGAAATGCCTTATGGCTTAACAGCTTAGGATTTACTTTGGCTGAAAAAGGCATAGAACTTAATTTAGCCCAACAAAGCATTAAAACTGCCCTACAAATTGCACCTAATAACTATATGTACCTCGATAGCTTGGCCTGGGTGAAGTTTAAAAAAGGGGAGTATAAAGAGGCACTTAAAATGCTTCAACAAGCCTATGCAGCAGAACCTCATCCCGAAATTGGAGCCCATTTGGGTGAAGTTTTATGGGTAACAGGTCAACAAGCTGAGGCGCTAGATGTGTGGCAACAAGCTTATGACCCTAGTGCTCCCTACGATGTTTTAGTCGAGACTTTAGAACGATACAAACAAACTATTCCTAATTAAAGCCAGCATTAGTGGACTTGATCAAAAAGCTATTTTTATGAGGTGAATGTAGGTGCTATAAAAATAGTATATTTAGCCTATCAAGCCCAACCTAACACAAGTCCAATTTTATTAAAATGAGAGAAAAAAACCGCCTTTGGCTTTTAATATTCATCAGCTATATGACTTTAACTGCTTGTAGCACAACCCCATCTATTTTTAATCAAGACCTCGCCTCCACTCAAACTACCGTCATTACAAGCTCAGAGCCCACTCAAACTGCGGCAGTTAACTCTTCCAACGATGCTGAAAAGGCCAGCTTACAAAGTTCTTATTTAGGCAAACTTAATTTGCAAATTATTGCTCACCATGGCGAAAACACCACTAATCAAGACAGAAAAAGTTTTAATTTAGATTTTGAGTTAACCGGCAGAGCCAAGCAAGGCCAACTCGATTTAATGGGTCCCCTAGGAGCACAATTGGCTCAAATCAAGTGGAACGCCAACAGTGCTAGTCTTAGGCAAGGAAAAAAAGAACTCAACAGCGAAAATTTAAACGCCTTGTTATACCAAGCATTAGGTGCAGAATTTCCAGTTCAAGCCTTATTTAGTTGGTTAGAGTCGCAACAAACTCAAGAATTACAAAACCAAGGTTGGTTGACACAAAATGCCGACCTTGCGTCTGGTAAAAGAGGTTTGCGCTTAGAACAAAAAATCACCAACCCGCCAAATGCATCTACTACTTTTACCACCATCAAAATTTTGTTGATACTGAACACACCAGAAAATAAAGTGGCGCAATAAACAACCCAAATCACCCCAACCAACCACCCATACTTATTCATTCATATGAGCAATACAACCCTATACGATTTAGCAGCCCCAGCCAAAATCAATTTGTTTTTGCACTTAGTAGGTCGTCGCCCTGATGGCTATCATCTTTTACAATCGGTTTTTTCTTTATTAGATTGGCAAGATACGATACACCTTGAATTACGTAGCAATGGACAAATTAGTCGTGAAGACTTAACTACTCCCTTACCCGAAGATGACCTATGTACTCGTGCAGCTTATGCCTTACAAAAAGCCACCGGATGCAGCAGCGGGGCTCATATTGCAATTGCAAAATCCATTCCAGCTGAAGCCGGTATGGGTGGAGGCTCTTCAGATGCAGCAACTTGTTTAATCGGACTGAATCGCCTTTGGCAAACTGGCCTTGATCAAAATCAACTTTGTTCGATTGGACTGAAGCTAGGTGCTGATGTACCGTTTTTTATTAAAGGCAAAAATGCTTGGGTGGAAGGTGTGGGTCAATTCATTACCCCCATAGAACTACCCGAAGCTCATTTTTTAGTCATAAAACCACATAAAGGCCTATCCACAAAAGATATTTTTTCTGCAAAAGACTTAAAACGCAACACAAAATCTGCTACACTAGCTGTCTTTGCTGAACAGCTAGATGACCCGTATGATTACGGGAGAAATGACATGCAAGCAGTAGCCGAAAGGCTTTGCCCAGAAATATCTGATGTTATTCATCTCATGAGCCAAATGGGTCTTAAAGGACGCATGACAGGTTCTGGTAGTGCTGTATTTGCTTGGTTGCCAATGCCCAAAGAAAAGTTCTTAGAACAACATGAGCAACAACTAAAAAATATTTCTCAGCAATTTAGAATTTGTAAAAATTTAAGCCAACATCCGCTTTATAATACTTAGAGTTTCTTGACTTAAATATCAAACACAAGGTGTTTGTGGTTTACCGTAAATTTTCTTTACGTTAGGCCAGTTGAACAGAGTAACGGTTGTAAAATCTAGTTTTACGACCTGTGTAGGGGAATCGCCAAGCTGGTTAAGGCACTGGATTTTGATTCCAGCATGCGAAGGTTCGAATCCTTCTTCCCCTGCCAAAATTTTTCTCGATCGATTGCGCAAATGCAAACCACTACTCCAATCACCACTCCAGACTTTTTAATCTTCGCTGGTAACGCCATCCCTGATGTCGCCAATGAAGTCGCTTCCACACTCGGCCTTACATTAGGTTCAGCTACAGTGGGACGTTTTTCTGACGGCGAAGTAACCGTTGAAATTAACCAAAACGTTCGTGCACGTGACGTATTCGTGGTGCAATCCACATGCTCACCCACCAATGACAATCTCATGGAATTGTTGGTAATGGTAGATGCCCTCAAACGTGCATCAGCCGAGCGTATTTATGCGGTAATTCCTTATTTTGGTTATGCCCGTCAAGATCGTCGCCCACGTTCTGCGCGTGTACCTATTACCGCCAAAGTAGTGGCTAACTTATTACAAACTGTTGGTGTTTCCCGATTGCTCACCATGGATTTGCATGCTGATCAAATTCAAGGTTTCTTTGACATCCCAGTTGACAATATTTACGCTTCACCTATTTTATTAGGCGACTTACGTCAAAAAAATTATTCTGATCTGATTGTGGTGTCACCAGATGTAGGTGGTGTTGTACGTGCTCGTGCTTTAGCCAAACAACTCGGTTGTGATATGGCCATTATTGACAAACGCCGTCCAAAAGCGAATGTCAGCGAAGTCATGCATGTCATCGGTGAAATCGAAGGTCGTAACTGCGTCATTATGGATGACATGGTAGATACCGCTGGCACTTTAGTGAAAGCAGCCGAAGTTCTCAAAGAACGTGGTGCTAAAAAAGTATATGCTTACTGTACACACCCTGTTTTCTCTGGCCCAGCCATTGATCGTATCGAAAAAGGTACTGCCCTAGACGAAGTAGTGGTGACCAACACTATTCCTTTATCAGCACAAGCTAAAGCTTGCCCAAGAATTCGCCAACTCTCCGTCGGTCCTTTAATCGCTGAAACTATTCAGCGCATTTCCCGCGGTGACTCGGTAATGAGTTTGTTTTCAGAAGACGATTAATTTTAAAATTTTCTTCTTTTTGAAGACATCATGTCGGCCTGGTATGCAATAAGTGCAGACCAGGCTTTTTTAGTCGAGAACACACTGGTCGCGGTGGTTCTCTTTATTGGAGTTATTATGAAATTCGTCGCTTTTGATCGCAGCAAACAAGGTACGGGTGCGAGCCGCCGTCTTCGTAACGCTGGTCGTACACCTGGTATCGTTTATGGCGGTACAAACAAGCCTGAAGTTATTGAAATTGATCACAATTCTTTATGGCACGCATTAAAGAAAGAAGCGTTCCACGCTACTATTCTTGATATGGAAATGGACGGCAAAGTAAGCCCAGTATTGTTACGTAACGTTCAATACCACCCATTTAAGCCATTAGTTTTACATGTTGACTTCCAACGTGTTTTAGCTGATCACAAAATCACTATGCGTGTTCCATTGCATTACAGTGGTCAAGATGCTTCACCAGCTGTTAAAACAGACAACTGCTTAGCAACCCATGTTATCAATGAATTAACTATTTCTTGCTTACCAGCAGACTTACCAGAATTCATCGCTGTTGACTTGTCTAACTTGACTAAAGGTCACTCACTCCACTTAAACGACATTACTTTACCTAATGGTGTAACTGCTGTTACCCACGGTAAACCTAATCCAGTTTTAGTAGCAGTTACTGTTATCGAAGAAGAAATCGTCGTTGCAGCACCTGTAGTAGATCCTAAAGCCAAGGGCAAAAAGAAATAATTCCCCCCTTGCAATTTTGCATTAGGTAGAATCAAACGGCCCATTACGGGCCGTTTTTAATTTGTACGCATTTTTTACTAATTCATTTTTATGATTAAATTATTTGTAGGACTTGGTAATCCTGGTACCAAATATGATGACACTCGGCACAATGCAGGTTTTTGGTTGATTGATCAAATGGCCAGACAGCTAGGCGCGAATTTGCAAAATGACAAATCATTCCATGGCTTAATGGCAAGAGTTACCATTGATGGTCAACACCGTTGGTTACTACAACCTCAAACATTTATGAATTTATCGGGAAAGTCGGTATCGGCTTTAGCCGGTTTTTTTAAAATTCAACCCGAAGAAATTCTGGTGATTCATGATGAACTTGATATTGTGCCGGGTCAAGCCAAACTCAAATTAGGTGGCTCACATGCAGGTCACAATGGCCTTCGAGATATTCATGCACAATTGGGTACCGCCAATTATTGGCGTTTACGTTTAGGAGTGGGTCATCCGGGGGTTAAATCTGAGGTGATTAACTGGGTACTTGCTAAACCTTCACTTGACCACCGAATCGCAATTGATCAAACCATTGATAGAAGCCTAAAAGCCTTACCAGAACTATTCAAAGGTGACATGACCAAAGCAATGATGTTGATTCATACGGCAGAGCCCAAAGTAGCCAAGCCCCCCAAAACCACCAAGCCAGCACCAACTCCAACTCAAGCAACTACACCTGAAATAGTTCCCAATCCATTAACTAGTAATGGTTCAGACAAGCAAACAAGTTAAAAAATCTTTGTTTTGGGATTTAGATTTTTAATTGAAATTGAACTGAGGACTAAAAACTAAGGGCTTAGGTTTTTAGTCTGACTGCTGCTTAGCCGCCTGAGTTAACAAATGGTATTTAGCCATCAGTTGCTCGGGTGTTTCAATAAAATCGGGGTGTGTCGGAATACACGACACAGGACATATCTGAACACATTGAGGTTCATCAAAATGCCCTACACATTCGGTGCATTTATGAGGCGCAATTTCATAAAACTGCTCCCCCATATAAATTGCATCATTGGGACATTCAGGTTCACATACATCGCAATTGATGCATTCATCGGTAATCATTAAAGCCATAGTCTTAATTATCGTTGATTTGACTTTTATTTTTAAAAATGCGCTCCAAAGCCCTATAAAAATGAATGATTTTTAAACTCTTAACCAGCTAAAGTGAGTTTATTTTGCATGGCCAAAACGACAGGTGGCGCTACAAATTGCTGGAAAGGCCCACCTAATTTTGCAATTTCTCTGACCAAAGTACTTGAAATTGCTTGAGTTTGAGGTTGTGGCATGAGTAACACGGTATCAATTTCAGGGCGCATATTACGATTCATACCGGCCAATTGGCTCTCGTAATCAAAATCTACACTACCCCGAACTCCTCTTACCATTGCAGTTGCACCCACTTTTTTTGCAAAATCAACTAACAAGCCATCAAAAGGCAATACCTTGATAGCAGTATTGGAGGCAAAACATTGTTGCACCAATAAAACTCGCTCATCTAAATTAAACATGGTTTTTTTATGATGCGCCATAGCAACCGCTACCACCACCGTATCGAATAATTGACTCGCACGTTCAATCATTTCTTGGTGGCCCAAAGTGATAGGGTCAAAGGTTCCAGCAAAAACTGCCGTTACTTTTTTAGTGGTGGGTAGGCCTGTCATAAAGTATCTTTTCAAATGATAAGAGTGCAAGGAAAATGTTGCAGGAGTGGCTTAGGAGTTAATCATTAAAAACGATTTAGAGTTATTGAACTTCTGCCGATTTTAATTGCAACAACTGTGCAAAAACCTTACCCGCTTTTAACTGTCTATAAAGGCTTAAACCTAAACTATCTAAGGTTTCTGGGCTCACAGGTGTGGGAGATTCTAAATAAATCCAAGCATTGTTTTTTATGGCTTTAACCGCTAGGGGCAATGCTTTATCGCCTAAATCAGTATCAAAAGGTGGGTCTAAAAAAATCAAATCTAAAGAAGCCTTGGCACAATCAGCTAAGGCTCTAACACCATCACCACGGCGCACCTGTACTTGCTCTGCACCTAAATTAAGTCGTTGACGGGTTTTCTCTAATGAACCTGCCAATACTGGATCCATTTCAATCATTTGAACCAAAGTTGCCTCACGTGAGGCAGCCTCAAATCCCAAAGCACCAGATCCTGCAAAAGCATCTAGGCAGCGCCAGCCGGTTAAATCTTGACCCAACCAGTTAAACAAGGTTTCACGAACGCGATCGGGTGAAGGGCGCAGACCAGGTTTATCGGCTACCGGTAATTTGGTACGTTTTAAATGCCCACCAATAATTCTGACCTCATGTTTTAACACTTTAGGAAGTGATTTTTTCTTTGAGGTAGTTGCAGCAAAATCTCGTTCTTTTGTTTTTGGATTGGAGTTTGCTGATGAATTAAATTTTGGGCTTGGCATAAATGGGTAGAAATAAATTTTGTAAAGAAGAGACTAATTGAATTCTAGAGTTTGACACAAATTAATGGCATCACAAAATATTAGTGCCAATCTATCGGCTTTTTATCCTAATACCGAACCATTTTTTGGCCTGGGCATTTGTGGATTAGAAAACTCGTTTTGATTGGTTTGAATAATATCCTCTTTTACCAATGCCACTCTAACGGCCGCTCTTTGTTCTAACTTCTCAAGCAAAGCTAACAAACAAGGCCAAGTTAAAAAGTCATCTCGAGAAATCGCCCCCCAAGTAAACGAATCTGGCCTAGGATAAAGCATAGACCACCTTGCACAAGCGGCCAAATACAAATCACAAATACTTAACTCTGCGCCTAACAACCATGGGCCACCACGATTGGCAATTTCTTGATTCAGTAAAGCAAAATGTTGCCTCACTCTTTGACTCAAACCCTCTCTAAGATGAGCGATCAAATCGTTTGTTGCTTGAGCAAAATAACGCTCGGTATAAAACAAAGCTCGCAAATCAGCGTGTAGCGTGTTAGAAATATAAAAAAGATATTTTAAACAGGTCGAACTTTGGTCGGATGAAACGGGGCGTAAAGCTTGATGCTGCTGAGCTAAATTCCATAAAATTGCACCTGTTTCAAATAGTGGCTCAGCCTGATAAGGGCTAATTAAAATAGGTAATAAGCCTTGCGGATTGAGCTTCAAAAACTCAGGCTTTAGATGTTCTTTTTTTGCCCTATTCACCAACACATCGGTATAAGGTAAAGCCATTTCTTCAAGTGCTAAACGAATAATTAAATTGGCACTATCGGGTGAATAATAAAGTGTGTAGTTTTGCATGTAATCTACCTAAAACGAATTGGCTTGATTTTTTAACCGCTCGAGAAGCTTCAATTTGACCAAGCCAATATTATTTCTAAGCGCATACAACTCATCGGTATAAGACAAAGGCACCGTTAAAGACATGACTTTTTCATCTAACTCATTAAGCCTCTTTAAGATAACTTCTGGGCTAATATCGGCTGATGCTAATTGCGACTCCAAGGTTCTTAATTGACCATACCATCTAAAAATGCGGGAGCGAATTCTAAAAATATACAAAGGCGGAATAATACGGCTTGCAGGCAACATAATGGCAGCAATTACACCCAAAGCCAAGCCCATTCTTTCAATTAAATTTGCCATCCAAAACGGTAAATAACGTTGTAAAAATGAAGCGCCTACTTGCAAATTACGCAAGGCCTCTTTACTCATAGTAAATTCACTACGCTTAGCATTGGGATATTCTCTTGCCTCATTAAACCAACCTGCCGCTCCATGAATGGTCTGAGAAGCCTGAGAAAACAACTGAATTAATGCGGGATGAGTTGAACTACTACTTATTAAAGCGGTGGTCGAAGCAATAAGCCTCACATCTTGCTCGGGCAAATTTTTTGCTAAATCTAAAATACCATGTGGCAGTTGAACAGGACTTAAATAAGGCAGCCTTCTGGCATAAGCCTCTGACTGATCAAAACTCATTAGCTTTACACCAGGTGTGAGTAACAACATTTGCACCAATTGCGATTCTGGTGCAGAGGCAAAAACTAAAACATCAAGTTCACCTGCTAAAAATGCCATAGTAGAGGGCGTTTGCTCGAGTTGAAACTTTTGAATTGAATCGGGCTCCATTTGATTGAGCTCAAATAATTTATTCATTAAATTGGGCACTCCACTGCCTGCTGTACCCACATTGACTTTTAAACCCTTGAGTTGTGTAAGAGAGCTTAAAGTAGCATCTTTTGATATTTTTTTTGCAGCATCGGTTCTATAAAACAACCAAACAGGTTCTACAAACAAGCTTCCCAAGGACATTACCCTTTCGTCAGATTGCTGGGTCTGATAGGCATCAACGCCATCACTACCCGACTGAACAAAACCCAAATCGACCTTACCATCACGTAATAACTGCAAGTTTTCTGAAGAGCCCTGACTGACTCTTAACTCTACTTTTATACCCTGCTGCGCTAAGGCTTGTGCATAGCGCTTACCAAAATTATCGTAGGCACTTTGTTCGGGCCCAGTGGCTAAAACTACATGCTTAGGAGGATTGGGGTCTAGAGCCCAATAGGCGGCTATTAGCAACACAAGGGTAATGACAATAAAGGGCCAAATTGAAAAAATTAACTCTCGAAGTGATAACAGTGAGAGTTTGACATTTTTGGGTGAAGTAGTTTTTAAATGGATTTTCATGCAGATATTGCTAAACTAAGGCTTGTTGATCAACACCTTTGTCTTGCATTTGTGTTGTATGGCCTCAAATATAAAGATAATTCAATTACATTATGATGGTAAATGCTGATTTTTGTTTTGATTTTGCAGGCTATTTGACACCTACAGATCAATGCTAAGGGAGTTTTTAACTCATTAATTTGGCTATTTTTCTCTGTCTCACTTTTGTTTGGATTGTCTCCCAACTTATTTACCTAAAGCTACATGTTTAACTTTTTAAAAAAGAAATTATCGTTTGGTAGTAGTGCCACTACCACACCAACTGCACCGACCGCACCAGCCGCACCAAGTACCGTTCAGCCTGTCATTGCCAACAGTCCTACTCCAACAAACAACTCAGTTGAACTAGCAAAGAACACGCCTCCCTCTAGGGCCTCTTGGTTAAGTCGCCTGCAAACAGGCCTACGCAATACAGCCAAAAGTATTAGCACTGTTTTTACCGGCACTCAAATTGACGATAATCTCTATGAAGAACTTGAAACTGCCCTATTATTGGCAGACACAGGAGTTAAAGCAACTCAATATTTATTAACCGAAGTCAAGCGTTTGGTAAAAGAGACTAAAACCACCGAACCAGCAGCGGTAAAAGCACTTTTAATTCAAGCCATCACAGAACTTTTATTACCCCTAGAGCAATCGCTTACTATTTCTGATAATAGCCCAACCGTTATTATGGTAACGGGTGTGAATGGGGCAGGTAAAACCACCTCCATTGGTAAGTTAACTCAATATTTAGCACAATCAGGGCAGACGGTATTATTGGCAGCAGCCGACACTTTCCGTGCTGCGGCACGTGAACAACTAGGCGTCTGGGCCGATAGGTCTTCGGTGGAAATTATTAGCCAAGCAGGTGCTGACCCTGCAGCCGTTAGTTATGATGCAGTGGTAGCCGGCAAAGCACGTAACAAAGATGTCGTGCTAGTCGATACAGCTGGTCGCCTGCCCACACAATTACACCTCATGGAGGAGCTTAAAAAAATTAAGCGGGTAATTACCAAAGCAGATGAAAAAGCCCCCCACGAAATTTTACTGGTCATCGATGGTAATACGGGGCAAAATGCCCTTATGCAAGTTCAAGCATTTGATGCGGCCTTGTCTTTAACCGGCTTAATCGTGACCAAACTAGATGGAACTGCCAAAGGAGGAGTTTTAGCTGCTATTGCCCTCTGGTCCAAAGAGCGAGGTCAAATTCAATCTCAAACTGTGCCGGTCTACTTTATTGGAGTGGGCGAACAACTCGAAGATTTACAAACCTTTAAAGCCTCCGAGTTTGCCCAAGCCTTGTTAGCTTAAAGCCAACAGTAAAGAGCATAAATGTTCATTTTGCAAATATTTTTGTAAGAATTTAACTCCTCAATCGACTAAGGTTTTAAGGACATCTAGCTATGCCCCCATCCGTCTATTTAACGAACTAATATTTTTTACTTTTTATGCAAAAAATTCTTATTCAACGTCGCCAAGCTTTAGCTTTATTATTGGCTTCTACTAGCTTACCCAGCTTGGCCCAAAGCAACAATTGGCCCAACATAGAAGCCAAAGCCAAGGGTCAAACTGTTTACTTTAATGCTTGGGCCGGTAGCGAAAGAATTAATGCTTATATTCAATGGGCAGCGCAAGAACTTAAAAAATCACATGGCATTAACCTAGAGCATGTCAAAATTACCGACGCCGCCGACATGATTAAGCGTGTTCGTAATGAAAAAGCTGCCGGTAAATTAACAGAAGGTAGCGTTGATTTGGTTTGGATCAATGGCGAGAACTTTTTAACCATGAAAAAAGAAGGTTTGTTATTTGGGCCATTTGCTCAAAGTTTGCCTCATTTTTCACTTGTTGATACCAAAGGTAAACCCACTACCTTGCTTGATTTTGCTGAACCCACCGATGGACTAGAGTCACCTTGGGGTATGGCTCAATTAACTTTTATGGCCGACAGCAAACGTCTGCCACAAAATCCAAGTAGCATGGCTCAATTATTAGAATTGGCCAAGAAAAACCCAGGCCGTATTACTTATCCTAAACTCCCCGACTTTACTGGTACGACTTTTATTAAACAGCTCTTTTTAGAGCTCAACTCCGACCGTAGCGCATTTTATAAACCAGTGACGAGCCAAGCCTTGCAAACGACTGGAGCCCCGGTGTGGGCTTTTTTAGACCAGTTGCATCCTCACTTATGGCGCAAGGGTCAGCAATTTCCACAAAACCCTGGTGCACTAAGACAAATGATGGCAGATGGCGAACTATTATTGGCCATGACTTTTAACCCCAACGAAGCGGCCAATGAAATTGCGGCTAAACGTTTAAGTAATAGTGTTTACAGCTATCAGCATAAAAACGGCACTATTGGCAACACTCATTTTGTAGCCATTCCATTTAATGCCAAGGCCAAAGAAGCAGCACAAGTAGTAGCCAACTTTTTATTATCTCCCGCAGCACAAGCTCGTAAAGCCGATATTGAACAATGGGGAGACCCAACTGTACTGGCCTTAGACAAACTGAGCGCTAGTCAAAAAACGGCTTTTGCTGCCAAACCCTTAGCGGGCCAATTAGCGCAATATGCACCTACCTTATCTGAGCCACACGGTAGTTGGGTCGAGGCCATAGAGAAAGAATGGCTCAAACGTTATGGTGCATAAACAAAACCTTTTGCAAAAAAGTGTTTTGTTGTGCTTAATAGTTGTATTTTTTGCACCTAGTTTTGCCACTTTCAAAATTCTTATTCAATCGATTTTTGAGTTAGAAAGTTGGCAAAGTGTTTTTTTCAATAGGGCCTATCAACATAGCCTATACCTTAGCCTATTCACTGGTATAGCTAGTTTTTTTATTGCGCTGGTATGGGCTTTTATGGTGATTGGATTTTATTTTCAACACCATCATCTTAAAAAGCTAGGCCGTATTATTCCTAAAATGTTAGCCCTACCACATGCGGCTTTTGCGATTGCTTTTTTATATTTGATTGCGCCAAGTGGCTGGTTAATAAGACTGGTTTCTCCTTGGGCCACCGGCTTTGAATATCCCCCCGATTGGACCACTAGCCAAGACCCTTATGGCATTAGCTTGATTCTTATTTTAGCGGCGAAGGAAACCCCGTTTTTAATTTGGACAGGTTTGACCTTGCTACATCAAACTGATTTTCAAGCAAGCCTAAGACAACAGTTCTTAATAGCTCAAACATTAGGTTATAGCCCTAAGGCCAGTTATTGGAAAATTATTGTGCCGCAGTTAGCCGCCAAACTATTGTGGCCATTTTTAGCCGTCTGGGCCTACAGTTTAACGGTAGTTGATATGGCTTTAATTATGGGCCCCACCAACCCTCCTACTCTGGCCATTCAAAGTTGGAGCTTATTACAAGACGCCGACCTTCATAAAAACCAAGAAGGTATTGTATTGGCCTTCATACTTGGTCTTTTAATAGTGCTGGTAGCAGGTCTTTTTTATTTATTAAGTCAAACGCTTGGTTGGCGCAATTTACTTTTAAATGGCCCCGTAGTAGCAACTAAAACTCCTACTCCCTCCGCCATTGCCTCTTATTTATTGAAGTGGAGTGGCCTGCAAAAACTCCATTCAATAGGATTCGCCGTTTTTAGCCTGCAATTAATTTATATTTTATTGTTATTGATTTTACTTATTGCTAGTTTTTCTGGTGTTTGGACTTTTCCCAATCTTTGGCCACAAGAGTTAAGTTGGTTAGCTTGGCAATCATTGGCAGGTAATTTGGACAGTAGCCTCGACACCTTTTATTTAGCTATTGGCAGTGCTTTTACCGCATTAATCCTAAGCATTGTTTGGCTAGAAATAGCCCCCGCTGCTTTAGACCAAAAAGTAAGACCGTTTATTTTAATGAGTCTGGTTTTACCGCCTTTGTTGTGGGTCATTGGACTGCATCAGCTCAGTTTATGGCTAGAAATCAAATCCTATTTTTTTGCCGTTTATTTAAGTCATAGTTTAATGGCACTGCCCTATGTACTCATTAGCTTAAGTCCTGCCTATCAACACTTCGATAGACGCTGGGCTATTGTAACGGCTAGTTTAGGACACTCTTTTATGGGGTTTGTTTTAAGAGTGAAGTGGCCATTATTAAAAAGTGCAATTGTGCGAAGTTTTGCGGTCGGTTTTGCGGTGAGCGTTGCACAATATTTACCCACCGTCTATTTAGGTGCAGGCCGCATTAACTCCCTTAGCACAGAGGCGATTGCATTAAGTGCATCAGGGCAACGTTCTTTAAGTAGCACCTATGCCTTGGTTTTATGTGGTTTTGTTTTTTTAATGTTTTACCTCAGTGAACAACTAGCCCAACCCAGAAAATTTAAATCATAACTACCTATGCTTGATATAAAAATTCAACAACTCGCAATTGGCAGTAAAGTTTTAATTAACAACTTTGAACTCACGATTGCCGCTGGCTGTATTCATACTTTAATGGGTCCTAGTGGTTGTGGAAAATCAACCTTGTTAGCGGCAATTGCCAACTGTTTAAGTTCCGATTTTGTTTTGCAAAGCCAAATGTTTTTAAATCAAAAAAACTTAAATGATCTTAGCACACAAGAAAGAAAAATTGGTATGCTGTTTCAAGAACCTTTGTTATTCCCACATCTCAGTGTGCTTGAAAATTTATTATTTGCGATTCCAAAAAAATATTCTAAAGCCCAAAAAATTCAATTAGCCAATCAAGCGCTTATTGATGCTCAATTAACCGGTATGGGACCACAAGACCCTAGCCTATTATCGGGTGGACAAAAAGCCCGTGTGGCCTTAATGAGGGCCCTATTAGCGGAACCCCAAGCCTTGTTATTAGACGAACCGTTTTCTAAGTTAGATGAGTCATTAAGGCAAAATATCAGACAATTTGTTTTTGAAACTGTAAGAAAACGGGCCATTCCAGTACTAATAGTTACACATGACGCGGCTGATATTGCAGACCTTCAACACGTCAGTAAATTAGTTCCACTTAATACCACCTCATCAACCCACAATGCTTGACTCTATAGCCATACAATTAATTGAACCTGCGGTAAAGCAGGTTGCTAAAAGACTGCAAGCTACTGGCATCACTGCTAATCAAATCAGTTTAATTGGTTTTGCAATTGGTCTTGTAGCAGCCATGTGTATTGCCTTTAATGCATTTATTTTTGGCCTTATCTTTATCTTGATTTCAAGGCTACTCGATGCCCTAGATGGAGCAGTAGCAAGGCTTAACCAAGCCACTGATGCAGGCGGCTTTTTAGATATATGCCTAGACTTTATTTTTTACGCTTCCATACCGCTAGCGTTTGCTTTTGCCAACCCACATCAAAACGCATTAGCTGCAGCTGTGTTATTGT
>CAZKWC010000036.1:0-7022 GCA_964556425.1 uncultured Limnohabitans sp. | reverse complement strand
GCGTTTGCTTTTGCCAACCCACATCAAAACGCATTAGCTGCAGCTGTGTTATTGTTTTGTTTTATTGGCACGGCATCTAGTTTTTTGGCTTTTGCAATCTTGGCGCAAAAACATCAGTTAAGCAACACCCGACTACCCAAAAAATCATTTTATTTTTTAGGTGGCTTAACAGAAGCCACCGAAACATTATTGTTTTTTATATTGGCTTGTTTAATGCCATACTACTTTAACTATTTAGCGTACGGCTTTGCCTTGCTTTGCAGCTTTACCATTGTGACTCGTGTTTATTGGGGTTTTACTCATTTAAAAGCCATAGAAAAACACACATCATTTTTTATTCACCAACAGAAAAACAATCATGACGAAACTTAAAAAAATTCTGTTAATTCTTGTTATTGCCAGTGTAATAGCTTTATTTTTTTATTTTGGCGGGCAAAATTATTTAACTTTTAGTTACCTACAAAATAGCCAACAACAATTGGTGCAATGGGTGGAACAAAGCCCTATTTTAGTGTCGGTGTTGTTTTTCTTAGTGTATGTAATAAGTACTGCATTTTCATTGCCTGGAGCTGTCATTTTAACCTTGGCAGGCGGAGCTATGTTTGGCCTCATCTGGGGCTTTTTATTAATTTCTTTTGCCTCCAGCCTAGGGGCCACTTTGGCCTTTTTAAGCTCCCGTCATTTGTTGCGCGACAGCATAGAAGCTCGTTTTAGCCAACAACTCAAAACTATTAATCAAGGCATAGAAAAACAAGGTAGTTTTTATTTATTCACCTTAAGACTTGTTCCTGCTGTACCATTTTTTGTCATTAATTTGGTCATGGGTTTAACCAAAATTAAAACTTTTCAGTTTTATTGGGTGAGTCAATTAGGCATGTTGGCCGGCACTTTAGTTTATGTGAATGCTGGCACACAATTGGCCTCTTTAAAATCGCCATCCGATATCCTTTCGCCTAGTTTAATTTTATCTTTTACCTTATTAGGATTATTTCCTTGGTTGGCCAAAGCCTTTATTGCCTACTTTCAAAAGCGCAAAGTTTATAAAAAATGGCAAAGTGTTCAACCTAAAAAATTTGATCGTAATTTAGTCGTGATTGGTGCGGGCGCAGGTGGCTTAGTCAGTAGTTATATTGCAGCCGCTGTTAAAGCAAAAGTGACTTTAGTTGAAACCCACAAAATGGGTGGTGATTGCCTTAACTATGGTTGTGTGCCCAGTAAAGCTTTAATTAAGAGTGCCAAAGTAGCCCACACCATTGCCAACAGCCAAGACTATGGTATTGAAGTTGGCACTAGCCAAGTTAATTTTGCAGCGGTCTTGCAAAGAATTAATAAAGTAATTGAAAAAATTGAACCACACGACAGCATTAGTCGTTATACCGATTTAGGTGTTGATGTTCAACAAGGTTATGCCCGTATTATTAGTCCTTGGCATGTCGAAATAAGCAGCCCTTCTGGCACCAAACAAATCCTTAGCACTAGGTCTATCGTGATTGCTACAGGTGCTAGTCCGTTTGTCCCTAACTTGCCTGGTCTTGATAAAGTGGGCTATTTAACCAGTGACACACTTTGGCAAGCCTATAGCCAGTTGCCGACTATTCCTAAGCGAATTGTTATTTTAGGTGGTGGCCCCATTGGTTGTGAGTTAGCGCAAAGTTTTGCTAGGTTAGGTGCACAAGTCACTCAAATCGAGCAAGGTTCAAGACTGATGAGCAGGGAAGATGAAGACGTATCAGCTATTGTGCAAAATAAATTAGCACGCGATGGTGTCAAAATACTAACTCAGCACCAAGCCATTAGCTGCGACATTTTGAATCAAGAAAAAATCATTCGTCTCAAGCATCTCGATCAAGAACTCGAATTACCTTTCGATAGTCTGATTTGTGCAGTGGGCAGAAGCCCAAGACTAAAAGGATTTGGCCTTGAAGAGTTAGGTATTACTAGCAACAAAACCATTGATACCAATGCCTATCTTGAAACCATTTACCCCAATATTTTTGCAGTAGGAGATGTGGCTGGCCCTTATCAACTCACCCATGTGGCGGCTCATCAAGCTTGGTATGCCGCAGTTAATGCTTTATTTGGTAAATTCAAAAAATTCAAAGCAGATTATTCTGTGATACCTTGGGCCACCTTCACCGACCCAGAGGTAGCAAGAGTTGGAATTAACGAACAAGAAGCGATTGCACAAGGTATTGCGTATGAAGTCACACATTATGGGATTGACGATTTAGACCGTGCCATCGCCGATGGTTCTGATGTGGGTTATGTCAAAGTATTGACGGTACCCAATAAAGATAAAATTTTAGGTGTGACCATAGTAGGTGATCATGCAGGCGACTTAATTGCCGAGTTTGTCATGGCCATGAAACATGGTTTAGGTTTAAATAAGCTGTTGGGCACTATTCATATTTACCCCACTATGGCAGAAGCCAATAAATACGCTGCAGGTGAATGGAAAAGAGCTCATCAGCCCAAACAACTACTCGCATGGGTAGAGCGTTTTCATAGCTTTTTAAGAGGCTAACGGCATGAATCAAGGCCTGCATTTGGTGTTATTAGGAGCAGGTCATGCTCATATTTATTTGTTAAAACATTTAATTCGCATGGCCTCGCTAGCACAAACGCCAAAGCTAAAAATTACCTTAGTAAGCCCTCATGCCAAAACCTATTATTCTGGTATGGTGCCAGGCCTGGTTGCGGGCCTTTATGAATTTGATGAGTGCGCCATCCATGTGCCCGCATTACTTCAAAACAGCTCTATTCAGTGGCACGCTTGTCATGCTACTGGTATAGATGTGAACGCTAAAAAGGTTTTTCTTGAAAACGGTGAGTGCTTAGCATTTGATTTATTAAGTATTGATACCGGTGCAGGCTTAGACACATCGCAGCTAGACCCTATTTTGCCCGGCGCCAGCCAGCATTGTGTATTATTAAGACCACTTGAAAATTTAGCCAATAACTGGGCCAGCATAGAAAAAAAACTCAACAGCAGCCTTACTACAAGCTCAAGTTCAGCCGTTCATAACTCGGTTAAAAAACCAATTTCAGTCATTGGTGGTGGGGCGGCTGGCTTTGAAATAGCTTGTAGCTTAGCCTATCGCTTTCCCAATACACAGGTATCTTTAATTGCTGGTGCGCAAGGCTTGGGCCCCTCCTACAACGCCTCGGTTAGCCAAGCTATGCAGCAACAAGCCAAGCAACTAGGCATTCAAATTGTGAATCAAAAAGTACAAGAGGTACAAGCTAATCAACTGATCTTATCTAAGTCTACTAACCATCAACATCCTACTTCCCTCCCCTCTGAAATGAGCTGGTTGGCAATTGGTTCTATGGCCCCCAATTGGTTAAAACAAAGTGGTTTACAGTTAGATGAGAAGGGCTTTGTTGCGGTTAATGAGTTTCAACAATCGGTCTCGCATACCTGGGTCTTTGCCGCTGGCGATGTCGCCAGCAGAACCGATAAAATCCACCCAAGAAGTGGTGTTTATGCTGTTAGGGCAGGCCCTGCCTTAGCGCGCAATATCGTTTTGTATTGCAAGCAAGAAAACTTGCTGCCCCATGTATTACCGGCCACCACACTTAACTTATTAGCCTGCGGCAGGCGCTATGCCATTGCCAGTTATGGTGCTTATAGTTTTAAAGGGGCTTGGGTTTGGTATTTAAAAAATTATATTGATAAAAAATTCATGAAAAAATATAAAGTATAGGCACTTTATTTTTGATTCAATTTGGTAACTCAAGTGATACTTATTCGCTTGCATTTAGATCAAAAGTTGTCAAGATAATGGTTTAAAAAAATCTATCAAGCTTTATCATGACCCTACAAGCTGTCAAACATCCCACACAAAACCTTGCCTCCGATTGGTGGAAAAATAGTGTGGTTTACCAAATTTATCCACGCTCTTTTTTAGACAGCAACCATGACGGTATAGGTGACCTACCCGGCATGATTCAACAACTCGACTACCTACAAAATTTGGGGGTTGATGTGATTTGGTTAAGCCCTCATTTTGATAGTCCTAATGTGGATAATGGATATGACATTAGAGACTATCAAAAGGTCATGGCAGAGTTGGGCACTATGGCTGATTTTGATGATTTGATGGCTGGCTTAAAGGCCAGGAATATGCATTTAATAATCGACTTAGTAGTGAACCACACCAGCGATCAACACACTTGGTTTCAAGAAAGTAGCAGCTCTGTTTCTGAACAAAACCCCTATCGAGATTATTATATTTGGCGAGACCCAGTGAATGGCGCAGAACCCAATAACTACCCTTCATTTTTTGGTGGTTCGGCATGGGAATATTGCCCTAGTCGTGGCCAATATTATTTACATTATTTTGCCAAGCAACAGCCCGACCTGAACTGGGAAAACCCAAAGGTAAGGCAAGAAGTATATGACTTGATGCGGTTTTGGTTAAACAAAGGCGTGAGCGGTTTTAGAATGGATGTGATTCCATTTATTTCCAAACCAGAAGGGCTACCCAATCTCACAGCCGAGCAACTCGAGCATCCTGAATTCGTTTATGCCAACGGGCCACGTGTGCATGAATATTTGCAGGAATTGCATCAAGCCGTATTAGCACCATTTAATGCCATGACAGTCGGTGAAGCATTTGGTGTGACTTTTGAAAATGCCCCGCTTTTTACCGATGCCAGTCGAAAAGAGTTAAGCATGATTTTTCATTTTGATGTGGTACGTCTTGACAGAGACAACTGGCGTAAAACCAATTGGACTTTAGCTCAATTCAAATCAACCTTAGCACAACTCGACTCGGTTCCTAATGCACAAGGATGGAATACCAGTTTTTTATGCAATCACGATAATCCGCGTATTGTTTCGCATTTTGGTAACGACAGTGCACAGTGGCGTGAGTTATCGGCTAAAGCTCTCGCCATGGTTTATTTATGTCAAAGAGCAACTCCTTTTATTTATCAAGGTGATGAATTAGGGATGACTAATTTTCCCTTTACTCGGCTTGATCAGTACAATGATTTAGAAGTCAAAGGTATGTGGGACAAATGGGTAGCAACAGGAAAGGTCAGCGAGGCAGAATATTTGTCGCATCAGGCTCAAACCAGTCGTGATCATGCCCGTACCCCTATGCAATGGTCTAATCAGCCCAGCGGTGGTTTTACCAATGGCCAAGCCTGGCTAGAAGTCAATCCTAATTACACGCTTATTAATGCAGCGGATCAAATCAAGCGGTCTGACTCGGTTTATTGTTTTTATCAAGAACTCATACAACTGCGCAAACAATTACCCGTTTTGGTACACGGTGTTTACCAAGACCTTGCACCAGAGCATGCCCACTTATATGTATTCCAGCGTTTACTGCCCTCCACATCCGAACAAAAAGGCAGTCGTATTTGGGTCGCCATTAACTTTTCAGAAACTGAACAAATTTGGGAAATACCAAGCAATCAGAATGCCTCCCATATGAGTCAATTAAGAGTGTTATTAGATAATTACAGCCACTCCAATAGCCCTGAAAAAAGGCCCTTGCAATTGCAGTGGAAAGAAAATGCTCCACATATTAGGCTCCAAGCATGGCAAGCTCTCCTGATAGAAATACCTGACTAATGTTGGTATGGGAGTTGTTTTATATCCCAGCCTCATTTCATCTTATGCCACTTTATTGACTTAACCTTTAAAAAAATATGTTTTTTAAAATTGGGGTTATTACTAGGTCTTGTTTTGAAATGTAAACGTTATCATTTCATTTCACTTGCGACCTTTTAATCAAAAATATCTTGGAGACTCAAATGAAACGTCAAGTCATTGCTACTGTTGCGGCTGGTTTATTTTGTGGTGCGGCTGTTGCTGCAGAATCGGTTGAAGTTCTGCATTGGTGGACTTCTGGTGGTGAAGCGGCAGCTTTAGGTGTTTTAAAGAAAGACCTAGAGGGTCAAGGTGTTAAATGGAATGATATGCCAGTAGCCGGTGGTGGTGGTGAGGCTGCAATGACCGCTTTACGTGCACGTGTAACCGCAAAAAACCCGCCTACCGCTGTACAAATGTTGGGTTTTGATATTCAAGATTGGGCTAAACAAGGCGTATTAGGCGACCTTAATGCCATTGCTGCCAAAGATGGCTGGGATAAAACCGTGCCTAAAGCACTTCAGGCTTTCTCTAAACACAATGGTAAATGGATTGCCGCGCCTGTGAATGTGCACTCGACTAACTGGGTTTGGGCCAACAAAGAAGTACTAGCCAAAGCCGGCGTTAAAGATGCCCCAAAAACTTGGGACGAATTTATTGCAGCACTTGATAAAGTACAAAAAGCCGGTTATGTAGGTTTAGCTCACGGTGGTCAAGCTTGGCAAGAAGCCACTATTTTTGACGGCGTTGTATTATCGACTGGCGGTGTTGACTTCTATAACAAAGCCTTTGTTAAAAAAGACAAAGCCGCTTTAGGTTCAGACACCATGAAAAAATCATTTGACCGTATGGCTCAATTGAAAAAATATGTAGATAAAGACTTTTCTAATCGTGATTGGAACTTAGCATCCGCTATGGTGATTCAAGGTAAAGCGGGCTTCCAAATTATGGGTGACTGGGCTAAAGGTGAGTTTATCAATGCGAAAAAAGCTCCTGGCAAAGATTTCCTCTGCTTCCGCGTACCGGGTACACAGGGTGCAGTGTCATTTAATTCTGATCAGTTCGCCATGTTTAAAGTGGGTGCTGATGCACAAGCAGCACAAAATAAATTAGCGGCCGCCATCATGAACCCTAACTTCCAAAGCGCATTTAATGTGGTAAAAGGTTCAGTTCCAGCGCGCACCGATGTATCAGATAAAGCATTTGACGATTGCGGTAAAAAAGGCATGAAAGACTTAGCCGAAGCGAATACCAAAGGTACTTTGGTAGGTTCTATGGCGCATGGTCATGCCGTTCCTGCCTCTGCTAAAAATGCTTTTTATGATGTGATTACACAACATTTTAACGGCAAGATGGACAGTGCTGCAGCAACTAAAGCAATGGTGGTAGCCGCTGAATAATTCAAGCCTTGTACTCT
>CAZKWC010000035.1:27523-30142 GCA_964556425.1 uncultured Limnohabitans sp. | reverse complement strand
GCCTTAGGACGGGTAAAGGTTTGAATGCCATAGGTAGACAAGGTCAAGCCCACACCGGACTGTCCATAACCACTCCAAGGCAATCTTGGGCTGACTCGGTCGCAGCAATTCCAATAGACCGTACCTGCTTTTACCTGTGCTAAAAATGCTTTCGCTTTGGCTTCGTCTGGGGTAAACACACCAGCGGTTAAACCATAAGCGGTGTCATTCATTAAAGTTAATGCTTGCTCATCGGAAGCAACTTTTTGAATGCCAATAATGGGGCCAAAACTCTCTTCAGTCATTACCAACATGGAATGATTCACATTGACTAAGACAGTAGGTTCAAACCAATTGCCAGGGCCAGCCATGCGTTTACCACCAGTTAAAACGGTGGCGCCTTTACTGACCGCATCTGCAATTTGTGCCTCTAATACTGCCATTTGTGGGGCGCGGGTTAATGGCCCAATATAGCTATCTTTAGAGAGGGTATCGCCTATTTTGAAGTCTTTTACGGTTTGTACAAAAGTTTCCACAAAACTATCGTAAATACTTTCATGCACATAAATGCGCTCTACCGAGCAACAACTTTGACCGGTGTTATACATGGCGCCATCGGCCAATGACTGAGCGGCTAAGACTGGGTTGGCATCTGCAAACACATAGGTGGGATCTTTACCGCCCAACTCAAGCTGCATTTTGACCATACGCTGGCCAAGTGTGTGGGCAATTTTGGCGCCAGTAGCATATGAGCCAGTAAAAAATAGGCCATCAATGTTTTGCTGTAAAAGGCTTACTCCTAAATCACCGGCACCAATTAAAGTGATAAAAACATCTTGAGGAATGCCAGCCGCATATAAAGTTTTTGCCATAGCTTGACCTGTCATGCTGGCAAACTCTGATGGTTTGTACAAAACAGCATTACCAGTTAAAAGTGCGGGTACAAATACATTACCGCCCACAAACCAAGGGTAGTTCCAGGCTGAAATGTTGCCAATAACACCTAAAGGCACATGCTCTATCACTTCTGTCATAGAACCATCAGTAAATACGGTTTCGCTTGAAATCGATTTTTCTGCTTCAGCTAAAAAGAAATCGAGGCGACCTAAAAACCCGTTTAATTCATTGTGCGAAAGTTGAATGGGTTTACCGGTTTCAAGCGTCATGATGGTGGCAAGATCAGGTAATTGCTCTTGCACTAATGTCCTGAATTTTTGTAAGCAAGCAAGACGCTGCGCAAAAGGAACTTGTGCCCATTGTTTTTGCGCTGTGCTGGCAAGTTGGAATTTCTCTGCAACCGAAGCTGCATCATCGGCCGGCAAATCGGCAATTTTTTCTGCATTAGCAGGGTTGAAGACGGAGAGAGTTTTCATAATCAATACAAATAAAAGATTCAATTAAAAAGGCGTTAAACAAGGACTGCCCACCATCATTCATGAATGGTGGCAGTTGACCAATTAAGGTAACTGCCACGTTTATCCTTATAAAGCGGCATTAAATAAGCGCTCAAAGTCTGCCGCAGTACAAGGCCTTGGGTTGGTCTGATGGCAAATATCAGCAGTGGCAATTTCAACTAAACGGGCTAAATGCTCTGGTTTGACGCCATGGTCAGAAAGCTTGCCTGTAATACCAATCGAAGCTTTTAATTCTTGAATCCAAGCGACTAAGTTTTGGCCACCGCCTGCCACACCACACACGTGGGCGAGCTCATCAAATTTTTCTGGAACGACTTCGTAGTTCCATGCCAACACGGTATCAATCATTAAGGCATTGGCTAAACCATGATGCAAATCACAAACTGCGCCTAATGCGTGTGCACAGGAGTGCACTGCACCTAAGTCTTTTTGGAAGGCAATTGCTCCCATCATAGATGACATCATCATGTCAGAGCGAGCTTGTAAATTGTGCGGCTCTTTGACTGCATTTAATAAAGAGCGAGCTGCAATACGTGTACCTTCTAATGCAATACCATCACACAAAGGATGGTAGGCGGGAGACAAATAACTTTCAATATTATGTGTTAATGCGTCAATACCTGTCGCTGCAGTAATATGGGCGGGTAGCGCAAATGTGAGCTCTGGGTCGGCAAAAACTGTTTTAGCTAAAATTTTAGGACTAAAGACTACCCGTTTTAAATGGGTATCGTCTTCGCTAACTACACTAGAACGACCTACTTCAGAGCCCGTACCAGAAGTAGTAGGGACTGCAATATAGTAGGGTAGTTCGTTCACAATCGCACGTACCTGCGGATGGTCCCAGACATATTCTAAAATGTCACCAGGGTGAGTCGCCATTACCCCTACTACTTTAGAAACATCAAGGGCTGCACCACCGCCCACACCAATCACACAATCGGCATTATGGGCTTTAAAGGCTTGCGCCCCTGCCATGACTTGGCTACAAGTGGGGTTACCAAATACACCATCAAAAACAGCTACATCTAAACCAGCTAAATGAGATTTGAATTCAGCTAATACCGGCAACGCAGCTAAGGCTTTGTCAGTCACGATAAGAGGGCGTTTACAGCCTTTGTCCAGCAAATGCTGTGCGATTAATTTTCTGGCACCTGCGCCAAATTGAATCGGGGTGGGAAATGCAAATGATGAAATACTCATGATTTAAAAATAAAATAAGTTGAAA
>CAZKWC010000035.1:0-27423 GCA_964556425.1 uncultured Limnohabitans sp. | reverse complement strand
GCATCTTGCCATTGGCGCCACTCCCAATCGCGGGTGGCTGCAAAATGATCGACAAAACCATCTCCTAACCAGTCACGGGCTACTTCAGATTTTTCAAAAACGCGGGTGGTTTCAATCAGACTACGGGGTGCTCTAGGAATATGCTCTCCACCCACATTGGTGCCAGTAATAGGAGGCGCGGTTAATTGAAGGCCTTTTTCTACGCCATCAAGCCCCGCAGCAATCACAGCGGCCATAGCAAGGTAGGGGTTGACATCTGCTCCAGGGCAACGGGTTTCTAGGCGAGTGGCTTTGGGGCTGCCAGCAATCACTCTAAAACTGGCGGTACGGTTATCCATGCCCCAAGTGGGTTTTACTGGTGCCCAATAACCATCTACCAAACGTTTATAACTATTAATGGTGGGCCAAATCATGGGGGCAAAATCCATCATATGAGCGACTTGACCCGCCAAATAACTCTCGAATAAGGGACTCATTTTGCGATCTGAATTGGCATCAAAAAACAAATTGTTTTTACCATCAGATAGGCTTTGGTGAATATGTCCGCTGCAACCTGGCATACCATGAATAGGTTTGGCCATAAAGCTAGGCATAATGCCAAATCTAGAGCCAATTTCTTTGGCGCCAGTTTTGAATAAGACCGCTCTATCGGCTTGTTCTAGTGCCTCACTAAAACCAATGGCGGCTTCATAAACGCCAGGACCGGTTTCGGTGTGTAGTCCTTCAATTGGCACACCAAAGGCCAACATTTCGTCCATTAAGGCATTAAAGTATTCTTGGTTCTCATTCATACGCAGCAATGAATAACCAAACATTCCCGGTGTTAAACGGGTGGGGTTGACGCCATCTTTGGCTGCCCAGGTGTGTGGGGTCTCTAAAAAGTTAAACCATTCAAACTCCATACCTGTCATGACTTTAAAACCCATTTTTTCGGCTCTTGCCAAAACTCGTTTTAAAGCTTGCCGTGGGCATTGTGCATGAGGCGAGCCATCGGCATTGACAAAATCACCTAAAAAGAAAGGGGTGTTATTATCCCAAGGTATATTTCTACCAGTATTAAAGTCAAGGCGGGCTAAGGCATCTGGAAAACCAAATTGCCAACCCGTGGCTTTGGTATTGTCATAGGTGACATCCATCATATCCCAGCCTAAAACCACATCACAAAATCCAAAACCACCTGCGGGATAAGCTTCTGCCGCCCCCAAAAATTTGTCGATATGCAAATATTTACCACGCAAAATACCATCTATGTCGCTAACTGCGACTTTGACTTTTTTAGCGTTCGATAATCGTACTGCCTGCAATTTGGCATGTTCTGATGTGGGGATGGAGTTGAGGTGAGGCATAGTGAATAATCTTTTAAAAAGTCATCAATCAGAAAATTAAAAACGAAGTCAAAAAATGAAATCAAAAGTCAGAAAAAGCATTAATAACCTTTGATTTCCTTGATTTTTTAGTGTGCCTTAGTAGGGTTCATGGCAAACTCCTCTTCTGGTGAGAGAATTAACTTTTTACGGCCAATAGCAGCAAAATAAATAATACATAAAGCAAACCAAGCCGCCACCCAAATGACACCTACTCTGTAAGAGGGGTCACTGAGTTGAAAGTACAAGGTAACTATGGCTACTACTACGGTCCAAGCCGCTCCTGCGCTACCTAATGGGCTCACATATGGCCTGGCTAAATTAGGGAGTTTTTGACGTAACCTAATAAATGACAATCCTTGCATGATGTAGGAAAACATGGCTCCAAAAACTGCCATATTGAGCAAGGTTCCGCCAATGACTGCAGCGCCTTTTTCTGAGCCCAATGAGAACCACAGAATAAACATGACGATTAAGGCAATGAGTGAACCAACAATCATGGCAACATGGGGTGTTTTACGACTGCCATGGGTAACCGATAATGAGGATGGAAAATATCCTGCACGGCTTAATGAATAAATTTGCCTACCTTTTGCAAAAATAATTGTGTGAAAACTAGCAATTAAACCTAAAACCGCTACTGTGGCTAAAGTTTTAGCAATACCATCGCCGTAAATGGCTTTTAAGCCATCTAACAAGGGCTCTCCAGAGCTGGCTAATTTGTGTGAGCCAATTCCAGCCACTGATGGGTTGAGCCATAAAATCATAAAAGCAGAAATGATGAGGGTAAAAATACCAGCAATAATGCCTTTAGGCATATCACGTTTAGGATCTACTGATTCTTCAGCTGCAAGCGGTAATTGCTCAATGGCTAAAAACAACCAAACGGCAAAAGGTAAACAGGCCAAAATACCAACAAAACCTTTAGGTAAAAACGGTCCGTTACCATCGGCTAGCATAGTGCCATCAGCAGCTACATTCATAGCCCATTTGGAGAAATCGATATGTGGTAGGGCACTAATCCAAAATACCACTAAACAACTTAAAGCTAAAAGCGTGACCACCAAAGTGACTTTAAAGGAGAGCTCCACTCCAATAATATTAAGGCCAACAAAAAGGATGTAAAAACCAATCCACCAAAGCGGTAGCATTTCTGTGGGCGTACCAAAAATACTCCCCATATAACTGCTAATAAAAAATACAATAACCGCTGGAGTTAAGACATATTCCACATTTTCGGACAGGCCCGTTAAGAAGCCTCCCCAAGGCCCCATAGCGGTGCGGGCAAAAGAATAAGCACCACCAGTGTGCGGCAAGGCGGGTGACATTTCTGCTAAAGAAAAGGTTAAGCCTAAATACATGGTGGCAATAATAATGGTAGCAATAAACATACTGCCCCAACCATTGCTAAGACCAAGGTTCCAGCCCGAGAAGTGACCAGAAATAACCGCCCCCACTCCCAAAGCCCATAAAGACCAAACGCCTGCGTAGCGCCGCAGACCTCGTTTTTCAAAATAACTATCGTCAACGCGTGTGTAATTCACACCTGATTTATCGCTCATATTGTCCCCTATTATTGAATATTGGCTTGCATGAAAGACATGTAATTAAAGTTAATTACGTTTTCATATTAGGGTGCATGGTGGTATTTGACTATCCAAAATTGGCAAGCTTGCTCGTTCTTTTGTCAGATTTTGGTAAGGGTATTCCATTGATTGACTCTTTGGCCAAGGTGTCTAAAATGATTTGTTTTAGTAGAACTTGTTTATACCTATGGCAACACAAGATTTATGGAGCCAGTTTCAATCCTCTATGGGGCGGGCAAAAACACAGTTTTCCTTTTATGATGCCCAGCAACAAGCGGTTCAATTAGAGGGCTGGAATCAAGATTATGTGCAACTTTCTGCTGGAAAGTTTTTAGGTGAGTTAACTCAGTTGCAAGGCACTTACATTAGAATTTTTGTAGAGCGAATGCAGCAGTCGGTTTATCAGACGGGTCACTTGCAAGATGGGGTATTAGCTTTAGGTGTACCCCTCGATTATTCGGAAAATGGCGTATTTTGTGGCTCGGTTTGTGGCCCCGATGACATCTATGTTTTTTCAGGTAAAAAAGGTTTCGAGTTTAAAACCCCCAAACAACACACCATGCTGGGCATTGTGTTGCAAACACAAGCTTTTAAGCAAAGCACTGCGCCTTTATTTCAATCGCAAAATAAAGATGCAAAATTAGGCTCTATCATTGAGCCTTTATTAAGCGGTCAAGATTTTTACTTTACTCAACCTACACTGCATTTGCAGCAGGGTAGTTTATTGGCAGTAAGAGATTATTTATGGAGTCTTTTACGAGTCGCCTCCCATCAGCCAGAGATGCTTTCGTCGCATGCAATTGCTTCTGCCGTACTTGATTTTTTATTAGAGCATATTCAAGCGACACAATATGACGCTATAAAAAGCAAGACTGTCAAAGAAAATAATTATTGGACTATGGTGCAACAAGCTTGTAGTTTGGTTAAAAATCATCCCGAAAAAACCCCTTCGGTGGCGCAATTATGTCTAGATATTGGTGTGAGCAGACGTACTTTGCAAACTGGTTTTAATGAGGTGATGGGACTTAGCCCATTAAGCTATGTTAAAGCAGTTAGATTAAGAAATGCCAGAAGCCAATTACTAGACAAGCGCAGCGTAACAGATGCGGCAACTGAGTTTGGCTTTTGGCATTTTGGTCATTTTGCAAGAGACTATCAAAAAATGTTTGGTGAAAAACCATCACAAACATTGTTGGAGCAGCACAATAGACTAGCTTAATGTCTTTAAGGCTTGGTCTTTGTTTTGTTTGATTTTTAACCAAACCAAAGCAGCTCCCATTAAAGCCAAAGGAAATAAACTACCTAAATTCATGGCGGTCCAACCACCGGTAGTCACCAATGCACCAGAGCCAAATGCAGTGAGTGTCATGGTGGCATAAACAGAAAAATCAACTGCCGATTGGGCGGTAGTTTTTTCTTCTGGACGGTAGTTTTCTGTGGCCAGGGTAGTGCCACCAATGTATAAAAAATTCCAGCCTACACCTAATAAAAAGAGTGCCACTAAAAAGTGGTTTAAATCGATGCCAGATAAGGCTACTGCTACACAGGCAAAATTAAGTAATAAACCCACCACCATAATGCTAAGCGCACCAAAGCGTTTAATTAAGTCACCCGTAAAAAAACTAGGGGCATACATACCTACTACATGCCACTCTAGTACCCACACAGCAGCCGAAAATGGATGTTGACACTGGGCCATTGCAATAGGCGTAGCGGCCATTAACAAATTCATAATGCCATAACTTAATGCACAAGCAATACAGGCGATGATAAAACCTGGTTGTTTGGCAATTTCGCGCAAAGGCCTGCCTTTGACTTGTACTTGTTGTGGGTCGTTAAGAGGCGGAAAAGTAATTTGGCTCATTAAAACCAATGCCAATAATGCCACTACCATTAGGGCTAAATAAGCTCCGGTAAACGGATGAGACATGCTGTCTTTAGCCGATGAAGCTAAATTGGGTCCAATCACCGCACCCATTAAACCACCGGCTAATAACCAAGAAATTGCCTTTTCTTTGAGTGTGGGTTCTACTAATTCAGCGGCTGCAAATCGGTATAAAGAGGCATTAGCGTTAAAGTAACCGGCTAATAAAGTGGCGGCAGTGAGCAACCAAAAACTCTCTAGAACCGTAGCTAATGCACACAAGCCACAAGAAATAAAGGCAATTAATAAACCCAATAAAAACGTATTACGCCGACCCCATAAGCGTTGGTGTTTAGCTACCAATGGGCTCGCTATAGCTCCACCAGCCACAAAAGCTGCAATTGGTAGCGTAGCCATCCAACCTAAAGGTGCGAGTTGCAAACCGACTAATCCATTAATAGCTACAAAGGTAACATTATTAGTAAGGAACAAACCTTGGCATAAAAATAGCAATAAAAAATTGCGGTTAAAAACTTTGGAAATCATCATTTAATTTTATAAAAATGGGCTACTGGGTAGTTTAAAACCAAGTGCGAATAGTTGAAAGAATAACACCTTTATCATCGACTATAGGCATCCAACGCCATTTGTCAAAAGTAGTGCAAGGATGTGAAATACCTAAAGCTACTTTATCGCCTACTTGTGGAGTGTTGGTAGTATCAGATGCATCAAAATGAAGATAAGCATGTTGATCATTGAGCGCAGTAATTCTCCAATGCTGGGGTGTGTTGGACGCATCTGCTAATGATTTTGCATGAAAGGATGCTGTTAAAACAGGCTGAGGTAAATCTAGGTCATAAGAAACATCACGTTTACCACAACTTAATAAGGCTAGGCCGGCTTCTGGTACTGACTGCACCATGGCCCAAACTAATAAAGCGGGTTGTAATGAGCTAGTTAGATTTTCACGATCTTCAACCAACTTTAAATACTGCCGGTAATGAATATGATCATGGGTAATATAACAACCCGATCTTAAAACGCCTTGCACTTCTACTTGAAGCCCCTTGGTTTTTAATAAGGGAATAATTAAGTCAAATATGGCTGAACCGCCAGCGCTTATTAAAATAGATGAACTGGCAAATAGTTTTTCTTGATCGCAAAAAGTGGCAACTTCTTGTACGCGTAAAATTAAATCGCTCACCGCTTGAGAGTCATGTTGGCTGTTGCATATTCCTGCATTACCCTCATAACATTCTAGGCCTTTTAATTGAACGGCTTGAGATGAGGCAATCGCCTGTGCTAATTCTTGAGCTTGCTTTGTAGTGCGGCATCCCGTTCTTTTATTTGCTATTCCTATCTCGATTAATACATCTAGAGCCGCACAAGGCTGAGCTAATTGTTGATGCCAAGTTTGAATAATGTTTAATTGTGCAAGTGAATCAATTAAAAAATAAATGCTTAAATCAGCATATTGATTTTTGAGTTCGAGTAAAGCGTCAAGGTCTGCAAATGAAACCACTTGGTTGGCAATAATGATATTTCTGGCCCCTGCCTCAATACCTATTTTGGCTTGAAATAAAGTGGCAAATGTTAATCCCCAAGCGCCAGCATTTAATTGTTTGATGAACAATTGAGGTGACATGGTGGTTTTTCCGTGAGGTGCCAATAACACTTGTTTTTGTTTGGCATACTCAGCCATCCAAGCCAAATTATGCTCTAGTGCCGATTGACTTAAAGTAGCAATTGGATAGGGCATAGCCGGATCTAAAATATTGAGTTGGATTTGTGCCCAATCAGCTTCTTCAAAACTAGCGTTTGCTTTTGAAGAGGGAAAACTTTTTAAAAATTGCTCGGGATAAGAATTGGAACTAGACATTTGTTTTACCGCTTAAAGGGCCTGCTTAAAAATAAAATCAAGGCTATGATCAGAACACAAAATAACAGAATTTCCAAATTCAACTGGCATTTTTTGAGTTGCTTTGGTATTACATCAAAAGGCAAAAATAGTTATGACTAGCCCCCCATCTGCATTTCAATTACTCAGGGACTTATTAACACAGGCTATCGCCAGTGCTCAGCCGGCCCAGCAATTGCCAAAATATTTGCCAAGCCCACCCAAAGGTCGTTTAGTGGTGATTGGCGCTGGCAAGGCCTCTGCGGCTATGGCTCAAGTGTTGGAGGCGCATTGGCCGGGACCCTTAAGTGGCTGTGTAGTGACCCGGTATGGTTATGAGCAAGCTTGTAGCAAAATCAAAATTTTGCAGGCCAGTCATCCTGTGCCCGATGAGGCTGGAGAGCAAGCTGCGCAAGAAATCTTAGCCACCGTGGCCAATTTAACAATAGATGATACGGTGATCTGTTTAATTTCGGGGGGCGGTTCTGCATTGCTGCCTTTGCCGCTGGCAGGTATTAGTTTGCTTGATAAAAAACAAATCACTGAACAATTACTGAAAAGTGGAGCCACTATTTCAGAAATGAATATCGTGAGGCGTCATTTGTCAGCAATCAAAGGCGGTCGTTTAGCTGCCGCCTGTTATCCAGCCCAATTGCTTACTCTATTAATTTCAGATGTACCCGGCGACAATCCAATGGATATTGCCTCTGGTCCTACTGTGCCCGATAATACTACGGTACAAGATGCAATTGATTTGTTGCTGCGCTACCAAGTAAAGGTGAGTGATGCGGTATGGCAGGTTTTAAAAAGTCCTTTGGCAGAATCTTTAAAACCCCAGCATATTGCTTTTGAAAGATCGATATGTATCACTATTGCTACGCCTCAGATGGCCTTACAAGCTGCTGCCCAAATCGTGCAACAGGCGGGTATAAATGCCTATATTTTAGGCGACGCCATAGAGGGTGAAGCTAAAGAGGTGGCTAAAGTAATGGCGGCCATGGTACATCAAATCCAACACCATCAGCAACCCTTCCAAACCCCTTGTGTTTTGTTGTCCGGTGGCGAGACCACAGTAACAGTTAAAGGCAATGGCAGAGGTGGGCGTAATGTAGAGTTTTTATTAGCTTTAGCCATTGCTTTAAAAGGGGCTAAAAATGTCTATGCCCTGGCAGCCGATACCGATGGAGTAGATGGCCAAGAAGAAATTGCAGGGGCGGTAATAGGACCAGATATTTTAGAAAAAGCCTGGCAACAACAAATGAATCCATTGAATTATTTGCTTAATAATGATGCACACACTTTTTTTGAGATGTTAGGAACAAGTGTAATCACTGGCCCCACCTTAACCAATGTAAATGACTTTAGAGCTATTTTGATTTTATAAATGTAGCAATGAAAAAGCCTCTCAGCTTGAGCTTGAGAGGCTTTTTTTTAATTAGCTAATTGAAGGTTTTACTTCATTAGGCAACGCGGCAAATTTTCAGCATATTGGTACCACCGGGTACACCCATTGGTTCGCCGCAGGTAATAGCGTATACATCGCCAGACTGCATAATGCCACGGGCTTTTAAGTCAGTTTCGGTTTGTGCAAGAGCTGTATCACGGTCTTGGCTAGAGTCCATTAAAATGGGGCTTACATTGCGGTAAAGAGCCAATTTGCGCTGTGTGGATACTTTTGAAGTCACCGCATAAATTGGAATACTTACACGCTGACGGCTCATCCAGACGGCGGTGCTTCCACTGTCGGTTAAAGCGACAATGGCTTTAGCACCCAAGTGAGATGCGGTAAACAAGGCACCCATCGCAATTGACTGGTCAATACGACTAAAACGTTTGCCAGAAAAATCAGCATCTGACTCATAGTCTTGCACTTGCTCGGCGGCTTCACAAATTTTGGCCATTTCTTCTACCGTTGCCAATGGAAATTTACCAGCCGCAGTTTCGGCGGACAACATAACGGCATCGGTGCCATCAAGCACCGCATTGGCGACGTCGCTTACCTCAGCACGGGTAGGCACTGGGTTGGTAATCATGCTTTCCATCATTTGGGTAGCGGTAATGACTACTTTGTCGAGCTCGCGGGCCATTTTGATCATGCGTTTTTGTAATGCAGGTACCGCTGCGTTACCAACTTCTACGGCTAAATCGCCACGTGCAACCATAATGCCATCGCTGGCGCGTAAGATTTCTTCTAATTTAGGGATGGCCTCAGCACGTTCAATTTTGGCAATTAAATGGGGTTTGTGACCAAACTCAGCACCCGCCACATTGGCTAACTGACGAGCCATTTCCATGTCGGTGGCATTTTTGGGGAAACTGACCGCTACATAATCAGCTTGAAAACTCATCGCTGTTTTGATGTCTTCCATGTCTTTGGCGGTAAGTGCAGGGGCACTTAAGCCGCCGCCCATTTTGTTAATACCTTTGTTATTAGAGAGCTCGCCACCTAGTTTAACGATAGTATGTACTGCTTGTTGATGCACTTTTGTGACGGTTAGAACAATTAAGCCATCATTCAATAAAAGGGTATCTCCAGCCTTCACTTCATGCGGTAAGTCTTTGTAATCAAGGCCTACAGAGTGAACGTCACCTAATTCTTTTTGTGCTGCATCGAGAACAAAGTTCATGCCAGGCTCTAAAAATACTTTGCCATCGGCAAACTTGCCCACCCGAATTTTTGGTCCTTGTAGGTCGGCCATAATGGCTACTACGGTTCCAGCGCGCTTGGCTGCTTCACGAACAAGGGTTGCTCTGTCAATATGATCTTGTGCTTTGCCATGGCTAAAATTAAGCCTGACGACATTAACACCCGCTCTTAACATTTGTTCAAGCAAAGCAGGATCGCTAGATGCGGGGCCTAAGGTGGCTACAATTTTGGTGGCACGACGTGACATAGGAAGTCTCTTTTGTTAAATAAATTAAAGTACCCCAATTGTCGCAGAGAGCAGAGCTTTTGGGGTTTCTGTTTGGTTACCAACCCAAAGCTAAGTGTAAGGGCAAATACACCGCCATACCTACCACAATGGCTCCTAATACGGGTTGCCCAGATTTACGTCTTAGGTAAACAAAAATAATGGCCGCTAATGCCGCAAAAATTCTTGCATCTTGCCAAGTGCTAATCAATTGATTTTGTGTAATAAAAATTTGTGGGGCAATGACGGCACATAAGGCGGCCAAAGGCGCATATTGCAAACCACGCTCTAACCATTTAGGCACTGACCATTGTTTATTAGAAATAAAAAACATCGACCTTGACAGGATTGAGATGAGCATGAGAGCTAAAAGAGTCAGAATAATTTCTACACTAGGGAATTGATCAAACATAAGGGACTTCGGAAAATGAGCTAAATGCTCTTATTTGGCTTGATGAGCGGCTTCTTCTACAACAAGACTGCGCTGGCGATTTTTTGAATTAATGATGAAGGGTTTTATCAATAATGACCGGTTTTTTAAAACTTTCCGCTAATAAACACAACATCACGGCACAAGCAATTGCAACCACAATATTGAGTTTTAAGGGCAGTGCATAGGCCGCTATGGCGGCAATACTCGAGACCACAGCGCCTAATAGTTTGAGCCAGTTATTGACCAAAATACAGGTCATGCCTACTAATGCTAATACCCCAGCAAAACCCAATCCCCACTCAATAGGAATATAGGCGGTAAGCCCAATCCCTATAAAACTACCACTCATCCAAGAAAGCCAGTTAATCCAATTAGTTCCCATAAGGTAGGCTAACTGCTCATTTTTACCCTCAAGTGTTTCGGATGCCTGCGGGAATTTGCTAACCGTTAATACATAACTCAAATCGCCTGTTAAATAACCAGTAAACAAACGATCTTTTAAAGACAAATGCATCATGTAGGGCCGTAAATGAATGCTAAAGACAACAAATCGTAAATTAACACAAGTCGCAGTGGCCAAAACAACCCACATAGGGGCGTGGGCCATAATTAAAGGAGTGGTAGCAAGTTGCGCACTGCCGGCAAAAACAGTGAGAGTCATGAGTGAAGAAGTCCAAATACCCAAACCTGAATTAACCATGGCCACTGCAGTCATCAAACCCCATGCAAAAATGCCAGGCGCTAAAGACATCATATCTTTTGCACCTTTTTTAAAGTGAGGGTTGTGCCTTAAATGCAAACCTATTTTCATATTGTGTCCTTGTTGCATACCGTGCCAACGGTAATGGGTTTGCCTCTTAACATATCTGCCAAGGGCATTTTTTTACTGCCCGCTCTTTGTATTTGACTAATATGCAGCACACCATCACCGGTTTGAATCCAAATTCCCGCTTCATTGGCCTGTAGCACAGTTCCTATTTCGCTATTTTTAGGCAAAGATGACAATTGACTGTCTGCTTGCGCCATCCAAATCTTATAGCTGTCGGGGCCAATTTGACAGCTTGCACCGGGAGCAGGGTTAAGAGCCCGAATTAAGCGACTTAACTCAATGGCAGAACGGCTCCAGACAATGGCACTTTCTGATTTGCTTATTTTTTCAGCATAACACACACCATCGGTGGGTTGTACGATGGGTGTGAGTTGTTTTTGTTCTAAGCCCGCAATGGCTTGAATACAGAGTTTTGCACCCATATCGGCAAGTTTGTCATGCAGGCTAAGGGTGGTGTCTTGATCTTCAATTGGCAAGCTATCGTGTAGCAGCATATCGCCGGTATCTAGGCCAATATTCATCTGCATAATGGTTACGCCAGTATGGCTATCACCTTTTTCAATGGCCCTATGAATAGGGGCCGCACCTCGCCACCTTGGTAATAAAGAGGCATGAATATTGATGCAACCTAAAGCGGGTGCGTCAAGCGCCCATTGAGGCAGAATAAGGCCATAAGCGGCCACCACCATTAGTTGAGCCCCTTTTTGAATCGCTTCATGAATAGCCTGCTGGCCTATAAGAGCTTGATCGGGGTATTTGCCGTCTAGTTTTAAACTAATCGGTTGTGCCACTGTTATAGAGTGTTCTAGGGCTTTATTTTTGACTGCAGAAGGGGTTAAAGCAAGACCCCGCCCAGCAGGCCTGTCGGGTTGGGTCAAGACTAAGACAATCTCGTGCCCTGCGGCAATCAGTTGTTCAAGAGCAATACTGGCAAATTCGGGCGTACCCGCAAAAATGAGTTTCATGGGCAAGCCGTGTAGTGAGGTTATTTATTAGAGCGTAATTTTTCTTTTTGCGCTTTTAACAATTTAGAAGTAATACGATTACGTTTAAGTGGTGATAAATAATCAACAAAAACTTTGCCTAATAAATGATCTAATTCATGTTGAATACAAATGGCTAATAGCCCATCGGCCTGATATTTTTGTAATTGACCGTGTTGATCAAGTGCTTGGGCATGTACTTCAATACTGCGCTCTACACCATCATAAATATCGGGAACCGACAAACATCCTTCATCATTTTTTTGTTTTTCGGGACTAAACCAAGTAATTTCTGGGTTAATAAGCACTAAAGCTTGATCTCTGGCCTCGGAGACATCAATTACCACGACTCGCTCGTGTACATTTATTTGTGTTGCTGCCAATCCCACACCATTGGCATGGTACATTGTTTCTAGCATATCATTGACTAAAGTCTTTATACGCTGATCGATTTGTGCCACTGGTTTAGCTACGGTGGTTAACCTTGGATCTGGGTGTGTAAGAATCGTAAGAAGCATAATTTTGTTAATAAGGGATGTATTTTCTGATAATTTTGAAACTTAAGTTGGGGTTACTTGATAAAGTTTGCAAGGTCTTGTTGTGAATTGCTGTTTATGGGTGCACAATTGAGAGACTTTTCATTTTTATAAAACCTATTTAGCACCCAACACAACTGCATCTTATTGACAAGGGTTAATTGTTGTTGGTGACTATGTTTTATTTTCGCAAGATATTTGAATTCTACACATGAAGATTTTGAAGTTTACAGTGCTTTTAGCCTTGCTAGTGCCAACTGCAGGTTTTGTTTATGCACAAAAATATACCGTTAACCCAGTACAAAAAGCACAAGCTCAAAAAACGGCTGAATTAGGTGTGCCAGTCTCTGAATTGGCATCTAACGCCCCTGATCAATATACGGTTAAGCCCAAAGATACACTTTGGGATATTTCTGGGCTTTTTCTTAAAAGCCCATGGCGTTGGCCCGACTTATGGGGTATGAACCTTGAAGAAATCAAAAATCCACATTTGATTTATCCAAAACAAGTATTGTATTTGATTAAAAAAGATGGTCGAGCACTATTAAGTTTATCCAAAGATGGTGGAAAAACTCCAGCTGCTTTACCAGAACTTAAATTATCACCTAAGGTGAAATTTTCTAATTTACCAGATAATACCATCCCCACTTTAGACAACAATTTAATAGAACCTTTTTTAGCTAGTCCGGTAGTACTTGATGATGCATCTATTCAGATCGCACCTCGGGTAGTGTCGGCGCAAGAAGGAAGGGTATTATTAAGTAGAGGCGACAGGGTATATGCAAGGTCTGGAAATGGCCAAGAACTTAAAGACCCAGCGGGTGAGAGAATTATTTATAGAGTTTACCGAAATCCGGTTCCGATTAAAGACCCTAACACTCAACAAGTTTTGGCCTATGAGGCTCAGCATGTTGGTAGTTTAAGGTTAATACGTGGTGAATCAATGGCTAAGGCGATTGACTCCAAACCAGAAGATCCCGCCCAAATTGTTCCCGCAACCTTAGATGTGGTCAGTGCCAAGGAAGAAATTTACGCTGGTGATAGATTAGCAGCTGATATTCCTTTCGAAATTCGCAGTTATGTACCTAAAGCACCTAGTAATCCTGTGCTTGCTAGGGTAGCATCACTACATGGCAATGCATTTGCTGTTGCTGGTCAAAGACAAGTCCTCGCCATTAACCGCGGGAGCCGTGATGCTTTAGCGGTGGGCGATATTTTAGCCGTATTAAATAACGGTGAAACAGTCATTGATAAAACTGCAGAAAAACCACAAGCGATCCGTCTGCCAGCAGAACGTAACGGAATTGCTATGGTTTTTAGAGTTTTTGAAAAAGTATCTTATGTGTTGGTGCTTGAATCTCAACGCCCCATCGCCATAGGAGATTATTTAGTCAATCCGCGATAACAGTTAAAGTTGGTGTTAGTTTTTTATGAATTCTTTATATGGTGCTGATTTAGCAGCATGGTTACGTTTAGTTTTAACGCCTGGTGTAGGGCGCGCAACCACACGTAAATTAATTACGGCCTTCGAATGGCCCACTGAAATTTTTGCCAAAAGTCCTAGTGAGTTGGCGAAAGTAGTCTCTGATAAGGTGGTGCAGGCTTTATTAAGCCCGCCTCCAGACCTTACTGAGCATATTCAACGAACTGAAGCTTGGCTCAATCAATCGGATAACCGCTATGTGGTTTCTTTGGGCTGCCAATATTTTCCAACCGCACTGTTAGATATTGAGGACCCACCTGTCTTATTGTTTGCCGAAGGTGAAATCTCGCTGATTAGTCAATCGGAGCTCACCCCAAAAGCTATTTCTATTGTGGGTACTCGCAATCCAACTCCGCAAGGTAGTCAAGATGCAATGTCCTTTGCTAGCCATTTAGCAAGTAAAGGCTTTGCTATCATTTCAGGCTTGGCTTTAGGTGTTGATGCTGCGGCTCATGAGGGCGCCTTATCGGCCGATGGCAAAACCATTGCAGTGGTTGCCACTGGCTTGGACCTTGTTTATCCCAAGCAACATCGTTCATTAGCGATGCGAATTTGTGACCAAGGCTTGTTAATTAGCGAGTATTTATTAGCGACTGAACCTATTGCGGCTAATTTTCCGCAACGTAATCGTATTATTTCTGGTTTATCTTTAGGAACTTTGGTGGTCGAAGCGGCAGTTCAGTCGGGCTCTTTAATTACCGCACGAATGGCTCTAGAACAAGGTAAAGAAGTCTTTGCTATTCCAGGCTCGATTCACTCACCTATGTCTAAGGGTTGTCATTTATTAATTAAGCAAGGTGCGAAATTAGTAGAAACCGCAGAGGATATAACCGAGGAGTTTCAAGGTTTGTTTGCAGTTCCACTCGGAACCAAGGTGCAGCAGGTTTTGTTTAATGAAGTGACTCAAAAAAGTCAAAAAGAATTAAGTCCTGCCCAAGAAGATTTTTTAGAAAATATGGGTTATGCGCCTATTAGCTTAGAAAACTTGCAAAATATAAGTGGTTTAGATATTGCAACTTTACAAGTTCGGTTACTCGACTTAGAGTTAGCAGGCCAAATTGCAAGAATGCCGGGTGGGCGTTTTCAAAGAGTTTCTTCTTCCTAGCTTGCTTGATTCAATGACTGGTGGCCGCTTAAGCAGCCCAATGATGAACGCTTATTTAGCCTTGCTGATAGCTTAGTTCATTGCCACCATTCAAATTTGTAGCTACAAAATGGCCTCAATAATGAGCTTTTAAATCATTCAAGCTGCCATTAAAGCTAATTTGTCCTTTGTCTAATAAAATGGCTCTATCGGCAAGGTCTTGTGCAAAAAACATATTTTGTTCAGATAATAAAATACTCAGGCCTTGGGCTTTTAGTTGCAAAATCACTTCCGCCATTTGCTCGACAATAATCGGGGCTACTCCCTCTGATGGTTCATCTAGCATTATCATAAAAGGGTTGCCCATAAGACTGCGTGCCACCGACAACATCTTTTGTTCACCACCACTCATTTGACCGGCTAATCGATGGGGCATATTGGCTAGGTTAGGAAATAAATCAAAAATTTGCTCGGTGGTCCAAGCCGGTGCTGCTTGGCCATTTGGCCAAAAACGAGCTGCTTGTTGGCCTACTTTTAAATTTTCTAGTACTGTTAAATCGGTAAACAAACGCCTATCTTCAGGAACATAGGCCAGGCCAAGTTGGGCAATTTTATAAGGGGCTAAATGCTCAATCGATTGGCCCATGAGTTCAATTTGTCCGGTACATTCTGGCAGTAATCCCATAATTGCTTTAAAGGTAGTTGATTTACCTGCGCCATTACGCCCCATTAAAGCAAGTACTTCTCCTTTGTGCAAATCAAAACTAAGCTGATGCAGTACCTGGGAGCCTAAATAGCCCGCATTTAGATTTTGCACTTTTAATATATGAGTGCTAGTGAGAGGAGTAGAAATAGGAGAGACACTAGTTTGAAGCATAAAGACTTACGAATGTTGTTGGAGTTGTTGCGTCATTTTTTTGCCAAAATAAACTTCTTGTACTAACTGATGATTTTGAATATAGGAAGGGTTGCCACTGGCTATGACTTGGCCTCTAGCTAAGACGATAATTTTGTCAGCAAAATCAAACACTACATCCATGCTGTGCTCGGTAAACAAAACGCCTATGTTTTGTTGATGGGCGAGTTGCTTGGTTAATTGCATGAGGGCTTGCCTTTCTGTGTTGGGCATACCTGCAGTGGGTTCGTCCATTAACAACAAACAAGGCTGGTGTGCCAAAGCAATGGCGAGTTCTAGCCTTTTATTATCTCCGTAAGACAATTCTTGGCAGGGTGTTTGAGCATAGGCTGCAAGTCCTACTTGAGCTAATAAATCAAGTGCCTGTTGATGATGCAAGGGGCTAGCTGAACGCCAAAATTGAAACCACTGCTTATGATGAGACATTAGTGCGATTTGTACATTTTCGAGCAGGGTAAAAGAATAAAAAGTGGCTGGAATTTGAAAAGTTCTGCCTATACCAAAACGCCATAAGGCTTGGGGGCTAGCACCTAATATATTATGTGTTTTTTGATTTTTATCTTGTAGAAAAAGTGCACCAGAAGACGCTTTGAGTTGGCCACCAATTAAATTAAACAGACTTGATTTCCCCGCACCGTTAGGACCAATGACCGCTAACATTTCGCCTGCGTTTAATTCAAAGCTCACCTGATTGACAGCATGATTACCGCCAAACGAGACGTCTAAATTCTGGGCTTTTAATAGACTCATAAATGGTGTTGGTATTTTAAAAAATCAAAAATAATAATAGAAATGGGTCAAAAACTTGTAGATTGACCTAGTCATGTCTTTTTAACCAGAATAGGTTTTAATTTTTCCCACCATAGTTGCAAACTACCGGCAATTCCCATTGGAAAAACTAAAACCAAAATTAACATAATAGAGCCTAATAAAGCCCTCCAATAGGCGGTATTACGAATAACCCAGTCTTGTAGCCAGGTATAAGTAATTGCACCCACCCAAGGACCTAATAAATTTTGTACGCCACCTAATAAGACCATGACTAATCCATCAATAGAGCGATGAACCCCTAAACTGTCGGGTGAAATACTACCCTTTGAAAAAGCAAATAAAGCACCTGCCAAACCAGCAAAACCGCCTGCAATTGCAAAGGCCAAGATTTGTAAAATTGGACTTGGAATGCCAATCGCACTGGCTCGTTGAAGCGAGTCTCGACTGGCCTTAAGAGCAAAACCCATGGGCGATAATGCAATGGTTCTTAAGCACCATAATGAAACCACGACCAAAACTAAGCATAAATAATAAAATCCATTATGCAAAGTGGTCCATTGAGCCGGCCAAACACCAGTGAGTCCATTGCTACCGCCAGTGACATCATCCCACTGGAAAACTAATGACCACAAAATTTGCGCAAAAGCCAGTGTTAGCATTGCCAAATACACTCCACTTAGTCGGATGGAAAACCAAGCAACTGCAGCTGCTAATACAGCCGCCACCAATGGGCTTAAGAATAAACTGGCCTCCATGCTAAAGTGGTATCGGGTGAGCAATAAAGCGGCCATATAAGCACCACAACCAAAAAATGCAGAATGCCCAAAAGAGTTCATTCCGGACGGACCCATTAATAAAAATAAACTGCTGGCAAACAAGGTCGCTGTTAATAAATCAATGGCTAGAACTAAGTTGTAGGGGGAGTCTGTGCTCAGCTGTGGTAGAAAAATTAAAGCTAAAACCAATACCATTACTATCACGCGGCTGGTAGGTCTAAATGATCGATAGGGGCGCTCTTGTGGATTAGAGTTACGACTGAGGGAAAGTGGCTTTCCTAATAAGCCCCACGGCCTTAAAATCAAAACAAAAGCCATTACTAAAAATTCAAGTACAAGGCTTAATTTAGGCAACGCAAAGCTAATGCCAAAAACTTCAATATTACCCATTGCAATACAAAAGGCTTTTAATAGAGCGATTAATAAGGCGGCAACAAATGCACCTGAAATAGAGCCCATGCCACCCACCACCACCACGACAAAGGCCTCGCCAATTACCACCATGTCTAAGCCTAAATTAGCGGGTTCTCGAGGTAATTGTAAGGCGCCGCCTAGTCCTGCTAAGGCAGCACCTAAGGCGAAAACAGAGGTAAATAAACCCACCTGATTAACACCCAATGCTCCTAATATTTCACGGTCTTGGGTGGCGGCCCGCACCAGCATACCCCAGCGAGTTTTATTGAGTAACAACCACAAAGCCAATAAGACCAAAGGCCCAATAAGTATTAAGAAAAAATCATAACTAGGCAGACGTTGTTCATTCCAAATCACTGCCTGGCTTAAACCGTAAGCTCTAGGGCCTAATAAATCTTCTGGCCCCCAATACCAAAGCGCTAGATCTTTTAAAACAAGGGCAATAGCAAAAGTGGCTAATAGTTGAAATAACTCAGGTGCTGCATAGACTCTACGTAAGATGGAAAGCTCTAATAAAGCCCCAATGATTCCAACTGCGACAGTAGCTAGCAAAATAGAGAACCAAAAGCCCCATCCAGAACCTAAATACTCGGTTAAGGAATAGGCTAAATAAAGGCCCAACATATAAAAGGAACCGTGTGCAAAGTTCACCACACGTGTGACACCAAAAATAAGAGATAGGCCGGCTCCCACTAAAAATAGTGATGAGGCGCTTGCTAATCCGCCTAATAAATGGCCGATGAATCCAGTGAAATTCATAAAAAGTGGGGTGGGCTTTAGTTAAACTTTAACAATTGGGTGATGGGTCAACGTTATTAAAAATCATGCTGATGTAGTCAAAAAAATGCCGCTTCCTAAAAGCGGCTTTTAAAAATGTCATTTAGGGGGTAAAAGCCTAAATGGAATGGAAAGCAACTTCAGTTAATTGAGTTTACGAAGTGTTTTCACCACAGCATCAGGTGGTAAAACAGAAGCACCATCAATATAGCGGTAATCAGTCATTGTACCTTTACCACCCTGATTAATCGTTTTGCCTAAATAAGCACCTATTGTCGATTGATGATCTATTTTACGATAACTTATTTTGCCAAAAGGTGATGTCACCACCAAGCCCTCAAATGCAGAAATTAAAGCCGGAGTTTGAGCTGATTTGGCTTTTTTCATGCCTTCCGCCAATGAAATAATGGTGGTGTAACCAATCACCGATCCTAATCGTGGATAGTCTTGGAATTTTTCTCGGTAGGCCAAGAAAAATGCTTTGTGCTCTGGCGTTTGAATGCCGTACCATGGGTAACCCGTCACAATCCAACCATTAGGGCTTTCATCTTTTAAGGGGTCTAGGTATTCTGGTTCGCCAGTTAATAAGCTCACCACTTGGCGGCCTTGAAATAAACCTCGGGTATTACCTTCTCTTACAAATTTAGATAGATCAGCGCCAAATAGCACGTTAAAAATCGCATCGGGTTTGGAGTCGGCCAATGCCTGAACCACAGCAGCAGAATCGACTCGTCCTAATACAGTGGCTTGTTCGGCTACAAACTCTACATCGGGTTGAGCCGCTTTCATGAGCTGTTTAAAAGTAGCGGCTGCCGACTGACCGTATTCATAATTAGGATACACAATGGCCCAGCGTTTTTTCTTGAGCTTGACGGCCTCTGGTACTAGCATAGAGGTTTGCATATAGGTAGAGGTGCGCAAACGAAACGTGTATTCATTGCCATTTTGCCAAACTATTTTGTCGGTTAAAGGCTCGCTAGCTAAGAAAAACACCTTTTTTTGTTTGGCAAAATCGGCTACCGCCAAGCCAATATGAGATAAAAAAGTACCGGCTAAAACATCTACTTTTTCGCGCACTAATAACTCTTCAGCCGCTCTTACTGCATCACCTGGGGTGGCGTTGTCATCACGAATAATAAGCTCTAATTTTTGTCCGTTAACACCACCTTTAGCATTGATTTGGTCTATTGCCAATTCCATGCCTTTTTTATAGGGTTCTAAAAAAGCCGGTTGTGCTTTATAGGAGTTAATTTCGCCAATTTTAATGGTGTTGGGTGCAGAAATTGTTAAAGATGAATAAGTGATTAATGCACTCATTCCCAACAAACGAACCCATAACGCTAATTTCATTACAAAAACCTTTGGTGTAAAAACAAAATTTTTAGTTGGCAACTAGTTGCCTTTGTGAGAGTTTGAATTGTCCACTAATTTCAAGCACCTATTCTCTCAAAAGTAAAAATAACGACCTAAAAGAGTCAAATTTAGACACTGATTGAGTTATTTTGGAATAAGCTTACAACCAAGATGTAGTAGGAAAGCATAAAAAACTGGGACAATAGAGAGATTGACCTATTACGATAGGTTTCAAGTTTTTTGCAATAAGCACTAGCGGCTAATTTTGCTCTATTTTTTATTTTAATTATTCAATTTTTATGAGCGCATTTTACGAAGAAAAAGTTTTAACGGTTCATCATTGGACCGATCGTTTATTTAGTTTTACCACTACTCGTGACCCTGCCCTACGATTTTCTAATGGCCATTTTACGATGATTGGTTTACGAGTAGATGGCAAGCCATTATTGCGTGCCTACAGTATTGTGAGCGCCAATTACGAAGAGCATCTTGAGTTTTTGTCGATTAAAGTGCAAGACGGCCCGCTCACCTCACGCCTGCAACATATTCAAGTAGGCGATACATTGGTAGTGGGTAAAAAACCTACTGGTACCTTGGTGGTAGATTATTTATTACCTGCTAAGCGCTTGTACATGTTTGCCTCTGGAACCGGTCTTGCTCCCTTCTTAAGTATTATTCGTGACCCAGAAACTTACGAAAAATTTGATCAATTAATTTTGGTACATGGTGTGCGTGAAGTCAAAGAGTTGGCCTATCACGACTACATTACCCAAGAGTTGCCAGAGCATGAGTTCTTAGGCGAGATGGTCAAAGAAAAATTACTCTATTACCCAACTGTCACTCGTGAGCCCTTCCGCAATCAAGGTCGTAGCACTGACCTCATTAACAATGGCAAATTGTTCACTGATTTAGGCCTCCCCGAAATGAATCCAGCCGAGGACCGTGCCATGATTTGTGGTAGCCCAGGTTTATTGCGTGATCTAAAAGCGATTTTTGATGCAAGAGGTTTTAAAGAAGGCAATACCACTACGCCAGGTGACTACGTCATTGAACGTGCTTTTGTTGAAAAATAATTAAAATTTCATCAAAAATAAATAAATGAGTGTAAAAATTTCAAAAAAGTATTAATTTGTGAAGTTTTTTAGGGGAAAATACCGATTTTAATTATTCATTAATTAAAGAATAATTAATTAATCCTGTAAACATGGTGTTTGCGGATCAACCACAACCGACGGCTTGTTGGTAGTCGTATCGGTATTTTTCGGAGACTCATAAATGTTGAAGTTATCAAAATTAGCCGCCGCAGCGGCATTGGTAGTAGCTGCTGGTGCAGCTTCTGCAGGCGAAGTAGAAGTATTACATTACTGGACTTCAGGCGGTGAAGCTAAATCTGTAGCTGAACTCAAAAAAATCATGACAGCTAAAGGTCATGTATGGAAAGATTTCGCAGTTGCTGGCGGTGGTGGTGATAACGCTGCAACCGTATTAAAAAGCCGTGTAGTGTCTGGTAACCCACCAGCTGCTGCTCAAATCAAAGGCCCTGCAATTCAAGAGTGGGCTTCTGAAGGTGTATTGGCTAACCTCGATGCAACTGCTAAAGCAGAAAAATGGGATGCATTATTACCAAAAGTAGTGGCTGATGTCATGAAATACAAAGGTAACTATGTTGCTGCACCTGTAAACGTTCACCGTGTTAACTGGATGTGGGCTAACCCAGAAGTATTGAAAAAAGCTGGCGTAGCTGGCATGCCAAAGAACTATGATGAGTTCTTTGCTGCTGCAGAAAAAATCAAAAAAGCTGGTTTAATTCCAGTGGCTCACGGTGGTCAAAACTGGCAAGATTTCACTACATTTGAATCTGTAGTGTTAGGCGTTGGTGGTGCTAAGTTCTATCAAGACTCTTTGATCAAATTAGATCAAAAAGCTTTGACTAGCGACACCATGAAAAAATCACTCGAAACTTTCCGCAAAATCAAGTCTTACACAGATCCAGCAGCACCAGGCCGTGATTGGAACTTGGCAACTGCAATGGTTATGCAAGGTAAAGCTGGTTTCCAATTCATGGGTGACTGGGCAAAAGGCGAATTCTTAGCCGCTGGCAAAGTACCTAACAAAGATTTCTTATGTGCAGCCGCTCCTGGTACAGCTAACGCTTACACCTTTAACGTTGACTCATTTGCAATGTTCAAACTCAAAGACGCTGGCGCACAAAAAGCTCAAGCTGATTTGGCCGCATCTATCATGGGCACAGAGTTCCAAGAAGTATTCAACTTGAACAAAGGTTCTATCCCTGTTCGTTTGAACATGAGTATGGACAAATTTGACGAATGCGGTAAAGCATCTACCAAAGACTTCGTAAGCACAGCTAAATCAGGTGGTTTAGTTCCTTCCGTAGCTCACGGTATGGCCATCAAACCAGCAGCTGAAGGCGCTATCAAAGACGCAGTTAGCCAATTCTGGAATGACGACAAAATCTCTGTTGCTGACGGCATGAAAAACATTGCTAAGGCAGCTGCAACTAAATAATTAGTTGTTGGTATCTCGCGTTCATTCGCAACCACTTGTTGATTTCATTCAAGTGGTGTTTCTTAAAGATACGGTAGGGCTATTTTTTTAAGTACCCCTACCGTTCTTATTTTTTTGGCCTCGGCCACCTCTTTATCAGGCGCTTGTCATGTCTCGCAGCATTGAATCTTGGCTACCCAAAGCAGTTATTGCACCTGGCTTTGTATTAGGCTTTGCTTTTATTTATGGATTAATGATCTGGAACGGCATTTTGTCGGTTACCGGTTCACGCATGCTACCCAACTACGATGAGTTCGTTGGTTTGGAGCAGTACATCAATTTATTCGATATGGATAGATGGTGGGTCGCACTTAAAAACCTTGGTATTTTCTCGGTTTTATATGTAGGCGGCTCTATTATTATTGGTTTGTTTTTGGCTATTTTGCTCGATCAAAAAATTCGTGCAGAAGGCATTATTAGAACCATATATTTATACCCAATGGCCTTGTCATTTATTGTGACAGGTACTGCCTGGAAATGGATTTTAAACCCAAGTCTAGGACTTGAAAAAATGATGCACGATTTTGGTTGGACGAGTTTTACGTTTGACTGGTTGGTGCAAGGCGATACCGCCATTTATTGCGTGGTAATTGCTGGTGTTTGGCAATCAGCCGGATTTGCAATGGCGCTGTTTTTAGCAGGCTTGCGCGGCATTGACGACAGTATTATTAAGGCGGCACAAATTGATGGCGCAAGTTTGCCACGTATTTATTGGCGTATTATTTTGCCAGTATTACGCCCTGTCGTATTCTCTACTATTATGGTGCTCTCACATTTGTCCATTAAGAGTTTTGACTTGGTCATGGCTTTAACGGGCGGTGGTCCTGGTTACTCAACTGATGTACCTGCTACCTTTATGTATGTGATGAGTTTTAACCGCGGTCAAATTGGTTTAGGCGCAGCTAGTGCCACCATGATGCTCGCCACAGTGGCGGCAATTGTGGTGCCTTATTTGTACAGTGAATTACGTGCTAAAGCACATGAACACTAATCATTACTTTTGCTGCAAAGAAAATAGACTCATATGAATGCAAAATTTTTAGCTCGTACGCTTATATATACCACCTTGTTGGTGGCTGCTATGCTGTTCTTGGCTCCTATGGTGGTAATGCTTATTACTTCTTTTAAAGATGCAGAACAAATTAGAACGGGTAACTTAATGAGCTTGCCCACTAGTATCAGTTTTGATGCTTGGACCAATGCTTGGTCAGAGGCCTGTACAGGTACCGATTGCCGAGGCTTAAAACCTTTCTTCATGAACTCGATTGTCATGGTGGTTCCGGCAGTTTTAATCTCTACTTTATGGGGCGCAATCAACGGTTATGTTTTAAGCATGTGGCGCTTTAGAGGTAGTGAAGTTTTGTTTGGTTTTATGCTGTTTGGTGTGTTTATGCCATTCCAAGTGGTGTTATTACCAATGTCACAAATCTTAGGTTATTTAGGCTTATCGAGCTCTATTTATGGATTAATTTTGGTGCATTGTTTAGCTGGTCTGGCAGGCACTACTTTATTCTTCCGTAACTACTATGCCGCTATTCCTAAAGAATTAGTCAATGCAGCGCGCATTGATGGCGCAGGCTTTTGGAAAATCTTTTTCAGAGTGGTAGTGCCAATGTCCACGCCCATTTTAATGGTTACCTTAATTTGGCAATTTACCAATATTTGGAACGACTTTTTGTTTGGTGTGGCTTTCAGCGGTGCTGATAGCAAACCAGTCACAGTGGGTCTTAATAATATGGTGAACACCACTAGTAGCGTTAAAAACTACAACATCGATATGGCTGCTGCAATTATTGCAGGCTTACCAACCTTGTTGGTATATGTCTTGGCTGGACAATATTTTGTTAAAGGTCTTACCGCTGGTGCGGTGAAGGGTTAATGAGGAATTAATGATGGCATCTGCATTACACATCAACGGTATTCGTAAAGTATTCGGTAAAGGCGACAAAGCAGTAGAAGTTTTGAAAAAAATTGATATTGAAGTGGCCCCCGGAGAATTCTTAATTTTAGTGGGCGCATCGGGTTGCGGTAAGTCCACTTTGCTTAATATTATTGCTGGCCTAGAAGAGCCTAGCGAAGGCGAAGTCAAAATTGCGGATCGCAACGTAGTAGGCGTTGCCCCAGCCCAGCGCGATATTGCCATGGTGTTCCAAAGTTATGCTTTGTACCCCACCATGAGTGTGGCAGAGAATATTGGCTTCGCTCTTGAAATGCGCAAAGTTCCAAAAGCGCAGCGTCAAGAGCGTATTCAAGAAGTCGCTGCTATGCTGCAAATTGAGCATTTATTAGATCGTCGTCCTGCACAATTGTCTGGCGGTCAACGCCAACGTGTGGCCATGGGTCGCGCTTTAGCTCGCCAACCACAGTTGTTTTTATTCGATGAACCCCTGTCTAACTTAGATGCAAAATTACGCGTCGAAATGCGTGCAGAAATCAAGCGTTTGCATCAAGCCAGTGGTATTACCAGTGTCTATGTAACCCATGATCAAATTGAGGCCATGACCTTGGGTAGCCGTATTGCGGTAATGAAGGGTGGCGTGGTGCAACAATTAGGCACACCAGACGACATTTATCGTCGCCCAGCTAATACCTATGTAGCCACCTTTATGGGCTCTCCCACCATGAACTTAATTGAAGGTAAAACCAATGGTTCAGAGTTTGTCGTGGCGGGTGCTAGTTTGCCTGTTACAGCCCCAGCCTCTAGTGCCGATTTATTATTAGGCCTGCGCAGCGAGCACATTACTTTAAACGACCAATCGGCTTGGCGTGGACAGGTCAATATTGTCGAACCAACCGGTGCAGACACCTATTTGGTAGTGAAAACTGCCGCAGGTGACATTACCGTTAGAGTGGCACCAGGCAGTCAAGTAAAGCCAGGCGACACAGTTGGTTTAGTGGCAGACGAAAGCCAAATTAGTTGGTTTGATAAAGCAACTGGCATTCGAGTGTAAATGTGTAAGGCTAGAGGTTGAAGGCAAGAGGTTTACCTTTAGCTTTCTCTTTTAGCATGAACCTATTTGCCGTAGAATTAAAATTCAAGCGGCTACCAAAAGATTAATCCCCAAAATAGTTCCTTATTAGGAACTATTTTTTTAGGAGTGTACAAATGAACTCTCGTGATATTGGTTTATCAACTATTTTGGCTGGAACATGGCGTATGGCCCAATGGGAGATGTCAGCGCAGCAGCGGTTAACTTGGATGCACCAATGCCTAGAGCAAGGGGTACACAGTTTTGATTTAGCCGATTTATATGGCGATTATTTGGTAGATGGTTTGGTCGGCGAGGCCTTGGCGCTAGACCCTAGCCTGCGTCAAAAAATTAAAATTGTAGATAAATGTGGTATTCGATTGGTATCCAACAATCGACCAGAAAATCGAATCAAACATTACGATACCAGTGCCGAGCATGTCATGGCATCTGTACACAACTCGTTAAAAGCACTTCACACCGATCACCTTGATTTATTATTAATTCATCGCCCCGATGTTTTAATGGATGCACAGGCTTTGGCTCAAGTGTTTTTAGATTTAAAAGCGCAGGGCAAAGTTTTAAATTTTGGTGTGTCTAATTTTTCGACCAGCCAGTTTGATTTGCTCAACCAATATATTCCTTTGGTTACCAATCAAATTGAATTTTCACCTTTGTGTTTAACCCCACTCACTGATGGCACACTCGACCAAGCACAAAAACTAAAAGCCCCTCCTATGATTTGGTCTGCATTGGCGGGTGGAAGATTATTCAAGCCAGAAAACCAACGCGAGCAAGAAGTGGTAGCGGTTTTGCAAAGACTGGCACAAGAAAAAAATATCAGTGTGACGACCTTGGTTTATGCATGGATATTAAAACACCCAAGCCATCCACAAATTATTTTAGGAAGCCAACGTTTTGCAGCCATTACAGAGGCTGTGGCTGCCTTGAGCATCACATTAAGTAATCAAGACTGGTATGAGATTTGGACCGCTTCTACTGGTCATGAAGTGGCCTAACTAAATGATTGTTAAGTGCTAGTGGAGTGTTAGTGAAGTAAGCACTCTCATCAACCTCCTTTAGCATTTTTTAGTATCTTTTAATATCTTCAGTCATGCCTTGATTGCTAAGCGCAATGGCAGACTGTTTTTTTATTAATTCAGCTGAATAGCCTTTTGCTCAACTCCTAACAGTCGCTTGATATTTAGCAATAGTAGCTGTTTAAAAATTACTTTTTTATTTATGTCCTTACAAGATTTTGATCTGATTATTTTTGACCTTGATGGTACTTTATTAGATACCGTTTTAGAAATTAGCCAATCGGTGAATGCAGGCTTACAAGCCTTGGCATTGCCTTTGGTAGAGCCTCATCAAATAAGAGATTGGGTAGGCCAAGGCGCAGAGCATTTATTTACAATTGCCAGCCAATTTGCCATTATGCAAACAGCCGATAAAACCCCGTTAACTACAGCACAATTTCAAACCGGTTTTGCCGCTTTTATGGCGGCTTACGAGCTGTATTCTGGAAAAAATAGTCAGTTATATCCGTATGTACGCCAAGCCCTTGATCAACTCCAACAAGACGGCAAACATTTGGCAGTGGTAACTAACAAGGTGAAACATTTAGCCGATTTGGCTTTGGCTCAACACAATTTATTGCATTATTTTGAGTTAGTAATTGGCGGCGATACCTTTGCACAAAAAAAGCCAGACCCCTATGCCATTCATTACTGTAGGCAACATTACCAAGTGGCTGAAGCAAAAACACTTTTTGTCGGTGACTCGGTGACCGATGTATTAACTGCCCGCAATGCCAATGTAGCGGTATGGGCCTTGCCCTATGGTTACAACCATGGCGAACCCATAGAAAAAAGCCAACCCGATCAAGTGGTGGCTGATTTTTCTGTGTTT
>CAZKWC010000034.1:8787-31258 GCA_964556425.1 uncultured Limnohabitans sp. | reverse complement strand
ATTGAAATGACCATCCCCAACAAACCACAAAGTCGACTGCAAAAGTATCAACTTACTTCAAAAGGTAGGCAATGGATGGATTTGCAAAAACGAAGTTAGTTTTGACTTAAACATTAAGCCCACGTCGTTTAAGCGTCATATTGAATCAATTAGATCGATAAAATGGGCTTTATCTCCAGCCTTGAAAGCCTCTTATGATTCCCACCCAAATGCAAGCTTATGTCTTAACAGGATTTGGTTCTTATGACAAATTAGAGTTACGGGACAATGTGCCTGTGCCAACAGCGCAAGCCCACGAGGTGTTAATAAAGGTGTCGGCATGCGGCATTAATAATACCGACATTTGGACTCGTGAAGGGGCTTATGGTGCTTCTGAAGAGGCTGGTTGGCAAGGGGGTGGGTTTAGCTTTCCGCGTATTCAAGGGGCCGACGCAGTGGGGCATATTGTGGCAGTAGGCCAAGCGGTAGATAGCGCCAGAATAGGCCAAAGAGTCATAGTCAACCCTAGTATTTATGCCCACACAGCTCAACCTTTATTTGATGCCACTTATGTAGGCAGCGAGCATGATGGCGGATTTGCGCAGTATATGGTGGTGCCTAGCAGCAATGCATTACTCATTAACAGCCCCTATTCCGATGCCGAGCTTGCCACTTTTATGATTGCTTATCAAACTGCCGAGCATATGTTGGATAAGGCACAAGTCAACTCACAAGATGTGGTGTTGGTAACAGGGGCATCAGGCGGTGTGGGCTCTGCCTTGGTGCAATTGGCCTTAATTCGAGGTGCTCAGGTCATTGTTCAAGTGGGTAAGGGCAAAGAGCAGCCTTTATTAGACTTAGGAGTGGCGGGTGTTTTATATCGCGATGAAATGGCCACCCCAGAATTAATAAAGGCGAAGTTTCCTGGCCTTACAGTGACGGTGGTTGCCGATATTGTGGCTGGCTCTCAGGTACCCGCTTTATTAGAATGTTTGGCGGTGGGAGGACGTTATGTAACAGCGGGTGCTATTGCAGGACCCATAGTCACGCTTGATTGGCGTAAGGTTTATTTAAAACATTTAAGTATTTTAGGTGCTACTATGGGCAGTGCAAAACATGCACAAGCTATAGTGCAATACATAGAAAATGGGCAGTTAAAACCTTTATTAGCAAAGGCTTATCCATTGGCTCAATTGGTGCAGGCGCAAAAAGATTTTAAAGAAAAAGCCTTCTTTGGAAAGTTAGTGGTAACCGTGTAACTTGTAGGTGTTTAATTCGTTCTAAAATGAGAGGCTTGCCTTGTTGATTGCAAGGTTTTGTTCTTCATTTAAAAATGCCTTATGAACCAATTAGACGCTTTAAAACAATTCACTACCGTGGTAGCTGATACCGGAGACTTTTTGCAAATTGCACAGTTTCAACCCAAAGATGCCACTACCAACCCATCACTTATTTTAAAGAGCGTACAAAAGCCAGAATATTTACCATTACTGCAAGAAACAGTAGCGCAGTGTAACGGGCTGGTAATTGATGAAATCGTCGATCATTTATTGGTACGATTTGGTACAGAAATTTTAAAAAATGTACCGGGTCGTGTATCCACAGAGGTGGACTCTCGTTTGAGTTTTGATACGGCAGCCACAGTGGCGAGAGCCAAAAGAATTATGGCTTTGTATCAAGCCAAAGGAATTGCCAGCGACCGCATCTTAATTAAAATTGCTGCCACTTGGGAAGGTATTCAAGCGGCTGCGCAGTTAGAAAAAGAAGGTATTCACACCAATTTAACTTTGTTATTTTCGTTTTGCCAAGCAGTGGCTTGTGGGCAAGCCAAAGTGCAATTGATTTCTCCGTTTGTAGGTCGTATCTACGACTGGTATAAAAAGCAAGCAGGAGCCGCTTGGGTAGAGGCTGATAATGCTAATAGCAATGACCCTGGTGTTAAGTCAGTGACTAAAATTTTTAACTACTACAAACGTTTTGGAATTGCTACCGAAGTAATGGGCGCTAGCTTTAGAAATGTGGGTCAGATTACGGCTTTAGCTGGTTGTGATTTATTAACCATTAGCCCCGAACTTTTAACACAATTAGCCCAGTCGAATGAAGCATTGCATTTAGCACTAGACGCAAAAGCAGCTCAAGGCCAAGCTATTACAGAAGTGAAATACACCGAGGCTCAATTTAGATTAGCCTTTAACGAAGATGCCATGGGAGTTGAAAAACTTGCTGAAGGCATTCGTGCGTTTAATGCCGATATAGTCAAGTTAGAATCACTGATTCGATCTTTGGCATAAGCAACAAAACAATGAAAATAAAACAAGCGCTAATAGGGTTTTTAATACTCAGTTGTCTTTATATTGGTGCTTTGTTTTTTTTACAATCCGATGAGCAAACGCAAACCTATGCCGCGCTTATGCAGCTGTGGCATAGCTTGCCAGTTTTAATGGGGTTAACCTTTTTAATTTATACATTGCGGTTTTTAAGGTGGCATTATTTACTGACCAAAGCAAGTTATTCAGTACCCATTAAAGCCAGTATATTGGCTTATATGTCGGGCTATGCTTTAACGGCCTCACCAGGTAAAGTAGGTGAACTTATTCGAATTAGATATTACCTACCATTAGGTGTGCCTGCACATGTGGTGATCTCTGCTTTTGTATTTGAGCGGGCATTTGATTTAATGTCGGTGCTGGTATTAGCTAGTTTGTATGTAGGTCGCTCTGATATATTTATATTCTTATTGGGCTTTGTATTGGTATTTTTGGCTTTAGTACTATGGATGGCTTTTAAGCCACAGCTACTTGAACAGATTGAACTTCAATTAAAAAAATGGAATTTTAATAGGATAAGTCATTTAATTCACACATTAAAAAATGGCTTAATGGGCGCAAAAGTTTGGTTGAATAAAACCGATTGTATGGTGGCCATGTTAGTAGGAATTTTAGCTTGGCTACTCAGTGCTTTGTCCTTTGTTTATTTATTGAGTCAACTGCAAATTCAAATGCCATTGATACAAGCATTAGGCGCTTATCCGTTGGCAATGTTGGCAGGTGCTGCTTCTATGTTACCTGGCGGTGTAGGCTCGGTGGAGGCGGTGTTAATTAGTTTGTTGGCCGTTTATGGCGTACCTTTGATATTGGGTTCTATGGCGGCTATTGGTATTCGAATTTCTGCTATTTGGATGGCCACTCTAATGGGTATTTTGGCTTTGTTTTATTTAGAGTTGCAAAGGTTAAAAACCAATCGTTGACTAGTAATTTTTGCTTCTAACACTTCTTCTACTTATCCCATCACATCATGAATATGTCATTAGGCCCACAGCGCATTGTTTGTTTAACCGAAGAAACCACCGAGTGGTTATATGAGTTAGGCCAAGAGCATAAAATTGTCGGTATTTCGGGTTACACCGTACGCCCATCTAGAGCAAGGCAGGAAAAACCCAAAGTGAGTGCCTTTACCAGTGCCAAAATTGACAAAATTTTAGATTTACAACCTGACTGTGTTTTTGGTTTTTCAGATTTGCAGGCCGATATTGCAGCTGCTTTAATTAGACAAGGCATACAGGTTACCGTGTTTAATCAGCGTAGTGTGGCAGAGATTTTTTCTATGTTGTATCAGGTGGCTGCTATGGTGGGGCAAGAGACTTTGGGTTTGCAAAAAATTGCCCAAATGCAATCTCAAATACAAAATATAAAAAATCAAGTACAAGCTTTAACAGATGCTGGCGCCAAACGGCCAAAGGTATTTTTTGAAGAGTGGGATGTACCGCACATTAGTGCAATTGCTTGGGTATCAGAGCTATTAGGTATTGCCGGTGGCGATGATTGTTTTCCTGAACTTGCCAAAGAGCCTTTAGGTAAAAACCGAATAATTGCCAATAGCCAAACCATTATTGATCGTAACCCAGATATTATTATTGGTTCTTGGTGTGGCAAAAAATTTAGGCCCGATCATGTAGCGGCAAGGCAAGGTTGGCAAGAAGTGGCAGCAGTTAAAAATCAACAATTGTTTGAAGTGAAATCAAGCTATATTTTGCAGCCAGGCCCAGCAGCATTAACAGATGGCTTGCAACAACTTCACTCCATTATTGAACAATGGATGAAAAATCAGTTGAAAACTATTGAGTAGCGTTAGAGTTAGCGTTAATTGGGGCGTAGTTGACCATCCATCCAACGCCAAATTGATCAATCAGGCAGCCATAATAAGCGCCCCAAAACATAGCTTGAATTGGCATTTCAATGGTGGCGTTAAGTGCTAGTGCATGAAATAAACGGTCTGCCTCTTCTTTCGAGTCGGGCTCTAAATTAAGGTAGCTTTTAGGACGTGCACCACCATTCATGCCAATGGTATCGGGGGCGTCTGTGCCCATTAAAATATGACCGCCTAAAATAGCTATTTCAATATGAAGCACCTTATTAAGTTCGGCTTCTGATAAGGGGCAGTTGGGGTCAGCAGGAGCATCTTTAAAGCGAGCAACCCGACCAATAAATTCGCCACCAAAAATACTTTTATAAAATAAAAATGCTTGTTCAGTGGTACCAGGAAAATTAAGATAAGTACTGACTCTTGCCATACTGCCTCCTATGAAGTGCTTATTCTAGTTCAACTTCACCGTTTATGCACAATTGAACTTCTCCACCCACCCAAACTTGACCGCTTGAATCTTGTCTAAGTTCAACTCTACCCTTGCGTTGCATACAAGTGCCTTGTTGTGCTACGTACTGCTTAGGTAAGATTTTTTCGGCTATTAACCATTGCGCCAAACTGGCATTTAAACTGCCAGTGACTGGGTCTTCTAGTAGGCCATCTATTGGAGTAAAGGCTCTTACCTCGATGTCGGGATTGCCTGCAATTTGTGCTTTTTCTTCTGGGCGGTAAGCGGCTGCTACTCCCACCATAAAACTTAATTCAAGCAAGTCTTTGGAGTTGGGTTTTAAAGCTAAAACAGTGGCGGTATTTTTTAACCAGCAACTCATCCAAGTGGGGCCATTATTGAGCAATTGAGCATGCACAATATCTTGGCTATTAATGCCTAAAGCTTGGGCTAATTGTTCGATTTGTGTAGCGCTTAAATCTTGCCTGTTTAATGCGGGCGCGGCAAAAGCCAATTGAGTACCCTGTTGGGTAACTTTCACTAAACCCACTGCCGATTGTTGCACTACAAATTCTGAGTTTTTGCTTTTACCGCCATTGTTTAAAAATACAAAACATGAACCTAAAGTGGGATGACCTGCAAACGGTAGCTCTCCGCCTGGCGTAAAAATGCGCACTTGGTAATCGGCCTCTGGGTGGGACGGCGGTAATAAAAAAGTAGTTTCAGAAAGATTAGTCCAGCGTGCAAAATTTTGCATTTTTTCGGTGCTGAGCCCACTTCCATCAGCCACTACTGCTAAAGGGTTGCCTAGGTAAGCTTTATTGGTGAAGACATCCACTTGAGAAAAAGCACGTTTCATAGATGAATCAATTAAAGTTGGAGTTTTGAAAAATGGGGCTTGAATGTCAATTGAAATAAAAAGATGCTTGCATTGAATTGATACGACAATATGCGTCGTTAAAAAATTGCAAGCATCTGTTTTTCAAAAATTACATAGTAGATGCGTGTTGTGCAATGGCTTTGGCCAACAAAGCAATACCTGTATTAATTTGCTCTTCTGAAGCCGTTACAAATGATAAACGCAAGGTAGCAGGGTCTGGGTTATGGCTATAGAAAGGTGCACCTGGAACAAAGGCGACATTGTGCTCTACCGCTACTGGTAGTAGTTCTACCGCACTCATGGTTTTACCATTTACGGTGGGTAATTTCACCCACAAAAACATACCACCTTCTGGTTGATTCCACTCTACACCTGCGGGCATTTCTTTGCTGAGTGCGGCTAACATCACATCACGTTGATGTTTGTATAGGGCACGAATTTCTGGAATGTGTCGATCTAAAAAGCCGTTTTTCATGACTTCTACAATCACTCTTTGATTAAAGCCTGGGCTATGCAAGTCGGCAGCTTGTTTGGCTTGTAATAATTTGGAGTGAACGGCAGGCGGTGCAACCATAAAGCCCATGCGTAAACCTGGGGCTAAAATTTTAGAAAATGAGCCTAAATAAATAGATTGTTCAGGTAGGCGGCTTGTAAGGGTGGCCGGTGGTGCTTGATCAAACCATAACTCGCCATAAGGATTGTCCTCAATGAGCGGTAAGCCAATTTCTGCTGCTACGTCAGCTACTTCTTGACGACGTTTTTCGTGTAAGGTGCGACCAGTTGGATTTTGGAAATTAGGCAAAATATACAAAAAGCGAGCATCTTTTCCCTTTGTGCGCAAATCGTTTGCATCAATGCCTTCTGCATCGGATGCAATGCCTACAAACTCAGGCTCCATTGGCGTAAAGGCTTGTAGTGCGCCTAAATAGGTGGGGGTTTCAACTGCTACTTTACTGCCTTGGTCAATTAAGACTTTAGAGACTAAATCAAGACCTTGTTGTGAGCCGGTGGTAATAATGACTTGGGCTGGATCGACATTCCAAGGTAGCATATCGGCGACCATTTCGCGCAAGGGGGCGTAACCCTCGCTGGCAGCATATTGCAATGAAGCTTGTGCAAAGGCATCGCCTTGGCCTTTTAAAACTTCTTGGCAAGCTTTAGCAAATGCATCAATAGCAAAAGTTTTGGTAGAGGGTAGGCCGCCTGCAAAACTAATAATGCCTGGTTTTTCTGTGACTTTTAAAATTTCACGAATAACAGATGGATTCATCGCCTCTGTGCGTTTAGCGAGTTGCCATGGGTTTTGAGTGCGGGACATTTTAAAAACTCCTTGATGAATCGATTGAAATAAATAAGTAAAACAAAAATGAAAATAGCCCAATAAATTGGAATTAAGTGGCTTGTCGAATGGGCATTTTCCGACCTATAAATACCGTCAAAATAACAGCAAATGCAAAACCTAGTGTGAGGGAGTCTAAGACTTCATTGAGTAAAAAGGTGGCAAAAAGCATAGAGAAAAATGGTTGTAGTAAAAGGCTTTGACTCACTCTTACCGTACCACCCCAATCTAGCCCTCGGTACCAAGCAAAAAATCCAATCCACATGCTAAATAATGAAACATAGGTAAAGCCCCACCAACTGGCAGCACGAATTGTAGTGCTGGGCCAATAATAAATTGCCATGGGTAAGCAAATGGGCAAAGTCAATACCAACATCCAACAAATAACACGTTCAGCACCTAGGTCGGGGGTTACTTTTGCACCAAAAACATAACCAGTTGCGGCACACAAAACCGCCATTAATAAATACAAATCGGCCAATTGTGGCAACCAAGATTGGCTACCCCCTTTTATCCATAAAAAAATGACCACTAGGCTGCAACCCAAAATCGAACATAACCAAAATCCTAGGCTGGGTCTTTGATGCAATATCCAACTAGCAATTGTAGCGGTTGCTAAAGGCAAAATTCCTACGACCACGGCGGCATGTGATGCTTCTACCTGCCTTAAAGCCATACTTAGGAAAAATGAATAACCTAAAACATTGCCACAGGCAGCAATCAATAAAGGGGTAATATGCTTAGGTTTTAACCAAGTACTACGAGTCAAAAGCAAATAAAGCACTGACAAAATGCCCGCTACACTGGCCCTGCCAAAAGTGATGAAACCAGCGGACAGTTGAGGGCTACTTCCAAAACCGGTGGCGAGTCGGGTCATGGGTAAAGTGGCTGCAAAAATAATGACCCCCAGAATACCCAATAACATTCCCCATTGCTGTTTTTGTTGAGGTTTCATGAATGTCCTTGTTGAACGGGAAAGCTAATGAGCCACAGGCTGGTAAGGAAAAGAATACAAGCCATACCACGATTAAACATTAATAAACGTTGGCCTTTTTTTAACCATTCTCTTAAAAGTGAGCCCACACTGGCATAAAGTAAATTGCTAAAAAAAGCAAAACCTAACATTAAGGGCAAAATCATAAAATAACGAGCATAAAAATCGGCTTGCCCAGCCAACCAACCAGAAGCCACTGTTAAAGCAAGCATCCATGCTTTGATATTTAAAAACTGCAACAAAATACCCTGAAAAAACGTCACATCTAGTTGGCTTTCATTGGCCGAGCTCAATTGCCCACTTTTCCACAATTTACTAGCTAGCCAGATTAAATAAGCAATGCCAAAATATTTAACCGCATAGGCCAGTGCAGGGATTTGGGTCACGATATTGCCGACACCAAAAGCACAAAGTGTAAACAACAAACCCCAGCCAACCGGTACAGCTAACACATAATGCAGACTCGCTTTTAAACCTCTATTGGCTGCCAATGCGGTAGATAAAGTGGTATTGGGCCCTGGTGTAAAACTAGTGGCAGTGGCGACCAACATAAGTGCAGAGAATTCGGCAGCAGTCATAAGTAGGGAGCTTTAAGCTAATTAAAAAAGGGTGGTTAAGAACAAAATTATTTTATATATTGCATAATGTACGTGATAAAACCATACATCACCCATACAGTTTAGCCACTCACTTTAGAAACTGTATGGCTGTTCTTAGCATTACACATGAATCATGTTGGACATATGTTAGTAAAAGCCTCATCGGTATCTTTGACCGAACAATTAGTTCAATTAATTGCCAGTCGCATTCAATCGCATCTATTGTCTCCTGGTAGCAAATTACCTTCGGTGAGGCAATGTGCCCAGCAGCATCAACTCAGCCCCTCTACAGTAGTGGCCGCCTACGATAGGTTACAGGCCCAAGGTTGGATAGAGGCTAGAAAAAACCGAGGATTTTTTGTTAGAGAAGTGCTTAAAAATGAAGCGATATCACCTGCTAGCACCGGTAACTCCCACTCAACTGATTCAAGTTCTGGCGCTGCTGTGGCTCGACATCATCAAGCGCCATTAAATGCGGGTGCTTTGGTCAGAGGAATGTTTCACAGAATTAGCGACAAACCACAACCAGGTATGGGTGTTTTACCACCAGCTTGGTTGGATAATCATTTTTTGGCATCATCGGTGCGTCATGTAATGAGTAAAGGAGTGGCCAGCTTTTCTTATGAATATGGAGAGCCCCATGGCGATATGGGTTTAAGACGGGCTTTGTCGGGTAAATTGCAGCTGCATCAAATCCATGCTGAAGCCGATCAAATTATTACCACGATTGGTGCTACTCATGCCTTAGATATTGTGAGTCGCACCTTGCTGAGGGCGGGTGATGCCGTGATGGTAGAGGAGCCTGGTTGGGCGATTGAATATGCCCGTTTGGCTTCTATGGGAATGAAGATATTGCCTGTACCAAGAGGTCCTATGGGTCCTGATTTGGAAATCATGAAGCAGTATTGTGAGCAGCATCATCCCAAACTATTTGTGAGCTTAAGCGTTTTGCATAATCCGACTGGTTATTGCCTAACACCTTCTAGTGCACATTCCCTATTAACCCTTGCCAGAGAGAAACAGTTTTATATTGTTGAAGATGATACCTATAGCCCTTTGGCCAATGAACATGCGACCCGTTTATGTGCTCTAGATGCCTTGCAACAAACTATTTATGTGGGTGGTTTTGCCAAAATTTTAGCGCCTAATTGGCGGGTTGGTTTTTTGGTCTCACCCGCTCATTTAACCGAGCGTTTTTTAGAGACTAAAATGTTATCGACTTTAACTACGCCTAGTTTGCTAGAGAAAGCTTTAGCATATTGTATAGAGCAAGGTCAGTTAAGACGTCATACCGAAAGAATAAGAACTCAGTTGTCGGCTGCCAGAAATAGAAGTACACAGCTGGCGCTGGCCCATGGATGTGAGTTCAAGGCAGAACCTGCTGGTTTGTTTGGTTGGGTAGACACTGGAGTCGATACTGACGCCTTATCGCAACGTATGTTAGATGAAGGGTATTTATTAGCACCAGGCGCTTTGTTTCATGCCAACCGAGTGCCCTCTACTTTGATGCGTATTAATTTTGCCACCACTCAAGACTTGGCCTTTTGGCAAGTCTTTGAGCGGCTGACGGAGCAAATGCAAGAGCGAAAATAAGCCCTACGAACTCATTTGAAAGTTAGGCTTTTTTGGTCGCTTTTTTAATCCTCAGTTTTACTTTCGTTAGTGATTGCATCACTGTTTTGTTGCATAGCCCACATTTGTGCATAAACACCATTAAGGGCTAATAACTGTGAGTGAGAACCTCGTTCGGCAATTTGCCCTGCTTGCATGACTAAAATTTCATGCGCATCAATAACGGTAGATAAACGGTGCGCAATGATTAAGGTGGTTTTGTTAGCCGATACATTTTGTAGTTCAGCTTGAATGGCCTTTTCATTAGCGGAATCAAGTGCCGATGTGGCCTCATCAAAAATCATAATAGGCGGATTTTTTAATAAGGTACGGGCAATTGCTACCCTTTGTTTTTCGCCGCCCGATAATTTCAAGCCACGCTCACCTACTTTGGTGGCATAACCTTCTGGGGTGTGGCTAATAAAATCATGAATACGTGCTGCTTTAGCGGCTTCTTCGATTTCATTTTGATCGACCCCCGGTTTTCCATAGGCAATGTTGTAGGCAACCGTGTCGTTAAATAAAACAGTGTCTTGCGGAACAATGCCAATACTCTTTCTTAAAGAGTCTTGTGTGACTTGTTGAATATTTTGGCCATCAATTAAAATTTGGCCTTTTTTAACATCATAAAAACGATAGAGCAATCGAGAAAGAGTCGATTTTCCAGCGCCCGAGGGCCCCACTACAGCCACTGTTTTTCCGCCTGGAATCACAAAGCTAACATCTTGCAAAATAGGCCGATTATCGTGATAAGCAAAACTCACGTTTTTAAATTCAACTGTGGGTTCTGAGCTTACTTTTAACAGCTTTGCGTCTTCTGGATCGGCGATTTCGCGTTCTTTTTCTAGTAGGGTAAACATCTTGTCTAAATCTAACAAGCTTTGTTTAATTTCGCGGTAAAGCACACCTAAAAATCCGAGTGGAATATAAAGCTGAATCATAAATGCATTAATCATGACCAAGTCACCAAGCGTCATTCGACCATCGACCACACCTTGTGTGGCGCGCCACAACATAGCCACTAAACTGAGTGCAATAATAACTTGCTGGCCAGTATTTAAAATGCTTAAAGTGCTTTGACTTTTCATGGCTGCTTTGCCATAAGCCTTTAAGTTTTCTTCATAGCGCTTGGCTTCAAATTCTTCATTATTAAAATATTTAACCGTCTCATAATTGATGAGGGCATCAATGGCTCGGCTATGTGAACGAGAGTCGAGTTCATTCATTTCTTTGCGAAACTTGGTGCGCCACTCGGTTACCACCACAGTAAAAGTCACATAAAAAACCAATGCAATAATGGTAATAAAGGCAAACCAAACATCAAATTTAACCGCTAAAAATGTTAAGACTAAAGTGACCTCAATAAGAGTGGGCACAATGCTATAGAGCGAATAGGAAATTAAGGACTGAACCGCTCTGGTACCGCGTTCTATGTCACGGGTCATACCACCGGTTTGGCGTTCTAAATGAAACCGTAGGCTTAAATTATTAAGATGCCTAAAAACTTCAAGTGAAATGCGCCTAGAGGCGCCTTCAGCTGCTTTTGAAAAAATCCATTCACGCAGCTCGGTGAATATAGAAGTAGAAAGTCGTAAAAGTCCATAAGCTACCAACAAGCCTAAAGGCACAACTAGTACCGCTAATGTGTCACCTGGCTTGAGGCTCATGGTGTCAACTAGGCGTTTGAGCAATAATGGCACACTCACATTGGCTAGTTTGGCGGCTACCATAAAGCTCAGTGCAGCGATCACACGCCATTTAAATTGCCACAAATAGGGGAATAATCTTTTGAGGGTGGACCAATCCGAGCGTTCAGTGATGGGGCTATTAGATGGTGGATCTGAGGCAATTGGGGCAGAATGGCGCATAATGGAGAAAGTTTTCTTAATAATTGATTTTTATAATCGTTGTATGTTTTAGTTCTAATAGATGGTGAATATGTCTCAAAATTCAAGTGAAGCCGTGCAATTACCTTTAAACAAGGAATTAGTTTTAAAAGTCATTCCAATGCCAGCCGATGCCAATGGCAATGGCGATATTTTTGGTGGTTGGGTGATGGCACAAGTTGATTTAGCTGGTGCAGTATTGCCTGCTCGTCATACTAACGGACGAATGGCTACTGTAGCGGTGAATCAGTTTATTTTTAAACAACCCGTCAAAATGGGCGATATTTTGTCGTTTTTTGCCGAAGTTACACGCCTAGGTCGTACTTCAGTCACGGTACAAGTAGAGGTTTATGCCGAAAGATTTAAGGCACAAGGGCAATATGTAAAGGTAACAGAAGCACAGCTCACCTATGTGGCCATCGATAAAAATGGCAGGCCAAGGCCATTAGGTAGTTCTGAAGATGATTGAAGCCTATTAATAGGCTTCAATTTCGGGTGAAATTACTTGAAAAGCTCTCAACTTTGCCTAAGTTGAAGACAGAGTAACTTGCTTACACCTTGCAACTTAAACTCAAGGCCTGAAGTGGTTGGGCATTTTGTGGATGGGTAATCACAAAATTAAAGCTTTTTTGTGAGCCTGCAAGCGCCGTTTTTAAATTGAGATTGAATTTTTTATTACCTTCTTGTTCTTTAAGGGTTTGGTATTGGGTCACAATAAAATCATGGCTTAAAAATTGGCCTGCATTTTCACCAGACCTTACTTGAGTGGTCTGACCGTTTTCTGTAACAGTCCAATAAGCCGTCCAGTTTTGCTTGTTGGATGCCAAGTTTTGTACATCCACCGAAACGGTTTGTTCATCTAAACGCTCTAGACTAATCGAAAACTGGGCTTTTTGTTGATTGCTCAATGAGCCTCCTCTATGCCATTGTGGCCAATCTTTACCGTTTAATACGATTTGTGGCGTGTAAATACTATTTAATTGATTGGTGGCAGCCACTTCTCTTTGTCTGGCAGTGTAAGCAGGTGAAGAGAATCTATCTTTCCATGAAAGATGATTCCAATAATCCACATGGAAAACCTGCACCACCAGGTTTTTATTTTTAAGGCTACTCACCCACTTGTCTGCTGGTGGACATGAACTACATGACTCTGATGTGTAGAGTTCAATTACAGGACTCACTAAAGCGCCCGACTGAGCTTTGCAACTGACGCTATTATTTTGCGTTTGTGCATGTGCTATTAAAGTGGTGCTTAATAGGTTGATTAAACCTAATGATAAGGCGATGGTTGAAATTTTCATAAAAGCTCCTGAATGAATCAGGGCTATTCAACAAAAATAAAGCCCTGTCAGAATGAGTCGTGACAGGGCTTTATTTCTTACAGTCATACAGGCAAATGAGAAAAATAATCAGCCCATAGTACTAAACATGCAGTCGCATGTAGTTGAATTAAGCGGCAGTTTGGTCGTCTAATGCGCCGTCTGGACCATTTTTTTGGCAAGATTCAATGCCATTGTCGCGGCCACGTTCATCTGCGTACATTTGGCTTTTGCCAATAATTTGGTGGTTACCTGCTTTTAAATTGAAATAAGCTTTGCCATCTGCACCGGTTTCTTTGCTATAGCGCTCTGCTAGAGCGGCATTTTTTTTGACTGATTCAATTCCATTTAATGCGCTTGCTTTGGTTTCGTACATTTCGCTAGATAGAATAATTTGTCCGTTACCTGCCAACAAGTTAAAGAAAAACTTGTCATTTTTTGATTTTTTTAATTCGAATTTGCCAGCCATAAAAACTCCTAAAGGATGTTAGTGAAAAACAAGTAGAAGTTTTACATAAAAATAAAAAAAATCAACCTACTAATACTATCTTTCTGTTAAATGCCAAAAAAAATACCCGTTTTAATTAAAAGTTAGAAAAAAGGAAGAGCTAAAACTTAAGCTTTTAAATTTTTAACACTTTGCCTCTCTACTAAAGGACAATCGGCCTTAATTAACATGCGCCTTGATTTAATAGGTGTACTACCAGGGGTGTTATGGACGGCATTACTTTCATAAATTAAAGTTTCGATGGCGGTGCGACCCATTTCATAATTAGGTAATAAAACGGTACTCAAGGGCGGATGCGTATGACGAGAAATTTCTTGGTCATCATAGCCCATTACCGATACATCATGAGGTACTTGCAGGCCAAGTGACTTCAGTGCTTCCATCGCACCAATCGCCATTAAGTCATTGGCACAAAACAGCGCGCTGGGCGGTTTATTCATGGCCATTAATGAGAGGGTTGCATCAAAACCAGAGCCACTCATCCAGTCTCCCTCACGAATTAAACTGGGGTCAAAAGGTAGGTCGGCAGTGGCTAAAGCTCTTCTATAACCCTTTAATCTGTCTTTGGCGGCTTCCATCCAAGGCTCACCATTAATGAAGCCAATACGTTCATGGCCACAAGCAATTAAATAATCAGTGGCAGTGTGCCCGCCAGCCAACTCCCCTGGCACAACCGTAGGACGTTTTTGTGTTTCGTCATGACAATTAAGCAAAACGGTGGGGGTATTTAAAAGCAGTGCGGGCAATTGCACACTACGAGTAAAAATAGTGGAGTAAACAAATCCTAATAACATTGGATTGGCAAATGCGGTTTCAATAATGGCTTGTTCTTGTTCGGGTTTGCCATGGGTGATGGCTACATTTAAGATGCAATCATGCTCCCATGCGGCATCGCGTGCACCATCAACACTCACCACAGGATGGGGGCTGGTAGAAATTTCATCGACTAAATAGACAATTAAGCGCTTGCTTTTATTATGAGCAAAAGACTCTGAGCGCATAGATTGCAATAAAAATGCGGGATCATGGCGAGCCGATTTAGATAACTGATAACCAATGCTAAGTGCCGCATCTAATACCTTGCTGCGAGTGTCTGCAGATAAACGGGCACTAGTGACATTATTCAGGACCATGGACACTGTTGATTGTGAAACACCTGCAATCTTGGCCACATCCGTCATGGTGGGCCTTGGCTGACGAAGCTGGGCTAGATGTTTAGGGTCGGATGCTGGATTTTTTACCATGATAATTTGATAATAATATTAGCAGAATAGCTGTCTAAATCCATTCGAACAAAACTGGGAAATAGCAATTGAAGCATTATTCTGACTCTCTATCCTAACGGTTTATGATCTTAATTTAAACAGATTCGTCTAGAAAACAGCTTAAAAACTCATAAAAATGAATTTTTTTGTGAGTTTGGCCATTAATTAGCCATTTACCTCGCTAATTAAAATAAAGACATTTATTTTGCATGGGTACAAAAAAAGAAGACTGGGAATTTGAGTTATACAAGGGTTTTTGCTAATATTTGCTAATAAATATCAATAGATAATCAAAACACATCTTATCTGTTGCAGTTATTGGAAAAACTAATTTTTATGGCCAGTATAGAGCTTCAATCCATTTGTAAATCTTATAACCAAGGCCCGCTTGTTATTAAAGATGTCAATTTGCATATTCAGCAAGGGGAGTTTTGCGTTTTTGTTGGACCATCGGGTTGTGGTAAATCGACATTGCTCCGATTAATAGCCGGCCTTGAAGACTTAAGCCAAGGGACTTTAAAAATTGATGGTCAGGTCATGAACACGGTACCTTCTGCCGACAGAGGTGTAGCCATGGTGTTCCAAAGTTATGCTTTGTTTCCGCATATGACGGTATATGAAAACATGTCATTTGGCATGCGATTAGCTAAAGTAGATAAAAAATTAATTGACCAAAGAGTAAGGGCGGCGGCGACTATGCTGCAGCTTGATAATTTATTAGACAGGCAACCAAAGGCTTTATCGGGAGGTCAAAGACAAAGGGTTGCGATAGGTAGGGCAATTGTACGTCAACCCGGAGTGTTTTTATTTGATGAGCCTTTATCTAACTTAGATGCCGCATTACGCGTGCAAACTCGTTTTGAAATTGCCAAGCTACACCGTGAGTTTGGCCAATCTAGTTCGGTGTATGTGACACATGATCAGGTCGAGGCGATGACCTTGGCCGATAAAATCTTATTACTCAACACAGGAGAGGCGACAGCAAAATACGGCAGTATTGCTCAGCATGGTAGTCCCTTTGATTTATACCATAGGCCACGCAACCAGTTTGTGGCTGGTTTTATTGGCTCTCCAAAAATGAATTTTGTAGCTGCCAAAGTAGCTAGTTTGCAAAACAATGCCATAGTTGCTCAATTGCCAAGTGGTGAGTTATTAACGGCTCGTGTATTGGCTGGCGCATTAAGCGTAGGTGCCCCAATTACATTGGGTATTCGGCCCGAGCATTGCAGCTTGGGGAACCAAGAACAAAGTGTCATAAGGCAGGTAAGGTGGCAAGAACATTTGGGGGAAATTACCCATGTGTACCTTGACGGCCTAGATAACTGTACCGCTTTGAGTATGGACAATGCTTGCCTAGTGAAAGTGCCAGGTCATGCAGCCCTACAAACAGGTGACAAAATTGCTTTGTCAATTCCTAGCCAACAATTACATGTGTTTGATCAAAATGGACAAGCCCTAGAGCGAAGTCTATCAGATGATGAACTCAAGGCCTGGGTATAAAAAATGAAATTAGGTGTGTGTTATTACCCCGAACAATGGCCTGCTTCCTATTGGCCAAGTGATGCCAAAAGAATGGCAGAGATGGGGATTAGTCATGTTCGAATTGCAGAGTTTGCATGGTCATTAATCGAGCCACAAATGGACCAATGGAATTGGCAATGGCTAGATCAAATCATAGAAATATTAGCCGCCCAAGGCTTAAAAGTAGTGCTCTGCACACCTACTGCTACACCACCTAAATGGTTAATTGATGCACATCCTGACATTTTACCAATTGACGCAATGGGTCATGTCAAACATTTTGGTTCTAGACGGCATTATTGTTTTTCCAGTAAAGTTTACAGAGCCCACTCAAGGCGAATTAGCCAAGCCATTGTAGATAGGTATGGTCAACATGAGGCGGTAGTGGCATGGCAAACCGACAATGAATATGGTTGCCATTTTACCGTTGAAAGCTTTTCTAAAGATGCAGCAATTGCCTTTAGGGAATGGTTAAAAAACAAGTACGGCACAATACAAGCACTTAATAAGGCATGGGCCAATTTGTTTTGGAGTCAGAGTTATTTTAGTTTTGATGAAATTGATCCTCCTTATCAAGCGGTCACAGAAATTTTGCCAGTGCATCAACTTGATTGGAAAAGATTTAGCTCTGATCAAGTGCTTGCCTTTAATCAAGAGCAAGTAGCAATTATTCAAAAAGGCTCACCCAAGCGACCAGTTAGTCACAACTTTATGGGCTTTTTTACCGAGTTTGATCACTATCGAGTTTCGCAAGATTTAGATATTGCCACTCTGGATAGCTACCCAATTGGCTTTACCCAAATGTTTTTCCTCAATCAAGAGGAAAAAATGAAATGGGCAGAAGTAGGACACCCAGACATACCAGGTTTTCATTATGATTTATATCGGGGTATGTGTAGAGGTAAAAGATGGTGGATTATGGAGCAACAACCAGGCCCTGTGAATTGGGCACATTGGAATCCAATTCCCAAAGATGGCATGGTACGTTTATGGTCTTGGCAGGCTTTTGCTCATGGTTGTGAGTTAGTGAGTTATTTTAGATGGCGTCAAAGCCCTTATGCACAGGAACAAATGCATGCGGGTTTATTAGCCCCCGATAGCTCTGAGGCGCAAGGTGCCGTAGAAGTGGCGCAATTAAGCCAAGAAATCCAAAACTTTCAAAGCCAAACCAGTGCTGGGACACTCCAAGTGGCTAATGCATCAGTCGCTTTATTATTTGATTACGACTCTATGTGGATGGCAGCTCTTTCACCGCAAGGAAAAGACTATAACGCCATAGAGCAAGTCTTTAGAATTTATAGTGCCTTAAGAAGTCTTGGTTTAGATGTAGATATTGTGTCCTCCGATAGCTCATTTGAAAATACACCTTACCAAATGGTAGTGCTACCAGCCCAGTGGCATGTGAGTGCTAATTTACAGCAACAATTACAGCACTTAGCCAGTCGCAATATTCCAATTGTGATGGCTCCTAGAGTTGCAAGCAAAACAGAAAATTTATCGATTAGTGAGCCTTTACCGCCCGGTCCATTAACAGCCTTGGCGGGAGTCAAAGTCAAAAGGGTGAGCTCTTTACCCCCTGGTATAACAGTGGATATAAGTACCGCTTCAGCAAGCATGCATAACCACCATCAACATCAAGTCACACGTTGGATGGAGGATATTGAGTGTTTAACAGCTAAGCCCTATTGGCAAAGTGCAAAATCTAAACTGGTAGTAGCAAAAAATAATACGACTTATTATGTCGCAGCATGGTTAGAGCAAGAAACTTGGAAAACCTTGTTTTCTGAAATTACTCATCAATACGGTATTGCAACTCAGTCATTAGCAGAGGGCTTAAGGCTAAGCCGCATGAGCAGCCAAGATGGCCAGCAGCATTTTCAAATGTTGGTGAATTATTCAGATCAAGCACAGCTGTGGCAACCCGAGCAAGAGCAGGCACAGTTGTTATTAGGTAGTGCCAAAGTGCAAGCTCAGCAAGTAGCAATATGGAAAGTTTTGTAAGTCGGTTGGTTGAAGTTTTTAATCAACAAAGTCATTATTAACCTAGGAGACAAAAAATGAGAAAATATGTTTTAAATCCAATTGCAATTGCGCTTTTGGCAATGTCCTCAATGGCTGCGCAAGCAGGCGAGTTGATTATTAATACCGATGCTTCTGACCCAGCACCTAAAGCAGCTTGGCAACAAATGGCCGATGGATTTATGAAAGAAAATCCAGACGTCAAAATTAAAATCAACACCTTTGACCATGAAGGTTTTAAAACTTCTATTCGTAACTTTTTAACTGCTAATCCGCCTGATGTGGTGACTTGGTATGCTGGCAATCGTATGGCTCCGTTTGTCAACGCCAACCTATTTGAAGATGTGTCTGATGTATGGGCTAAAGAAGGCCTTAAAGAAAAATTAAAATCAGCCAATAGTGCCATGACCATTAATGGCAAACAATATGGCGTGCCTTATACCTATTATCAATGGGGTGTGTATTACAACAAATCAGTATTTAACAAACACGGTATTGCAGTACCTACTAACTGGGAAGACTTGATTAAATCAAGCGCCAAATTAAAAGCCGCTGGTGTAACACCGTTTGCGATTGGTACCAAAGCCTTATGGCCTACTGGTGGCTGGTTTGATTACATGAATATGCGTGTGAATGGATATCAGTTCCACATGGATTTAACCAGCGGTAAAGTGCCTTACACCGATAAACGTGTAGCTGCTGTATTTGATAAATGGGATCAATTGGTGAAACCTGGTTATTATTTGAGCAACCATGCCAGTATTGATTGGCAAGATGCTTTACCTGCTTTAGTTAAAGGCGAAGCAGCCATGTATTTAATGGGTAACTTTGCAGTAGACCCATTAAAGAAAGCAGGCATGACCAACGATACACTAGGATTTTTCCAGTTTCCAAAAATCAATAATGTGCCTATGGCTGAAGATGCACCGACTGACACTGCACACATTCCAGCTAAAGCTAAAAATAAAGTCGATGCTAAACGCTTCTTAGCTTATATGGCAAGAGCCGACGTACAAACTCAAGTCAATGCTACTTTATTGCAATTACCAGTGAATAATGGCTCTAAAGTAGGTGATGACCCCTTCTTACAAGCGGGCTTCAAAATGTTGAGCAATGCATCTGGTTTGGGTCAGTTTTATGACCGTGATGCCCCTGCAGAAATGGCAAAAGCTGGTATGGAAGGTTTTCAGCGTTATATGGTGAAACCAGAACAACGTGCCGAAATCTTAAAAGGCTTAGAGGCAGTACGTCAACGTGTTTATAAATAAATAATTAATTGCTAAATTGAATTAGGGATTAGTGATCTCGCATCATCTATTGAGTAATGAGTAGGTGATGCGAGTGCTTATTGACACAATGATTTTATTGGTAGCATTCTAGGAAAATTTGGCATGTCTTCATATTCGTCACCGTTACCTGCTCGCCAGCCAAGCTGGTGGAAAAAGCATCAGCGCAAAATAGCGCCATGGCTTTTTTTAGCACCTGTAATGTTTTTGTTTTTTGTATATGTGATTGCTCCAATTTTTCAATCGATTGCGATTAGTTTTTATGACTGGGATGGTTTAGGCGATAAAAAATGGATTGGTTTTGATAATTACCAAGAATTATGGACAGATAACGATTTTTGGCTTTCTGCAAAAAACAATGTGATTTGGTTTTTTGGATTTTTATTAGCCGTTCCGATTGGCTTAGCTTTGGCACTATTTCTTAACCAAAAAGTGTTTGGTATGAAGGCCATGAAGTCATTGTTCTTTTTCCCATTTGTGATTTCACAAGTAGTAATTGGTTTAATTTTTAGTTGGTTTTATAACCCAAGCATAGGCTTTTTAGGCTTTGCTATTTTAGGTGATGAAGACTGGGTCACCTATGGAATTGTGGTGGCAGGTTTATATCCTCAAATTGCCTACACCATGATTTTGTATTTAACGGGTTTAAATAATTTACGACCTGATTTAATTGAAGCAGCCAGATTAGAGGGTGCCAAAGGATGGTCCATGCTGTGGCATGTGATCTTACCGCAATTGCGTCCTGCCACCTTTATTGCTGTAGTAGTGACTATTATTGGTTCATTACGAAGTTTTGATATGGTCTCGATTATGACTTCGGGCGGGCCTTATGGTCAGTCCCGAGTGTTGGCCTATTACATGTATGAAAAATCCTTAAGCGAATACGGTTATCGAATGGGTTATGGCACTGCTATTGCCACCATTTTATTTTTAGTGATGTTGATTTATATCTTGTATTTTGTTTACAGAATTTATCAACAAGAAAAAGAAAGTGCTTGAGATGTTTCCAACCCCTATTCAAAAAACTGGTAAGCCGGTGCAATATTTGTACAAAATATTATTGCCTATTTCCTTGCTAGTTTGGTTGTTGCCTATTATTGCGGTGGCATGGACAGCCGTACGTAGCGGTGGCGATTTAGCAGCAGGAAATTATTGGGGTTGGCCTACATGGAGTCTGCAAAATAATCTAAATGATATTGTCAGTAATACACCTATATTGCAATATATAAAAAATAGTTTTGCTGTCACTATTCCCACTGTTATTGGCTCTTTGGTGTTAAGTAGTTTTGCTGGTTTTGCTTTAGGAGTTTATCGCTTTAAACTCAATTTACTGGTGTTCTTTATTTTTGTAGGTGGCAACTTTGTGCCATTTCAAATTTTAATGGTACCTGTTCGAGATTTAAGTTTGCACCTAGGTGTTTATGATTCGATTTGGGGTTTGGTGTTATTTCATATTGCATTTCAAACAGGTTTTTGTACTTTTTTTATGCGTAATTTTATTCGTGACTTACCTTTTGAACTTATAGAGGCGGCGCGTATAGAAGGAGCTTCTGAATTTCAAATTTATTACCAAGTGGTTTTACCTTTGATAAGACCTGCTTTGGCTGCATTGGCCGTCTTAATTTTCACCTTTATTTGGAATGATTATTTTTGGGCTACGGTGTTAATCCAGGGTAATCATGCGATGCCAGTAATTGGTGGCTTGAAATCTTTAAATGGTCAATGGGTAGCGCAGTGGCAATTGGTTTCTGCTGGTTCATTATTAGCCGCTGCCCCTCCTATTATTTTATTTTTCTTAATGCAAAAACAATTTGTTGAAGGCTTAACCTTAGGTGCTAGCAAGGGCTAACCATGTTGATGTTTGAGTGCCTGAATTCAATAGTTGATTAAAAAAATATAAATGATGGGATGGGTATATACATTGGGTTATTTATGGACAATTACACCGAATCCACCCTCAGTCACAATCAACAAAAAAGTCCTCAGGTTTTTGAGTTGAGTTTTATTGACTCTTCTCAACACACTAGCATTAAAGTTCAACTCACTGACTTTGGTGCTAGTTGGGTAAGTTGTAAGTTAGCTAAAAATAGGACTAGCCATACTTTGAGTCCAAACGAAGAACTTGCTTATCAAGAAGTATTAAGCACCTGCCAAGATGCTACTCTTTACCCACACCATCCTATTATTCGATCGGTTTATTTAGGTGCGACAGTGGGTCGCTGGGCCAATCGAATTGCGAATGCTCAAATCACAGGCCCAGACGGAATACTGCAATTAAAAAAATCGACCCACCAAAAACATTTGTTGCATGGTGGCGAAGTGGGTTTTGATCAGCATTATTGGCAAGTAAAAGATCAAACTCATAGCAGTATTTGTTTTGAACTTTTGTCGCCGCATTTGGATCAAGGATTTCCAGGTAATTTACGAGTGCAAACTAGGTATGAGTTAATTGGCCCTATGAGCTTAAAAATTAGCTACCAAGCAATATGCGATCAAGACACACCGCTATCGCTTACTAATCATGCCTACTTTAACTTACTTGATGCCAGCCTAGGTAAACCAGAGCAAGATTTGACAGCGGCTTTTCAGCATCAATTAAAAATAAATAGTGATTGGGTGTGCCCTGTCAATGACGAACTGATTCCAGCGAAGCAACAAGACTTAAGTTGTGTTC